>DHOU01000014.1:52337-54592 GCA_002409745.1 Bacteroidales bacterium UBA5382
ATTCCATATTTGTAAAGAATAAATTTATATCTTTGCGACATGATACAAAGAGAAATAACAAAACAGATTCGGTTGATGGCTACAAAAATGCCGGTGATTTCTATTACCGGACCACGCCAATCGGGAAAAACGACTCTTGCAAAGATGTGTTTCCCCGAATATGATTATGTCAATCTGGAGAATCCCGACACGTTGGAAGAAGCAAAGTCCGACCCTCGTTTGTTTCTCACTCGTTTTAAATCGGGCTTAATCATTGATGAAGTGCAACTTTTTCCCGAATTGTTTTCTTATATCCAAACAATCACCGACGAACGCGATACGACCGGTGAATTTATTTTAACCGGCTCCCAGAATTTTCTCTTATCGGAAAAAATTTCTCAAAGTCTGGCAGGACGTGTATTCATAACTTATTTACTCCCTTTCAGTATTTCGGAAATGCAAGTGGGCGGATTGGCTATCGATGATTATGCTGATGCTATATTTAAGGGCTTTTATCCTCGGATATATAACCGGGATATTGAACCGACGTTGTTTTACCCGTCTTATATTCAGACTTATGCCGAGCGAGACTTGCGACAAATCGTCAATGTTCAGAATCTTTTTTTGTTCCAGAAATTTATGAGGCTTGCAGCCGGCAGAATCGGACAATTGCTTAATTATACCGCTATCGCTACGGAAATGGGAATCGATTTAAAAACGGTAAAGTCGTGGTTCTCCATTCTGGAAACAAGTTTTATCGTTTTTTTTCTGCAACCTCATTACCGGAATTTTTCGAAACGTTTGGTCAAGACGCCCAAGCTTTATTTTTATGACACCGGTCTCGCTTGTAGTCTATTGGGTATTAAAAACAGCAAGGATGTACAAATTCATTGGGCGAAAGGCGCGTTGTTCGAAAACATGGTAATCGCCGACATGATGAAAAATTACTATAATCGTGCGGAAATACCCCCACTATACTTTTGGCGTGATAATACGGGAAACGAGATCGATTGTTTGATCGATGCCCCGAATGCCATAAAAGGCGTGGAAATTAAATCATCTTCCACTGTTTTAAAGGACTTTTTCAAGGGTTTGGATTTTTATAAGAAACTGAATGAAACCAGTGTGCCGTATTTGATTTACGGAGGCAATGATACTTATTTGCGAAAAGAGGCCCAAATAGTAAGCTGGAAAGACTGCAAAACGATTATCGCCAAAACAATGAATACTACTAAGCATAATTCTTTTTGAAGCGCGAAACAAATTTCAACAGATTCTAAAATGCATTTCTTATGAACCCGGGGCGTCGCTTTGAACGACATTTCCGGGGAGATTTTATATCTGCAAAAATATATCCGACAGAAAATGCTTGACGGTTCGACAAAGAAATCCTATCTTTGCCTGATTAATTAGGACAATGACATGGAACGCTTTATCAATCCATTTTCCGATATGGGTTTTAAGCGGATCTTCGGACAAGAGGCAACCAAAGACCTGCTGATTGATTTTTTGAACGACTTGCTGGAGGGCGAAAAAACAGTAACGGACATTACTTTTCTCGACAAGGAAATCCTGCCCGATTTTAACGAGTTTCGCGGGGCAATTTACGACATTTATTGTGTCAACGAATCCGGGGAACATTTTATCGTAGAGATGCAAAACGGTTATCAGACGTACTTTCGTGAACGGGCGCTGTTTTACCTTTCGCACATCATCACCCGGCAGGGGCGACCCGGAGGAGATTGGCATTTCGACGTAAAAGCGGTTTACGGCGTGTTTTTTATGAATTTTTGCCTCGATGACATTCCTCACAAATTGCGCACCGACGTGATTCTTGCCGACCGCGAAACGCATGAACAATTCAGTGATAAGCTGCGTTTTATTTTCATCGAACTTCCTTACTTTCATAAGCGGGAAGACGAATGCAATACGAATTTCGATAAATGGATATATACACTCAAGAATATGGAAACATTGAAAACAATTCCTTTCAAGGATCGTAAGAAAGTCTTTAAGAAACTGGAGAAGACGGTGGACTTGGCTTCGATGACTCCGGAAGAGCGTGACCGCTACGAGGAAAGCATCAAAGTCTATCGCGACTATGTGAATACCATAGAGGATACTTCGCACCGTTCTTGGAGAAAAGGACGAATGGAAGGCCGAGCGGAAGGGCATCGGGAAGGCCGGGTGGAAGGAAAAATAGAAATGGCCCGGAACATGAAGGCGGAAGGTTTACCGCTTACGCTTATTTCTAACCGAAAATCCCGTTCTTTTGT
>DHOU01000003.1 GCA_002409745.1 Bacteroidales bacterium UBA5382
GTGGAATACCATTATTTTGATCCTAGAACAAGTAGTCCAAATGCAGGCACATCAAATGATAATATCCTAACTTTGACAACCGATGGAAAGTTGATAGGTACATTTCCCGAAACAGACCTCAATTACACTGTTACTAGCGTAAGACCAAACAAATAAGTTTAAGCAATGAATAGATATTTATTAATAGCGCTATTTTCATTTTTTTCTTTTACTCTTATCGCACAAGAGAAAAATAATTTTCAGAACTATTTGAATCATTACAAAGAAGTTCAATTGCCGTATGAAATATGCTTGGATTCAGTATGGTCGATTTTTCCTCATAATAGTATTTCCTCGGAATATATTCATAAATATATCTGTGAACCAGACAAAGCTTGTGATGACTCAGGGGATTATAACTATACGTATGGTGTCCGGATCAAATTAGAGCAATTTATTGTTTTAATCACAAGCAAATTTTGTTATGATTGTCCAACCGAGTATGGGCTGGGAAAAGTTGAATATCTTTTATCCGTATATACGCCGGAGGGGCAAAAAAAAAGTCAAGTCATTATTTTACAGAGAAGTTTCCAGCATTTTTGTTATGTTACATTTGAAAATGGACCGAATTCTCATAGCCTTTTATCCATTCTTATCAAACAAGGGACTTTAAATGAATCTCTTGACAAAGAATACAATATTCTTCAAGGTATATTAGATTATTACGCCTATACAATCGACCAAAAAGGATGTATAAGAAAAGAAAAAACGAAGAGTCGAAACATCCGTGTAAAATGGGGAGCTCGTCAAATTACTATTTTAAAGGAATGGGAATAGTATATGAAAATAATATCCCTCTAAAAATAGAGGGAATTGATACTATCAATAGTGCATTACAGAATGGGAAGCCCATTATTGTTGGGGTGGATTATAAAATAGAAAAATATAATGACGGGCTTGAAGACCATTTTATCGTCATTGTAGGAAGGACTGTTTCTTCTGACAGTTCCGGAAATCAGATCGTGGAATACCATTATTTTGATCCTCAAACAGGCGATCCAGATCATGGAACATCGAATAACAATATGCTAACTTTGACGACAGATGGAAGGTTAACAGGTACATATACAACAACTAAGGGAGTAAAAAATGAATATATAGTTACAAGTGTAAGACCTAATAAATAGATTGAAATAATGAAGAAATATTTATTAATATCGTTTTTTACATTTCTTTCGTGTCTTCTTTATGCTCAGGAAAGAAATGATTTTGAAGACTATTTGAGCCAATTTAAGGAAATGCAATTGCCATTTGAAATGAGTATTGATTCGGTATCATCCTTTTTTCCTAATCCGACCGGATATAAGAGTATTCCAATCAACTATGTGCATAGTTTCATCTGCGAGCCTGGAAAAGCTTGTGATGATGACTTGATGAAATATGAATATCAGGCCGGTATTCAGTTAAAATTGGGAAGATACATTGCGGTTATTACCAGTAAAGATTGTGATGACTGCGGCAGTAAATATGGCCGAGGAATAGCATATTATCTTTTGACCATTCATACGTTGGATGGAAAATGGGTAAGTCAGTATACTATAGCACAAGGCAGCGACCAACATTTTTATTTTGGTACTTTTACGAAAGGAAATGCACCTTGTAGCCTTTTGTCTCTGTCAATGAAGCAGGGGACATTATATAATTATGATAAAGAAAAACATATTTACCAAGGAGTAATGGATTATTGTACTTATACGATCAATGAGGAAGGAATAATACTAAAAGAAAAAAATAAGAGTACGAATATTTGTATAAGAAGGAAATATCTTGAAATCGAAATTTTAAAGGAATGGCAATAGTATATGAAAATAATATCAAGATAAAAATGGAGGAAATTCAAACTATTAATAGTGCATTACACAATGGGAAGCCCATTATTATTATTGCTAGGGGCGATTATAAAATAGAAACCTATAATGATGGGCTTGAAGATCATTTTATCGTCATTGTAGGAAGGAGTGTTTCTTCTGACAGTTTCGGAAATAAGGTCGTGGAATACCATTATTTTGATCCTAGAACAAGCAAACAGGACAAAGGGGCATCACACGATAATGTTCTGACTTTAACGACAGATGGAAAGTTGACAGGAACGATCCCCGGAAAATCTGATGAGTATACCGTTACAAGTGTAAGGTCTAATAAATAATTTATAGTATGAAGAAATATTTCTGTGATTGAAGGAACTATTGGTCAGCAGTTTAAATATTTAAAGGGGGGGGGATGAATGGCATCGCTTTAAAGAACGTTTTGACATTGACAAACAATATACAAATGAATAATTACTATTTATCACCTCCGTATCCGGCAGAATAATTAAAGATGTAATTATGAATAAAAAGAATGATGGTAGTTGGACAGATGCAGGAGATAGTGCAACTATAGAAGATAATCTGCATAGATATATGCAGATTTATGATCATGGGGTCATTGATTCAGCATTAAATGAGTATAGAAATGATTATAAATAGCAGAAAATTATGAAGTCCAGAATTTTATATATCCTATTAGTAGCCTGTTGGTTGTTATTCTCCTGCCAAAACATCCATAAGAGAAACAGAGGAGAGGGTGAAGAAGAACGGAATTTAACTAAATTAGAGCGGCTGCTACTCTTACCACAAGATTCCGGACCTACTTTACAATAATTAAAAATTAAACAAAATGAGAAAATTAACAAGAAAAAATTTGGATGAACTGGCAAAAGAAATGTCAGTCATCAGTGAAATTCAACAAAAAACATTTATTGGAGGTACTTTCTATTTTGATTACAGTGGAAATTATTTGGGGAAAATTGGGGACAGCAATGAAATGCAGATTGGAACATCGGTTATTGATTCTGGTTCCATTCCCTTTTCAATAGCAAGCGCAGAAACTGTGGAAAAAGTATTAACAACCATGGGTAATGCTATTGGAATATCAGGGGATGTCCGTATTGCATATGGAAATGGGAATTATCAAGGAGGTGTAGACGAAAATGGACAGATTTTCGTTAATTATCAGGGTAATATATTTGGAGAAAATAATTATTTTGATTTTTTGTCTTTATTGCATCATGAGCATTACCATCAAACGACGCAGTCGGGTTACACTTTTTCAAGTGGTCAAAATGAATTTCAAGCTCTTATGTATGAAATAAACCAACCCGGATTCCAAAATACATCTCAATACTATAAAGAAAATACTCTAAATGATTATTATTCATATTATGATTCAGGGTATTTATCAGGAAATAATTATAATTCCGGATATTTTTGATAGTCTATAATTTTTTAGTATATGAAATACCAACATTCTTTTTTTTGCATTCCATCTTTAATCGTCTTAATAATGATTTTTTATAACGGATATCTTAGCGGACAAGCTTTAGACAAGAAAAAAAGCGTGGATTTTATGCATATAGCGAAAACATCGGATGTACTTTATATCAATGATTCGACTTATTTCTTAATGAATAAATCTCCATTGGAGAAATTTCCGAATTATAAAAATCTGTATGATCATTTTAAAAAATATTTTTTGTCCCATGTCGATGTAATATATGGAACGGCAATTCGTCCTGATGAAACGACCAATTATCATGTCGTTTGGTACCTGAATGACAGTTCGCTTTATATGAGTGATATCAATTTTTTTTCTATCGATAAAATAGAAAATATTTTTCCAAATAATGAACAATATAAATTGATGGAAAAATTAACGGGTGTAAATTTCGACACAAAATATGGTCGATCAATTACACATACGCTGATTAATTCGTTTGGTGCAATGCCGGCTACATGGTATAGCGATACGATTATGGTAAAACAGGCCGCTAAATATGGAACGAATTTGAGTAAATGGAGAAAAATTCCTTGTAGGGAACTTATTTTCCGGCACGGAAAGTTGATTTCAGATCACATAAAAGAGGGGATATATTAATAAAAAATGACTGTAAGAAGAAGTATTTGTAATAATCTAATTTCAATATGAAGAAAACAATATTTTGTTTGATTTTCGGTGTATGTATATTCCATAGTTACGCACAATGTTGCATGATAGATACCCTGACATTGAAAACGGTTTATAAGGATTTAATGAACCATCCGGATGATCTGGAATGTCAACAAGCTTATTTTGATGCTTTTCCAAGCACCGCTCTTGAATTTACGTGTCTCTTCGGATTTTGTTCCCAAGAGAAAAACTTGTATGATGCAGGGTATAATTATATTCAGGCTCTTGGAGAGAGGGTACCTTTGATCCCTGATTCCGTTTATTGCCGGAAACTAATTAATATCAGCATCGGGTTGATATATGAAGCGGATGCTTCGAATTATTTTAAATCTGTATTACACAATGCTATCTGGCAAAAAATGGAAGTGATGTTTAGAATTATCAGTACCCTTTCCAAAGGATATCAACTACAGTTCTGGCAAATTTATTGGGCGAATTTATACAGAAAAGAAAAGCTTATAATGGAATTTGAACGTTTAAAGAAATTAAACGAGGATCGTTATCCGGAAGAGGTGAGAACAATGTCAATCGCTTACGAATATTTTTGCGGAGGCCATCCGTTTTATTCCTTTTTTTCTGCTTCATCTTTTATCAAAGCATTAAAGTTAAAATAATTTTTTGAACCAAAGAAGTCAATAAAAATGATTACAAAAACAACGATATAAAGGTCTTTTATCTTAATAGCTCATGTTAATATAAGGGAAATTAACAATAAACATAAAAGAGAATGCGTATGAAAATAGCCTTTCTTTCGAGCCTTGATCCCAATAATATCAATCATTGGTCAGGCACTTTGTATTTTATATTTCAATCATTACGGCAAAATCATGAAGTGCAATGGATGGGCGGCGATATAATTGGAAAAGTGAGAGAAGAACATCGTAAGCGAAAAGCATTTACACCTTTTGTCCCGGAATTATATTCTCCATTGTTTGCAGAAATGATAAGCGCTACATTGGACGAATACGACCGGTTTGATGTGATTATCGCTCGTGATTGCTCCTTTATCGCTTATCTAAAAGTAAACATACCCATTGTATATATCGGAGATACTACGTTTGACCTGATTAAGGAATCGTGGGGAATTACCCAAGACAATACCATCCGCTTATTGGATGACATTGAGAGAAAGGCCCTTTTAAACGCCGATTGCATAATTTTCAGTTCCCTGTGGGCAAAAAGAAATGCAATAAGCCATTATGGAATAGATTCTTCCAAAATAAAGGTTGTAGAATTTGGTGCTAATTTAATAAAAGTGCCTGAGAAGGAAACTATTCTAATCCCGGAAAAAATGGGTTGCAACTTATTATTCATTGGAAAAGATTGGAAAAGAAAAGGAGGAACTAAAACAGTTGAAATATTTAAGCTATTAAAAAAAAGGAACTTCAGTTGTACTCTTACAATTATTGGCTGTAATCCTGATTTGGATAATCTTGATCCTGATGTAAAAATTGTTCCGTTTATTGATAAATCGAAAGAAAAGGACGCACAGTTATTGCATCAAATCATGCTGAAGGCCCATTTTTTTCTTTTCCCCACTAATTTCGATTGTTTCGGTATTGTCTTTTGTGAAGTTTCGGCATACGGTATCCCCTCTATAACGGCAAATGTTGCCGGTGTTGGACAAGTAGTACGGGATGGTAAAAACGGTTATTTATTATCTTCCGATGCAAGTGCTGGAGAATATGCCGATTTAATTGAAACACTCTTTGAAGATAAAAAGCGATATGATAATTTGAGAAAATCATCCCGGGAAGAATTCGACAAAAGATTAAACTGGGATGTTTGGAAGGAGAAAGTAAATGTGATTTTAAAGCGATTTGAATCGTTTGATGAATATCAAAATAGATTTCGGAATCCATATAATTTTTATATTCCGGTGTATGTCGTTAATTTAAAAAATCGTTTGAACCGTCGTTATCATATTGAACAAGAATTTAAAGATAGAAAAGAGTTTTTCGTCAATATTATCGAAGCTATAAAGCACCCTATAGGAACAATAGGATTATGGAATAGCTTGGTAAAAGTTATAAAAACAGCAATGAATAGAAAAGAAGATATCGTTATTTTTTGTGAAGATGATCATTGTTTTACTGGCGGGTACCTTAAAGAATCGTTGTTCCGGAATATGATTGAAGCCGAAAGGAAAGAAGCCGAATTATTATTAGGGGGCGTAAGCAATTTTGGTATAGCTGTACCTGTCACGTCCTCTCTGTATTGGGTTGACTGGTATTGGGGAAACCAATTTATGATAATTTTTCAACCGCTTTTTCAACGCATACTTGATTATTCTTTCCAAGAAAAGGATATGGCCGATTTAGTTCTCTCTTCTTTAACGATGAAAAAGATGTTGATTTATCCTTTTATTTCCATACAGAAAGAGTTTGGTTATTCGGATATAAACAAGTTGAATGAAACTCCCGGATATGTAGATAATCTTTTTATTAAAGCAAGCAGAAGACTTTCGATTATTCATAAAGTCAATCAATACTATAATTACCGGAATGAAATCTGATGATAATATCAACGCAGCTACAGGCATAAGGTATATCGCCGTGAACGAATGTGAATAATATTGCTTGTATGTGCAATAAAATATAAATTATCGGTTTTTTCTTCAAATAGTTGCCTTGTAGAGAACAATGTATCGGAGCTTTTCATACCTTCGCTTTTGTTAACAACTTATTTAAACTTATTGGTTATGATTATGATTAAAAGAATTTATAAAGGCAAAGACGTGGAAATGCTCACGACTAACGATATCATGATCGACAATGCCATTGCCGACCAGGTTTTTCTTTCATCGAAACGCTCAACATGGACGATAGAGTTTTTCACGGGTATTAAAACACGTATCGGAAACGCCTTTACCCACTATTTGGGTATTGATAGCGACGCGCAGCAACGCTTGGCTACAAGAACACTTTATGCACTGGTTACTTCCGCTATCGACGATTTGTCTGAAGTGAAGATCCAGATCGGGGAAGATTACAAATCCGATAAGCCCCGCCGCAACGAACTCTTGCGGGTGTTGGGATATGCGGCTCATTTCAACAAAGCGCGCGCCAAAGATCAGGAAGCTCTGGTCGAACTGCTGGCACATTTCAAAACAGGCCTTACGGAAGAAATAAAAACGGAGTTGACCACTAAAGGAACTTCCGCCGAGACGCTTGACCGTATCGTGGGTTATGCCGAACCGTTAAAGCAGGCTAACGAAACACAGGAAATCCTCAAAGGTGACAGCAAAGGTGTTTCAGCCGAAGCGGTTACGGAGTTCAATGCCATCTACAGCGAGTGCATTTCCATCGGCAAGATCGCTGCAAACTTTCACAAAGGCGATGCCGTGATGCGCGACAAGTTTTCGTATTCCAAAATACTGAAGAGTTTGAATGCCGCCCCGCGAAAGAAAGAAGAGAAAGAGGAAAAGTAAGATATTACTATTATGCTTTATATGTGAAATTTCACTCAGACATCAATTATAAATAAGAATGCACGGATATGCTTTCTACATAGTTTCATTTGTAGAGCCATTATTTTTTCGAATAAAATGGGAAAGATGAATCCTGTCCTTGCTACTTATCTCATGATTAAAGGTTTATAAAATTATTCTGAGATATAATATGCAACAGATAAATAGAAAGACACTTACCTTTTTTACAATGGTTGTTTCTGCTCAAGAAAACTATGAGCAGAAATTAATAGATCTCTTAACAACTGGACATTTTTGATAATGATACATCGATAGTGTTTAACGGTGTAAAGTTACCTATATTAAAGTTTAATAGTAAGATAGTTCTCGCGAAAGAAGATAACGTGATTGAGATCTATTCGCTGCCGGGGCAATCAGTTCCCGGGACGTTTGACGGACATATAGGATACCCTTTTTTCAGGAATTTGGGAAAGAAGATTCTACTTGATTTCGATAATATGCGCATTGATATTATTGAATGAATAGAATGAATCCAATTCGGTAGTAGCCATCCTACACTTTTAGCAAATTTCCGAAAGTGTAGAATATGTTCTCGAAACAGTTGTACATGTTTCCGAAGGTATTTTTTATGTTTCCGCTACTATTTCTCATGTTTTAGAAAGTGCTGCACATGTTTCCGAAAGTATTTTTTACCTTTCCGAAACCGTTTCTCATGTTATCGCCTGACATTTTTATATAGTAGAAAGAGCTGCGCACGTTTCCGCTAACGTTGCGCATGTTTTCGAAACACTATTTTTTCTCCGCTGAGGAAACCATGCTGTCGTAGAAAAAGAATATGATAACGCCATATGGTAATCCGGCAAATCATAAGGTTGCCGGTCAAAGTAAAAAACATCAATGGGAATTCTTGAAATATAGTTAAGGAGAATGAATAAACGGACGGAAAAATCTTTTATAAACAAACAAATTATCGTACTTTTGTGATTGTGTAAAATAAAAACAGAAATAGTCCGACATACTACCGGAAAACTTCTGGTTGGAGCAAAGAACAGTACACAAGCATGCAGGAAAAACGTCGAAATAATAAATATAAAACTTATGAGTGATCACAAAGAAAATTTTTTTGTAGATTTTCCACCTACGTCCACCGATGAATGGATGGAGAAAATCACCGCCGATTTAAAAGGGGCTGATTTTCAAAAAAAACTGGTGTGGAGAACCAATGAAGGATTTACCGTAAATCCTTTTTATCGGGCAGAAAATGTAGAAGGTTTGCCGACCCTCGAAAACCTACCCGGGCAGTTTCCCTACGTACGGTCCACCAAGAAAGATAATGTGTGGTATATACGGCGGGAAATACACGTGGACGATTTCGCCGAAGCCAATAAAAAGGCCGTGAAACTGCTCACGAAAGGCATTACTTCTTTCGGCTTCCATCTTCCAAAAAATGGAATTACCCCCGAAAATATAAAAGTATTGCTTAAGGACATTTCGCCTGAGAAAGTAGAATTGAATTTCAGAACGTGTATTTCGCGTACGCTTGAGCTTGCACGTGTGGTGTCGGATTATCTGTTGAAGAATAATTTTGAATTGACCAAATGCCAGGGCTCCATCGAGTTCGATCCTTTCCGGAAAATATTGAAGAAAGGAATAGATTCCCCGCAATGGGCCGAAGAGGCGGCTGAAATCGTCAATATCACGTCGCAGTTGCCCCATTACCGTTGCATTTACATAACGGGCAATAGTTTTAGCGATGTCGGAGCTTATATCCATCAGGAACTCGGATATAGTTTGTCTTATGGCAATCAGATCCTCGGGGCCTTGATTGAAAAAGGTATCGATCCGGTAGTGGCTGCCAATAAGATAAAATTCACCTTCGGTATCGATTCCAATTATTTTATGGAAATAGCCAAATTCCGTGCAGCCCGCTGGTTATGGGCCGAAATCGTAAATGCCTATGAACCGCTGCACGCCGGACAATATAGCGACGAAGAACGGAAAAATGCGGCAAAAATGAATGTCCATGCCGTCACATCGGCATTTAACCAATCGGTTTTCGACCCGTATGTGAATCTGCTCCGTTCGCAAACCGAAGCCATGTCGGCTACCATCGCTTCCGTCGACTCATTAACCGTGCGGCCTTTCAATGAAGCGTTTGAAACACCTACCGATTTTTCCGAACGTATCGCTGTTAATCAACAATTATTGTTGAAAGAAGAAGCGCATTTCGATAAAATCATCGATCCTTCTGCCGGATCGTATTATATTGAAACCCTCACTTCGTCCATCGCCGAACAGGCTTGGAAGCTTTTCCTCAAAACGGAGGAACAGGGATTTTACGAGAACTTGAAAGCGGGCGCTGTACAAGATGCCGTCAATGCTTCGGGCGATGCACGCATGATAGCGGTAGCCAAACGTCGGGAAGTGCTGGTCGGAACCAACCAATACCCGAACTTTACCGAGAGAAGGAGCGATGCGCTTGCAGAAAGCCATCAACATGCTTGCGGATGCGACGGCGATAAGGAAACTCCTTTTAAAAAGCTGAAAGTACGCCGCTTGGCGGACGACTTTAATGAACTCCGCTTAGCCACCGAACGAAGCAAGAAAACGCCGAAAGTATTTATGCTCACGATCGGTAACCTGGCTATGCGTTTGGCTCGGTCGCAGTTCTCAGCCAACTTCTTTGGATGCGCGGGTTATGAATTAATCGATAACCTCGGATTCAACACGGTGGAAGAAGGCATTAAAGCGGCGCGCGAAAAAGATGCCGATGTTATCGTATTGTGCTCGAGCGATGATGAATATGTAACGTATGCTCCGGAAGCTTTCGATATGCTGAAAGGCGGCAAGGAACTGTTTGTCGTTGCGGGTGCGCCGGCTTGCATGGACGACCTGAAAGCGCAGGGTATCGAACATTTTATTCATGTACGCAGCAATGTGCTCGAAACATTGATCCTATTTCATAAACTTCTCGGGATTACTATAAAATAAAACGATCAATTGAAAATGAAACCGAATTTTAAAAATATAAATTTTCAAACGGCCGGCTTTGAACAACACAACGCTGCCGATTGGATGAAAGAAAACAATATTAAGGCCAATTGGCTCACACCGGAACAGATACCGGTAAAACCCGTATATACCAAGGAAGATCTCGAAGGCATGGAGCACTTAAACTATGCCGCAGGTATTCCTCCTTTTCTCCGTGGCCCTTATTCCACGATGTATGTGATGCGTCCCTGGACGATTCGACAATACGCCGGATTTTCGACCGCCGAAGAATCCAATGCTTTTTACCGCCGTAACCTCGCTTCGGGACAGAAAGGTTTGTCGGTGGCTTTCGACTTACCAACGCACCGCGGTTATGATGCCGACAACGAACGCGTCGTCGGCGATGTGGGGAAGGCCGGTGTATCGATTTGTTCGGTAGAAGATATGAAAGTCCTTTTTGACGGTATTCCGTTGAATAAAATGTCGGTGTCCATGACCATGAACGGCGCGGTACTTCCCATTCTGGCTTTCTATATCGTCGCTGCGCAGGAGCAAGGCGCCAAACTCGAAGAGATGGCCGGAACCATTCAGAACGATATTCTGAAAGAGTTCATGGTACGTAACACCTATATTTATCCGCCGCTTTTCTCGATGAAAATCATTGCCGACATCTTTGAATTTACTTCGCAGAAGATGCCGAAGTTCAACTCGATCTCCATCTCGGGTTACCACATGCAAGAGGCGGGAGCCACAGCCGATATCGAATTAGGCTACACCTTGGCCGACGGCATCGAATATCTGCGCGCCGGTATCAACGCCGGTATCAAAGTCGATGCATTTGCCCCGCGTTTGTCGTTCTTCTGGGCTATCGGGATGAATCACTTTATGGAAATCGCCAAGATGCGCGCCGCCCGTTTGTTATGGGCCAAGATTGTGAAGGGATTCGGTGCGAAGAATCCTAAATCGATGGCGTTGCGTACGCACTCGCAGACTTCCGGTTGGTCGCTTACCGAACAAGACCCTTATAATAATGTAGGGCGTACTTGCATTGAGGCGATGGCGGCTGCGTTGGGACATACGCAATCGTTGCACACCAACGCGTTGGATGAGGCTATCGCCTTGCCGACCGATTTCTCGGCACGTATTGCGCGTAATACGCAGATTTATATTCAATCCGAAACGAACATCACCCGTCAGGTCGATCCCTGGGCCGGTTCTTTCTATGTGGAATCGTTGACCCATGCGTTGGCGCAAAAAGCTTGGGAACATATTCAAGAGGTCGAAAAACTGGGAGGCATGGCAAAAGCCATTGAGACGGGCGTTCCGAAGTTACGTATCGAAGAAGCCGCTGCCCGTACGCAAGCGCGTATCGACTCGGGTATTCAAAAGATTATCGGAGTGAATGAATATCGGTTGGAAAAAGAAGATCCGATTGATATTCTCGAAGTGGATAATACCGAAGTGCTTCGGCAACAGGTAGAGCGATTGAAGAAATTGCGTGCAGAACGGGATGGAACCGCCGTACGCCAAGCATTGGAAGCCATTACCAAATGTGTGGAAACCAAGGAAGGTAATTTGTTGGAGTTAGCCGTGGAAGCAGCACGGGTTCGCGCCACATTGGGCGAAATATCGGATGCTTGTGAAAAGGTAGTAGGACGTTATAATGCAATAATCAGAACAATCTCAGGAGTGTATTCATCAGAATCCAAAACAGATGCCACGCTTAAGGAAGCGCGCGCACTTACCGAACAGTTTGCCCGCAAAGAAGGGCGCCAGCCTCGTATTATGGTTGCGAAAATAGGGCAGGACGGGCACGACCGCGGCGCCAAAGTGATTGCTACGGGTTATGCCGATTGCGGTTTCGACGTCGATATGGGACCGTTGTTCCAAACTCCGGCCGAGGCGGCGCGTCAAGCAGTAGAGAATGACGTCCATGTATTGGGTGTTTCTTCTCTTGCAGCCGGTCATAAAACACTTGTTCCGCAAGTTCTCGCAGAACTGAAAAAGTTAGGGCGTCCCGATATTGTGGTGATTGCCGGCGGTGTTATTCCGGCACAAGATTACGATTTCCTTTACAAAGCGGGAGTGGCGGCTATTTTCGGTCCCGGAACCTCGGTTACCAAATCGGCGTGTCAAATCGTACATATCTTGATGGATGAAAATTCTTCGGAGGAGACAGTAACGACGAAGGAATGAGCGCTTATCCCTTGCCTTCCTCCGGGGAAGTGCATCGGAGTTTCCGTAAAACTGACGGCTGCGGCACCCGTATGGATGTACCGGCCGTCAGTTGTTTTTCGGTGTTTCAAAATATATAAATATAAAGCAAAGAAAGAGAGACAATCGTATGGCTGATAAATTACATGAAGCTGTTTTTACACTTGTGCCTTCGGATTGGAAAAGAAAACCGTATTTCGATTATTACTATCATCGCCTGAAGACCAAATACAATATCAATCATCATATCGATATCACCGCCTTCCTGAAAGAAAAAGAAATACGGCAAGTGAAGTTTTATCCCGCTTTTTTATACGTCATCATGCGGGTGATTAATCAACACGAAGAGTTTAGGATGGGTTTTGATGAAGAAAACAGGTTGGGGATATGGAATTATCTCGTTCCTTCCTATACCATTTTTCATCAGGACGATCATACTTTTTCCGACATTTGGAGTAATTATTCTCCTGTCTTTGCAGAATTTTACGATTCCGTTATGGAAGACATGAATACCTATAAAGAGGTGAAGAAAATCAAGGCGAAAGAAAATCAGCCTGCAAATTTTTGTCCGATCTCAGTGGTTCCCTGGTTAAGTTTTCAGAGTATTAGTCAGGATACTTCTTCCGAATCGAACCTTTTATTTCCTATAATCCGCTTTGGAAAATATTACGAAAATGACCATAAGATGCTCCTTCCGTTTTCAATATTCGTCAATCATGCGGTAGCGGACGGATATCATACGTCCACATTCATAAATGATATCGAACAATTCGGTAATAATGCCCGCGAATGGATGGATAGATAAAGAAAGAACGGTAAAACACAATGGTTCGGTAAAATATGGTAAAAGCAATTATTTTTGATATGGACGGAGTCATCATAGATTCAGAGAAATTATGGAAACGGGCCGAATATGAAATATTCTCATCCTTAGGTGTCAATGTCACGGATTCGGATTCGGAATTGACTCAAACCATGACTACGGCAGAAGTTACCCGCTTTTGGTATTCGAAGTATCCGTGGCAAAACATCTCATTGAGAGAAGCAGAACAAAGGGTTGTGTCGAGGGTGATTGAACTTATCGATACGGAAGATTGTCGTATCGAAGGTGTGAAATCATTTATAGAAAAGTTAAAAGAGATGGGGTTAAAAGTAGCATTGGCAACTAACTCTCCAAGCGAAATAATTCCTTTTGTCTTGAAAAAATTGGAGATTACTCATTTGTTCGATGTCATATCTTCTGCCGATCTTGTCGATAAAGGAAAGCCGGCTCCCGACATATATTATTATACAGCCCGAAAGCTCGCTGTGGATCCTAAATATTGTATTGCCATCGAAGACTCATATACGGGAATGTCAGCAGCAAAAACAGCTCGTATGACCGTCATCGCGTTTATTAGGAAAAAAAAAGATTTACCTGCTGGTATTATTGACTTTCAATTTGATCGTTTTGATTGTAAAAATATAGATGAATGGATAAAACGGGGCTTTCTCAATTGAATTTAGCTCACTTTTCGCAAGCAAACGTTGTTTAGTATTACTCATTCATCGACTTGATTTACGTAACGGAAGGCTGATCGCTCTCTTTGTCTGCGAAAGTTGAAATAAAAACACCAAAAAAATTGTTTTATAATCGAAAATAACATAAATTTGAGGGTCGAATTTTATCTTCTTTTGAAATAAAATTGACACAATCTTTATTTTTTTTCTTTATATCATTAATCTATACGGAAACGGATTATTAAATATAAAATGTAATATTCACATCAAAAAGAACATCAAATGAAAAAGGCATTAATGGGTATTGGTTTTCTCGTTATCGCTTATAGTTGCAGTACACAGCAAAAGGTGGTGCGAGTTGAACCTCAAGTTCAAGAAATCAAACAAGAAGAGCAGGAACAGGTGCTCAAACGGAAAGTTGCCATAGCTCGTTTTTCGAATGAAACGCAGTATGCTAAAGGAATTTTTTATGATAAAGATAATGATCCTCTCGGAAAGCAGGCCGTCGATATCTTGTCTACAAAACTGGCGTCGACGAATAAGTTCATTTTATTGGAACGGCAAGATATGGATAAAATTCTGGAAGAGTTGAAAATTGCCGGAACCGAAGCTCCGCAAAAAGTGGGAGCAGACTATTTGATTATCGGTTCCGTGACGGAATTCGGCCGGAAAAATGTAGGCGATGTGAACGTGTTTTCAAGGAGTAAAACACAAACGGTACAAGCTGGCGTCAATATTCGTCTGGTGGATGTCTCTACAGGGCAGATCATTTATTCGGAAGAGGCGAAGGGCGAGGCCGAAACGACCAATAAAACGGTGATGGGATTCGGCGAACGGGCCGATTACGATGCGACTCTCGCGGATAAAGCCATCTCGGCCGCTATCTCAAAATTAGTGGAAAACATCGTGAATAATTGTATGGACCGGCCATGGAAATCGTATTTTTTAGTGTATGATACGGACGGTATTTTAATCTCCGGAGGGAAAAGTCAAGGCTTACGCGTGGGAGACATTTACGAAGTGGTACAAAAAGGAAAAACCGTAACAAATCCTCAAACCGGGATGTCCATGGAATTGCCCGGAAAAACGGTCGGCAAAGTGGAAGTCAACTCGTTGGGAGGTGAAACTTCCGACAATGAATTTGCGATAGTATCCTTTATAGAAGGAAGCATAGACCAGGCAAATTTAACGAATTACTATATAAAACAAATACAATGATGAAAAAGATACTTTTTGTAGCGGTCATCGGGTTGCTATTCATTGCCGGCTGTACCGGCGTAAAAACAATATCAACCGGTTTGGAAAACGAATCTTATTTGGTTTTTGTCGGCAATCCGGCTGATTATCGCGGAGGAGTCGATGTATCGGTCGATGAGAACCTGTCATTCAAAGCCGAAGTAGTAAAAGACAATGTCGATCGTCCGAAAGGCAAAGTGTATGCAATATCTACGGGCACACACACCATAACGGTATCATACGAAGGAAATTTGATTTTCCAAAAACAGGTGTTTGTTTCAGCTCAGGAAACAAAAAAAATCATACTGCAATGAAAAAAATCATGCTCTTTGTTATCGCCGCCTTAGCATTGGGTTTGGCTTCCTGTACGACACAAAAATCGCTCTACTCGTGGGCGAACTATCCCACATCGAGCTATAATTATTTGAAAAACAGTGATGAGAAATCAACGCAAGAGTTAATCGAAACGTATCAGAAAATCATAGAAAAGCAGGAAGGTACGCGCGGAGTGGTTCCTCCCGGTATATATGCCGATTATGGGTTTCTTTTACTCACAGCTAATAAAACGGAAGAGGGTAAGGCTCTGTTGGATAACGAAATTGCGTTGTATCCCGAATCGAAAGTATTTATCGATAGAATTTTAAAAATGATGGAAGAATGAAAAAAATCATTATCTGTACGATTATCGCCGCGGCTTTTTTGTCGGCATGCGGCACGACCAATACCGTCACCGATATCAAATCGGTTGCCTATAAAGGGATGTATGACGAGAAGCCGCTGGCTATTTTGCTTATGCCCCCCATCAACCGGAGCACAAACGTGGAGGCGAAAGAATATTTCCATTCGACTCTGAATGTTCCTTTGGCAAATGCCGGTTATTATGTGATCCCCACCTTTCTTTCCATGGAAATATTGAAGAAGGAGAGCGCCTATGATGCTGAATTGTTTTTGGATTCTCCACTCAATAGATTCGGAGAAGTGTTTGGCGCCGATTTGGCTTTGTTTACCATCATTCATAAATGGGATAAGTCGCATATCGCAGGAAGCGTGGACGTATCCGTAGAATATATTTTAAAATCCACCAGAACGAATGAAGTCCTTTATACCCGTACAGGAGATATCACGTATAATACATCTGTATCGAGCGGTACGGGAGGTCTTATCGGAGTGTTGGCCGATATGGCTGCTACGGCCATCAATACGGCGGCAACCCGTTATATCGATGTAGCCCGGGCCTGCAATACGTATACCTTTCAGGATTTGCCCGCCGGCAAATACAGTCCGTCGTACGGCGCCGATGCCAATGAGTTTGCCGGAGAGAAGGTGTTTAAGGCGACGTTGAGTAATAAATAAGGATGTTCTTTTTATACAAAGATTATTAATCCTGTTTGTTTTAAGCCTTATAAGCAACCTGTTGCGCTCACAAACCATCACGCTCCAAACCGGTGTCTCCTTGTCGCATGTCGATTGGAAAACCGGTTCTTCGAATGTAATTACGTTTTATAACAGGGTATGAAAAAAGAGGTTGTTGTCCCTGTAATATGGGAAATAACCTCTTTTTAATAACCAGAAACATCTACTGTTTGACTTGATGATTTACCGGGAACCGGCTCTGTCTTTTCTTCCCTTTGCTCTCTTTTCCCAACGTTCTTTTTTTAACGTATTCCATTGTTCCGTCTTTTCTTTCCCGATGATGCTTTCCAGTTCGGAGTTAAATTCTTCCAATTCTTTTTCACGTAAAGCTTTTCCTTCTTCACGATTCTTGGATTGCTGTTCACGGGTAGCTTTTGTCTGTTCGTGATGTGCGGTGCGTTTAGCATCCTGTTTTTCAAACAGAGCTTGCACTTTCGTTTGTTGATCTGTGGTCAAATCAAGTTCTTTCGCTAAATTTTCTGCGCGTTTTTCAGCCGAAGGCCATTCACGCGGAGCTCTTTTACGTTCTTTTTTGTCTGTGTCCTGTGCCGATACCGACAGGCTCAAAGTCAATAAAGCGACCATTGTTAAGAATACATACTTTTTCATTGTTCTACATTTTATGAATAAATGATTATTTTGCATTTGCTTTTATAGGACGTTCAAAAGTACATAAATGTTTAATCCCGAAAGAATGTTTATAGGAATATATTTATAATATTATCAGTTGTTTATCGGTTTGTTTAAGGCTTTAGAAAGGATGTTTTTGAAGTTGGTCGATAAAAAAAGGGCGTTCGTCTATTTCTCCGAAAAATCCGTTTTTGAGTGTATCAAATGGTCACGCTTCTGTAAAAAGGTGTCATTTTCGTGTCGGATCGATTTTAATACCGATAACAGGACTGGCGCTCTTTCTTTTCGTTAGAGGATTTTCGTTCCAAATAATCCCGGCTTCTATCGCAGTTGTAGGAACAAACCAATATTCAGCCGTTGCTCCGAAATAGGTTTGAGGGAACATCGGTAAGGGATATAGCGCCGCATTTCGGTTTTGAGAGAGTGGCAATCCTCCGAAAAGATTCATATATACATTCTCGTATAACATAAAACGTGTATGGGCGTGCAACATTAAGACGTTTTGGTCTATATTATACCGATTGCTTCCCGTTGTCAGATAATTGAGGCCTCCATTGAGTTGGAAGTAGTCGCCGGGATGATAGCCGAGGTCTAGCGAAGTATTCCATAGCGGCACATTGCCGAAATTGGAATGATAGTCGACATCGCCGTGAAGGGTAAGCGACGGGGTAAGGGCGTATATTCCTCCGGCGTTCAAGCGATAAAATTGTGCGGTTCCGAACACAGGGCTGGTGACGATTCCTAGGGTGGCGGAGGAGTAAAGGTTTAAACGGGGAGAGAGATTCAAAAGGGCTCCGGCCATACCGCTTCTGTAGTCAAGAAACTGTTCTGTGGATCCGTATGGCGATATAAAGGAAGGTTTCTGAAATTGAGGTGTGTTGAGAGAAGAAGGCCTGTTTCCGCTTGCATTGAACAATGCGGTCGGATTAAATTTGTCCATAGGTAATTGCTGCGGCAGAGGAATAATAAGAGTATCGAGCCCTGCCAATGCCGGATGGAAAGGTAGCGATTGCAGCTGATGCCGTTTGAAACTGTCTTTCTTCTGAACCGTTTCTTGCGAGAAAGCGGCAAATGACGTCAGCAGCAATCCTGTGAAAAAGAATATATATAACGTGCTGTATTTCATAATGACATGCGAGCTGTTTTTATCGGGGACGTCGCTCGGCTCCCCTGGTTTACCCTATGCTCACTTGAATTCGATTACAAACTCTTCTTTGGGGACTCTTACTTTTTTCATAGGCCCCAACCAATCTTTTTCGGCATCGGCATAACCCACATAGAGTAACGATACACTCTTCAATCCGTACTTGCTCAGTTGCAAGACTTCATCAATCAAATGATTATCAAAACCCTCCGCCGGAGTAGTGTCGATTTTTAATTCGGCAGCCTGAGCCAAAGCCAATCCTAATGCGATGTAACTTTGCTTGGCGGTATGCACAAAATGCTGTTCTTCCGTTTGCGAGGCATATAAATTTTTAAGCATATCGGTGTATCTGCCGAAACGCCCTCTCGGTAAATCCCTTTCATCGGTTATTCTGTTATAAGCCGTATCGATACGTTCGGGCGTATATTTATCCCAAGAGGCAAATATCAACACATGCGAGCAATTAATCATGCATTCGGGATTAAATGCTCCTTTGGAAAGCCTTTCCTTTATCTCCCGATTCTCTACAACAATCACTTTGAAGGGTTGTAATCCCGAAGAAGTAGGGGCTAAACGTGCAGCTTCTATTATTTTATCTATATTTTCGTTACTTACTTTCTTTGCCGGATCGTATGCCTTTACAGCATGTCTCCAATTTAAATTCTCTACTAGCGACATATTTTTAATACTTTCTAATTCAATCTTACGTTAAAACATAAACCCCGCCTTTTTGTTTACCATCCGGCACCGGAATTTTTGTGCCGGATCAATATCAATATCGTTTTTTTATAATCCTCCGAAACGGGACGTATCTATTTCTTTTTTCTCCTTTTCCTTAAATCCGCCGAAGCGGTAAATGAAGGAGAGGGAAATCTGCCGATTATCTTGGAAGGCATCCAATCGGCTTTTCTGCCCCATATAATCGATCTTGGCGGAAGGAGTACGTGTGTTCAAGATATCCCCGGCGTTGAGGATGAGTTTTGCCCGTTCCCTGTCGAATGTCCACGTAAGGCCGGTCGACAGGTCGCCCGATGCTCCGAGATCGTAAATGCCCTGTATGGCGTTTGGTGTGGAGTAATAGCCGGAAATATTCATTTTTATATCCGGCTTGGAAGACAAATCAATATCGCTATTCAATTGAAAATATCCTAATAGAGTCGTCCGGTTGAAGGGAATATCGAAGAACGTATCGTCTTTTTCACGCCAATACAAGCCGTTGGTAACGAATCGAGAGGAAATCCTCTTGCCGATTGTGAAAGGAATAACAGCTAACAAGCCTGTTTGCCGCTTGAAATCAAAGTTCTGCTCCGTGAATTCCTGTTGCAGTTTTTCTCGCGACTGATAAGGAAGTTGAATAAAATAATCAGGCGTATAGTCCATAAAAACTCGAAATACATATTTTTGTTTGTAGATATAAGTGATGCCTGCGTTGTAATTCCTTTGGGGACGTAAATAGGGATTGCCGTAAATAACCCCATAAGCGCTGAAATGATAGACGGAGGGATTAAGACTCCAATAGGAAGGGTAATTTTTATCGGATGATAACGAAAATTGGAAGATATGACGGGAGGCCGGCGTATAACTTATATTGAATGACGGAAAGAAAGCCTTGTCATTCCAGATCGTACTTTTTTCTTCTTTCGATTCGTTTGTCGCTTTATAAAATTCGGCCGATAACGAAGCTTCCGCCGATAATTTGTCGGAAAGCACACCCGATACGCTTGTAAATACATTCCATATCGTTTCATTCTGACGGGTATCGAAAGAAGCCTCTTCGTACTCTAAATCGTTTTTTTTGCCGTCCGACCGGTTTTGCGTATGCGCCAACGAGTAGTTCACTCCGTAATTTAACTGCCACCGCTTTGTGATGGAATGCTTCTGATGCGCATATAAAAATGTCCGGTGAATGGTTTGTTTCGAGGATGAAGTTATTTTTTCCCTCTCTGTGGCGGTTGCATCTTGCGGTATATTCAACAAATGATAGTCCGTTTGATTATGATAATAGGTATAATCGCCGCCAGCAGTCAATCCGAAGCGGGCGGCATAATCACCTTGAATATTGTGTAAAGTGTAAGTGCCATCCGAACCCGTTTGGGTGTCTATCCTTTGGGAAGAGATGTCGGTTATCGCTGAGCGGTCGGAACCGTACCGGTCGAAAATGCCTGTATACGACGCATCGACACGGTCTTTATTATCAAACGTATGACTTACTCCCATGCGTGTAGTATGCTCGTTATGGGCGTTTTTGCCTTTGCTTGTTTGTCGAATAAGGTGAGCCTGATTTTCCAATGTATGAGTTGCCGAAAGTTCTTCCTTACTGAAAACCGGACGATGTTTGTAAGCATATAACAGGTCGACAGTTGTTTTTTTGCCCGGATAAAAAAGGCTTGCCTTGCCGTTTCCACCCGCATCACTTTTTTGTGCGTATTCACCCGCTATTTCGCCCTGCCATTTATCGGGCGATTCCCCTTCTTCTTTTAGTATAATGTTAATCGCTGCTCCCTTGATATTATATTGCGGGGGCGCGCTATACATGATTTCGATATCCTCCACACGCGATACAGGCACGCTCTTGAGTAAAGCCGTCAGTTGGTCGTCAGTCATGGAACTCTTCTTGCCGTTGAGCAATACCGTCATTCCGTTTGCTCCTATAAGCGTGAGCCGTCCGTCTTGTTCCGTGACGCCGGGAATCTCTTTGAGTGCATCATAAGCGTTCGTTAGCGATTTGTTTTTCAGCAAAGAAGGAATGTGATAGATCAGCCGGCCGTTTTCCACTTTCAGCGCCGGTTGTTGACCTTTCACCACCAGTTCTTCCAGTATTTGCGTGTCCGTTTTCAGAACAAAATCCCTCACGACCGGCTCCTGCGAATTTGGAGACAGCGATAATTCGGAATGCTCCGTTTTATAACCGATGAAGGATACTTGTAATTGATATTCTCCCGGTTTTAGATTCGTCAAATGATAATATCCTTGTATATCGCTTACCGCCCCTTGCCGGAAATCAGCAGTATTATTTGCCGCTACAAGGAAAAT
Source organism: Bacteroidales bacterium UBA5382 (assembly GCA_002409745.1). Classification (GTDB taxonomy): domain Bacteria; phylum Bacteroidota; class Bacteroidia; order Bacteroidales; family Dysgonomonadaceae; genus Limibacterium; species Limibacterium fermenti. The sequence goes on from DHOU01000003.1 coordinate 21,618, forward strand.
ATTCGCAAAAGGAACCGGCTCGCCCGCTTCATTCGTAATTCTTCCCAATAAGGCATTTTGCATTGTACGCTCCTCTTTTTTCGCGATGATAATCAATTCATCGGTTTGCATGATATAGGTCAATCCCGTATTTTTGAGCATCGCATCGAGGATCGTTTTCACGGCGGTATTTTCGGCGTTGACCGTTACGCGCAGCTTGTCGGGAACGACTTCGTCGTTATAAAGGATGCGGTAACCGCTGTTTTGTTGAATCTCGGCCAACACGTCCTTGACGGGCTTGTTCTTGGCCGAAATACTGATTTGCCGGTTTTGTCCCTGCAAGATCAAACAGAATAATAAAAGTAGAGTCGTAAAATAGAGTTTTCGCATTGTTGTCCGTTTCAAATAAAACCGGTCATTCTCCATGATGAGAATAATCCTTTACAATCGTTGAATCTCATTTTCCGCCGCCGATTTGCCCTTGTACGATTTTTTATAATTATTGAACCGCCAGGTAATGCCGAGACTGAAGGTACGGTTGTCTTGATCTTCGTGTTGCCAAAAATAAATATTGTTGATGCGTCCATGGTAGATATCGATGTCTTTGCGGAAAATATCTTTGCCTTTGAGATTTACTTGAAGCGCATCGTCGAGGAACGATTTTGTGACGCCCATGTTAAAGATATGGCCTGCACGAAAAGTAAAAAACTGATAACTCCCCTCGCTCCTGTAAAAATATTCAACATTCAGCAACCATTTATGAGGTAAACGGAAGTCGTTGTTCCATTGAAAAAAATATATTGGTTTATTTATAATGATATCCCCTTCGATGGAATTGACTTTCTGAATATTTTTCTGAAACATTGCCGTCAAGGAAGGCTCATAGATCCCAAAGCGATTCCGAAGGTTTAGTTCGCCTGAAAACTGTTGTTGCTTGTCGAAGTTCTTCCAAGTGTTGATGTAAATCTGCGGTTGTTGCGGATTCGTATAAAAATAAGCTCCTATAAAATCCTTATTATAGGTATATTGCAGCGAAAGGTAAATAAATCGATACATAAGCGAGTACTGTATCTTGTGGGCTGTTTGCGGCTGCAATTGGGGATTTCCCTCTTGTTGGGAGAAACGATTGAGGTAATAAGAGTAATTATTCAACCGTCCGAACTGCGGGCGGATAATTCTCTCACCATAATTTATCGATTGCGAAAGTCCTTTGTGGGTATGGGAAACCGAAAGGCTCGGAAAGAAATCATGATACGTTTTTTGGATATCGTTGTGAGAATTCAACAAATCGTGATATCGATATTGAACGTTTTCGAAACGCAGTCCCGCATTGATGGTCAGGTTGTTTTTGGTGAAATAATAGGACGCGTATGCTGCGCGTTTGTTTTCCTCCGTTTGCGATTGTGTATTGTTTCCCTGCTTGCCCTCGTACATCAGCGTGTTGTCGCCCTCCACGCGGCTCCAATCGCCACCTGCCACCAGCGAATGTCCGGATGCGACAATGTAAGAGAGTTTCGGGCTGACGGCATACACATGATAGGTGCCTTTGTTTCTGTTTAGGGTTTGGGTATCGCCGTAATATTCGGATTTTTCTTCAATATTCTGATCGCGTTGTGTATACGTACGGGCATAGTCGGCATATAGATCGAATTTGATTTTATCGCTCCACTTTCCGCTGTAATAAGCGTTCAGATGGTGTTGTGTGTCCTTATCCTTTAAAAGAGAATTTCCCGCTATCTCGGCAAAATATCGATCGTTGGCTTTGATGGTGGAATTGAACGGCGCGGAATCGTCAAAGGAATAGGTATATCCGTCATACATGAAACCGATATTATGATTTTTGTTGATAGCGTAATCAGCTCCCGCAGAATAAGAAAAATAGGGAATGGAAGAATGAGTAACCAGCCGGTCGGAATGCTGCCAAAGCGTATCGGTTGTAGCAATTTCGGTAATCATCCATTGAAAGCTTTTTTTTGCGTATTTATCGAAACCGAAGGTTCCGAACAAGTTCAATCCATCTTTTTGATAATTGAATTTCAGAGCTTCGCTGTTTCCCCATTTTTGACGTCGCCGCAGTTCGGCATCTACTTGCAACGACCATCCGTCCGACCGCTTAAGGGTTGTTATCGATAAAACCGCTCCGGCACTCGCGTCGTATTCCGCACCGGGATTCGTATCGAGTTTGATGTCTTTGATGTTCTTCACTTCCAATTGTTGTACTTCGTTCATCGAGTGCGCTTTTCGCCCATTGATATAAATGACGGGCATGCCGCCTGTAAAGGATGTGATTTTTCCATCTTTTATAATTATGCCCGGAATTTTGCGCAGGACATCCGTCATATTTGTTTCGTGGCTGAGGATGGAGTTTGCCACGTCGGTTACCAATGCGCCGTTATCAAGCTTGAAAAGCGGACGGTTCCCTATAACCGATACTTCACTTAAGAATTTACTTTCGGGTGTTAACCGGATGCGCCCTACGGTATTCTGCGTTACGTGCCGATGCGCTTTTTCATATCCCAAATAAGAGATTTGCAGCAAACAAGGCGCATCGGTTTGCCGGCTTAAAGAAAAACCGCCGTTAGCGCTGGTGCTTACCCCCGCTATAAATACGGAATCGGGCAGGGACAATAAAACGACACTCGCAAAAGGCAAAGGATCATCGTTTTCATCCGCTACCATACCGGTAATGTCGGAAGAATTTTGCCCATATTCTTTTTTGGTAATGATAATCAATTCATCGGTTTGCATGATATAGGTCAATCCCGTATTTTTGAGCATCGCATCGAGGATCGTTTTCACGGCGGTATTTTCGGCGTTGACCGTTACGCGCAGCTTGTCGGGAACGACTTCGTCGTTATAAAGGATGCGGTAACCGCTGTTTTGTTGAATTTCGGCCAACACGTCCTTGACGGGCTTGTTCTTGGCCGAAAGGGAAACCTGTTTGTTTTGCGCCTGCAAAGGAAAAATCGTAACTAAAAGTACGATCAGCGTAAGATGTTTCAGATAATCCTTCATGATTGTTTTTTACTTTATAATTACCTGCCGGCCTTCCATCTTGTAGGTGAACGGATAGGATTGTTTGAGTGCGTCGAGCATCTGCTCCAGCGTTTCGCTTTTAATGCTGCCTGTAAACCGCTGATCGGAGAGTTGCGGTTTGTCTATCCGGATGGAGACGTTATACCGGCCTTCCATCAGCTTAACCAGATCGCCGAATTTTTGCTTCCTGAATACCAGCGCACCCTTCAGCCATTGCGTTTCGGGAAGGATGCTGTCGTTTGCCGGAATCAAATCACGGATCACGTAATTACTGTCCGTTACGAATGTTCCTTTGTCGCGCACCACGATTTTTTGATTCGGTTTCAGCAACACTTCCTTGGCTCCCCGGCGTTTCTCCTTCACCTCTACCGATCCGCGGACAAGGGCTACCTCTATCTCTTCTGCGCGTGCGCTGACATTAAACGCCGTCCCCTTCACGGTTATATCCACGTCGCCGGCAGAAACGACGAGCGGAACCGCGGCATTGCGTGCGACATCGAAAAAGGCTTCCCCCGTAAGAGCGATCCTTCGTTTGCCGGTTCCGAATCGGGCGTTGTGTGCGAGACGCGAATGCTTGCCGAGCCACACCTGCGTGCCGTCGTCCAATACCGCGTATAGATTTTCGTTGCCCGCTTCGATCGCTTCACTGTACAAGTTCTCCGAAGGCAGATATCGATAACCGATGATACTTAATCCGATGAGGATTGCTACCGAAGCGACAATACGCGCCCAAACAGGGATGATGCGCCGGGAATGGGACTGAGAGTAGGGTTGATGCACGTCTGCATTCTCGATTCGATGCCATACTTCATCCAGCTTGGCATCGAGATCGGCGGGAATACCCGAAGCCTTTTTTTCCATAAAAACGTGGATCTCGTCGTATATCTTTTTCAGTCGGCGATCCTGCGCGAGTATCTCTTGCAATTCTTTCCGTTCCTTGTCGGATAGATTGCCGCCGAGTTCTTTCGACACCAATGCGGAAAATGTATTTTTTGTCATAGTCTTTTGTCGTTTATAGTAAGGACACACCGTATCGGGAAAATACGTAGTCATCTACGATTTTTTTGATACATATATTAGGGAGAGTCCTTCGAAAAGTCCCGATAAAAGTTGTATGATATATCTACTTTTTATATATTTGCGGCATGAAAAGGAAAATTATTGCTTTTGGAGAGTATTACCATACTTTTTTGCATTCATTGTCCGATAAAGAACAATTGAAAGTGAGATACGTGTTATCTTTACTTGAAACCCAAGACCGATTGCCTGTCAAATTTATCAGATATATAAGAGATAATTTATACGAATTACGAATAACCTATGATGGCAAGATATTCCGCTTGTTCTTTATTTTTGACGACGATAAACTAATAGTCCTTTTTAATGGGTTTCGGAAGAAATCACAAAAAACGCCTAAGGGCGAAATAGAGAAAGCATTAAAAATTAAAGTAATTTATTATGAACAAAAAAGAATTCGAAATACATGACATTAGTGCAGAGTTGGAGAAAGAATATGGCGCTCACGGCACTCCCGAGCGGGCCGAGTTCGATGAGAGAGCGTACGCTTTTTATACCGGGCAAGTGATTTTAGACGCCCGTAAAAGCGAGAAGATGACGCAAACTGAACTTGCCGAACGCCTCGGCGTACACAAATCCTATATTTCTAAAGTCGAAAACGGCGTAGTCAACCCCAGCGTGGGATTCTTTTACCGAATCATGAACGCTTTGGGTTTGCAAGTCGAAATCAACAAAAGGATGGGGTAACGAATGTGCCGATGTACGAATGGAAATAATTCAGATACGTAAAGCGGAAGCAAAGGATATCGAAAGAATCGATGACCTGTTGGAACAAGTGTTGTCGGTACATCACAAGGGGCGTCCGGACTTATTCAAATCCGTTGGGCGGAAATATACGGATAAAGAATTGACCGAAATTCTTCACGACGGGCAAAAGCCCGTCTTAGTGGCGGTGGATGAAACAGATTGTGTGGTCGGATATGTTTTCTGCCTGTTGCAACAGCATCTGGACAGCGCTATTCTGACCGATATCAAGACTCTGTATATCGATGATTTGTGTGTGGATGAATCTCTTCGGGGAGAGCATATCGGAAGAAAGCTCTATCAGGCAGCGGAGGAATTGGCTAAAGGACAGGGTTGTTATAATATCACCTTAAACGTATGGAGTTGCAATCCGCAAGCGGCTAAATTTTACGAAACCTGTGGATTCAAACCGCAAAAAATAGGGATGGAAATCCTTTTATAAAGATTTTTTTGGGGGAACACTTCCCCGCTATGCGGTCCTCCTCTTAAGATAAGAGGAGAAGGGCAGCCGGCATCCCTTAGACTAATACTGAGAGCATTTTTTTCATTTGCCTTTTGCGGGGTGAATATCCTAAATAAGCGGTTATTTCCGCTTCGAGCTGTTGAATGGCTTTGTAGAGGTGGGTTTCTACGGTACGTTGCGAGAGATGCAATATTTGCGCCGTTTGTTTGGCGGTAAGTTCCTGTTCGCGAATCATTTTAAATACTGTCTTTTGTTGGTCGGGTAACTGCTCTACAATAGCGCGAAGGTTCGCTGATAATTCATTATCTTCCATGCGGCTCAACGGCGTTTCTGTGGCTGCCGATTGCGATACGGCGGTTTCCTCTTCGATAGAGACCATGCGGGTAGCGGTACGCTTGGCGTTTAAGCATCGGTTCTTCACGGATACATATAAGTAGGTGACCGGATGATCGACAGAAGATAAGGATTGCCGATGCAACCATATCTCCACAAATACATCCGAAACGACTTCTTCCGCCTTGCCGCTATCAGTTAAAAAGAGTCCGGCAAAACGTACCAAGCCGGTATATTTCGCGCGAAACAATTCATCGAAAGCTGCCGGATCATCTTCGGATATCCGGTGAAACCATTCTTTTAGGACGGGAACGGGTTGCTGCATCTTGATACTTTACTGTTATCTTAGGGACACCTTCCGGCGGGAAAATACGTAGCCCGATTAAAAAAATCAGTCATCTTTATGATTCTTCCACATCGGTTTTGAACGCATAATTTGGTCATAAACCGGACAACTCTCGGAGTGCGCCCCGGGAAGATAGCCGATACTCATTAAAAACTCGTTTACGATTTCACCGCCGGTAAAGCGAAAGGTTTGCTTAAAAAGCGCGACCCACTCTTCTACTGTTTTAGGATGATGATGGCGCAGCCATTTCTCAAAAGACCCGTATTCTTTTTGCAGGAGTAAAATAGTTTGGGCATTCTGTATGACAGCATCGATCTTGCGGCGGTTACGGATAATGCCGGGATCGTTTAAGAGGCGCACGCGATCCGTTTCGGTATAAGCGGCGATGGTTTTGATATCGAAATGATCATACGCCCGGCGCAAAGCGGCTTCTTTTTTAAGAATGGTTTCCCAACTCAATCCGGCCTGATTGATCTCCATAATCAGGCGGCCGAACAATTCATTATCATCATGCAAAGGAAAACCATAATGGAGATTATGATACTTTTCGTGCAATGTCTTTTTCTCCCCCGGAGGAAGGGAGCGGATGAATGAACAATAATCCATATTCGATAAATTTTGATATAAACAACAACCGATCGATTTGAGTGGATAAAGGTACAAAGATTTACGCATATTGCAACGAAGGTTCCGTTTAAGGTGATACCGGAAACAGACGTCTTATGACCCGTCAAATCCTCTGAAATAGCTTATCCTTTCGGACAGAGAATGAAAAATCAATCACTGAAATGTGAATATGAATAGGAGGAAAAGCAAAATAGGTCTCTGAATTGTGAAAATATTTGCATGAAATGTAAAAATTAGAGGCTCTTTTGTAAAAATAAAAGCCTTTAATATTAAAATGTTTCTCTGTTTTGTAAAAATATAAGGGTATAACGTTAAAACAAAAGCCTTTTTATTGAAAACAGGATTGAAGGTGAACAAAATAGAATAGAAGGTGGACGGAATAGAATAGAAGGTGGACGGAATATGATAGGAGATAGACAGAAAATGATAGGAGGCAGACGTAAAATACTTCGGAATAGACAAAAACAGCCCCATAATAACCGGAATAAGGATAAAGGTGGAGAGAATGCAGGGTGGGGAGGATTATTGATTGAGATTGAACCGCAAACTCAATCCCGCATCGGTTTCGGAAGTGGGATAGGAGGTGGATGAGATGAGCGGCGTGTTGATAGCCTTATCGAAAAAAGCGCGTAAGGTCAGCGCCCGGCTCAAGTCATAATCTGCCGAAAACTGGATGGTCGTGGTCCGTAATCCGCTCGTGGCCTGCGAAAAACCATCTTCTATTTTGCGGATAAGAGCATGCGTCGTTTTGTGCGAAACATCGAAACGGATGTTCAAGTCATTCGAAAAAGTAGACGCTGTATTGGAAGCCGTATTCGATGCTTCCGTATCGGTTCTTCTCCGTCGGGGAGTCCGCCGGCGGTTGTTTTCGCGCAAATTGATGCCGAGCACACGGTTAAAATCGGGAATGCGGTAACCCAATCCGAATACCCAATCGTTATCGCTGGTCTCGACAATCTGATACGATGCGATGTTTAAGTTGACCGTGCGCGTTTTGTTCCATCGCAGGTTGAGGGACAGGTTATTATTAAATACTCCACGGGCCTCGATTAACGGGCTGAAGCTTTCTATCAAATTGACCGACGAAATATCGTATGGCGAAGACGGCACGGGCAAACCGGTCAGCACATCACGGACATAACCTAACCCCGACCCGTCGGCGGACGAGACTCTGCTTAAGAAAGAGGTATAAGCCCCCACGCGGTATTGCGAGATATACTTATGGGTAAACACGAGCGATTGGAAGAGGTCACGCAGCGGCAAGAAAGTAGACAGCGGATTGAATGATATATTCCAGTTGGGTAGGAGCGACGTGATATCGGGAAAAGCCGTCAGCCCTACATTGTTGGGATTCTTGCCGGTATAGGCCGCCAGAAAGGCGGGGATAAGCACATCGGCCGAGTTCGGGTTGATATCGGCCACCGAAGGGTCGAATGACTGTCCGCCCAGACCGGTTTGTGCGATAAACCCCGCGTTGGGGTACGTGTTGCCGGTATAGCGGTTGCGCCAACGGGCGGAAATAATGTCTTTATTGCTTAGGAAAGCGTCGAACGTAGCCGAGCGGTAGTTATTCGCCGTCGATGAGCCCTTGAAAGCCGACGCAAGGGAGACCGTTGTCATCGCGAAACTCCCTCCCCGTAGTTGCGGTTGGCCTTCCACCATGTACTGAAATTCCGTTCGCCGGTTGTCTTCATAAAGCGCGTTCAAATCGATCTTCAATCCGCGAAAAGGCTCTATCACCGCATCCATCCGTACGTTGGTCGTGACATTATAGACCGCCGGTGAAATATTTTCCGGGTTTATGACCAGCCAGTCGTTACGCAAGGCCTTTTCAATATACTGTCCGCCGCCTTCCAGTCCGAAAGCAAAACCCAAGCCGGGAATCATCGTTCCGGCGGAGTTGGATTGCCCGAAGAAGTCGCCGATCATCGGATTGAATCCGGGCAGGTCGGTACGGGTTTTATAAGCGATGTTGACGTTGAGGCTTCGAAGCATCATCAGCCCGCGGGCTGCATAGCGGGCGATATCGAATCCCGCAGGCTCCCGAGGTGGCAGCGTAATCGTACGAACGACGACTTCTACATCGACTGTATCCCGATTGAGAAGGGCGATACGGTTGTTGTCCAGTTTTTTGTGGCGTAACACATACTGCTTTCCATTCCGGCGGGCGGTTACACGAAGGTTTTTCGAGTTTAGGTTGTGTGTGACGATGGTATTCGAATCGGTTTGTAAACGAACCGTTTGCGTGGCGGTACGCTCTTCCGGTTCAGGTGCGGCATCGAGAGCCTTCGGAGTCCCCGCGTCTCCGTCGAAATAACGGTTTGTTTGTTGCAGAAAGGGAATTTTATTATAGAACGATACCAAATTGAAGCGGTTGTTTAAGGTGAGCGACAGTTCGTTTTGCAGATAATTTCCAATCGTCACATCTTCAATATAAGCACCCCGTTCCCAACGGTAGCGCGAGTTATAGGCGGCGCTGGAATGAATCCAATCGAGTATCGGTATTTGGGCGAATGGAAGCGTGTAAGTCACATCCGCCGTTTGTTCGTGACTCAGTGGCTTCCCGAGATTTTGAATGCTTTGCGTCACCGAATCTTTCCAAATTTCATAATCATTGCGGTTGATCTTTTTGTTCACTTGCAGGTAAGGCTCTTCGATTTCGGCAATAGTTCCCGAACGGAACGATGTTTTCAGGTTACGGGTCAAGTCCCACGTGATCGAGAAATTCCGGTTCCATTCGAAATTTTGGCTGAACGACAAGTATTGGGTTTGCGTTTCGGTCATCCCCGCCAGATAGGCGTTCAGGTCGCGTAACTGCGTCTCGGAGTAATTTCGCACAATATAGCTGCTTGCCTGAAGGGTATTGGGGAGATAATTCAAGTTGAGCGATTTGATCAGTTTCAGCCATCCCGATTTGCTTTCGAGATGTTTAAAAGGCTCCCACGGTTTCACAAACGGAGTGTAAGCGTAACTTGCCTGAAGGCGGAAATCTTGCGTGGTGGCATATTCCGTTTCGGGATCCTGATGTTTGTTTTCCTTGTACGAATATCCGAAACTGAAGTTCGCCGGGTCGTAAGGCATCGGGGTTTTACTCTTAATGTCGACTTTTACATTACTCAAGCTTAGGCTTTTGGTTGTCGTTCTGGTCATGGCGAAGTTGATAATGGAATCCTTTTCCGAGCGGCTATTCGTCCCGTTGAACGATTCCGACAATAGAATATCCTGATTCAACGGATCGTATTTGGGCGTATTGGTTTGACTCGAATAGGAGTAATAGAAAGGTGCGGTAACTTTCGCTTTCTCCGGGAAGAAGCGTCCGAGTTCGAGGTTCAGCGCAAAATCGATGGACGCATAATCGTCGTTTCGCCTTTCCAGCAAACTTTGGTCGAGGGCGCCGAAGCCGGCGGTTTCTTTTCGTCCCGAAATATTCACTGCGCCGATATCGGAAAGGCTGAGATTCACGTTTCCCTGTGCCGCCCATCCCCCGTCTTCATCGAATTCGCTGAGGCGAAGCTCGTTTACCCACACTTCGCCCGATTTATTCTTATCGGTGCGGTTGCGGACACCGATCATCATAACCTTTACTTCGGCTAAAGACGGGTTTCCGACAATCGTCATCGTGTTATCGGGCTTATCCGGATCTTGCACCGTGTAAGGGGTTAGGTAAGTCACCCCGTTACCGAGGTTTTTCTGCGTATTCCGCTCTAATTTCAGATTTGTCAACGCTTTCAACGGGAAATCGAATAAGTTGCCGGGCATCCACACTTTTTCACGGTCGGCCGTTACATTGCCGTTATACCGTCCCTCGGGCGTAATATCCAACGGTATTTCATATTCATAATAGTTGTTGCGATAATCGGAACCCAACCGCAGAAAAACCGTCAACTCGCCATCCTCCAGTGTTTCCGGGTCTTCCTCCAGTTCTTCGGCGTGTACAAAAAGTTGAAGGCGTTTGTAGCGGCGCAGGTCATAAAGCGCGCTCTTATAGACAGCGCGCGAGTCGCCGGCATCCAAATCGCGTATTTTAAGCGATATCGATTGCTCGTTCTCCTGCCGCAGTTGAGGCTGGCTGGGATCGGTAATGCGGGTCACACCGGGAGGCAACACATAATTCACCGGCGTGCGGTCGCCATTCTCTTCGATGTTTACGGTGGATAGTTCCAGCGACCCCGTTCCCGATACGGCGCCGCCCGATGCTAAGTCCTGCGTATAAGTGCGCCATTCGCTGCGGACAAGCTCGAGGGTGGCAAACCGCAGAAAAACCGGATCCTCGAAGCCGGTCAGGAACATACGCATAAAGCGGATATTGTTGAATCCCCGGATGTTTCCCACCCGCGTTTCATACTCTTTAATCGGGACTTTAAATTGATACCAATTGACCGTACTGCTTTGCCCGTTGCGTAAAGCGACACTCACCGAACGTTTGTCCACGATGAAATTGCTTCCGACGGCCATCTCCCCGGGACGAAGTTTTACTTTATATTGATAGTACGACTCGCTTTCATTCATGGTATTATCATTGTCGATATCTTCCACGTCGGGGGTTGTCCTCGAAGCCGTGGAGTAGCCTGCATCCTCTTCGGGCGCCAAAGAGTTTCCTTCCGTTCCGTTAAAATACTTATACCGTTCCAAAATGCTTAATTGCTGCCGATCCTGTTCCGGGCCCCGGTAATGGCGGAAGTTGTCGCCGGCCGGATCATTGAGCGGAGAATGGGCATCCTCTTGCAGGCGCGCGATCGCATCTCCCGACAAGCGCGAACGATAAGTTTCAAGATAGCTCGCATACGTTGGATACGTTTTTTCTTCTTCGGTGTTTAAGCCGTTTAACCCGACGTCCTGAATGCGCCGTGAATTCATTCCCTGCGACTGGTCGAAAGCATACACGGTGGACTGCCGCTCGGGATACTTCCCCCACACCGAATACCCGATGGCCGCGGTGTCTCCGTCGACGGGCAGGCCATTCTCAAAAAACTTCCTTCCGTCTTTCAATACATCTTCCGAAATCTCGCCCAAATTGAAATATAAGTCGCCGCCCTGAGCCGTTTGCAGGGTGTCGTTCACAAACGGATCCATCAGCCAGAACTCGATATATTCAATATTCGCCGCTTCAAAATCGCGCGTGTCGATCTTGCGGGTGATTCCTCCCCAACGACGGTACGCATTCAGCAGATGTCCGTCCGAATCCACCTCCGTATCCAAATTGTAAGGGCCCCGTTCATTCGGATAATAAGAGATATTCAATACCGGAATGGTCGATGCCTGTCCATAAATAGGATCTTTATTGGGATAGATTTCGCGTTCATATACTTCCCTGACCAAATGGTTCGACAATTGTTCGTCATCGTTTTTTATATGTGCCGGCGTACGGCTCGAATTGCGTTGCGTAAAAAGGCCATCGATGTAAAACCAAGACATCAACGCCCGATTCTTGGTATATTCGATATTATTGGATAAGGCGGCTTCGGGAAACAACCCGGTGGAGGTGTTGTTGTAAGGGGTGGCGGCGAGCGTCCAGGCATACGGCGACCGCAAGTCGATGCCGGAGGTCGATGTCTCGAAATCATCGAGATAAGAATATCCCCCGGTGTATTTGTTCCGGTAATGTCCCGGAATCATGTGGGCAAATTCCGCATTGGCCGAAATGTGGGAGGGGGCGGTGGCGTTGACGAACGGCAGCAGGTCGAGGAGATTGGTCAGCAGGTAGGATTCCTTCTTATACGATGCATTCAATCCCCACAGCGTGTTTTTGACCGACTCGTCGCCCAAAACGGTCTTCGTCGTCAGGGGCTTCTCATAAAAATGCATCAGGGTGCCGCCGATACTCAAATTTTTGGAATAATCATACAACAGATTGATTCCCATCATGGTTTTCCGCTGCATGCTCGCCAGCGACTGGTTTTCGAGCGACACGCTGATGGGTGTGCCCGCATCGAGAAGCGACTGGTTGAGGATATTGACTGTCCCGGTCATATAATCGACCGTGTAGTCGGAGCCTTCCGTCAGGGTGACCCCCGCAGCGGTTACCCGCACGGAACCCGGAGTGACATTCGTTGCGTTCAGGCTGATTCCCGAGCCCGACGTTCCCCGGTATTCACCGCTTATCCGGAATTTGTTTTTTTCCGATAGCTGGCGGGCGACGGTTAACGTGGAATCGTACAATTCCTGATAGACATATTTATCGGCAAGGGCATCATCGGCAATCTTGCGGCGAAGGTGGGAGCCGAACGGTTCGACGACGGGAAAGATGATGCGCCCGTTTTGCGCCGATACGGTATAGCCGTCGAGGAAGTCGAAGATGCCGTCGGGGTACGGATCGTTCTTACTGTTTAAACGATCGAGATTCATGACCCGCAGCAGGAGTTCGTTCCGGATATTTCCTTCGGGAATATAATTCAGATAGACTCCCGTGGTATCGCTCTGATAGGTAATGTTCATCTTGAAGCCGGCGCTTTGCAAATTATAGGCGTTGTAACCGACCGAATAGATGTTCTTCATCATTAAATCCCAAGTGTATGAAACGGGCGAAAGCGAGACGGGTTTCAGCAGCTTCAAAAACAGCGCCCCGCTTTGTGAAGCGCCCGTGCCCGCCGAACCGTCGGTAATATCGCTCGAGAATTCGCCGACCTGATAGGCCTGCCCGTTATAGGTGAATTCGAACGCCACGGCAAGCACTTCATCCGCCTGCAAGGCGCTACGGAGCGAAAGATAACCTAATTGCGGCTGATAGGTGTATTCGGATGGACTAAGCAGGCGCGCATTCTCGATCTTTTCATAATCTTGTCCTTGCACGATGGCGCCCGGAAAAACAGTGTTTGCCCGGCGGATATCGCGTACGGCGGAGTAGGTGGAAATAAGTTGGGCATAGAGGTTGTTGGCATCGTTGTAGGTAACGCCGGCGGAACCCTGCGCCGACCACATGGGGTTGTGGATGATGTCGTGTTCGCCCAAGTCGGCAAACGCAATGATATTCCGGGCTTGTTCGAAGTTCGATGTTTTATTGGTCACCCAAACTTCCATTTTGGTAATCGACACGGACGAACTGACGTAGGGTAATTTGCTCATTGCCCGGTCGAAGGCTTCGCGAAAATAATATCCGAGGAAAAAATGGCGGTTCTCGTCATATTCATCCGCGCGTAACTCAAATGGCGTCGTTTGAATGTTTCCGTTTGAATGAACGCGGCTTGACTCCGATTCTTGTTGTGAAAAGATCGTATTGACATGCAGTTTGCCGAATTGGAGGTCTGTTTTAATCCCGAAGAGCGCCGCACCGCCGTTAATCAGCGAATTGGAGGTTGTCATACTCACATTGCCGGCCTCTATATTTTTAATAATTTCGTCTTCGTCTCCCTGATAAGCCAGTTTAATGCGTTTGGAATCGAAGTCGAAGCTCGCATCGGTATTATAATTCAACCCGAAATTGATCTTCTCTCCCAGTTTGGCATTGACATTCAATTGAATGTCTTGGTCGAAATTAAACGTATTCCGCTTCCGTGCGCGTTCCGGCAGGGTAGGGTTGTTCGTCACCGAACGCTTTAATCCGGAGGAAACTTCCACCGACCCTTGCGTCGTGATTTGCAGTCCGCCCCGACCGAAGATATCTTCCAACACGCCGGTGTTCAGGCGCATGTTGGAAAGCGAAAACGGCTGCTTTTGTTCCCGGGCCGAAGAGTCGGCGGTAAACGCGTTCAACGTCCTGAAATACGACGTTTGTGTTTGGGAAGCCCGGTACTTCATGTATTCTTGGGGCGTCATATAAAAAGGTTTACCGATAACGGTTTCGCCGATCTTGTTCTGAAAAATATAGCGGTCGGTTTTTGCGTCGTAAACGATTTCGGTGCGGATATTCGAGGGAGTCCGGAGGTCTACGGGCGATTGTTTATCGAGATCGGAACGCTGTTGAAGAAGCGTTTTTTGCACCGGATAGCGGTTTTGCAAGCTGTCTGCGACCCTTTCCGGTTCCGTCGTTTGGGCATATACCGATCCCTTCCCGCTGCATACGAGCAGAAAAAGCAGAAAGAGTATGTTTTTTTTCAAATGCACGAATCGTTAGTCTACGGCTTCCGGTCGCCAGTCTACGGTCTAAAAGTCTAAAGTCGAATATCTCAAGTCTAAGGTCGTCAGTCATTACCTCATCCCTCATACTTCATACTTCATACCTCATACTTCATACCTCACATCCCCGGTTTACAATCGCTTCAAAGCGTCTTTGATGATGGCTTCGACCGGCAAAGAAGGAGCCGTTTTCACAATCTTGGCCACCACTTTTTGCGAAGCTTGTTGCGAGAAACCCAACATAACCAAAGCCGATACGGCTTCACGTCCTGTTTCCGGTAGCGAAGCATGCGTCGGCAATTGAAGGGCGCCGGCTTCATCCGTCAATTTGATCTTGTCTTTTAAATCCAAAATAATGCGTTGGGCGGTTTTAGCTCCTATTCCTTTAACGGATTGCACCACCGCCACATTTTCGGTACCGATGGCCGCTTCCAGTTCCTTGGCGCTCATAGAGGAGAGAATCATGCGCGCCGTACTCGGCCCTACGCCCGATACGCTGATGAGTTGCAGAAATAATGCCCGCTCATGGATATCGGAAAATCCGAAAAGCACATGCGCGTCTTCGCGAATGGATTCGTACACATATATTTTTGCCGCAGTCGCGCCGTTTAAAGCGCTGTAGGTGTTTAGCGAGATGGACGCGATATACCCCACGCCGGCACATTCTACCGTAATGGAAGCGGGCGTTAACTCTGCAATTTCGCCTTTAATATAATCGATCATATTCTAAAAAATAATACTATTTACTGGTCTCGTAGTTATAACGCAGAATTTGCCAAAAACGTATATCGAATGCGGATACTTTGCTACATCGGATGTCCTTTTGCCAATCCGCCTTCACCCGTTTCTTTATAAAGGGAAGGAATATCGTGTCCGGTTTCTTTCATCACATTAACCACCCGGTCGAACGATACGCGATGCGTGCCGTCGGTAAAAGAAGAATATAAGTTGGCATCGAGGGCGCGTGCGGCAGCATAGGCATTTCGCTCGATACAGGGTATTTGTACCAATCCGCATACCGGATCACACGTCATGCCCAAGTGATGTTCAAGCCCCATTTCGGCCGCATATTCTATCTGGGCCGGACTGCCTCCGAACAATTGGCTGGCGGCTGCGGCAGCCATCGCACAAGCCACACCTACCTCTCCCTGGCAACCGACTTCCGCACCCGATATGGAAGCATTCTTCTTCACCGTGTTTCCGAATAAGCCGGCGGTGGCTAAGGCGCGCAAGATACGTTTTTTGCTGAAGCTCCGTATATCTTCCAAATGGTATAGTACGCTGGGAACAACTCCGCAAGAACCGCAAGTGGGAGCCGTAACAATTTTGCCGCCTGCCGCATTTTCTTCCGAAACGGCCAAGGCATAGGAAAAGACCAATCCCCGCGATTGCAACGACGCTTTGTACCCTTTCGCGCGTATGTAATAACTGGCGGCCTTTCGTTGTAATTTAAGGGGTCCCGGTAGGATGCCTTCATTCTCCAATCCACGTTGAACAGCCTCTTGCATCACCGTCCATACTTCTTCCAGATAATCCCAGATATCCGAACTTTCGTATTCTTCCACATACTCCCAATAGGTTTTGCCCCTTTGTTCGCACCAATTCAGAATGTCGGTGATATTGCCTTTCGGATAGATCTTTTGGCCTTCAGCGCCTGAAAGCGATATGATTTTCTTTCCATCCGACAACGTTCCCCCTCCTACGCTATATACCGTCCACGAATCGGAGACTTTGCCTTTGGTGTCGTAGGCTTCGAATTTGAGGGCATTCGGATGATACGGCAGGAACTTTTTCGGTTGCCATTCTATTTTGGTGCGGGCTGCCGGTTCGAGCACGTCCAAAATAGCGACATCCGTAAGATGCCCTTTTCCGGTAGCGGCAAGGCTCCCGAAAAGCGTAACGTGATATTTCGTTGCATCTGGAGTACGACTCCGGAATAATTCGGCAGCCCTTTTCGGGCCCATTGTGTGGCTGCTCGAAGGCCCGTTGCCTATGCGATAAATTTCTTTGATTGATTCCATATTGAAGTGCTAAGACGTATGATTGTTATTGGTTTCACAAAGATAACCCTTAAATCGATAATGGACAATGGAATTCATCATTCATCGTTCATCATTCATCGTTCATCATTCATCGTTCATCATTCATCGTTCATCATTCATCGTTCATCATTCATCGTTTATAGTTCATCGTTCATCATTCATCGTTTATAGTTCATCGTTCATCGTTCATAATTTATAGTTTATAGTTTTACATTATTTCCGTATTTTTGCACTCAAATTTGCATAAATGAAAACGACAGGAACTTATTCTTATCATATTGGCGCACAAGATATCGATTTTAGAAAGCAGGTATCATTGCCGTCTCTGACAACTATTATTCTGACCACGGCGGGACGAAATGCCGATGAAAATGGTTTCGGACTGCTTCATCTGTTGGAGCAAAACTACACTTGGGTATTATTGCGATTGACTGTGGAAATGAAGCGGATTCCCCATGAGAATGACGAGATTTCGGTGGAGACATGGATCGACTCGGTCGGCACGGCTTTTACAAACCGTAACTTCGTCTTTACCGATCAATCGGGCGAGATCATCGGTTACGCTGCTTCTTCATGGGCGATCATTCATATGGAAACGCGCCAAAGCGTGCTGCTCGATACGTTGACGGGACTTTCCGATTTCATTGTTCCCAAATCGATTCCTATCGCCACGCCGGCACGTATTCCCAATGTCAAAGGCGATGTCGCCAACACGTTCCGAGTACAATACAGTGATTTGGACATTAACAGGCACGCTAACAGTTTGCACTATATCGAATGGATATCGGATTGTTTTTCATTAGACTTTTATCTTTCCCATACCTTGAAACATTTTGAGATTAACTTCCTCCGCGAACTTACCTTCGGAGACGAGGGGGAAGTGCATTGCCAGATGAAGGAAGACGGCGATTATTATTTCCAACTGGTAGCGCAACGGCAAGGGATTGCCTGCCGTGCGCGTTTGTTGTTCGAGCCGCAATAATCAAAGGCTTCCCGTAGAACTTTCGGGAGTGCTGTGATGACGCGACTTAAAGCCTAAAAGATGCCGTAATTTTTTGACCTTTTGTTTGAAGCGGTAAAACAGGGCCAACGCATCGCGGTAAAACAACATCTTTGAGACCGTTCCGATGTCGCTCGTTTGCGAGGCTTCGGCATAGGCGGCTCCTACAATGGCATATCTATCCGCCGGAAGAATCATGCGCCGCATGCTTTTCATCGATTTCCGTCGGGAGTATTTGCCGAAATGCATCCGGTTATTGTCAATGAGACAAAAATCATAATCGGGTGCAGAATTCATGACAAGGATATTTCCCATGTTGTAATCGTTGTGATAGACTCCACATAAATGAAGCCGGTAGGTGAAACGGCCCAATGCCCTGAATAGCGCTTCCGATTCGGTTATCGGTCGAGCGATAAAATCCGATAACGGCGGATAGTTTACATACAAACAGATAAAATAGCTCTTTTGTAAAATACGATGTTTGAAACAATCGATAAAAGCTACCGGCATCGGCGTTTCTATACCGCGGTTTGTTAAGGCAAAAGCATGTTCATACGCTCTTTGCGCTTTTGACTTTCTTAGGGTGCCATACAACAGGCGGTTGACGTCGGTCAGGCGGTTATACGATTTGATGCTAAGACGGATGCCGTCGATTTCCACCACGCTGACATCGTTGCGCCCCGAGTAAATCGTTTTGCCCGGTAAGGATTTGCTGTCCGGCAAAGAGGCGACAAAATCCGATAATGCATCAAAAGAAGGGTTGATCGCTTTCTGTATCCGGAATTTACTTTTGCCGTACTGTTTTTGAACGGATTCTTCTTTACTGTATAATTTCTTTTTCATTTGTAAAACACGTATTTTCTTGTTACCATTGTTATGTTCTCTTCTTATAACTGATGACAGCCCATAGATTCAGGATTATCCCGAAAATAAGTATAATGCCCGTGGACTGGGCGATGTCGGCAAACCGGCTTCCGTTTAGATAAAGCAAACGCAGAACCTGTACAAAGTAAGTGAGCGGATTGCAGTAAGCGATAATCTGCGCCCAATAGGGCATACTCGATACAGGGGTGAACATTCCGCTAAGCAGATAGATGATCAGGATGAAAAACATAATGAGAAAACTGGCTTGCTGGGTCGTTTCGGAATAGTTAGACACCACAATGCCCAATCCGGAAATCGATACGATATACACAAAACTTACCAGATATACCAGCAGAATATTCCCTTGCGGAACCATACCGTAAATGCTCCATGTGCATATAATGGCGATGGTCTCCACAATAATACCGATAATCCAATAGGGAATGAGTTTTGCCAGAATAAACGAGAATTTCTGTACCGGCGTCACATTGATTTGCTGTATGGTGCCTTGTTCTTTCTCCCCGACAATGTTGATGGCGGGTAAGATGCCGCAAATAAGCGTCAGCAGGATGACCATAAAAGCAGGAATCATATAATATTTATATTCCAGTCGTTCGTTAAACTTATACCGGCTCTGTATATGGATCACCGGCAGGGATGCTTGTGGAAACAAAGCGAGAGCGGCTACCTGTCCGGCGCGCAGTTCGCTCGAAAAATCATTAACGACCTGCATAAGGTAATTATTGGCGAGCATGCCGCGAGTTCCGTCTACGGCATTGGCCGACAGCATGACCGATGACGAACGGGTTTTGATGAGGTCACGGTCAAAAGCGGGCGGTATTTGCAGGATAATATCGCAATCGGCGGTTT
Source organism: Bacteroidales bacterium UBA5382 (assembly GCA_002409745.1). Taxonomy (GTDB): domain Bacteria; phylum Bacteroidota; class Bacteroidia; order Bacteroidales; family Dysgonomonadaceae; genus Limibacterium; species Limibacterium fermenti. The sequence goes on from DHOU01000003.1 coordinate 41,051, forward strand.
CAATACCCCGGTAAGCGGTAGTGTAATCGGGTAGGGTGGCATTGATGCGGAAATACTTCGAAGCATCGATTTTTTGTATCAACCGCTGCGAATAGGTGCCTTGCGACTGGTCGACCACGTTGACGCGGATATCCTTCACTTCATAGTCGATGGCCCAGGGGAAAATCCACATCGTCATGACGGGAAACAGCAATATCAGTCCCATGACCATTTTGCTCCGCAGAATCTGTTTGAATTCTTTTTCTATCAAAAACTTCAACGTCTTCATGCCAATCGTTTTTTAGTGTTCAGGATACTTAAGACTGCTAAGAATACGGTCATTCCTAATAGAATTCCGATTTCGGGCAACACCGTCATGATTCCCTGTCCTTCTATCATGATCTTGCGTACAGCCGTGATGAACCATCGGGCCGGGACGAAATAAGAGCTCCATTGCAATACCAACGGCATATTGCCTATCGGGAAGATCATCCCCGAAAGGACAAGAGTCGGCATCATCAATCCGATGCCCGACACGAGTACGGCATCCAACTGCTTTTTTACCAGGGTGGAGATCAACAGTCCCAATGTAAGGGATAATAAGATGTAAAGGAGGCACACAAATAACAACAAGAGAAAATTTCCCCGAATAGGGACATTCAGCACGAAGAACGACAGCAACAAAATAGACGCGACGTTGATGGCTGACAGTACAGTGTAAGGAATGGTTTTCGCCATCAGCACCGTGACCGGTTTTAAGGGCGATGCCAACAGAACCTCCATGGTGCCCTGCTCCTGTTCGCGAACGATGGAAACCGACGTCATCATCGTACAGATAATCATTAGAATTAAACCCATGATTCCCGGCACGAACAAGTACGCCGATTCCATTTGGGGGTTGTACAGCATTCGCGTCTCGGTGTTTATGTGAAAAGGAATCGTTTGCAGTTGCATCATTTCCTGCTGATAGCCGGCCAGGATTCCCGTGACATAGTTGGTGGCAACCGTGCCGCGGTTCGGGTCGGAGGCATCGGCGATAAACTGAATCTGCGCCTCTCCCGAATGAACGATATTCCGATGAAATCCCGATTCATAAATTACCGCTAAATCAATCGCACCCTGGCGCATGAGGTTATTGACCTCTTCCTCGGAATGTACCTGTCCAACCACATCGAAGTAAGGATTTGCTTCAATCCTGCGGGTTATTTGCGTGGTCGATTGGTCGGGCGACGGATCGAAAACGGCGGTGCGGATATGCGTCACCTCCATATTCATAGCGAAACCGAACAGCAACATTTGCACGATCGGCATTCCCAATATGATGAGGAGCGTACGCTTATCGCGGAAGATATGATAAAACTCTTTTTGTACAAACGCGTTAAATTGACTCATATTAATTCATAATTGACAATTCATAGTTCATAACCCATAGTTCATAACCCATAGTTCATAATTCATAGTTCATAGTTCATAATTCATAGTTCATAATTCATAGTTCATAATTCTGCATTGTGCATTGTGCATTGTGCATTGTCAATTAATTCTTTTCGCTTTGCGCGCAAGTTTGCGGAACACCTCATCCATATTTTGTGCCTGAGATTGCTGCTTCAGATTATGGGGAGTATCCAGCGCATCGATGCGTCCATCGACCATGATCGATACCCGGTCGCAATACTCCGCTTCATCCATATAGTGAGTCGTTACGAAGACAGTGATGCCCTTATAAGCCGCATCGAGGATCATCTCCCAAAATTGCCGTCGCGCGGCCGGATCCACTCCTCCCGTAGGTTCGTCAAGAAAGACAATCTTCGGCGTATGGAAGATGGCAATCGAAAAGGCGAGCTTTTGCTTCCATCCCAACGGCAGGGAAGCCACCATCGTGTCGCGCTCCGACTCAAAATCAAGCTGTTTCAACAACCGGCGGGTGTTTTCTTTTATCTCCTTATCATTCATCCCGTAAATGCCTGCGAAGAGTCGTATGTTCTCCCACACTTTCAAATCTTCGTAAAGAGAAAACTTCTGACTCATGTACCCGATGTTGTGTTTGATTTGTTCATTCTCTTTGAAGATATCATAACCGGCTACCGTGCCCTTGCCGGAGGTCGGATTACTAATGCCGCAGAGCATTTGGATGGCGGTTGTCTTTCCTGCGCCGTTCGCTCCCAGAAAACCGAAGATCTCGCCTTCTTTTACGTCGAAAGATATATGATCGACCGCCGTAAAGCTGCCGAATTTCTTCGTTAATTCCGATACTTCTATTACGTTCATCTTATTAATTCATAATTCATAATTCATAATCCTGCATTGTCCATTGCTAATTGTCTATCGTCATGTCGAGAAAAAAATCTTCCACGGTAGGCGATATGGGTTCGAGGTGTATCTGCCCGTAACCCTTCGAGGAAAGATATTGCTGAAAATCACGCTCGGAAAACCCTTCTTCTACGGCGACATGATGCGACTCGCCAAAGGCGAAGCACGACCGTACGTGGGGATAGCTCCGTATGCTTTTTAACAATCCGCGCACATTCCCTGCGTGCAGCGACCATAACGAACGCCGGTAACTCGAAATGATTCCCTGTGGGGTGTCGATGCCCAGAAAACGTCCTTTCTGGATAAGGGCAATGCGGTCGCACAGGCTCGCCTCATCCATATAGGCGGTCGACACCAATATGCTGATTCCCTGCTTTTTCAACTGCCGTAGCATGTCCCAAAATTCTTTGCGCGACACGGGGTCGACGCCCGTTGTGGGCTCATCCAATAACAAAACCTCGGGTTTGTGGATTAATGCGCAGCATAACGCCAGCTTCTGCTTCATTCCTCCCGACAGGCGGCCTGCACGGCGTGTTTTGAAAGGCTCTATCTGTTGGTAGATGTCTTTTACCAGATGATAATTTTCCTCGATGGTCGTATTGAAAACCGTCGCGAACAAGTAGAGATTTTCTTCTACGGTCAAGTCCTGATAAAGCGAAAACTTGCCCGGCATATACCCGATCATGCGGCGTATCTTTTCGTAATCTTTTACCACATCCACGCCGTTCATTAGCGCCGAACCGCTCTCGGGCAGCAAAAGGGAAGCCAGTATGCGGAACAAAGAAGTCTTGCCGGCGCCGTCGGGCCCAATAATGCCGAATATCTCCGCATCGTTCACCGAGCACGAAACACCCGCCAAGGCAACGGTGTGCCCGTAGGACTTATGTAAGTCGCGAACGTCAATCATGATTGCCGGACTTGTCAAAACGGACTTCCCCATACATGCCTATTTTCAAATAACCATCGTTTTCGACGGCTATCTTCACGGCATACACCATGTTGGCACGCTCGTCTTTCGTCTGAATGGTTTTGGGCGTAAACTCGGCCTTATCCGATATCCACGAAACCGTTCCGTCGTAGGTTTTCATCTGTCCGTTCCCGGCATCGACACTCACGCTCACCTTGTCGTTGAGTTTGAGTTCCGACAACTGCTCGTTCGAAATATAGGCCCGCAGAAACATGCTGTTCAGATCGGCGACCTTAAACAGTGGCGTACCGATATTGGCCAGTTCCCCGACTTCGGCGTATTTATTAAGGACGACACCCGAAATAGGCGAACGGATAATGCATTTTTGCAATTGATCGTCCAACTGCGCGACTTGGATGTCGAGGGCCGAGCTCTGTGCCGAAATATGGTCGCTGCTCTTTTGCAAAGTCGATGTTTGCGCGGAAAGTTGCTTACGCAGTACCTCCAATTGCGAATGGATGTCGTCGAGTTGTTTACTGTTGGCGGCGTTCGCCTTGATGAGCTTTTCGGTGCGCGCTTTTTCACGTTCGAGTGTGGCGATTTGCTCTTCGATAACGGCAACTTGCGTATCGATGTTAGGGCGCTGCGCCCGTACGCCTCGCACATTGGAGAGCAGGCTCATCTTCTGCAAGTAGAGTTGAGTGCTGTCGATGTATCCGATCGATTGTCCGGCCTCTATCGATCGCCCTTCCACCAAATCGAAGGCTTCTATTTTTCCGGCTGCTTGCGACGAGACGATAATTTCGGTGGCTTCGAAAGCGCCGGTAGCGTCGAACCGGTTGTTGCCTCCGGAGCAAGATGCAAAGGCTATCAGTACGATAGCGGAAAAGAGTTTATTATTCGAGTTCATTATGAATTGCTTATTACTAATTTTGCATTGTCAATTATTAATTGTCGATCGTCCATTTCAATTGGTAGATCGCCGCCAGATGCTGTATTTCGTGCAACGCCATCGATTGCCGAGCTGCTTTCAAGGCATTGATCTCTTCGATTAAGTCCGAGACAGTCATCGTACCGTTTTCCACCTTCACCTCGGCAGCCTCCTTTATCTGCCGGCGCAAGCGGATGATTTCCTCGTCATCCTGCATCGTACGACGGTATGTCTCTATTTCGTTTTGCTGTAAAGGAATCTGAGTATTCAAATTGTAAAGAAAGGTCTCGCGTTGAGCGGCAACCGATTGTTTTTGCCAATCGATGCTTTTCTTTTCGTTTTTGTACGTGTACAAATTCCCCAAGTTCCACGATAAGGTGACTCCTCCCACAAAAAGAGGGGCGAATTTCTTTTCGAACAGGGTGAGTCCGGGCTTGCCGTAACCAGCCTGAGCAAACGCCGCAATCACGGGCATGTTCTTCGCCTGCAGGAGGCTCTGTTGCGATTGAAGAAGTAATTCCTGCGCCTCAAAGATATTCAGCTCGGGACGGCGGACACCAGGCGATAAAGGCAAATCGGGTGGGGCAGGTTTCGCTAACGACGTATCTGCAGAGACTTTGCGGCCAATCAATACCGATAGCACTTTGCGATATGCATCGATGGCCGACTCCATTTGAATCCGCTGCTGACGCGCTTTCAATTGCTCCACTTTGATGGCGTTCAAGTCGGTGCTATTGGCAACCCCGTTGGCGATGTAGCTCTCCACTTTGTCGTAATTGCGTTGCAGCTCTTCATCCAGAATATCCTGTTGAGCCAACTGTTCCTGTAGTAACAAAATACCGAAAAACACATTATTCACGCGTTCTCCCAGGGCGTACACCTCGCTTTGCAGCTTTTGCTTTTCGAGCCCGGCGTTGGCTCTTACCTGCTCTTTTTGCGCTGCTATCCGGCCGCCGTCCCAAATCAACTGGCTCACATCTGCCGTCACCTGATACTGGTCTTTATCGGGCGACGGAATGTCGATGCCCGGGATATCAATGGGAATTTTTACCACATCCGACTGGTATGCGGCTTTGGCATTGAGCGACACTTGCGGCAGCCAGGCCGTGTTGGCATTGGCCAGCGTAAAGCTTTTCGTGTGTTCGATGACTTCCATTTGCGCAATGGCGGGGTAATGTTCTTCGGCCAACTGGCGGCACTCATCGAGCGTCAAGGTATGCACTTGCGCTTGGGCAGGCAGCAGAAAAGCGAAAAGGCCCATCATGCCGGCCATAAAGTAATTCAGGTTCATACGGTTTTCTTTTTTAACGATTGAATGATCCATCCCTGTATTTTTTCTTTTCGTGAAAGCACGAACTCTTCAAATTCCTCTTCTTTAAACATTCCTGCTGAGACGAACAATGCTTTTGAAACGAAAGGGAAAATTATCAGGCTCAGGACGTTCATGATGAAATCGGCAGGCGTAATATCTATCGCCGCTTCGTCGAGCTGCTTCTGTATGACCGGCAGTGCCGATAGCCGTGCAATCTTTAGAAGAGGCGCCAACATATTTTGGTTCGTCCTCATTTCGTTCAACACAAATAAAGCCAGATCCCCGTTCTCAAGAAGCAGAGTGGTATAAGTGTTGACGAGCAATGTCATTTTTTCTTTCAACTCGATGCTCTCATCGGCCAACAGCGGATTCAGGGAACCAAATAGTTGCTCGATCTTTTGCTTGATCACCATTTTAAACAAATTTTCCTTGCTGCGGAAATAATAGTTGATAAGCGCCAAATTGGTGTAGGACTCCTGACTGATGTCGCGCAACCGGGTAGCCGCATACCCCTTCTCTGAAAATAAACGCGAGGCGGCCTGAATAATTTTTTGCTCGGTAGATAATGGTTCCATTTCTTTTTACATGTTTCGCCGGCAAAGATAAATCGCTTTTCTGTTTTAAACAAGTGTTTTAATTTTATGTCCTGTTTTTTAAGATACTTTATTCCTTTACTGTTTCACACCTTTTTCCATCATAAATCGCGTAAAAACACGATCTTTATGCCCGTCAAGTCCACATGTTTTCATTCTGTTTTCTTTTTGAAGTGAATAAAAAGCAAGATATGAAAAAGGACTTGACTTTCTTCAATATACGCACTAAATTATGCGATGCATCACTCCTACATTTTTATGTATCTGTGTGATAATTCATTTTTATCATGTATATTTGCATCGTTAAGAACAAAAACGATGATGAAAAAAATCCTGCCCCTTCTTTTAGTAATAGGTATATGGAGTTGCTCGAATAACGATCCGAGCGAAAATGCGGCACGGTTGCGCATAAAACTCACCGATGCGCCGTCTCTCACGTTGAAAGGATTGCAAATTGAAATCGATTCGATCGAAGTGTCGTTGTACGATACGGGAGACGATTGGGTAGCGCTCGATTATGGCGGCGGAACATATAATATGTTACCGTTAAGCAACGGGAACACCCAACAAATCTCCGACCAGTATTTTCCGGCCGACGGCATCATTCAACGCATAAAATTACTGTTTGGCGATGGAAATAAACTGCAAACGACCGAGGGGGATAAAGAGTTGATTCTCGCCGAAGAGAATCGAGAAGTGATTATCGAGGGGGTGAATGCGGCATTGTATTCGCATGTGGTTTGCAACATTGTGATCGATATCAATGCCTTGATTTCGGTGACGGAATCCAACGGCAACTATTACCTGAATCCGGTCATGCGGGCTTTTGACGAGGCGTTCACCGGATCATTGCGCGGATATGTTTCCCCGGCCATGGCAAATGCGACTGCCTTGATAGCCAGTGAAGGAGATACGCTTATTTCACTGCCCGAACCGGACGGGAAGTTTATGTTTCTCGGTTTGAAGGAAGGTCCTTGGAAAATATTTTTGGTTTCGCCCCCTGATTCGGGCTATGTGGATACTGTTTTTGTCGACACGGTGAAAATGGGTAAGATACGCGATATTGTGCCGAAGCCCATTGTGCTGAAGAAACGAACGGAAGACGCGCAGAAATGACGGGGCGGGGACAAGCATCGTCCATTGTCGAAGATGCGGCACAAAAAGTCGCACGCGGCATGCCCTAACTTCCATCGACAGCGTATAAAGTCAGTCACGGGGCGTATAAAGTCATCCTCGCAGCGGACAAAGTCACTCCTACAGCGTGCAAATTCGCTCATGAAGCGTAAAAATTCACTCGCGCAGCGCACAAATTCGCTCTCACAGCGTAAAAAGTTGCTCGTACCGGCACATGAAGTCATTCGCGCAGCGGATAAAGTCGTTCTTGCAGCGTAAAAAGTGAGTCTGACATGACAAGATGTCAATCTCGCACGATACGAACTCAAGCCGACAGACCATAATGTTTATCTCGCTTAATATATTCTTTATCTGACAGGCTATTTTGTCAATCTGACGGGCTATTTTGTTAATCTGACATCCTCTTTTCACGATCTGACGGTCAATAGGGTCGCCTTTTAGGTTGTGAAGAGGGCTTGGATCAAGGCGTATCAAGTTTCCGCTACTCCGTTTTGATTCTCCTTAAATATTCCGACGGCGGCATCCCGAACTCTTCTTTAAAACATTGCCTGAAATACACCGGACTGCTGATGCCTACGCGGAAAGCGATCTCCGAAATGGTGTACTTGCCCGTTAAAAGGAGTTCTTCGGCATGCTTCATCCTTATTTTACGGATAAATTCGTTCGTCGATATGCCGGTAAGACCTTTTATTTTTCGGTAAAGGGTAGAACTGCTCATGAATAATTTATCGGAAAGATAACCGATATCGATTTTTTCATCCTCGAGGTTGTTTTCAATTAATTGAGTAAGGCTCCGGATAAACTCGTTGTCGATTTGATTAATCGAATCTTTAAGCATATCGCTTTTGCTGTTTAATTTTAAATTGAATTTAATTTGATCCGCCAACTTCTTCCGGATATCCAGCAAATTATTGATGCGGCTGCGCAATAGGGTCGCACTAAATGGTTTGGTAAGATAGGAATCGGCCCCCGACAGATAACCTTCTTCCTTATCATCAATAGAGGTTTTAGCCGTAAGCAGAATTACCGGTATATGGCTTGTGCGTATATCTTCTTTCACTATCTTGCAAAAAGTTATGCCGTCCATGCCGGGCATCATAATGTCGCTCACTATAATATCGGGAATATGGGCAAAAGCGGCCTTGCACCCCTCGTCCCCTTCGGCGGCGGTAATTACGTCGAAGCCATCGGAAAAAGAATCCGAAATATAATCGCGTATATCTGTATTATCTTCTACCACCAATAAGATAGGCCTTCCGTTAGCCGTTATATCGGGAAGCGTTTCCTGCTGCTCGATTTCCTTTGTATCGTTTCCCTCACTATGTAAAGCCGAGGGATAATAATTGTGTGTAAGCAACGAAAAGTAAAAACTGCTTCCCTTGTCGAGTTCGCTTTCTACCCGTATTTCCCCCTCGTGCAATAGAGCTAAATTCTTTACTAAAGCCAAACCTATTCCGGTACCGGAAGCCTGTTTCCCGTTTTTTATTTGATAATAACGTTCAAAGATATGTTCTTGCTCTTCTTTAGGAATACCGTAACCGGTATCGGTGACCTTTATTTCCGTATAGGGTACATCCTCCTTTTGAGTAGTATATAAAGAGAGTATTATCCGGCCCTTATCGGTATATTTGATTGCATTGGATATCAGGTTGTCCAAGATGGTATTTACCACTTCCTTGTCAAAATACAAAGGCATATTTTCATTTTCCAGATCAATGGAAATATCCACGGATGGTTTCGGGTTGAGTTCTTGATATTTCAGCCCTATTTCGGTTACCAGTTCGGAAATGTTTCCTTTGCTCACACAGAGTTTTTTGTTTTGAGTTTCTGTTTTTCGAAACTCCAGCAATTGGTTGATCAGATTAAGAAGGCGCAAGGCGTTTTGCCTTACTACGGAAATCTTTTGATGTTGCTTCGGTAAAAGGCCCGGATCCTTTTGCAAATCTTCCAAGGGGCCTAAAATCAATGTCAATGGAGTACGGAGTTCGTGGGTGATATTCGTATAAAATCGCAAGCGTTCGCTATTGAGTTCCTGTTCGTGTTCATGATTTTTCTTTTCCAATTCGTACGAGCTTTGTATGTCTATCCTTTTCTTATAGGCATATAAAATAGCAAATACCATGGACGCGGCTATAATAAAATAAAACGCTTTAGCCCACCATGAGAGCCATATGGGAGGTTGTATATGAATGGACAGGGTATAGATGTCATTCGACGGTGTCTGGTTTTTCATCCGTGCGCTCACTTCGAATCGGTACCGGCCGGGAGGAATGTTGCGGAACGTGACGTTGTTGTCTTCAACGGTATGCCATCCGTCATCTATCCCTTTCAGCCGGTAAGCATAATCCACTTGATCGGCCAACGAGTAGTCCTGGACATTAAAGAATATGCTGAATGTATTTTGCTTATGGGTAAGTTCTATGTCTTTATTTTGATCATTAAAATAATTGATCGATTTCCTTTCGTTTTCGGCCGTCGAAGCTTCGTAAATTTTCATCTCGGTAATGATGACCGGAGGCACTTCCTGTCGGCGCAGTACCGTGAACGGTTCGAAAAAGTAGGTCCCGTTGATGGATCCGAAGTAAATGACATCTTTATTGTTATCTTTCACAACGGCGCTCGAAAAACTTCTCAAAGGAATTCGCCCGAAATGATTATAACTTTGAAAACGTGACGATTCTTCCTCGTAGCACGATATGCCGGCGTTGGTACTGAACCATATATTGCCGTCCCTGTCCTCCGTTATGGCGCGGATATAAACATTTGACAGTCCCTCTTCGCGGCCATATGCGCGGTACCCGGTGGAATCCGGTTCGGTAAAACAGACCAATCCCTCTCCGGTAGCCACCCAAACACGTCCGTGCGAATCGGCGAAGAGATAATTGATTGTATTGGAACAGAAACCGGTATGTTCATTATAGGAGCGAATAAGTTCCATTTCGGGAGTATAAACCGCTAATCCTCCGCCGAAAGTGCCTACCCATATACGTCCTTGGCGGTCTTCTACGAGGCTTCGAACCAAATTTTCCGGCAACCGGGCGTTTTGTTTATTGTAGTGCCTGATCTGATGACGGCTTACGGGGTCGAAGACATAGATACCCGTATTCGTTCCCACCCATATATTTGCATGGCTGTCTTCATAAAAACAACGGATGTCCGAGTCGTTTTTTCCATCCAGCAAAACGGGAGTGATTTTCTTCGTCTTATGGTTGTAATGATTGATTCCTTTGACAAATGTTCCGATCCAAATATTGTCCTGAGAATCTTTTAATAAAGCTTGCACGGTATTTTGCGATAAATCGTTCGATTCTTTTGAATAGACTTTTATGCGTTTGCCGTTATCGAATACATTGATCCCCCCTCCGTCAGTCCCGATCCATAATCTTTTTTCCGCGTCGAAGCATAAACTGAGTGTCGTTCTGTTATTCATGCTGTAAGGGTCCCCCGGTATGGGAGAATAACTAAAAACATGGAATAGAGGCGGTATATGCCTTATAAAATTGATGCCGCCACCGTAGGTGCCGAGCCAGATATTTTCAAAAGAATCCTGAAATACACAGCGTACCGTAGGGTTTGAGAGGCTATATCTATTATAGCCAACCGTATAATGCTCCATGCTCAATGTCCCTGGCGACATGAAAAAATATTGTTTTAAATCGATAACGAAAATTCCGTTTAATTCTGTCGACACCCATAGTTTATTGTCGTCGGTTTGACGGATATCGAAAATAGCGGAAGCAAAAGGAGTTTCCGGAGATTTATCAGGGCGGATGAAATCTCCTGTTTCAGGATGAAACAGCGCTAGCCCATTGTCGGTGCCGACCCAGATGTTATCATTGTTATCTTTATAGAGGCAGTGTACCTCGTCACCCGGGATACTTTCCGGATCATCAGGGTTGTGGGTATAATTCCGGATCTGCTTATCTTTCAATGAAACAATGCTCATTCCATGGGCAACGTGGCCGATATACAGGTTTTCATTTCCATCGTCCATAATTGTCCACACATTATCCGAAGAAAGTTCCGGGAATGTATCCTTATTATAATGCCTGAATTCTTTTGTCTCTTTATTAAAATACTCCACTCCCCGGTGATAAGTGCTGATCCACAGGTTTCCGTCAGCCGCAGGAGCGATGGCGGTCACATCATTTGTAATAAGGCTGTTTGCTTGTTGAGGCGTATGTTTGAAAACCTCAAGGGATTCATCTTGATAATTATAAGCGTTTAATCCCGCGCGCTGGGTAGCTATCCATATAACGGGTGCTTGCGGGTCTGCATAAATGCAATTGAGTTCATTGCCGCTTATGCCGTGATTGTGTTTATAATAATGAATAAATCGAGTACCGTCGAATTTGTTCAACCCTTCTTCCGTAGCAAACCAAAGGAAGCCGTCTTTATCCTGAGTGATACTTACGACATAGTTATTCGACAAACCCTGTTCAACTCCTAATTCTTTGATAGAAGAAGGTTGTGAATAGGATCTGGTAAAAAAAACGATAGCCAAAAAAACAAAAAAGAATCTCATGTCCATTGAAAAAATAATTTCGCTCATCAAATATAATGTTAAATCGTTAATAAATAAATAACAAATCTATCATTGAATGATTTGTTGTTCATTCTTGCACGATTTATGACGGTTATTGGCAAAAATACATACTACCTTTGTTTCATGATAATATTTCGAATGCCCATATTTGGATGTCACACTTGCTTATGGCCATGTAAGCGCTGATACCTAAAAGGATTTTTCGTATTGATTTATTGATTTAAAATGTAGTATTTATTAGTCTAAAAAAAGCATGAAAGAATGAAAAAGAAAACTTCATTTAAAAAGAGGAAGATTTTGTTTGTATTACTAGGATCTTTATTTGTATTATCCTTATCCGCATGGATTACAGGATGTAAAGATGACCATGGATATCCTGATGTTGACGGATTGAGTCCTGTCCTGACTTTAAAGTCGGATCATATTCAGACTGCAGCCGGACGATCGATTACGATTGAAGGAGTTATAAGTGATAAGGATGGAATTTCGGCTATCAAGCTTGAATGTCCGGAGTTAAATCTTGACAAAACCATTGATGTGATTGAAATCTATGAAAAACCTCTTGAAACATATGAGTTGAATTACAAATTCAACATGAAAAGAGATGAAATTAGAGAATCCTTCACTATTAAGGTTACAGTGTTTGATGTGGGGAATCGTTCTGTATCACAAGATATGCTTGTAACGATGGATGGTGATTTTGAAAATCCCATTTTCACGCTTTCACCTGATAAAAATGTTACAGTGCTTATCAAATCCGAAACGAAATTTAATTTGCGCTTCTCTATTTCGGATGATCGTGCTTTAGATTATTTGATGATAGAAATTCCCGGTATAGAAGGATTTGAGCCACTGAGATTAGATGCTAAAGGCGAAAACAAATTTGAATTTATGCAAAAAATCATATTGCCGAATAAAGCGCAGGAGTATAATGTGACGGTTACTGCCACAGATAAAAGTGGAAAACAATCAATCGTAAAAAGTGTGATCTCCGTCTCTGAAATGCCTGACTTCGAAAAGATGTACTTGGCCGATGTCGCTACAACGGAGGAGCTCAACAACGACGTATTTGGGGTGCCCATGCGTATCGAACGTACGGGAGCTTATCAATATAAGGCAAATTACTATTGCCAAAAAGCCGGTACGGAGATTTTCTTCCTTCCTCAAAAGAGTGACTTCTCTCCAATATGCTTTGGGCTTGATCCGGAAGACAATAGCAAATTAACGGATGATCCTGAATCTGCGAAACCCATCGTGTTGGAGCAAGCCAACATTTATTATGAAATTACTTTCGATACAAGGAAGAGTACTTATAATATTAAGACATATTCGATTGCTGAAGCCATTGACCCAATACCTCATAAATACGGATCTACAAACCTTGACACATGGGGGGATGGCGGTTCCTGGTTGCAAGAGTTCTATTTCGGTTATATGACAAGTAAACCCAGCCAAGTGCAACGCTTCACTCAAGACAATACCAACTCTCATCTCTTCTATCTCGAAGAGCCATTGCCTCTTGAAGCCGGTACGCAAATGAATTTCGTAATTCATAACTGGCATTCTGACAATTGGTGGAACTATTGTACGTGGCGTGTTGATAATTCAACTGATCCGGAAATTTTCGGTTATTATGGTAAGGACGCGAAGTACACGAATCCTGCATGGACGAAGCCTGATCATGTAGGAGATAATTGGGCAAAACCAACAGTTAACGTAACCGGTAATTATAAACTCATATTTGATGCTCATCTTGAAAGGGCAAAACTGGTTCGGGTAACTAAATAAAAAACATTGATTAATATGAAAAAACAGATATTATTATTGTGTTTTGCACTGATCAGTTTATATACGCAGGCGCAAATCACTGTAAAGGGAGTCGTAACTTCAGCGACAGATAATGAACCTGTGATCGGGGCCACCATCATAGTGAAAGGTTCGGGAAATGGTACGATCACTGATTTGAATGGTAATTATGCGTTGAGTAATGTTTCCGGAGATGCGATACTCGTATTTTCGTCCATCGGGTTTAAATCACAGGAAATCCCGGTAAGCAATCGAACGACTATAGACGTAATTCTGAAAGAAGCAAACGAGCTCCTTGACGAGTTGGTGGTAATTGGGTATGGTGCTGTAAAAAGAAGTGATTTAACCAGTTCTATTTCCACGGTAAAAGGAGAACAGATTACGGAAGTAACGGTTGGAAATGCCATGGATGCGCTTCAAGGAAAAGTAAATGGCGTACAAGTTACCAGTGGCGGTGGTCCGGGTACACAACCTAAGGTTTTGATTCGCGGGGTTACTACCGTCAATAACAGTGACCCGCTTTATGTGGTTGATGGAATGCCCGTGGGAACAAATATTAATTTTTTGAATAGTAGCGATATCGAATCGATGGAAGTATTGAAAGATGCTTCAGCTGCTGCCATCTATGGTACGCGCGGATCTAATGGAGTTATTCTTATCACGACTAAAAAAGGGGTTTCAGGAGAAGCCCGATTTAATTTTAGTTCTTCTCTCGGATTTCAAACACTTTCTAATCCGAATATGGCAAAAGCATCCGAATATGAACAAGTCTTCAAGGCTCGTTATATTAATGACGACCGTACTCCGATGTGGAAAGGGAATGATAATATTACCGACGCTGAAAGTATCGATTGGTGGAACCAAGTTGTTAATAAAACCGCTCTCATACAAAATTATGCTTTTAATGTTTCGGGCGGGTCCGATAAACTTATCTATAACTTGAGCCTTGGTTATTTCCGCAACAATTCGCAATATGATGTAGGCTATTGGGATAAAATTAATGTCCGTTTGAATACGGAATATACTTTTAATAGGTATGTGAAAATGGGATTTGATATCGCGCCGCGGGTAGAATCGTGGGATGATACGCCTAATTTGTTTTCATCCGCTATGGGCATGGATCCGACAACACCGGTTTTTAAACCGGAAGAGGAGTGGGTGGATAATGGATACAGCAACTATGAGCGTTCACGTAATAATCAAACGCATAATCCGGCAGGATCGCTTGCCCGGCAGAATGCCCATTCCCGTGAATATGGAGTTATTCTTAATCCGTATCTGCAATTGACTCCGATCGAAAATTTAACTTTACGGACACAATTCGGAGCCAATGCTCATATTCGTCGCTCGGATTCTTTTGCACCTCAGTTCTTTATTGATGCTCTTGAACAAAAAGCGCTGAACGAAATTTCCCGTGAAATGAAAGAATGGCTGGATTGGAATTGGACCAATACAGCTAATTATAGGATCACTTTTGCCGATAAGCATAATCTAAATGCGATGCTCGGTTTTACTGCGGAGCGTTTTGCTGAATATCAAATCAAGGCATCTCGCGAAAAGATTCCTAATAATTCCGAAATTCTGCGAGAAGTGAATGCAGGGACTCAAAATCAGAAAGGAGAAGGTAAAACCTCTTATAATACCCTCGTATCCTATTTGAGCCGAATCATGTATAATTATGACAACCGCTATTACCTGACAGCATCGTTAAGGGCCGATGGTTCTTCTAAATTTCCGAAAGGAAATAAATATGGAATATTCCCTTCTTTATCAGCGGCATGGCGCCTTACAAGTGAAAGTTTTATGGAAGATCAGGAGTTTTTCAGTAACTTGAAAATCCGCGGAGGTTGGGGACGAGTAGGAAATCAGAATATTGAAAATTCGGCACCCCTTACTTTACTTTCCCAGTCTGATTATGTGTTCGGATTAACTCCTGCTCGTGTTACCGGTACCTCTATTTCCAGTGTCGGTAATACGATGTTAAAATGGGAAACAGTAGAAGATTGGAATATCGGGGTCGATATGTCGCTCTTAAATGCACGTATGGATGTTACGTTCGATATCTATCAGAAAAAGTCGATGGATATGCTCTATAAAAAGCAAAATATCTATGCGGTAGGTTATCCGGATTGGAATAGCCAAATATGGATGAATATTGGGAGTATGAAAGCGAGCGGTTGGGAATTGGGGCTCAACTGGAATGATAAAGTGTCAGATATCTCTTATAATGTGGGCGTCAATCTTTCTGCTGTAAAAAATAAAGCAATCAAGTTTTCAGGTGATGGGGCGGTACTTACCGGAGAATTCAATCAAGATAAAATTATCAGAAACGAAGATGGAGGTGAAATATCTCGCTTTTACGGGTATATAGCAGACGGATTGTTTCAAAACCAAAGGGAAGTAAATGCTCACACCGATGAACACGGTACAATTATCCAAGAACATGCCAAGCCGGGAGATATTCGATTCAAAGACCTTAATCACGATGGGGTATTGAATGAAAAAGATAAGACATGGATTGGAAATCCCTATCCGGATCTGATGCTTGGGTTTAATGTAGGGCTTAATTATAAGAATATCGATTTTAGGGCCAATTTTTATGGTACCTTCGGCAATGATATTTTTAATAAGAGCAAAGGACTCTATGGGGGTACGGGAGGTTCGAATGTTTATGCGGGAACGCTGTCAAAAGTGTGGACAGGAGAAGGTACCAGTAATGATATTCCCCGTTTATCGGTGAATGATATGAATCAAAATTATACGCGTGTATCCAGTTTTTATGTAGAGGATGGTTCTTACATGCGTTGTAAACTCCTCCAAATCGGTTATACCTTACCCTATAAATTCGGTGGCAATACAGAGCTTCGGCTTTCGTTTTCAGCCCAAAACTTGTTCACGATTACCGGTTATTCGGGTATGGATCCCGAACGCCCGCAAATTGGGAACGACGGAAGTGTGATTGAAACCGGAATTGATGGGATTGCTTATCCGAATCCTCGTACCTTTTTATTAGGTATAGATTTTAAATTTTAATTTCTTAGAGACTATGAATATGAAACAGATATTGAGTATAATTGCATTAATTGCCTCTGTTGTCTTCACCGGATGTAGTGATTTCCTGGAAGAAGAGGTAAGAGGACAAGAAAATCTGGATACCTATTTTCAGACGGAAGAAGAAGCTGAATCGTTTCTTACCGGTTGTTACTCCGCTTTAACTTACGGCGGTTGGTGGCAGATTAATAAAATATGGTTGTTATCGGATATGTGCAGCGATGATTCGTGGATGGGTAATACCAGTCAGGATCAAGGAGATTATATTTCTCTGGCACATTATCAAGGCACCGGACAATCGAATGAGGCTGTTGCCAACTTCTGGCAATATCGATATAAGGGTATTCTTCGTTGCAATATTGCTATTGAAAGAATCCCGGAGGCTCCGATCTTAAATCAAGCAAAAAAGAGCAGGCTCGTTGCTGAGGCAAGATTCCTGCGGGCTTATTATTATTTCGAGTTGGTTAAGAACTTTGGAGATATACCCCTGATTACCGGTTTTTTAATGCCGGATAAGATTGTGGGAATTACTCGTAGTAATGTAAGCACGATCTATGAATTTATAGAAGAAGACTTGAAAGCTGCTGCTGAAGTTTTGCCTCAACGTAGTGAGTATGATGCTGCCGATATAGGGCGGGCTACTCGTGGTGCAGCTTTAGGGTATTTAGGTAAAACCTATCTTTATCAGGAAAAGTGGAAAGAAGCTCGGGATGTGCTTAAAACGCTCATTGATGAAGACGAATATGACTTGCTGAAAAACTTTGGCGATGTATGGTCGGTAGATCATAATAACAGTGAGGAGTCGTTGTTTGAAGTACAGTATATGTACGATGGCGTATATGCTTTGGGAGGATCTTTAGCGATTATAACCGGAGCGCGTAGTGGCCCCGGTGACGGATGGTCGTGGTGCCAACCCACAAGTGATCTTGAGAATACATTTATTGCCGCTGGTGATGATGAACGTCTGAAATGGACGATTATTAAAACGGGTTGTACAGAGATAGCAGGAGAAGAAGACTTTGACGTATTTATTGAGAATAGTAAAAAGATGTCTTCCTATCAAAGCTACATAGAGAAATACGGTTGGGATGAAAATTGCTACATCGTTGATCCGAAAGATCATAAATCTGCGCGCATTAACCGGAAATTCTTTATCCCTTACAGCAAACGCCCGGAAGTGTATAATCTCGATAAAATCCCATTGAATCATAGATTGTTAAGGTATGCAGATGTCTTACTCATGTATGCTGAAGCTTGTAATGAATTGAGCGAGGATGCTACCGCAAGAACGTATCTTAACAAAGTCCGTACTCGTGTTCATTTAGCCGATATTACCGCGAGTGGAAATGAACTTAGGAAAGCAATTCGTACCGAACGCCGCTTGGAGTTGGCATTAGAGAACAATCGCTTGTACGATATTCGCCGTTGGACAGATGATAACGGAAAGAAAGTAATTTCTAATCTTTTTGGGCCAAATGGAACATTTGTCCAATATAATACAAATGAAAATACGGCTGATATTTATGAATGGGAAAATCAAGGTGAACCAAGTAGTAAAGGAAGTACCTTTAAGGAAGAGCGGGATTTGGTATTTCCTATTCCTTTATATGAAATAACGATGTCAAATGGTTCTATCACCCAGAATCCAGGGCGGAATTAAAAAATCCATAAGGTAATTATATTTCTGCCGCGGGTAGTTTAAAAGATTATTCCGCGGCAGTTTTTATTAAGCTACACTGTTATGATGAAATTCAAATATTATTTTCTCATTCTTTTTATAGTTGCATCTTTTTCGTGCAGTAAGAGTCCGACGACTCTCCCCATCCAATCCGGAACAATTTTTGAAAAGTCGATTACGATCGATATCGGAAAAACGTTTCAGACGATGGATGGATTTGGAGCTTCTGACTGTTGGACGGCTAACTATGTTGGCCGCGATTGGAGTTTCGATCAAAGAGAAGCCATCGCTCGCTTGCTCTTTTCAAAAGAGATTAAAGAGGGTGATCCGGAAGGAATCGGTCTTTCTATGTGGAGATTCAACCTGGGTGCCGGAACTTCTGAACAAGGCAATGCGAGTGGAATTGAAGATCAATCCCGCCGGGCAGAATGTTTTTTGAACGAGGACGGCACTTTTAATTGGCAAAAACAACAAGGCCAACAATTCTTTTTGGAAAAAGCGCATGAATATGGGTGTAACTCTTTCGTCATGTTTAGTAATTCTCCTCCGGTTTATTATACCTTTAACGGTAAAGGCTATTCCAGCCGAGGGGCATATTCTAATCTCAAACCCGAGCATTATACCGACTTCGCTCTTTATATGGCGAATGTCGCAAGCTATTTTAAGAATAATAAAAATATTCCATTTTCTTATATAAGTCCGGTCAATGAACCGCAATATAATTGGGACGCGCCTTCCCAAGAAGGGACAGGTTGGCAAAACAAGGAAATCAAGCATTTAGCAGTTGAATTAGATAAAGCGCTTACGCAACAAAATCTGGACTCAAAAATTTTAATTACCGAATCCGGTGACTGGGAATATCTCTATAAATCAAAAGGAAATGCAGGTCGTAGTAACCAAATAAAAGAATTCTTTTCCCCTCAGTCCGAAAATTATATAGGTGATCTTTCGCATGTTCCACCACTTATCGGGGGCCATAGCTATTGGACTGACGGGAATTGGAATACGCTTTCACAAGTACGTCAGGAGCTTGCTTCGGCTGCCGCTTCGCACGGATTAAAGATATATCAAACCGAATGGAGTATGCTGGGAGATCATTACAATGATAAAGATTATCCGGGAAATGAAACATCAACATACCTTGATATCGCTTTGCATATGGCTAAAGTGATGCATCACGATCTTACAACCGCCAACGTTAGTTCCTGGTCTTATTGGACGGCGTTGGATATGGATCGCTGGAACCACAAAAATCGTTTCCTATTAATTAAATTAACGCCTGCCGGTGGCGCTTATGGCGATATCTCTCAGAGTGGTTCCCATGAGGCTATGAAAAACTTATGGGTACTGGGCAATTATAGTCTTTTTATACGTCCGGGCTATCAACGCATAGATTTAAATATTAAAAATCCTTCCGATTCATTTTTTGGGTCTGCCTGGTTATCTCCGTCAAAGGATAAGGTGGTAATTGTATTTACCAATATGACGGACAACAGTCTGGAAGTCGCGCTTGATTTGAAAGGGATGAGCAAAAAACATCTTTCAATAAAACGGTACGTTACCTCATCAAGAAAAAATCTTCAAGAGGATATTCCCAAAGATGATATATGTATGGTAGATCCTCAGTCAGTTACTACATTTGTACTTCAATATTAATAAAATAAACGAGCATCATGAATAAGATCACTTTTATAATCTGTTCGATAAGTCTTTTTGCGACGGTCTCTTTATTGGGGCAAGTTTCTTTTGGAAAGCCGGAAAAAATAAATGAAGACTGGTTTTTTACACAGGACAATCCGGGGGATAAACCGATGTCTGAATTTAATGAATCCTCCTGGGACAAAGTAAATTTGCCACATGATTGGAGCATCAAAGAACAATTAAGTCCGACCTTAGCGAGTGCGACGGGTTACCTTCCGGGCGGTATAGGATGGTATGGAAAAGTGTTGACTATTCCGGAGGACAAGCAGGGAAATAAAGTCTATATTTATTTTGAAGGAGTTTATAACCGCAGTGAAGTATTTATAAACGGACAATCACTTGGTAAACGCCCAAACGGTTATGTCTCGTTTATGTATGATGTTACTCCATATATAAAATACGGAGAAGATAATTTTGTAAATGTGCGTGTTGATCATAGCCGATACGCCGATTCAAGATGGTATACCGGATCGGGGATTTATCGAAATGTATGGCTCGTATACGCTCATCCGGTACACATTACGCAATGGGGAGTTTATGCCCATCCGGTAGTGGACAAAAATAAAGGTATTCTTAAAGTGGAAGTTGAAATAGAGAATGGAACATCAGTCGCAACCGACGTGACTATATTGAATGAATTATTTGCTCCGGATGGTAAAAGAGTGGCAAATAATTCCAAAACAATATCTCTAAACTCAGGCGATAAAAGTAAAATAAACGCGGACCTTTTCGTAAGTAAACCGCTGCTTTGGGAAATCACCGATCCCATTATTTATACGCTTAAAACAACTGTTTTGAAAGATAAAAAGGCTATTGATCAAACAGAGGTTATCACAGGATTCCGAACTTTTAAATTTGATCCGGATAAAGGTTTCGCTTTAAATGGTGAATGGATGAAAATAAAGGGTGTTTGCATTCATCATGATGCGGGAGTATTGGGCGCGGCTGTTCCCGATCAAGTGTGGAAAGAACGGTTGCTTACCTTAAAAGAGATAGGTTGCAACGCTATACGCACGAGTCACAATCCCCAAGCACCGGCTCTTTATAGGTTATGTGATGAATTAGGCATGTTGGTGCTAAACGAAATGTACGATGAATGGGAATTTCCTAAAAGAAAGTGGATAAAGGGATGGAATGTGGGTACACCCGGCTTTCAGGGATCTTATGATTTTTTTGATGAATGGGGAGAGCGAGATTTAGCCGATATTGTTCGCCGTGATCGGAATCATGTCTCTGTATTTGCATGGAGTATAGGCAATGAAGTGGATTATCCCAACGATCCTTATTCACATCCGGTGCTTGACGGAGGAAGAGATACCGGATTTACGCAGGCTATTTTTGGAGGATATAAAAAAGAGGCTCCGGATGCGATGCGATTAGGGGAGATTTCGAAACGTTTGGTTGCTGTGGTAAAGAAATACGACACTTCTCGCCCGACAACTGCCGGATTGGCTGGTGTAGCGATGTCTAATGAGACTGAATATCCGAATGCATTGGATATTGTCGGCTATAATTATACTGAAAATCTATATGAAACTGATCACCGAAAATATCCGAATCGCATTATTTATGGTAGTGAGAATCGTCATGATATGGCCGCATGGAAGGCGGTAAGGGATAAGGACTATATATTTGGCCAATTCTTATGGACGGGCATTGATTATTTAGGTGAATCGGGGCAATGGCCGTCACGTGGATTTTATTCAGGATTACTTGATTTTGCCGGTTTTATGAAACCTCGCGGTTATTTTCGACAATCATTATGGTCAAATAAGCCTATGATTTATATCGGGACCTATCCTTTTCATAAAGAGGAAAAAGAGAAATATCTTTCGCAGGACGCTTATTCAATTTGGAATTATCATGAAGGGGACGGCATTCGTGTTGTTTGTTATACAAACATGCCCAAAGCTCGTCTTGAATTAAATGGGCAAATAATAGGGGAAGTCAAACAAAAGGATGATAATACAGGCATTATTTATTGGGAGGTACCTTATCGGGAGGGAAAGTTAGAAGCCGTGGGAATCGATCAATATGGAAAAGAGGCTTGCCGATATGCAATTCACTCGTCAGGTCGTCCTTATGCCATTATCGTTCAGGATGCAGTTAAAGAACTATCGAATGACAAGAACATGGGAAAGATAGTGCTTCAGGTAGTAGATGAGAACGGAATCCCTGTAATGCTTGCGGATGATGAAATAACTTGTAAGATACAAGGTCCGGTTAAATTATTAGGAATGGAAGCAAGCAATAATTCGGATATGAGCGACTATACCGACAACAAACATCGGGTATTTCATGGAAGAATAGTAGTATATATTCAATCGGAGAAAAAAGAGGGAGATGCAATAATTGAATTTACGACTCCTTGGCTGAAAGGAACCAAAGTTGAAGTCAACGTAAAATAGAATTTGAGTATTCGTTTGATCCCTCACGGTTCCGGCTCTTTCTTTTAATGTATTACGCGGGAAGTGATAGTATTATATGATAGCCGCATTGCGGGATAGAAGAAAAGGGAGGGGAACACAAAGAGACAGACGAAAACAACGGATTAACGATAAATAAAAAAGATGAATAAAAGAAAACTCAACTGGTTAATAATAGGTCTTATCTGCGTCACCTTTGCAAAAGCACAGGTAAAAACGCAATTGGACGCGGTGACGCAAGACAAAATCGTGTGCGGGGTGCAGCAACCCGAATCGGAAAATTCGCAAACGGGCGCTTTTGAAGATACGTACGCAGGATATTTATTCGCCTACTTTACCGGAAACAATGTGGATGGGGAAGCGGTACGGTATGCCGTCAGTTACGACGGATACAACTATTATGCGTTGAATGAGAACCGCCCCGTGATCGATTCAAAGAAAATCAGCTCGACCGGCGGAGTAAGAGATCCGCATATTTTGAGAGACCAAGACGGCCGGACGTTTTACATGGTCCTTACCGACATGACCGCCTCCAAGGGGTGGGACTCGAACCGTGCGATGGTCCTGCTCAAGTCGTCCGACCTGATTCATTGGACTTCCAGCATCATCAACATCCAACAGAAATATTCCGGCCAGGAAGACCTCAAACGGGTGTGGGCGCCGCAAACCATCTTCGATCCGGAAGCCGGCAAATACATGGTATACTGGTCGATGAAACATGGCGATGGCCCCGATATCATTTATTACGCTTATACCAATGAGCAATTTACCGGCCTGGAAGGCGAGCCGGAGCCGTTGTTCCTTCCGCAAAATGGAAAGTCGTGTATCGACGGCGATATCATCCTCAAGGACGGGTTGTTCTATATGTTTTATAAAACCGAAGGGCACGGCAACGGAATAAAGCTGGCCACCACCCGGTCGCTCACCTCCGGACAATGGACGGAGCACGACGATTATAAACAACAAACCGCCGATGCCGTGGAAGGTTCCGGCGTATTCAAACGCATCGGTTCCGATAAATACATTCTGATGTACGACGTATATGGGAAAGGAAAGTATCAGTTTACGGAAAGTTACGATTTGGAAAACTTCCGTGTGATCGACCATGAAATATCGATGGATTTCCATCCACGCCACGGATCGATCATCCCCATTACCCAACCCGAACTGGACGGACTGCTAAAGAAATGGGGCAAGCCCGGTAAAACAGGCCCGGCTATTTCCAATCCCGTCTTAAAGGGATTCTTCGCCGATCCCGATGTGCTTTATTCCCACAAAACCGATAAATACTACATCTATCCCACCAGCGACGGTTACACCGGCTGGTCGGGGACTTACTTTAAAACTTTTTCTTCGGACGACCTGACCGAATGGAAAGACGAAGGGATTATCCTCGATCTTAATACGGACGTCTCATGGGCCGACCGAAACGCATGGGCGCCATGCATCATCGAAAAGAAAACGCCGGGCGGATACAAGTATTACTATTATTTTACGGCAGCGCAAAAGATAGGCGTGGCAGTGGCTGATGATCCCGCCGGACCGTTTACCGATTCGGGAAAGCCGCTGATCGATTTCAGGCCGCAAGGAGTACGCGGCGGGCAAGAAATCGATCCCGAAGTGTTTTGCGATCCGGTCACCGGCAAAAACTATCTTTATTGGGGCAACGGTTATATGGCCGTGGCGGAACTCAACGACGACATGATCTCAATCAGGAAAAATACGGTTAAGGTGATGACGCCCGACAATACTTTCCGCGAAGCGATCCATGTGTTTTTCAGAAACGGAACCTATTATTTCCTGTGGTCCGAAGACGATACGCGCAGCGAAAATTACCGTGTGCGGTATGCCATGGCAAAGTCTCCCGCCGGCCCCTTGACTATTCCGGAGGATAACTTGATCCTGTCGAAAAAACCGGAAGAAGGGATTTACGGAACCGGGCACAATTCTACCGTAAAGCGCCCCGGAAAAGACGAATGGTACATCGTTTATCACCGCTTTTACCGTCCCGACGGCATCCGGATGGGCGAAGCCGCCGGATATCACCGAGAAGTGTGTATCGACAAAATGAATTTCAGGGCCGACGGCACGATTATACCTGTCGTTTCCACGCCGTAGTATCCGACGTAAGGGAGCTGATAATCGACAACTATATCAACATTATAATAAAGGATGAAGAAAATTATTTTATGGACGGTTGCCTTAGCGCTGTTATTAGCCGGCTGCCGGAACGAAAAAGGAAAGTTCGAAGTCGGACAAAAAACATTCCTGCTCAATGATGCGCCCTTTGTGGTAAAGGCGGCGGAGATCCATTATCCCCGTATCCCGCGGGAATATTGGGAGCATCGTATCCGAATGTGCAAGGCGTTGGGCATGAATACGATCTGCCTATATATCTTTTGGAATATCCACGAACAGGAAGAGGGTAAATTCGATTTCTCCGGCAACAACGACGTGGCGGCCTTTTGCCGCTTGGCTCAAAAGCACGGTATGTATGTAATCGTACGCCCCGGTCCCTATGTGTGCGCCGAATGGGAAATGGGCGGACTGCCCTGGTGGCTGCTCAAGAAAAAGGATATCCGGCTACGCGATAACGATCCTTACTTTTTGGAACGTACCCGCCTGTTCATGAACGAAGTGGGCAAACAACTCAAAGATTTGCAGATAACCAAAGGCGGGAATATCATCATGTTCCAAGTGGAAAACGAGTACGGGGCATATGGAACCAATAAGGAATACATCGCCAATATTCGCGATATCGTCAAGGAAGCCGGACTGGCTGAAGTGCCGCTTTTTCAATGCGATTGGAACTCGAATTTCGAAAATAATGCGCTCGATGATTTGGTATGGACCATCAACTTCGGGGCCGGAACGAACATCGACGACCAGTTTAAACGATTGAAGGAATTGCGCCCCGAAACGCCCTTGATGTGCAGCGAATTCTGGTCGGGTTGGTTCGATCACTGGGGCGCTCCCCACGAAACCCGAAGCGCTGAAAGTTTGGTTGCAGGCTTAAAGGAAATGCTCGATCAGAACATCTCTTTTAGCCTCTACATGACGCATGGGGGAACCAGCTTCGGCCATTGGGGAGGCGCCAACTTTCCCAATTTCTCTCCCACCACCACCTCTTACGATTACGACGCGCCTATCAACGAATACGGCCGCGTAACGCCCAAGTTCTTCGAGGTGCGCCGCTTGTTGGAGCAATATCTGCCGCAAGGCGAACAACTTCCTCCCATACCCGATTCCATCCCCGCTATCGCCGTCCCCGAATTTGAATTGAATGAAACCGCCCGTTTATTCGACAATCTTCCCGACCCGGTGGCAAGCGAGGATATCCGGCCCATGGAATTTTTCGATCAGGGATGGGGCAGCATCTTGTACCGTACGAAATTAAAAACTTCCGGCTTGAAGCAAACGCTGGCGATCACCGAGGCGCACGATTGGACGCAGGTCTTCCTGAACGGCGAAAAGATAGCCACACTCAGCCGGTTAAAAGGAGAGAGTTCCGTGGTGCTTCCCGCTTTAAAAGACGGGGATGTGCTCGATATTTTGGTGGAAGCCATGGGGCGCATGAATTTCGGTAAAGGAATTTACGACTGGAAAGGAATCACCGAAAAAGTCGAGCTTATTTCGGAAAACGGCGTCACGGAGTTAAAAGGGTGGGAGGTGTTCAGCTTCCCGGTCGATTACGCGTTTTCGAAAAACAAGGATTACCGTAAAGAGGCGAATCCCGGGGGCCATCCGGCTTACTATCGCGGTACCTTTAAGTTGGATGAAACCGGCGACACCTTCCTCGATATGAGCCGGTGGAGCAAAGGCATGGTATGGGTCAACGGAAAAGCCATCGGCCGTTACTGGCATATCGGGCCGCAGCAGGCTTTGTACGTGCCGGGATGCTGGCTCAAAAAGGGCGGGAACGAAGTCATCGTGCTTGATTTGGGCGGCCCCGAAGAAACCCGCTTAAAGGGATTGCGTGAACCCATCCTGGATGTCCTTTCGCTGAAAGGATCGGCCTATGCGCACCGTAAAACGGGTGAAAACCTCGACCTGAGCGCCGAAAATCCCGCTCACACCGGCTCGTTCGACGCCGGCAACGGATGGCAGCACGTCAAATTCGGAAAGACGCAGGTTATCCGCTATTTTTGTCTGGAATCGCTGAACACGCACGGGGGCGATCCGTACGCCTCCATAGCCGAACTGGAATTGTCGGGCGAAGACGGAAAACCTGTTTCACGCCAACACTGGAAAGTGGTGTATGCCGACAGCGAAGAAACCAACGATGCCAATAACATCGCTTCCAACGTCTTCGACTTGCAGGAATCGACCTTCTGGCATACCGGTTACTCTACGATCGCCCCGCCGCATCCCCATCAAATCGTCATCGATCTGGGAGAAGACAAAGCCATCGGCGGATTTTCGTATCTTCCCCGCCCCGAATCGGGCAAGCCGGGAATGATCAAAGATTATAAAGTGTATGTAAAGAAATCACCTTTTAAACTATAATTTTTAACTATAAGAAGATAAAAAAGAGTACACTATCGGCTACTTTATTTATTTGTTTCCTGATTTAATTTATTTTCACACAGGCATGATGCTTTATATGCCTAACTTTATTACCTTTGCATAATTAATAAGCAATAGATACAAACTCATATAAATACTCAACACAGATGAAAAAAATTTATTTCGCTTTAGCATTCATTGGCCTATTGGTCTTAGGCACTTCTTGCAAGCCTAAACAAAGCGCTTATAAACAAGTATATGAAGCTGCCAAAGAAAGAGAATTGCAAGAAACCGCTTCACAGCCTACCACCGTGGTGAAAGAAGCTGCGCCGCTACCTCCGGTAGAAGTTTCGGTGAGAAAAGAAAAAGTGGAACCCGTATACGCTACCGATGCTGCAGGTCTTAAACGATACAGCGTGGTAATTGCTTCCTTAAGCGTGAAGTTAAACGCCGAATCCCTCAAATCAAGAATGGAAAATGAAGGATACCCGGTGATTTTGGCGCAAAACGAACAAGGAATGTACCGCGTCATTGTAGCTAGCTACGACGACAAGGATTCGGCCGTTGCTAAACGTCACGAAATACACCAACGTTATGCCGCATTGGGAAATACCGACTATTTAAGAAAAACGTACGGCGTTCCCTTTAACGACTTGTGGATACTCGAAAGACAGTATTGATAGACGGTTTTTAAACAATATGGAAGCTACCCTGTTATAGGGGTGGCTTTTTTTGTGGGAATGAATTATGATCGTTCGTTTTTTAGGTACGGGAACGTCTACGGGTGTCCCTCAAATAGGATGTAATTGTCGCGTATGCCGCTCTTCCGATGAAAAAGATAAGCGGTTGCGCTCTTCTGTACGAATCGAAGTCGATGGAAAGGTTTTTTTAATCGATTGTACTCCGGATTTCCGGCAACAAATGATGCCGTTACCGTTTACAAAAATTGATGGGGTGTTGTTCACTCACGAGCATTACGATCACGTGGGCGGCATCGACGACTTAAGACCTTTTTCTCGCTTTGGGTCTATCGAGTTGTATATGGAACAGCGGGTGGAAGAAGCACTCTATCAACGTATGCCTTATTGCTTTGCCGAACATAAATATGAAGGGGTGCCCGATTTGAAAATTCATCGCATCGATGATACGCTTTCTCCTTTTTATATCGGCGACACGCCAATTATCCCCCTCCGGGCATTACATTACCATCTTCCAATATTGGGATTCAGAATACATAATTTCGCCTATTTAACCGATGTGAAAAGCATTCCGGATGAGGAGTTTTCGAAATTGAAAGAGTTGGAAATACTTGTGGTAAGCGCCTTGAGGAAACAAGAGCACGTATCACATCAAAATCTGGCGCAAGCAATAAGGGTGGCTGAAAGAGTAGGGGCCAAACATACTTTTTTCACCCATATCAGTCACGATATGGGACTACATGCTGAAGTCGAGACGGAATTACCCTCTTTCGCTTCTCTTGCTTATGACGGATTAGAGCTAGAGATACTAGATGCTTATTCGGCTAATTTAGATAACGGTAAAAAAACTTCCGGTAAAATGTAGCGTTGCGATGTATCGAATATTGGTCCTTGATTATTAGAATCATAACATTTTCATCTTTCACGGACTCTTTCGAGATATGGGAGCATTTCGTTTTTTTAACCAAATGCAGCGCAGCATTTTTGCCCACTTTTCCGTCATGCTTATTAAAAAGGACAAATATTGTTGCTATATTTGTGCTGTTGTGCGAAAAAAACAGGCTAATAATAGTTTACACGGTTAAACGGTAACATCCATTTTTAGTCTTACGTATTGATTAAGCAAAAAATTCAACTAAACGAAATAAATATAGGGAGAAAACTATGAGAGCAAATAAATTTTTTATTGCAGTTATATTGGCGACAGTCCCCTTTTTAGGTTTCGCCCAAGAATGGGATGATATATATGCCGACCCGTCGCAGGAACGAATCGTTCCCGAACAGGAAAAACAAGCGATTCCTCAGAAGAAAGTCGTCGTTATTCAGGGAGATGTGTCTGGTATGAAAATTACGGCCAATGGACGGAATGTCGATGAATATAATCGTAGAGATGCCGATAACGTTTCGGAGCCAGATACGTTGAGCAACGATTCTACTTATCAACCGTATGAATATACCGATAGGATTATACGGTTCCACGATCCGGAATCGAGTATCAAAATTACGGGTGCCGACGAAGTAATCATATTTGCCAATGATGACATATATGACGATTATTACAGAAATCGATATAGTAATACCAATGTGTATTTTGGTACAGGATGGGGATGGGGCTTCAACTCTTACTATCCCTGGTATAATTCATGGTACGATCCGTGGTATTATGGTGGTTGGTATTCACCTTGGTCCTATAGCCGGTGGTACAGCCCCTGGTATTATGGAGGGTACTCTTCATGGTATTCGCCGTGGTATTACAGTAGTTGGTACGATCCATGGTATTATGGCGGATACGGTTACGGTGGGGGATACTATCAAGGGTGGTATGACGGTTATTACTCCAGCTTGCCTGTTAATCGGGCGGCCAGAAGTTCGGGCGCTTACCGTACCGCTTCTCCTCGAAGTTCCGCATCCATATCCGGGCGACATATCGGTTCGTCGCGTTCTTCTTCCCGGTCGGCTATAAACACAAGGGATGCCGTTTCTTCCCGAAGCTCCTCCCGAAGCGCTTCTGCTTACGGAAGAAATTCGGGTACGACTTCAAGAACCCGGATTATCGACAATTCCGGTAGAACGTATGAATCCAGAACGGGACGTATGGTTGACAGATCTGCCACTTCACGTTCGCGCTCTTATGACGATGCGGTTACCCGTCAGGGACAATATAACAACAGAAGCACGGTTCCGTCGAGGAGCAGTTCGACTTATCAGAGAAGCGGTTCTTCTTCAAGGCAAGATGTTTTTTCGTCTCCATCAAGGAGCAGTTCTCCTTCGAGGAGTTCGACATACTCTTCTCCCGACAGAAGTTCTTCCTCGTCCTCGAGAAGTTCAACCTTTTCAACGCCGAGTCGCAGTTCTTCCAGCCGGTCATCTTCCACATTCAGTTCGCCTTCGGGCTCAAGCAGCAGAAGTTCGGGCGGCTCATATGGGGGCGGTAGCGGAAGAAGCAGTAGCAGCAGGAGTAGCGGTGGCCGCAGATAATTATTAGTATATAAACAGTAGAATGAAAATGAATAAAATCACTTATACACTTCTTTTGTTCTTCGTTATCTCCGGAGGTTTGTTTGCCCAAGGAGAGATAGAGGCTTACAATTTTTCCCGCAAAAACATTTCCGGTACGGCAAGATCCATGGGGATGGGAGGGGCTTTTGGTGCGCTGGGAGGCGATCAAACCGGTATCTCCATCAATCCTGCCGGCATTGCCGTATATCGCAGTTCCGAAATTGTGGGTACATTTGACTTATCAAATAACACATCGAAAGTTGGGAATCTGAAAGAAAGTGTAACCGATCGCGCATTATCGAACTTAGGCTTTGTCGGCTATTTTCCTTTACGAAGTGATGCGGTACCACTTGTCAATTTTGGGTTTACGCACCATCGTCAGAAATCATTTAGTCGGAAGATATCGGCTG
The DNA here is from genome assembly GCA_002409745.1 of Bacteroidales bacterium UBA5382. Taxonomy (GTDB): domain Bacteria; phylum Bacteroidota; class Bacteroidia; order Bacteroidales; family Dysgonomonadaceae; genus Limibacterium; species Limibacterium fermenti. The sequence goes on from DHOU01000003.1 coordinate 71,538, forward strand.
TCGGTGCCCCTAATAACTCTCTATTGTATTATATTGCAGATAGAGTAAACAAGTATAACGATGAGAATCCCAATCATCTCGCTACTCCCGAAAAATTATGGAAAACGGAAGATTATAATCCTTTTGCTGATTCGTATCCATGGTTAGGTGTTTTGGCTTACAATTCATATCTCATTAAAGAGTCTACGAATAATGCTTATATACCTTTTACAGACGAAGCCGTAAGAAATGATTTATATTTAACCGAAAGCGGGTATATCGATAATTATGATTTTACAATAGGAACCACTATCAATAATAAGTTGAATTTGGGGCTTGCACTATCCGTATCAAGTCTTTCTTATAATTTGTATTCCGATTACAGGGAAGACTTTGTGAATGCCGGACATTATTATCTCACGAATTGGATGAATACAACCGGTTCGGGATTCAGTGCAAAGGTAGGCGCTATTTATCGCCCTATTCATGAGCTTAGGATAGGTGTGGCATATCATACATCTACATGGTATTCATTGACCGATATGTTTTCGGCTGAAACAACCGATGAGCTTTCTAATGCTCCCGTTCCCGATTACAAACCGGCAACCATTCAATCGGGTACGGCAACAAACTATTATAACTTAACAACTCCCGACAAATGGGTTTTCAGTGTTGCAACGATATTAGGAAATCGATTCATAGCAAGTCTGGATTATGAAATCACCGATTATTCTAAAATGAAATTATCCACATCTAATGATAATGGATGGTATGATCCGGATAATGGATATATATCCGAAGATTTCAAAACCGCATCAACCCTAAGGCTCGGGGGCGAATATCGTCTCACTCCAAAATTTTCGGGGCGACTGGGGTATGCATGGATTCAAAATCCGTATAATTCCGATTTTAAAGAAAAAGGATATGCTGCTGTCTCAGGAACCAATACCGTTTATCGGATGGAAGGTAATACCAGTCTGTATACCGGGGGGATAGGCTACCGTTTTAATGCGAACTTCTTCCTCGATGTCGCGTTGGTGTATACCACTCAAAAGGATGATTTATATTCTTTCCCGAGTGTGTATAACGACCAAAATCAACTTTTCATCGATGGTTCCCCGTTTTCGTTGGATTACTCCTCTTGGAAAGGACTTGTGACGCTGGGATATAAGTTTTAATGTGATTTTTTAATTACCCCTATATATGAAAAGCCGGGCTTACAAAGTCCGGCTTTTTCTGTTTCTCTCTCCTTTATTATTGATAAAAAACAATTACCTTTGCAGGCAGATAAAGGGAATACAGTAATGCTAGAAGAAAAAAAAGCTCCAACGGAAGATAAAAGAAAAGTAACTACCCACCGCTTACTCGAAATGAAGCAACGCGGGGAAAAAATATCCATGCTTACAGCGTATGATTTTTCCATGGCCGGCGTTATCGATCAAGCGGGTGTCGATGTCATTCTTGTCGGTGATTCGGCTTCGAATGTAATGGCCGGGAATACGACGACACTCCCTATCACATTGGAGCAAATGATCTATCACGGACAATCGGTGATGAAGGCGGTGAAAAGAGCTTTGGTCGTCGTCGATATGCCTTTCGGCAGTTATCAGGGAAACCCCGTGGAAGCGGTAGCTTCGGCGGTCCGAATCATGAAAGAAACGCAAGCCGACTGTGTGAAATTGGAAGGAGGTACAGAAGTGTTGGAATCTATTAAACGGATTCTTAGCGCGGGGATTCCGATTATGGGACATCTGGGACTCATGCCGCAGTCTATCAACAAATACGGGACGTATGGCGTGCGCGCAAAAGATACCGATGAAGCCCAACGGCTGATCGATGATGCCTGTGCTTTGCAGGACGCGGGCTGTTGCTCTCTTGTGCTGGAGAAAATCCCTGCGGAATTAGCAAAGGAAGTGGCCGAAAAACTCACTATTCCCGTTATCGGTATTGGCGCCGGGCCCTATGTCGACGGACAAGTACTCGTTATGCACGACATGTTAGGGATCAATAAAGGGTTCTCTCCCCGGTTTCTTCGCAAATATGCCAATCTTTTTGAAGATATTACCCGTGCGGTTCAAGCGTATGTACAAGATGTGAAATCGGTCGATTTTCCATCAAAAGACGAAAGCTATTGACGTTTAGACAACGTGGTATAGTCCGGTATTTCGGAGAGATAGTGAAAAGTCTGTGTCGTATAATCGACATGGCCGCAATAATGGTTCAGTCCGTTGGATACAATCAAATAGTCTACTTTTAAGACGATATTATAGCGGACAATCTGATCGAATACTTCTTGCGACAGCGTTACTCCGGGTTCTTTATATTCGATAATCATGACCGGCTCGAGTTGATGATTATACACCACCGTATCGCATCTCCGAAATAAAGAATTCAGTTTTATGCCTGCTTCATTTGCCATCAGCGATGCGGGATAGTTCTTTTCTGAAATCAGATAATGGACGAAGTGCTGTCGAACCCATTCTTCAGGTGTCAGCCTCACATATTTACGCCGTAAGGGATCGAAAATCTCCGTACGGGTCTCCGATTTTCTGATTTTTGCATCGTAAGGAGGCAAATTTAATGCATACATATTGTATCTTTGTTCGTGAAATAGGTGTTATCGTTATAAAGCAAAAGTACGTCAATTTTATGAGAACAAAACAAGAAATTGTAGAGAATTGGCTTCCCCGGTATACAAAAAGGCCGTTGGAGGAGTTTACGAAATTTATTTTACTTACGAATTTTCAAAAATATGTGGAGATATTTGCCGATCACTTTAGCGTACCTATTATCGGCGTTGATGCCAATATGCCCAATGCGTCGGCTCAAGGTATCACGATTGTTAATTTCGGGATGGGAAGTGCAAATGCAGCCACAGTGATGGATTTGCTAAGTGCCGTATCGCCTACAGCCGTGCTTTTCTTGGGAAAATGCGGAGGCGTTAAAGCACATGGTAGTCTGGGAGACTATATTCTTCCTATTGCGGCAATAAGAGGCGAGGGGACTTCCAACGATTACTTCCCACCCGAAGTGCCATCCTTACCGGCTTTCAGCTTGTTACGCGCCTTATCGTCGAATATCCGCGATTTTAACCGGGACTATTGGACGGGGACGGTTTACACCACCAACCGCAGGGTGTGGGAGTACGATGATGAATTTAAAAACTATCTGCGTCAGATTCGTGTCATGGCGGTGGATATGGAAACAGCGACCCTGTTTACCTGCGGTTTCGCGAATCACATTTCGACCGGCGCTTTACTGCTTGTTTCCGACCAACCGATGATCTCGAGCGGAGTAAAAACAGAAAAAAGCGACAAGCTTGTTACTGAAAACTTCGTAAAAGAACACGTATTGATCGGTATCAAATCGCTCACGACATTGATTAATAATGGTTCCACTATAAAACATTTACGTTTCGACTGGTAATTCCCCGATTTATGGCAGCATCTACTCAAACGACTTTCGATTCCATCCGCAAGGACATACTTCAGCGCAATTTTAAGCCTATATATCTTTTAATGGGGGAAGAGGCTTACTTTATTGATAAATTGACGGAAATACTAACGGAAACCGTTCTTACGGAGACTGAAAAAGATTTCAATATGCAAGTCTTTTACGGCACCGACTCCGATATAAACAATATCATTTCCACAGCCCGCCGTTTTCCGATGATGGCCGAACATCAACTGATCATCGTAAAGGAAGCGCAACAACTCGATAAATTGGAATTAATGGATATTTACGCCAAAAATCCGATGCTGTCAACCGTATTGGTACTCAACTATAAACATGGAGTGGCGGATAAACGAAAGGCTTGGGTGAAACATATCGATAGGATCGGCATTGTTTTCGAATCAAAAAAATTATATGATAACCAGGTGCCCGCTTTTATCAGTTCCTATTTCCGGGAAAAAAATATCGGCATTGATGATAAATCCGCTCAAATGCTGACCGATTTTGTGGGGAACGATCTTAGTAAACTCCTTCCGGAACTGCAAAAATTAGAAATATCCTTACCGGATGAATCCAAACGCATAACATCCGACCTGATAGAGAAAAATGTGGGGATAAGCAAAGAATACAATAACTTTGAACTTCTAAAAGCGATTATTCAAAAAAACGTCTTATCGGCCAATCGCATTGTCGATTATTTCGGAAAGAACCCCAAAGATAATCCTACGATTGTGACCCTCTCCGTTTTGTTCAATTATTTCAGTAATCTGTTGGAGTGTTATTGGTTGCCACAAAAAAGCGAACAAGCGATTATGAGCGCTTTGCAAATTCGTTCTGCTTATTTCGCCCGGGATTATATGCTCGGACTACGAAATTATCCTGCACAAAAAGTAATGGAAATCATCTCTCTATTGCGGATGTTTGATGCAAAAACAAAAGGTATCGATAATCAAAGCGCCTCACCCGGAGAACTACTCAAGGAGCTTGTTTTCCGGATTATGCATTAATCGGCGGTAATCCATTCCGTTACTTTTTTGCTTACCGGGCTCTCTTTGGGTAGGAGAACATCAACCAAATTGCCGTTTTCATCGATAAGGAACTTCTGAAAATTCCAGATAACATCCTGATCGATTTTGCCATTTTCGGATTTATGAGTCAGCCATTTATATACGGGAGCCTGATCTTCTCCGGCAACACTGATTTTTTCCATTAAAGGAAAACTTACCCCGTAATTAGCCGTACAAAACTCTTTAATTTGCTTATTTGTTCCGGGCTCCTGTTCCTTAAAATTATTGGCCGGAAAAGCAATAATAACAAAACCGGTCTCTTTATATTTCTTGTATAGTTCTTGCAATTGCTCATATTGGGGTGTCAATCCGCAATTCGAAGCAACATTTACCACCATCACTTTATTTCCTTTCAGCGATTTTAAATCGAACCTGTTTCCATCGATATCCGTAACCACAAAATCGTGAAATGTTTTCTGTGTATTTTTTGCATTCATATTTTGAAAACAAACAAGTAACAAAAAAGAGAGAATATAGACTATTTTATTTGAACTTATCATTTTAATTGTATTATGTACTTTTGTGAATAGTATATCTTAAACAAAAGTCTGCCAGGAAAGGTTCATTTTGAAATAAAAAATATTTGAAGAATAAATGAAACACAGAATATGTTCTTAAATTAGTTGGTTATGAGAGATCTATAACAGATGTAAACTCGCTGAGAAGGTTCTATTTTTCGTTATCTGATATTCGGGTCGCAATTACTATATTCTCTCGGGGTTTCAGTATTAAGAGAGATATAAATGGCAACTCTACCAATCTCTAAAATCGATATTCCAATTTCTCACTCACAAATATTCTTTTTTAATTCGACAAATCGATAAAAATACAAACTTAAATTGATGAATAAACATTTGATCGTTCACAAAAGTATAGTACCAATACAAACAAATGTATCAACAGCAATCAACTCAAAAGTAAATTACTATTTAATATCTATTGCTTACACGGTAATACAAATGTAAATCCAAAGCGTTAACCTTTAGATTTCTATTATTAGATACTATCTATATCTATAAATATCAATACTATATATCTAAAATATAAAGCATCGGACAAAGTCTTACATATATAACGCCTTAAATGAATATATTTTAGTTAAAATGAATGATTTTATATTCTATATATTCATATATATCAGTATAATATAGATATTGTACGAACAAATAATTATTATTTTTTATTGAGATTATAAATCATCTGAATACATTTGTTGTTACTTTTGTGATTGCTATTACTTTTGTTTACTGTACAATTGTATTGCAGATTTGTTTTGTAAGTTTCTAAATGTTGACTATATTTGTATCGACTATTAATGACAGAATATTTATACATGGCGGTTCATACGGATTAAATGAAAGATCGAATCAAACAAATTATGGAAAATGAGAACCTGACACCTGCACAATTTGCAGACAGGTTGCAAATTAATCGGGCAGTAATATCTCATATTTTGAATGGAAGAAATAATCCGAGTCTGGATGTGGTTGTTAAAATCCTTAATGATATGAATGATCTAAATCCGGAGTGGTTGCTTAACGGAACTGAACCGATGTACAAAACTCCCCGAAGCAATACGAATGCCGTATCGATACCCAAAACTCCCGATTTATTTAGTGAGAGAACCATAAATCCTATCCAGAATACAGCTAAATTAGAATTCGCGCAGGAAAAGCCGCTTAAAAGGCCGGTAAATACCGAACAAATAAAGGAAAATGAGCTCATTGAACCTTCCCAAAATAGTGCTAAAAAAATCACCCAAATAATCATTTATTACGACGACAATACATTTGAAACATTTATACCCCCTTTATTGAAAAATTAATTCCGAAATATCGGCGTCTTGATTCATCATTTTTCTTTTATTCGTACCTTTGCAGGAGTAACGTATTATTTCATCGTTTTTGTCAATGAATTCCTATTTTAAATGAAAAGAATGCTCGATATGGTGGTTCTCTCGAATGAACGACTGAATGACCAAAATAATTTATTAAAAGTAACTCCCGCTACAGGTGAAAAATTACCGGATACCGTATCTCCCGGACAATTTGTACAAATAAGGATAGAAAACTCTGTCCATACATTTTTGCGTCGCCCTATTTCCGTTAATTTTGTCCATACTTCCCTCAATCAATTATGGTTATTAGTCCAAAATGTGGGAGAAGGAACAAAACATCTATGTAATTATAGCGAGGGGGAAAAGATAAATATTATTTTTCCGCTGGGAAATCAATTTCATCTTCCTTCAAAAGTCACTTCTAAAATACTTCTTATCGGCGGCGGAGTTGGAACCGCTCCCTTATTGTTTTTAGGGAAAAAAGCGACGGATAACGGGTTTAAACCGAATTTCCTGCTCGGAGGACGGTCGGCAAAAGATTTATTGCAGTTGGACGATTTTAAAAAATACGGAGCGGTTTATACCACAACCGAAGACGGAACGCAAGGCGAAAAGGGTTTTGTTATCCATCATTCCATCTTACAAGAGGAAAAATACGATTTTATCTATACGTGCGGCCCCAAGCCGATGATGGTCGCCGTAGCAAAATATGCCCACGAAAATGATATCGAATGCGAGGCCTCGTTGGAAAACCTGATGGCTTGCGGGTTCGGCGCGTGCCTTTGCTGCATTGAAAAAACAACCCGAGGAAATGTTTGCGCCTGTACCGAAGGTCCCGTATTTAACATAAAAGAACTCACATGGATAGATTAAAGGTCAGTATTGGCGGGCTGGAACTGAAAAATCCGGTAATGACGGCTTCAGGAACATTCGGATACGGTACGGAATATATCGATTTTATCGATTTGTCTCGTTTAGGAGGCATTTTCGTGAAAGGGACGACCCTCGAACCCAGAGATGGAAACAATTATTCCAGAATGGCTGAGACGGCATCGGGGATGCTTAATGCGGTCGGATTGCAAAATAAGGGAGTGACTTATTTTGTACAGCATATTTACCCGGAAATAAAACAGTATGATACGAATATTATCGTGAATGTATCCGGCTCATCGGTTGACGATTATGTAAAATGCTCCGAAAGACTTGTCGATTTGGAGCGTATTCCGGCTATCGAACTGAATATCTCGTGCCCGAATGTGAAAGAAGGCGGAATGGCTTTCGGCACATCGTGCGACTCTGCGGCGAAGGTGGTAAAAGCGGTACGCAAGATCTATCCCAAAACGCTTATTGTAAAATTATCACCTAACGTGACGAATATCGGCGAAATAGCCCGTGCTGTGGAGGCGGAAGGCGCCGATTCGGTTTCGCTCGTGAATACCTTTTTAGGCATGGCCATCGACGCGGAAAAGCGCAGCCCGAAGCTTTCCACGATTACCGGAGGATTATCGGGCCCTTGCATCAAACCAATCGCTTTGAGGATGGTATGGGAAGTATATCATGCCGTTGGAATACCGATTATCGGAATGGGCGGTATATGCAATTGGCAAGATGCCATCGAATTTATATTGGCCGGCGCCACGGCTATCCAGGTGGGAACTTATAATTTTATCGATCCTGCGGCTTCGGTGAAAATCGTCGATGGAATTTCGGATTATCTCGATCGCCACCATATTCTTTCAATAGACGATCTTATCGGAAATCTCAATATCGATTGACATTTCTAAATGATCCTTTTTTTCTTTATTTATTCTTTTTATGGAATGCAATCGCGATAAATTGAGACATTCTGAAATCTATTTGCGCTTTCATTTGACAAAATGAATAAAACTATTATCTTTGTGTTCCAAAAACAAAGAAATAAATTATGTCGAAATTACATATTCCCGATGGGTATCATCCGTTATTGAATCTGAAGCAAACAGAACTCGGAATAAAAAGTATTAAAGATTTTTTCCAGCAAAACCTTTCTTCGGAGTTGCGTCTTCGGCGTGTGACTGCGCCTTTGTTCGTTGAGAGCGGTACGGGAATTAACGATGATTTAAACGGAATAGAGCGCCCGGTACGTTTCCCGATTAAGGATATGGGGGACAAAACGGCTGAAATCGTGCATTCTTTAGCTAAATGGAAGCGTTTAACGCTGGCTGATTATCATATTGAAGAGGGATACGGTATTTATACGGATATGAATGCCATACGCGCCGATGAAGAATTGGATAACCTGCATTCGCTGTATGTCGATCAATGGGATTGGGAAATGGTTATCGCAAAGGAGGACAGGAGTGCGGCTTTTTTGAAACAAATCGTTCAACGCATCTATGCAGCCATGCTCCGTACGGAATATCTGGTGTATGAATTGTTTCCACGCATAAAGCCGGAACTGCCCAAGAATATTCATTTCGTCTATGCCGAAGAATTGTTGCAAGCATATCCCGATAAAACCGCCAAACAACGGGAAGACGCCGTCGCCCAAAAATACGGGGCGGTATTTATTATCGGTATCGGCGCGAATCTGTCCAATGGCCTTCCGCATGACGGCCGCGCACCCGATTATGACGATTGGAGTACGCCAAATGAAGACGGTTTTAAAGGGCTCAATGGCGATTTATTGGTATGGAATCCGGTTTTACAATGTAGCGTAGAGCTTTCATCAATGGGCGTTCGCGTCGATCCGATCGCCCTCGAAAGGCAATTGAAGTTGCATGGAAAAGAAGACCGATTGTCGTTGTATTTTCATCGTCGATTGATGAATAATGAATTACCGTTATCCATCGGAGGAGGAATCGGACAGTCGCGCTTGTGCATGTATTATCTTCGAAAAGCGCATATCGGGGAAATACAATCGAGTCTATGGCCGTCTGAAATCCGCGAACAAGCACGGGAACACGCTATTTATTTAATCTGAATCCTTATTTTTATTCTTTCTGTTTTTTGAATTCGTTTTTTTGAAGTAACTTAGCCGGCTGAATTAAAAGGTATTCGTATGGATGTTAAAATAGAAGAAAGTTGGAAAGAGCGCTTGCAAGATGAATTTGAAAAGCCTTATTTTAAACAGCTGACCGATTTTGTGCGCGAAGAATATCGTGCACGTACTATTTATCCACCGGCAAAATTGATCTTTAACGCATTCGATTGCTGCCCTTTCGATAAAGTGAAAGTCGTTATCGTAGGGCAAGATCCGTATCACGAACCCGGCCAGGCGCATGGATTATGCTTTTCGGTAAATGAGGGAATACAGATTCCTCCTTCGCTTGTGAATATTTATAAGGAAATACAGGACGATTTAGGAGTGCCGGTTCCCCGTTCGGGTAATTTAGAACGATGGTGCCGGCAGGGAGTTCTTCTTCTGAATGCGACCCTCACCGTTCAGGCCCACCGCGCCGGCTCTCATCAGCATAAAGGATGGGAAGAATTTACAGATGCGGCTATCCGTCATCTGGCGAACGAACGGGAACATGTGGTCTTTCTTCTTTGGGGATCGTATGCACAACGAAAAGGGGAAAATATCGATACGAATAGACATCTTGTCCTGAAGTCCCCGCATCCTTCGCCTTTATCGGCACACCGGGGATTCTTTGGAAATAAGCATTTTAGTAAAGCCAATGCCTATTTGGTTGCCAACGGCGAAGAACCCATCGAATGGTAAAGGAAATTTTGGGGGGAGTCCTCGAATTCCGAGACCTTGTCGAAAATTTTTTTGAAGGCTTCGTATCTTTACGACGCTTTGCCCGGTTTTTTTTGAAGGTTTCGTATCTGTACGACGCGTTGCCCGGGTTTTTTTGAAGGCTTCGTATCTGTACGACGTGTTGCCCGGTTTTTTTTGAGGGCTTCGTATCTGTACGACGCGTTGCCCGGGTTTTTTTGAGGGCTTCGTATTCGTACGACGCGTTGCCCGGAATTTTTTGAGGGCTTCGTATCTGTACGACGCCTTGCCCGGGTTTTTTTGAAGGCTTCGTATTCGTTCGACGCCTTGCCTGAGTTTTTTTATTCCCGGAAATATTGCCCAGAGCAATCCCCGGGCAAAATTCAGGAATAAAATCCATCTATTTTTATCCCCGCCGTCCGCAAATCAAAAAATATCCTGTATCTTTGTGTCACACTATGCACGGGGTGCCCGCACACAGCGGACTGAGATGATACCCGACACCTGATTTGGATCATGCCAACGTAGGGATGCAAGCCTGCCCGATTTTTCGTTTCTCGCTTCATTTTGTTGGCTATCCGAAAGAAAAAATAAATGAATAAATAGACCAATATGAATTCAACGGAAATAGAAAAAAAGTCAAGCTCCGATTTAGTCCGTCAGGGACAGCAAAACTGGCAAGGCCGTGAAGAATGGTTTTTCAACCGGAAGCATACCGATACGTACGAATTGTGGTATGAAGGACGCTATAAACGCGCCGAAGTATGGCAGAAAAAAATCATGGAACAGCTTATCGGTAAGGACAAACGCGTGAAAACATTGCTGGAGTTCGGTTGCGGCACCACGCATTTTACACGTTGGTGGAAACAAATCGGCATCGAGGCTTCCGGCGGAGACATCTCGCCGTTTATGTTGTCGCAGGCGCTGCATTTGTTTGACGGAGACCTCGTGATGGCCGACTCCCACTTCATGCCTTTCAAAGATCATAGTTTCGACGCATTGGCATTCGTCACGACATTCGAATACTACAAAGATCCCGTTAAAGTCTTGCGGGAAGCGGCGCGGGTTGGGAAATACGGCATTATGATGGGAATGATGAATAAAACAACACCCAAATTCATCCGCCGCCGGACACAACAGCTTTTCGGGCTGAATCCTTTTTATGTCACGGCGACATTCTATACTCCCAAGACGTTAACGGAACTCGTGCATAAAGCGCTGAAAGGAAGGGATTATACGATAGAATGGACGATGACGGGACTGCCTAAGTGGTTTCCCGTACAGCAATGGAACCAATCGTACGGCGATTTCTTTGCCTTGTATATACGATTAAATGATGTGGAGTAAGAAATGGATCAAAAACTCGGAAAAATAGATCATTCACTGGTGCACGATTTTATCAGGCATCACTGTGGAGCCCGTCGACCGGAAGTAATATCAGGCCCCGATTTCGGCGTCGACGTGTCTGTTATCGATTTAAACGACGGCCGGGCAATGGCCCTTACGAGCGATCCGTTGTCGTTGATTCCGTCACTGGGATTGCAGGAATCGGCATGGCTTTCCGTCCAACTGATGGCCAACGATATGGCAACAACGGGCTTTGCGCCGATGTACGGACAGTTCGTCCTGAACTTGCCGGCTCATTTTTCTCAAGAGGATTTTAAAGTTTACTGGAAGCATATCGACCGCTTTTGTTCCGACATCGGCATGGCCGTTACCGGCGGACATACCGGCTTTATAGAAGGACAAAACTCCACCATTGCCGGCGGAGGAACCTTCATCGCCATCGCTCCTAAAAATGAAATCCTCACCTCTGCGGGAGCCTCTCCCGGCGATGCCATCCTGGTAACGAAAGAATGCGCCCTTTCTTCTACAGCCATATTGGCGTTAAGCTTTCCCGAAACGGTAAAGAATAAACTCGGAGGCGAGTTTTACCGGTTGGCTGCGGAAAGTTTTTACCGTACCTCTTCGCTCAAAGATGCCTTGACGGCAGCCGGTCAACAACAAACGCGTAACGCGATTACCGCGATGCACGATGTGACCGAAGGAGGGGTGTTGGGTGCGATTTACGAACTAACGGTCGCTTCGGGCAACGGAGCGGAAGTATATAATGATCTTTTGCCGTTTGGGGAAGTGCAAGAAGCCGTTTGCTCGCTTTTTTCACTTGATTCCCGGTATTGTGTGGGCGCCGGTTCGATGATTATCACCTGTAAAAAAGAAGGGGTGAATGCGGTTATCGAATCTTTGGCAAAAGAAAAAATTCCCTGTGTCGAAGTGGGGCGTCTGACGGAAAAAGAAAAGGGGGTAAAACTGATTGAAGAAGGCAGGGAAAAAGCGTTGAACTATTTCCACACCGACCCGTATTGGGCCGCTTTTTTCAAGGCACTGAAAGCAGGATGGAAATGACAATACAAAAGAAGATTACCAAAGGAATTTATCTGGTTATCGATCCTTCCATGGACCGGCTTTTATTGTTGGATAAACTCCGGCTTGCCCTGCAACAACCGATTGCAGCGGTGCAAATTTGGGATAATTTTGACAAAAACGCCGACATCGAAGGTTTTATCCGTCCGGTAAGCGCCCTCTGCGCCGAAGCCGATACACCGCTTTTGATGAACAACCGATGGGAGTATTTGCTGCATTTTCCGCTCGACGGGGTTCATTTCGACCAAATACCCGATGACATGGGCGCCATCCGCCAAAAAGTGGGGCGGACGTTTATTTCCGGACTGACCTGCAATAACGACTTGTCGTGGGTTCGATGGGCTGCCGCACATCGACTGGATTATATTTCCTTCTGTTCCGTTTTTCCATCTTCTACGGCCAACAGTTGCGAGTTAGTCGATTTCGACACCGTCCGGCAGGCACGCGCGCTGTTTAGCCGTCCGATTTTTCTGGCGGGAGGTATCCGGCCGGAAAACATGGACAAGTTAAACACCCTGCCGTATGATGGAGTAGCCGTGGTTTCGGGGATTATGAGCGTGGCGGATCCCATCGACGCCATCAAAAAGTATAGCGAACAATTAATTAAAAAACAATGAGACTAAAAACGATAGAAAAACTATGCTGCCCGTTCGATAAGGCAGATTTGCAATTAACCGTCATCACAACAGACGATACGGGAGAAAAAGTGATAGAGGGCTTTTTAATTTGTAACGAATGCCAACGGTTATATCCCATCATGAAAGGCATTCCGATTATGAATCCCGATGAATTCAGAGAATTTGACTTGGAAAGGCCTGTGTTGGAGAGATGGCAACGCTATCTGGATGGCAAAACGATTGATGACACCTTTCGCGTCGTTGAGATTTCAGATGTCCCCTCGAAGACGCAACTCAACGTCTTACCGGATGCGTTACCCGCAGTTAAACCGCAAAAATAAACAATAAAACTTCTTGAATAAAAGATTTTTGGTTATCTTTGCACCCGCAAATACAATTTATAAAGCATTTTAATTTAAAAAAACTACTAAATGGCAACAAAATTACGTTTACAACGACGGGGACGCAAACACTACCCGTACTATCAAATCATTGTTGCAGATAGCAGGGCTCCACGAGATGGAAAGTACATAGAAAGGATAGGTTCATATAATCCGAACACTCATCCTGCTACTATCACTTTAGATTTCGACCGGGCTTTGTATTGGCTGCAAACAGGCGCTCAACCAACCGACACCGTTCGGAATATCCTTTCAAGAGAAGGAGTACTCATGAAGAAACATCTTCTCGGCGGTGTAACCAAAGGTGCATTTAACGAAGAAGAAGCCGAAAAGAAATTCGAAGCTTGGAAAGATGCTAAACTCAATGCCGTTCAATCTGTTAAAGAAAAAGATGAAGAGAAAAAACGTGCGGACGAAAAAGCTCGTTTAGATGCCGAAAAAGAACAGAATAAAGCCAGAGCAGAACTTTTAGCGAAGAAAAAAGCCGAACTTGAAGCGGCTAATGCACCGGCTCAAGAAGAGGAAGAACAAGCAGCGCCTTCGGAGGAAGTTCCTGTAACAACAGAAGAAGCGACTGCAACTCCTGAGGCAGAAGAAAGTAAAAAAGAAGAAGAACCAACAGCCTGATTAGTTCTCATCTCAAATAGAAGACCTCCGATTTTGATTCATAATCGGAGGTTTTTTTATAATAATCTATTACTCAATATCCTCTTTATCAATAATGACCTCCATTAATCCCAGGCAGGCATCTTCTAATAAATCAAGCACCAACTCGAATCCTGACGTTCCGCCAAAATAAGGATCGGGAATATGATCATGGCTATATTGTCGGGAGAATTCCGTCATGCGATGAATTTTCCGTTCATCTTCCGTTGTAATAGCCATCGATTTGACATCCATATAATTTTGATCATCCATCGCAATAATGTAATCAAAATTCTGAAAGTCTTTTTTTGTAAATCTACGTGCCCGGGAGAGAAACGCATATCCACGTTTTTCCCCATGAGCACGCATGCGCTCATCGGGAAGGTCCCCTTCGTGCCAACCGGAAGTACCGGCAGAATCAGTTTCAATACTATCCTGTAAATTATTCTTTTCAATAATACGGTTCATAACGCTTTCTGCGGCCGGAGAACGACAAATATTTCCAAGACAGACAAAAAGTATACGAATTTTTTTCTTATTTGAATCCTGCAATTTCATACGAATAAAATAGTGAAGTGACTATAAATAATTGTAACCTTAAACAAATTGTTACAAAGATAATGCATTTTACCCTTCCGGACAACTTCCGTGTAGATAAAAGTCTTATAAGATTGAAGTTAGGAGGACGTATCACTTACCGGAGCGTTTTCTCCATGGATATTTAAATGCCCGAAAATTGTTTCCAAATAATTCTGATTGATTTTCAGATACCGGCTAAAAGCGTTTTTTAGGTGTCTGTCACAAATATTTATCCATTAACAGGTTCATCTCTTGCTGTAATTTCTTAGCCTCTTCGGCGGCGGCTTCTGCAAAGCTTTCGGTATGGTCAGCATAGATGATGGACCGTGAAGCATTGACAATCAGTCCGCATTGTTTATTCATGCCGTACCGGCAAACATCCTCTAACGATCCGCCCTGTGTTCCCACACCCGGAACTAACAGAAAGTGGTTAGGAACAATTTTCCGCACATCTTGCAATAACGTCCCGTGAGTAGCCCCGACGACATACATCATTTGTTCATCGGATGCCCATGTCTGCGATACACGCAACACCTGTTCAAATAAACGTTCTCCGTTTTTATTCTCGGTTTGTTGGAAGTCATTCGAGCCCTTGTTTGAAGTTAACGCCAATAGTATCACCCAACTTTCAGGATACAGAAGAAATGGTTTCACACTATCTTCGCCCATATAAGGAGCCACCGTCAGGGCGTCCACCTTCATGCCGTCGAAAAAAGTGCGTGCATACATTTCGCTCGTGTTCGCAATATCGCCTCGTTTAGCATCGGCGATAATAAACAGTTGCGGATGACGCTGTTTTATATAAGCCACGGTTTTCTGCAACGACAGCCAACCTTCTATTCCCGCACTCTCATAAAATGCGACATTCGGTTTATAGGCAATGCAGTAGGGAGCCGTCGCATCGATAATCGCTTTATTAAACGTATAAATAGGATCTTCGTTATCGGTGAGATAATCGGGAATTTTTTCAATATCGGTATCCAGTCCTACGCATAGGAAAGACCGTTTTTTTATTATTTGTTCAAAAAGCTGTTGTTTTGTCATTTATTTAATTTATTACATCAATTACTTCGAGATACCACGCTAATCTGTTTTAATTTCATGAATGAAAATTTTAAATTTCAGCTTCTTTCATTCGCTCTGCATTTTCGCTGACAATTAGTTGATCTATCACGCCTTGGATATCCCCATTCATAAATGCATCCAAATTGTAAATAGTATAATTAATACGATGATCGGTAATACGTCCTTGAGGATAATTATACGTCCGGATTTTTGCCGAACGATCACCGGTCGACACCATTGTTTTGCGCTTGGAAGCAACATCCTGTTGTCTTTTGGCCAGCTCTATATCATAGAGTTTTGTTCGAAGCATTTGCATGGCCAATTCCCGGTTTTGCAATTGTGAACGGGCCTGTTGGCAAACAACTACAATACCGGACGGTTTATGAGTCAATTGAACCTTCGTTTCGACTTTATTTACATTTTGTCCTCCTGCGCCGCTCGAACGAGCTGTTTGCATCTCAATATCCGCAGGATTGATCTGAACATCGAATTCTTCTGCTTCCGGTAAAACCGCAACCGTGGCTGCAGAAGTGTGAACACGTCCTTGCGTTTCCGTCGCCGGAACTCTTTGGACACGGTGAACACCCGACTCATATTTCAATATTCCGTATACATAATCCCCCTTAACGGTGAAAATAATTTCTTTAAATCCCCCGGAAGGCCCTTCGGTATAACCCGATAATTCGGTTTTCCATCCTTTGCTTTCGCAATATTTCGAATACATTTTATACAGATCGCCTGCAAAAATAGCCGCTTCATCGCCACCGGTGCCGGCACGGATTTCCATGACTACGTTTTTCGCATCTTCCGGATCGGAAGGAATAAGTAACAGTTTAATGCTCTCTTCTAATTCCGGTAATTTGGTCGAGTTTATAGCCAGATCTTCATTGGCTAATTGCCGAAGTTCACTATCCGCTTCGTGCTCTAAAATAGCTTTAGCTTCCCGAATAGATTCCAGCGTTTTCTTATATTCCTGCTGAACGGTCACAATCTTTTCGAGTTCGCTGTATTCCTTATTCAGTTTGACGAACCGATCCATATCCGATATGATGGAAGGGTCCGCAATCAATGTCCCGACTTCTTCAAACCTTACCACCAAATGCTCTAACTTATCTAATAGACTCTCAGCCATATATTATTCGTAACTAAAATTACCAAAGGGACTCTTTATGAGCACCTCACGTTTTGAAGCTTGTTCCACGCGTCCTACAATACGGGCATCCACTTCGAACGATTTAGATATCTCGATCACTCGTCGGGCATGAGCTTCCGGCAAATAAATTTCCATCCTGTGGCCCATATTAAACACTTTATACATTTCTTTCCAATCTGTTCCGGACTCTTTTTGAATGAGTTCGAATAAAAAAGGTACGGGGAACATATTATCTTTTACGACTTTCAACGAATCGGATAAAAAATGCAGCACTTTTGTCTGCGCACCACCCGAACAGTGGATCATTCCGTGTATATTCCCCCTTAATTCATTTAAAATAAGAGAAATAACCGGAGCATAGGTGCGGGTAGGGGATAATACTAACTTACCGGCATCGATCCCTAACGGCTTCATCAGGTCCTTTAATTTTACACTTCCCGAATAAATCAAATCAGAAGGAATGGCGGCATCGTAACTTTCCGGATATTTGGCCGCCAAGTAATGAGCAAACACATCATGTCTGGCAGATGTCAGTCCATTGCTTCCCATACCGCCATTATATTCTTTTTCGTAGGTAGCGCGGCCGGAAGAAGAGAGTCCGACAATCACATCTCCGGCTTGGATATTCTTATTATCAATGACATCCGCTCTCTTCATACGACAAGTAACGGTGCTGTCGACGATGATGGTGCGCACTAAATCGCCGACGTCAGCGGTTTCGCCCCCCGTCGGATAAATACGTATGCCGAAGGAAGATAACTCTTCGCAAAGTTCATTGGTCGAATTAATAATCGTGGAAATGACTTCACCGGGAATCAGATTTTTGTTTCGGCCGATGGTGGAAGACAGTAAGATGTTATCCGTAGCGCCAACGCATAATAAATCGTCCAGGTTCATTACCAACGCATCTTGAGCAATGCCTTTCCAAACAGATAAATCACCGGTTTCACGCCAGTAAACATAAGCCAACGACGATTTTGTTCCGGCGCCATCTGCATGCATGATATTACAGTAATTCGGATCTCCAGCTAAAATGTCGGGAATAATTTTACAAAACGCATTGGGATAAATGCCTTTGTCAATGCTTTTAATTGCATTATGCACATCTTCTTTGGAAGCCGAAACTCCTCTTAAATTGTATCGTTGATCACTCATTATTATAAAAGAAATATCTATTAAATGGAATATGCAAAGATAATTCTTTTGCGTTTTACCTGCTAATAAATGTTTATGAAAAAGCCAATAATAATATACTTCAAAAGGTATCTGCAAATGAGCGCCCCCTAAGACGGCTATAATTACTATTATGTTTAATAGGTTGAGCGATTACGACTATTCATGTTCCCTGTCCATAATTCTATCGTATTATTTTAAATCAAAAGGCACCTACAACAAATGTAGATGCCTTTTGAATCGTTTATTGATTGGTTGGTCCTAATTCTTTTTCAACAACCTCCAATTCTGTCGATTTATCTATCCCCATATTGCTTAAATTATAATACACGTTGCGAAGTTTAAGCAATGCGCTTTTAATTTCGGATTCTCCGGCCTTGCGTCCTTTGAGCAATTCGGTATATTTTTCCAAATGCGGAAGAGATTTTTGATACAGTTCAATCGTCTTTTTATCATTTTCGACTTGTTGCTGCCTATCGGTCAACACGGCTGTTTTTTCTTTTATATCTTGAGCTTGAAGAATATAATTTACAGCTAACGCCTCGAGAGCTCTTTCGCAATTAGCATCTTGAACCAATGCTTTTGTATATTCACTCTCAGCTCCGGTAAAATCGCCTCTTTCAGCTAACAAAGCGCCTTTTACACTATTTAGGTCACACGCATTCGAAGGATCATTTGCGATGGCTTGATCGAGATATTGCATTGCTTTTTCGTTTTGTCCCTGACGAATAAACACATTTACCAAATTAGGAATAAAATACTTGCTTTTAGGGAATTTTTCCGCACCTGCATATAATGTCTCGAGATATTTCGCCGAATCGCCTGCGCTCACATATTCGCTTGCCAGCAATTCATACAAATCACTTTCCTGATAAGCGCTGTTTTCAATAAAGGGCTCTTTTGTCGCGCGATCCAAGAGAACTAAGGCGCGATCATGTTGTTTGGCTTGAATAGCGGTTATAATAGCATAGTATTTAATGGTTTGATAAGTACTATCTAAAACAAAGGCTTCTTTTTCGCCTTCAAACAGAGGTAATGAAGGAATCGTCCAGTAAATTTCAAAGAATTCGGATGCTTTAGCGTAATCTTTCTGGTCGTTAGAATAAACGCCGCCGTTAATGAAAAACGGATGATTCGCCCTAAGGATTCCGGCAATGTCTTTTCTGAATTTATTCCGTACGCGACCTTTTTCATCCGGTAATTGGCCTAATGAATCCGCCTTGAGATAAGGAGCATACGATTCGTACAAACCATCGTACATTACTTTATCATTAGTCTGTTTTCCCAACATGGCATTGGTCCTTTCATTATCGAACGCTTTGTTTCCGATATCGCCCCAAGTTTTCCAAGTTTCAGGATTACTGATCGTTTCAGAATTCTCGGACGCTTGTTTAATGAGCGTGCGAGCTTCATTTAAGTCGTTACTACCTAACGCTCTTTTAGCATCTTTTAATGCCGATTTTTGAGCAAAGATGCTTCCGGCAGAAAAAATGACCACCGCTGTCAAAAATAAGAGTTTCTTCATTTTATTCATGTTTAGTTGATAAATATAATCTTAATTCTATTTCAAAAATTCTGTTTTTAGACTAAAATCGATTCAGAAGTTTAAACTCATTCCCGTTGATTATTCTTCCGAAATCGTGTCTTCGGGCTTATTCTCCTGTGTGTCGTCAGTTTCTTCGGGAAGGACTTCATCTTGTAAATCTTCCGAATTCACCTTGCAAACAGAAGCTATCTCATCATTTCTTTTTTCCAAATTAATGAGTCGAACTCCCTGTGTAGCACGTCCCATGACACGAAGATCGGAAATTTTTACACGTATCGTGATTCCTGACTTGTTAATTATCATTAAATCGTTATCATCCGTAACGCTTTTAATGGAAACCAGCTTACCCGTTTTCTCTGTTATGTTGAGCGTTTTCACGCCCTTTCCACCCCTGCGGGTAATTCTATAAACAGGTTCCCCGTCTTCGTCATTCAGGTGACTTCTCTTTCCGTAACCTTGTTCGGAAACGACAAGAATCGTGCTGGTCGAGTCGCGATTCATACAAATCATGCCGATGATGCAATCTTCGCCGTCATCATCCAGAGTCATGCCTCTTACGCCGGTTGCGGTACGCCCCATAGGACGCACGTCCGCTTCATTAAACCGAACGGCGCGTCCGTTACGATTGGCCAGGATAATATCTTTTTCGCCGTCGGTCAGACGAACCGCAATTACCTGATCGTCTTCGCGTATCGTGATAGCGTTCACTCCGTTTTGACGCGGACGGGAATATGCTTCCAACTGCGTTTTTTTGACAACCCCCTGTTTGGTCGCAAAAACCAAATAATGAGAGTTTGTATAGTCTTCATCATTTAAGCTTTCGATCCTCACAAAAGCGGTAACGGCATCGTCGGAACCGATATTCAACATATTTTGGATGGCCCGGCCTTTCGAGTTTTTCGTTCCTTCGGGAATTTCGTATACGCGCAACCAATAACATTTACCTTTTTGAGTAAAAAATAACATGTAGTTGTGCATCGTCGCCGGATAAATATACTCGACAAAGTCTTCATCGCGTGTTTCAGTACCCTTGGCCCCTACTCCGCCCCTGTTTTGCGTTTGAAATTCCGATAACGCGGTACGTTTTATATATCCCCGGTGAGAGATGGTAATAATCATCTCATCGTTGGCATAAAAATCTTCGGGATTTAGTTCTTCCGAAGCATAAATAATTTCAGAACGGCGTTCATCTCCAAATTTATCACGTATTTCAATAAGCTCATCCTTTATGACTTTCATACAAAGTTCGTCATTGGTCAGAATCTCGTTCAGATAAGCGATTTGCTTTTGTATTTCTTCATATTCCGAATGGAGTTTATCTTGTTCGAGGCCGGTTAATTGCCGCAGACGCATTTCGACAATCGCCCGCGATTGGATTTCGGAAAGTTGGAACCGCTCAATCAAACGCTGGATTGCTTCCTGCGGCGTTTTAGAACTCCGGATAATCGAAATCACTTCATCGATATTGTCGGAAGCGATAATCAGGCCTTCTAAAATATGCGCTCTCTCTTCGGCTTTTCGAAGATCGTATTTTGTCCGCCGGATCACCACCTCATGACGATGTTCCACAAACAACTCAATCATTCTCTTCAGATTGAGCAGTTCCGGACGCCCGTTGACCAACGCAATGTTGTTGACGCTGAAAGACGACTGCAAAGCCGTGAGTTTGTAGAGTTTATTCAAGACGACATTCGCATTCGCATCGCGCTTCAGGTCGACGACAATACGCATCCCTCGGCGATCCGATTCGTCGTTGACATTCGAAATACCGTCGATTTTTTTAAGCGAAACTAAGTCGGCAATATGCTTAATTAATTCCGCTTTATTCACCATATAAGGTATTTCGGAAATGACAATTTTGTCATGCGTTTTGGCAGACTCTATTTCGGCTCGTCCACGCATGATAATGCGTCCCCTGCCCGTTTCGAAAGC
The DNA here is from genome assembly GCA_002409745.1 of Bacteroidales bacterium UBA5382. Classification (GTDB taxonomy): domain Bacteria; phylum Bacteroidota; class Bacteroidia; order Bacteroidales; family Dysgonomonadaceae; genus Limibacterium; species Limibacterium fermenti. Next base: position 93,109 of record DHOU01000003.1, read on the forward strand.
ATCCTGAACGCCTTTATAGCCGTAAATGAAAGCGCCGGTAGGAAAATCGGGAGCCTTGATATAATGCATCAACCCTTGTATGTCAATCTCGCGATCATCGATATAGGCTACAATACCATTAATACATTCGGTAAGGTTGTGCGGGGCAATATTGGTAGCCATTCCCACAGCAATACCGGCCGAACCGTTTATCAGCAGGTTCGGGATTCGCGTGGGGAGAACCGTCGGTTCAAGAAGCGTATCATCGAAATTGAGTTGAAAGTCTACCGTTTCTTTGTCAATATCGCGCAACATTTCTTCCGCTAACTTGTTCAACCTGGCCTCGGTATAACGCATAGCCGCAGGGCTGTCGCCGTCGACGCTACCCATATTCCCCTGCCCGTCGACTAACGTATAACGCATGCTCCAATTTTGAGCAAGTCTGACCATTGCATTATAAACCGAAGAGTCGCCGTGGGGGTGATACTTACCAAGTACTTCCCCGACAATTCTTGCCGATTTCTTATGGGGCTTATCGGAAGTATTTCCCAATTCCGACATTCCGAAAAGAATACGCCTGTGAACGGGTTTGAAACCGTCGCGAACATCAGGAAGGGCACGCGAGACAATTACAGACATCGAATAATCGATGTACGATGATTTCATTTCATCTTCGATATTAATCTTGATGATTCTATCTTCTTGATCAATCATATTAAAATGTGAATTTCTTTTTCAATTCTCTTATACTTATGTAGCTTATTTCTACAGGTATATATTATATTATTATCTATTCGAAATTAATGCACTAAGGTACTGCTTTTTTTTGAATTTAACAAAATTAAGCCCCACGAAAATTGAGGAGATTGATGGGTGGTTGATGGAGATTGGAGGCTAGAGGCTAGAGGTTGGAGGTTGGAGAATGGAGAATGGAGAATGGAGAATGGAGAATGGAGAATGGAGGTTGGAGAATGGTGAATGGTGGTAAACAAAACCGGGAGCATCCCTTAAAAGGACACTCCCGGCAAAATAGTCAACAGACTAAAGACCGGAGACTGGTGACTGGAGACCGGAATTAGAACTGTCCTTTTCCGTGACAATTCTTATATTTCTTCCCGCTTCCGCAAGGACAGGGATCGTTACGTCCCACTTTCTTTTCTACACGAATAGGCTCCAACTTTTGCTGCGGCGGCCTTTCCTGTCCGGAACCTCCGTTTTGATGAGCACGTGCGCGTGCATTCTCAATATCGTCTTTTTGCGTTCGATACTTGCTATAATCGGTTTTTTGTTCAGGCGCCGCTTTGCGTACGTCTTCGGGATTCTGAATGGGGATTTGTCCTCTCATCAGGATGGATACCGATTTGACATTCACATCGTCGACCATTTGCCGGAACATATTAAACGATTCGAGCTTATAAATCAACAACGGATCTTTTTGCTCATAGCTGGCATTTTGTACCGATTGGCGCAATTCATCCATTTCGCGAAGATGCTCTTTCCAATTTTCATCGATGGTTAACAGGAGCACCGATTTTTCAAACGCTTTTATCAAGGCTTTCGATCCGGTTTCATAAGCCTCCTTCAGGTTACAAGCAATATTATATACTTTCTTTCCATCGGTAATGGGAATTAAAATATTCTCATACATCGCACTTTGGTTTTCGTATACTTGCTTGATGACCGGATTGGCTATTTCCGCAAGCCTTTCGGATTTGCGTTTGAACGTTTCAAAAGCTTTATCAATCACCACTTTTACTTGCGATTCGGTCTTCAGTCCTTTCATTTCCTCTTCGGTAAAAGGGATTTCAAGCGCCAGCACTCGGAAGAGATCATGCTTCATGTTTTCATAATCATCCTCATTGTTTTCGACGATATTACGGGCCGTCTGCTCAATCACTTTCGCCACGTCGTTTTCGATACGCTCGCCCATCAAAGCATGACGGCGGCGTTTATAGATCACTTCCCGTTGCGAATTCATCACATCGTCGTATTCGAGAAGGCGTTTACGAATACCGAAGTTGTTCTCTTCGACTTTTTTCTGTGCCCGTTCGACCGACTTGCTGAGCATGTTATGTTCCAGCACATCGCCCTCCTTAAAGCCCATGCGGTCCATGAGTCCGGCAATTCTTTCGGTAGCGAACAAACGCATCAGATCGTCTTCCAGAGACACGAAGAATACGGAAGACCCCGGGTCGCCCTGACGTCCGGCACGACCGCGCAACTGACGGTCTACACGACGGGATTCATGCCTTTCGGTACCGATGATCGCCAATCCGCCGGCCGCTCTCACTTCCGGAGAAAGCTTGATGTCGGTACCACGTCCGGCCATGTTGGTAGCGATGGTCACTACCCCACTCTGCCCTGCATGGGCGACAATCTCGGCTTCACGCTGATGCAATTTGGCATTCAAGACATTATGCTTGATTTTACGCAAAGTAAGCATGCGGCTTAACAGTTCGGAAATTTCGACGGAAGTAGTACCGACGAGAACAGGACGTCCCTTGGAAACTAATCCTTCGATTTCTTCGATAACCGCGGTATATTTCTCCCGTTTGGTTTTATAGATGCGGTCGTTCAGGTCTTCGCGTACAATCGGCTTATTGGTAGGAATAACCACCACATCGAGTTTGTAAATGTCCCAGAATTCACCTGCTTCCGTTTCGGCCGTACCGGTCATACCGGCAAGCTTATGATACATCCTGAAATAATTTTGGAGCGTAATGGTCGCAAAGGTCTGCGTGGCAGCTTCGACTTTCACGCGTTCTTTGGCTTCAATGGCCTGGTGCAAGCCGTCGGAATAACGCCGCCCTTCCATAATACGGCCCGTTTGTTCATCTACAATCTTAACTTTATTATCGATAACGACGTATTCATCATCTTTTTCAAAAAGCGTATAGGCTTTCAGCAATTGATTGACGGTATGTACGCGTTCAGACTTAATGGCATAGTTTTGCAATAATTCATCTTTCTTGACGGCTTTTTCCTCGTCGCTCAGATTCATATTTTCCAGTTCCGAAAGCTCCGATCCAATATCGGGAAGGACAAAGAACTGCGGGTCGTCCGATTTGCCGGTCAGCATATCAATCCCCTTATCGGTTAATTCGATGCTATTGACCTTCTCATCAATAATAAAATAAAGCGGATCGGTAACCACATGCATGTTTCGGTTTTGGTCTTGCATGTAAAACGCTTCGGTTTTAAGCAAAGCGGCCTTGACGCCTTGTTCACTCAAAAACTTAATTAAGGGTTTGTTTTTGGGTAATCCTTTATAAGAACGAAACAAAAGCAATGCGCCTTCTTCCTGCTCTTTCGAATCTTCGGAAGCCAGTTTTGCTTTCGCCTGAGCCAGCAAGTGCGTACAAAAATCGCGTTGAACCTTCACAATGAGTTCTACCCGCGAACGAAACTGATCAAATAACTGATCGTCGCCTTTGGGAACAGGGCCGGAAATGATTAACGGCGTACGGGCATCGTCAATAAGGACGGAGTCGACCTCATCGACAATCGCGAAGTTATGCTTGCGTTGAACCAAATCTTTAGGAGAGATGGCCATATTATCGCGCAGGTAATCGAATCCGAATTCGTTATTGGTGCCGAAAGTAATATCGGCTTCGTAAGCCTTGCGGCGCCCTTCGGAGTTCGGATCGTGGCGATCGATGCAATCGACCGAAAGACCATGGAACATATATATCGGGCCCATCCATTCCGAGTCACGCTTCGACAGATAGTCATTGACGGTAACCACGTGTACCCCTTCATGGGTAAGAGCGTTGAGAAACACGGGAAGAGTGGCCACTAACGTCTTACCTTCACCGGTAGCCATTTCAGCAATCTTGCCCTCATGCAAAACGACTCCACCAAACAACTGGACATCGTAATGCACCATATCCCAGGTGATTTCGTTACCTCCGGCTATCCAATGGTTTTTATAAACCGCTTTATCGCCGTTTATTTCAACAAAATCGTGCGTGGCCGCAAGATTGCGGTCAAAGTCGGTAGCCGCGACAACAATCTCGGCATTTTCGGTAAACCGCTTTGCGGTTTCTTTTACAATGGAGAACGCCACGGGTAAAACGTCGTCGAGTACCTGTTTATACTTTTCGACAATTTCACTCTCTATCTTATCGATCTGGTTCCAAACATCTTCTCTTTGTTCGATGGGAATTTGCTCCATTCCCGCTTTCAACTGTTCGATCTGCTGTTTGTCTTCGGAAACGTATTCCCGAATGTGCTGTTCAAGCTCTTTTGTTTTGCTACGAAGCTCATCATTCGAGAGTTGTTCGACTCCGGGGTAGGCCTCATGTATCTTTTTTACAACCGGATTGATTTCATTCAAATCCCGTTGTGCTTTATTGCCAAATATTTTAGAAATAAATTCGTTAAGTCCCATAAATTATATTCTTATCGCTCATCGGGGTGCATCCCGAAAAGCCTATTCGTTATTTCGTTAATTATTATTTGTGTGAGAATAAGATCATAAAAGTTCTTTCAATATACTACCTTTAGCCGCATTGGGCGCCCGGATGCGCAAACGATACGCGACGCTGGGAGCGATTTGGAGCGCATCGATGGTTTGCTCGATCTTTTGCGGTTTAATATGGTTTCCTAAAAAGAACACGGGCGACAACACCGCATTATTACGCATAAACTGATGGTCGCCGTTTTGCGAGTCTTCCACGTGCCAACCCGGCTGTAATTCGAGAAAGAGATCGCCCGAAATATTTTTATAGTACCCGTTCCGATAATGCTGCAAGACCCCGTTATAAGCTCCATGCAACATTTGATAGGAGGTGTACACATCCTGCACTCCGGCCGAAAGCACCAGAAATTCGGCAGCCGTCTTCTGAAAGTCGGCGAGACTAATTTTTTTATCTTCAATAAGCTTCCGGTCGAAAAAGAATTGACGATTATAATATTTTTTTATCCATTGTTCCCTTCCGTAAACGGCCATCAAGTACATATTGAGCAAAGCCTGAGTGCGTTCGGGACGGAAAATACCGTTAGAGGTCACCATGCCTTGCGGAAGAATCTCCTGTTCGTTGAAATAACCGGTGGAAACCACAAATATCAGGGCGTTCTTAATCCCGACGGTCTCTTCAATGGCATCCAGCAATTTACCCAACTCCTGATCGAGGCGGTAATACGTGTCCTGTATCTCGACCGAATAATTCTTATCGAGGGCATTTTCGTAGTTTCCGGCATAAAAAGTAACGGCCAGAAAATCCGGATTCATTCGCTTGCCCAATGAATTGGAGCGAAGGACCGCTTCGGCTATCTCACGCACTTCCGTATTGACATACGGAGATTGCTTGAACAGTTTCACGCTGTTCTTTTTATCATTTGCAAAGAAATGCTGAAAGTTATAGATGTTTTTTGTATACGGGAAGGCGTTGTATTGATTTACATCGATGGCCGGACGCCAAGTGATGCTGTTGATCCGGTTGGAGGTCGATTCGATACCCCGATTGCGCTGATCGACTACCGGTTGCTTGTTCTTATAAAAAGTCGTTGTGGCCCATTTGCCCGAAAAGTCTTCGATCCAATAAGCGCCGGTAGCCGCATGTCCGCCCGAGGCCAAAGCCTGCGAGGCATGGGGCGCGAAAGCGAATACATCGGATTGGCCGCCCGAGGCTATTTGCAGTTCGTCGGTAAGAGTCGACACCTTGACGGGTAGCGGAGAAAGTTTTTCGGTCGTATAATTTCCCAGATATTTATCGTCGGAGAAAGAGGCTGTTTCGCGATTCAAATCGACGGCGAACTTATTTTCCGCAATAATGCCGTGATAAGAGGGGTTCGCTCCCGTATAGAGGGTGGTCATGGCCGAAGCACGGTCGATGGCGGGAAAATCGTACGACACGTTGGCATAGACCAACCCGCTGTTGAGGAGCCGTTTAAACCCTTTTTCGCCAAAAGTATGCTTAAACATCTCCAGATAGTCACCCCTTAATTGATCGATCGTAATGCCGACGACCAGTTTTGGAACTTCCGCCGCGACATTCTGTGCACATAACGAAGTGATCGAAAAAAACGCGACTAAAGACGATAATATTTTGATCATTTATTTTTTTACTCTCTTATACTGTAAATCACTTAACAAAAACCGTGCAAAAATACTATTGCCCCCACCCTGCTTTCATATATTTAGAGGTTGTAAACCGTTTGTTTTTACGGATTCTTTTTTTCCGCATAAACACATTCGCCCCCGATCTCATCCACAAACACATTGAAAATGGGATTGTAGCTACCGGAAGTTGTTGAGGTATCAGCCACCACAAAATCAAGAAAAATGTCAGGACTGCAAAGTTAATAAAATGATAGACATAAACCACGTTTCGCATTGAATTTATCCAAAGCAACACCGCGGCGATCAGCGCGAAAATATTTAGCCATACAAAATTCCAGTTGGGAGAAGTAGCCGGATGTACCGAGAAAAACAGTAAGAAAAAAATAATCAATCCCCCGATGCCGAACACTCCGAAAAGAAGGGTATCGTATATTTTGATCAATCCGGCACTTTTTACCGGCATCCATTGCACAAGGCTAATAATAATCGTCAAGAAAAGAAGGACGAATGCTATTCCCAACGGATGGAACATATTTTGTCCGCTGTCGGCATTCGTGGGATTAACAGCCGACAACAGCGTTATTTCATTTTTCACCAAAGGCAACGGAAGGGTATCGTTTCGCACGACACTGGCCTGCCGCAAAGGTTCCATGAGATACTTCGGAAGGAACATTTTCTGACGCACATCGGCCACTTTGTCAGCATCGCTGCCGATAAGCAGATCGACCCCGAACTCCATCCAAGGATAATAATGGAGGCACTCATGAAGAAGATCCCGGAACGTTTGTTCTTTTGCGGCAGCCGGATAACGAACGGTCCCGTTCAGGTACTTCTCGATCATATCACGAGGGCGCGTAGAACAATTATCGAAAAAATAATTATACCGGTATCCTCTATTTTCGGGTAAGGAATTAATATATAAGCCTTCCCACAGAGATTGTTTTTCTTGCGGGGTAAGATTCAATTCCTGTTTGATCACCTCGACGCCTTTTTGTTTATATTCCGGTAAAAACTGGTCGAATGGAACCACTCCTAATACGTAATCGGTTTCACCCCGCACAAAATGATACATGAAGCGGGGTTGCGACTGGTCGAAATACCCGTAGTTGAAAACGGCATCGACACCCGTCGAATCATCTTCGACTTGCATAGCCGTGTGTCCATAAACCGAATAAATGGCTCCCGACCAAGGGGAAGTCGTTAACAGGCTGATTTTTGCCGCATCGCTTAGTTGCACAGGCTGTGAAATAACAAATACTGTATTGACAATCAGGGATAAAAATGCTATGAAAACTTTTTTCATAAGAAATGTCTACCTTACTATTCATTGCTTTGAAGGACAAAAGTACATAAATTTTAATGATTTTCGGCCATTATGGGACGGATACCTAAAAATAAAGGCAAGGTTAACACAGTCTCCAGTCTCCAGTCACCAGTCACCAGTCTCCAGTCTCCAGTCTCCAGTCTCCAGTCGCCAGCCACCAGTCACCAGTCTCCAGTCTCCAGTCTCCAGCCACCAGTCTATTGTCTGCGGGCGGAACATCCGGTTTTTGGGATATTTTGCAAGGTAAATTCATTACTTCACTACGTTAATTGGGCATTTCACGATCGTAATTCTATTCCTCGCAGGGTAAATTGAGCTCTTCACTAAGGAAAAAGATTACTTCACAAGGTAAAAAGACTACTTCACAAGGTAAAAAGACTACTTCGCTTGATCAATTTAACATTACACACAAACAATCGATTAACTCACATCTGCAATCGATCATTTCACAAGGTAAATTCATTACTTCACTACGTTAATTGGGCATTTCACGAGCGTAATTCTATTCCTCGCATCAAAAATTGAACACCCCACTAAAGAAATCGGCTTCCTTGCAAGAGAAACAGCTTACTTCTTATGAAAAATTTAACAATACACGAAAGAAATTTCACTTCTCTGGAAAGAAATTTAACATTGCAGATGTTCCTCCATCAGCCAATCAGTGTTTCTCAAACATATTCAACAACGGAATGCTTATTCTTACGCCCAATCGGTCGAATTGTCTTCCTTCAAATCCTGCGAACACCCCTATCCGTCCCATCCCCATCCATCCGACGGAATATCCGCCTTCAAAATAAAACTGTCCGTTATCAGTCGCGAGACCATTGATATGGACGGCTTCATCCAACAGATATTCTTGCAAAAACGGCAGGTTTTTTATCAATAAATAGTCCGATTGATACGTTATATGCCCTTCCGCCCACCATTCTTTAGCGGCGGTGTAAGGAGGCAGCAAGTTGAATCCATTCTCAAACGAGGTATCGGTAAACAGCATCGGATGAACCGTAAAATATTTATAATCATAAGGGTAAAGACGATTCGAGTCCAAATAACCTCCGCCGGCCAACGTATACTGAAAACGGTCGAAAACATTCCGTTTGATTTGTTGGGTAACCGAAAAAGACATCCGGTCGTAATTCGGGGAGCGCATACTGTTAAAAAGCCCGGTTCCCTTTTCATACAGGAGCGAGAATGTCGGATAAAGCGAGGAGTCATATTCCTTTTTTCCATCCCGGATCCGGTAACGGTAAAAAGGCGTATAGGTAACGCCGGCACGCCATACCGCAGCGGTGTGAGGCGCATAAGCGACGTTATCCGGAACAGGGGTTTGCAAAAGATTAAAAGACGTCCGGTTGGCGAGCGGTTGCCGTTCTTCCCATAGAAAACCGGCGAGCAAACGAAGTCCGTTCACGAGATCAATCCCGTTCTCTATACGCAAGAAACGACTGTCGTAAAACCGGATATAATTACTTCCGAGTCCCAAAGCGGCAAGAGAATTCATCCATCTCGACACGCCACACGCACGCTTCACATCATTGGAGATATGCCCCGCCGATAAAGACAAGTGTCCGAGCGACATGGGCGCATAGTCGACCGCCGCCGCCACTTGCCAAACGGCTTTTTGCCGGGCGGTGGTGTAATAAACCGACGGAGCCACCGACAACGCTTTCCCGCCGTCCGTTTCATAGCGGAATGTGAGCGCTTGCCCGAGCCAGAAACCATCCACGAAATTATACTCTTTTACCGCACGAGCCAATCCGCTGTAACCCAACGATGCGTTTTTCCCGAGCTTCCAAGTGTCGCCGGCGAGAAGCTTAGCAGGGAGTCCTTTGCGGCTTTCCCCGACAGATATCACCACTTTGTCCGATTCTGATCCGGCAGCGTGCGGGCCGCCACCGCCTAAAGAGTCCTGAAGGCAGTAACTGATGCGTTCGTCGTCATGGAGGGGTAATTTACGAACTTGCGCCCAATAGATAGAGTCATGCATCCAAGCCAATGAATCGACTTCCATCTTCACCCGTTCGATCTCTTTGATTTCTAACGAACGGCGCTCGTTTTTCACCTTTTCCGGTTCCGAAACGTCCGTCATCAGCTTCGCCATCTTTCGCGCCTCTTTGTCGGTGATTTTTTCCTTTTGGGCAAGCTCCTCCAGTTGCTTGATGCGCTGCGGCCGGTTGGGAGAAGCCGCTTTTCCCGCAATTTTCGACTCTTGCCGCTGCGAAATAGCGGCCGACGAATTGAGAGCGACCGAATTATATTGAATGGAAGCATAATACCGTCCCGATGCTTTTATCCCCATCGTATTCATTTTCATCGATAAATCATACGTCGTAGGTAAAAACACCGACGGTTTCACTTCATGATAATTGATACGGTAGTGCATCGTGATGCCTAATTCTTTGGAGGTCAAGTCGGCAATGTAGACATTCCACGTATTGCTCAAAATATGAATATAGCCCGACAGCAGATCGGCGCTTTTCTTTTTGGGAATTACGTGAATAATATAAAGGGTCTGGTCGCCTACGACGCCGGTATCTTCGAGGCGGAAGATATAATAGGTGAAGGCATTCATGGAAAGCGGCGAAATCTGTCCTCCGAATTGTTCGTTGTAAATAGACGAAGTCAGGGTGTTCAACCCCTTGTTCATATTGAATTCTTTCGGCACCGACGTTTTCAAAGCTACGACTTTCTGATGATACGTATCGGGGGAGAGAAAACGTACCTGGTTCTCCGACTCCACAATCATCGGTTTGCCTATCAAGGTATTTATATCTACATTCTCATTATTTACTTTAACGCTCCGCTTCAAGAGCGCCGGTATTTTATCGATGGTGAAAGTTCCTTTGATATACGCTTCGGAGGTATATTCTTTTACTTGATAACGGTAATGGGGCGCATAGGCAATGGCTTTGCGCATAATGCGATAAGCCGGGTCTTCGGCATTCCGGTCGGGATGCACCAACACTTCTTCCAAGAGATAGGTTTTTTCCTCCAATTCTATACGGACGGATGCACCGGAGCGGCCGATTGTAATGGGTTTCGTTAAGGTTTCATATCCCAACGACCGGAATTCAAAGGTATACGCGCCCTCGTGCAATGTCATGCGGAATTGCCCCGAATCATCGGCGGCGATCCCCCTCGCGAGTTCGTGAATATAAATCGTGGAATTGGGAACCGGCTCTCCTTTCTTGTTAACAATCGTCCCCAAAAGGGTTTGCGCAGACAAATTGCCGGCAAACAAAACAAAGCCGATGATGCACAGAAGACAGGTTTTCATTTCACAGAAGTCACCTTGAAAGTGTATATCACGAAAAAGGGGAAAATGCCATGATTTTCCCCTTTCAAGTAATACGATTAGTGTATAAGCGTTAGGAAAACGCTTATAGGATTATTTCTTTTTACGATTCCCGTAACGGCTCATAAATTTATCCACACGTCCGGCAGTATCGACCAATTTTTGCTTACCTGTATAAAAAGGATGCGAGGCGCTGGTGATCTCGAGTTTTACCAAAGGGTACGTAACACCATCGATTTCAATCGTTTCCCGTGCGTTAATGGTAGAGCGGGAAATAAAAATCTCATCGTTTGACATGTCTTTAAAAACTACCGGGCGATAATTATCCGGATGCAAATCTTTTTTCATTCTATGCTGTTATTTTATAATTGTCTACTTTTGGGACACAAAGATAGATGTTTCCCGCTAAATAAAAAAATAAAATCTCTTTTTTTCTTTTGAATGAACAGAACAAAAGGGTTGCGACGGGAATAAATTGAGCCGAAAATGATACCTTTGCATCTGGAAAAATAGACAGACAATAACAAATGAAAATTGAAATTATTACCATAGGCGACGAATTGCTTATCGGGCAGGTCATCGATACCAACTCCGCCTGGATGGGCCAGGAGCTTACGCGCGAAGGGTTCGAAATCAAGGCGATTTCGTCGGTCGGCGATAAAGAAGACGACATTATAAACGCATTGGATATCGCTTTCGGAAGGGCGGACGTCGTTTTGCTGACGGGAGGCGTGGGGCCTACCAAAGACGATATCACCAAAAATACCCTTTGCCGTTATTTTCACACGTCATTGGTGTTTAACGACGAAGTGCTGGCCAATATTCTGCAACTGTTCCGGCAAAGAGATATACAACTCAATGAACTGACCCGTAATCAGGCGTACGTTCCGGAGGCATGCAAGGTGATTCAAAATAAAGCCGGTACGGCGCCCATCTTATGGTTTCAAAAAGACGAGCAAGTACTGGTGTCCATGCCGGGAGTGCCTTTCGAAATGAAAACGGCGATGACGAACGATATTCTTCCGCGCCTTCGAAGCTTGTATCAACCGATTCATTATTTACGCCGGTCTTTTACGGTCTCCGGCATTACCGAATCGAAACTCGCCATGCTCTTGAACGACTTTGAGGAAACGCTTCCTTCAGGCTTCTCATTGGCATACCTCCCTTCTTTCGGCGTTATTCGCCTTCGTTTATCGGCCTGGGGAGATCGTTACGCGTCGGAAATGTCCCTGCAAGCACACAAATTGGAAGGATTGCTGGGGGCTTTGTTGATCGGCGAAAGTGAAAAAGCCCTGGAAGGATTGTTAGGCGAAAAACTCCGTCAGCGGCATCTTTCGATTTCTACCGCCGAAAGTTGTACGGGGGGCCACATCGCCCATCGCATAACCTTGATTCCCGGAGCATCGGAATATTATAAGGGCAGCATTGTTTCCTACAGCAACGCCGTAAAAGAAGACCTGTTAAAGGTCAGTCCTACTTTATTGCAAACACAGGGAGCCGTCAGTCGCGAAGTGGCGGAACAAATGGCTCGGAATGTGGCCGATCGACTCAAAACCGATTGCAGCATTGCCGTTTCGGGAATTGCCGGCCCCGATGGCGGCTCGGAAGAAAAGCCGGTAGGCACTGTGTGGGTTTGTACTTTTTACCACGGCGAGACCGAGACACAATGCTATCACTTGGGCGGCAACCGGGAGGAAATCATTTTGCGCACCACACAAGTAGCGCTCATGCAAATGATCAGGATGATAGGATGAAGGATGAGGGATGTTTGTGACACATCCCCTAACCCGTTCATCGGTGAAAATAGATTTTACCCGCTTCAGGCGTTTATTGCCAGTTAAGGATTACCTTTCCACATTGTCCGCTTTCCATTACGTCGAAACCTTTTTGGAAGTCATCGACCGAATAACGATGCGTAATAATAGGGGTTAAGTCAAGCCCCGATATCAACATCTGTTCCATGGCATACCATGTTTCCCACATTTCGCGCCCATAAATACCTTTCAGGGTAAGCGCCTTGAAGATGATCGAATTCCAATCGACCGTCGTGTTATTCGGAAGGATTCCCAACAACGAGATCTTGGAGCCGTTATACATATTATCGATCATTTCGCGGAAGGCAGCCGGTGCACCCGACATTTCAAGCCCCACATCGAAGCCGCGCATATTGAGTTGTTTCACGGCCTGTGCTATCGTTTCTCCTTTTGCGGGATTGACAGTAAGAGTCGCCCCCATCTTGCGGGCGATGTCCAACCGATACTCACTCATATCGCTCACGACAATATAACGAGCTCCGGCAAAACGGCTGATAGCCACAGCCATATTTCCGATCAACCCGGCGCCGGTAATCAATACATCTTCCCCCAATAAAGGAAAGGAAAGCGCCGTATGAGTTGCATTCCCGAACGGATCCATAATGGACGCTATCTCATCGGGAATACGAGGATCGAGTTTCACCACATTGGCTGCGGGTAACGAAAGGTATTCGGCAAAAGCGCCGTCACGGTTCACTCCCACCCCGACAATGTTTTCACATACATGCAGTTTGCCTCGGCGGCAATTACGGCAATGTCCGCAGGCAATATGCCCTTCGCCGGTCACACGGTCGCCGATCTTCAGGTTCTCGACGCCCTTGCCCATATCTACTATTTCCCCCATATACTCATGGCCTATCGTCATGGGTGTTTTAATGGTTTTCTGCGACCAATCATCCCATTTATAAATATGGAGATCCGTACCGCAGATCGCCGTCTTTTTTATTTTAATCAGGACATCGTTCACACCAATCGACGGAACGGGAACATCTTCCATCCAAAGCCCTTTTTCAGGACGTAATTTTACTAAAGCTTTCATATAAATTGATAATTAGGGTTTGCTTATTAATTCCCGC
>DHOU01000017.1:0-64019 GCA_002409745.1 Bacteroidales bacterium UBA5382
CAGCATGATCAGCCCGATAAACGTTATCACGCTCAAAGTGGTGCCTGTAACAAAAAATGCCAGGATAACGCCTACCAGCATGAACGGAAGCGAGAACAAAATGATAAAAGGATCTTTGAAAGATTCGAATTCTGCCGACAGAACCATGAACACCAGCGCAATTCCCAACAAAAAGACCAACTTGAGAGATCTGAAAGCCGATGTCTGATCGTCTACCTGACCCGCCACTTCGGCGTTCACTCCTTCGGGGAGGTTGGCTTCATCCACCAGACGCTGCGCCGTTTCGAAAGCTTCTCCCAACGAAACGCCGTTTAAGCCGGCCGTCGCCTTCACATATCGTTGCTGCGAGCGGCGTTGAATTTCCACCGGACCGCTTTTTTCCACAATATCGGCAACAGCCGACAAAGGAATCGATTGCCCCAGCAGGTTGGTGATCTGCATATCGCGCAATCCAGAGACCTCCCTGCGGTATTCGGGAGCGTAGCGGATCACAATGCCGTAATCTTCCCCGCCTTCGGTAAAATCGCCCGACTCCGATCCGTAAAGATTCTGCCGCACCTGTGAGCCGATCATCGCCGCATTCAAGGCCAGTTGCGAGGCTTTATCCTTATCGACCAGTATGTGGACTTCAATTTTTCCCTCATCAACCGTACTCGATACATTGGCGAACGATCCTTCGGCCTTCATCTTCTCTTCGAAATCGGAAGCCGCGGCGCGAATCGATTCCAAATCGTTTCCCGAAACAATAATCTCGATAGGATCTTTATTGCCTCCCATAGCGGTTGCCACGGCGCTGCCGCCTTTCACGCTCACTTTATCTATTTGCGGAATAGCTTCCACTTTGCCTCGGATGGCGTCGGCTATTTGCGCGGCGCTGCGGTTACGCTGTTCGATGGGGATAAGACGGCAAAGCACCGTGCCCACGTTTTTCCCTTCTTTAAAACCAACCGTTGTGAGCACTCCCGAAGGGGTTTGCCCCGAAATAGAGGCGACGGCGCCCTCTTTTATTTCGGGAATCCCGTCGAGCATGATTTCAAGTATTTGCTGCCCGATGCTGTCGGTCTTTTCCGCAGAACTTCCCACTTCGGTTTCATACACTACGTACACCGTGCCGGCGTCAAAATCGGGAATATAGTCCGTGCCGATACGCTTGCCTAATAACATCGTTATCACAAACACCGCCAATGCCGTACATAGTATGGGAGTTTTGTGGAAGACCGCCCATCCGAGTGTTTTGCGGTATCCGTTATCGATTTTTTGAAATGCTTTTTCGCTGGCCATATAAAGCTTTGAACGATGTTGCTCTTTTTTGTCGCGGGGCGCTTCTTTCAGCAATTTCGAAGACATCATCGGCGTAAGCGTCAGCGCAGTGAAAAGGGACACCAGCATGCACACGCAAGTAAGCACGGCCAACTGTTTGAACATAATCCCCACAAGTCCCTGTATAAACATCAGCGGCAGGAACACCATAATGATGGTGAGCGTGGCGGTGGCAATGGACAGTCCCATCTCGGAAGTGCCGAAGATAGCCGCCTGCTTGAGCCTTGAACCTTTGTCGATATGCTGCGTGATGTTTTCGAGTACCACAATCGCATCATCCACCACCATCCCGATAGAAACGACCAGCGCCATGAGCGAAAACACATTAATGGTATAGTCCATGATATACATGGCGATAAACGCGGCGATGAGCGATACGGGCATCGAAACGAAAACAATCAGTCCCGACCGCCACTCGCGCAGGAACAAGAGCACGACCAGCGTGACGAATATAAGGGCATCCCGAAGGGTAGTGCTTAGGCTGTCGATAGATTTGACGACGATTTCGTCGGAGCCGACCACTTCATGCACCCGCAAATCGGACGGCAATTGCGGCACGATCTTTTCCATTTCTTTGCGTACCGCATCCGCCACGTTCACCGTGTTGGCGCCCGATTGTTTCTGCACCATCAACGCCACCCCTTCACCCATATGGTTGCGGGTGAAGGCCTCTTTTTCCTGAAAAGAATCCTCCACGGCAGCCACATCTTTCAGGCGGATAACCTGTCCGTTGACAGCCTTGAGCACGGTGTTTTTTATTTCCTCGACCGACTCGAACTTGGCGGGCATGCGCACGGTGAAATCATAAACGCCCATGTTGATGTTTCCGGCCGGCACGTTGATGTTGTTTGCCTGCAACATAAGGGATACCTGTGCGGCCGACAACCCGTAGGCCGACAACCGTTGCGGATCGATATTCACTTCGATCTCGCGCTCGGGTTGGCCCAAATAAACGACCGTCCCCACGCCTTCCACCTTGCGCAACGGGGCGGCGATTCGGTCTTCCACAATATGTTCGATGCCATTGTAATGTTCCTCGGCATTAATGGCGTACACCACCACCGGAAGCATCGACGAATTGATCTTATAGATGACCGGCTGGCCGGCATCGTCGGGCAACTCGCTCTTCACCAACTCTATCAGGTCGCGCGCATTATTGGCGGCCGAAGTGACGTCGCTCCCCCATTCATACAAGAGTTGGACGAACGACACGTTTTCTTTCGATGTGGAATTGATCTCCGTCAGGCTTTCGGCGCCGGCAAGCACGGTTTCCAACGGTTTGGTTACCTGTTCCTCCACCTCGTTGGCCGAAGCTCCGGGATAAACGGTAATGACCGTGACGGAAGGGAACTCCATCGACGGCATCAGGTCGATCGGCAACATCTTCATCGCTACAATTCCGAGCAGGATGATCGCCAGGAACAGCATGAGCGTTGCGGTTGGTCTTCTTACGGATATTTCGGGTAATTTCATTTTACTGTCTTATTCTTGATTCGCTATTTCAACGGCCGAACCCTCGTCCAATTTATTTTTCCCGTCGATGACCACCCGTTCGCCGGCCGTGATTCCGTCGATATAAAGGAGGCTACCTTTGGCGATCCCCCGGGATATTTTTCTGCGCGAAACGGTGCGGTTGTCGTCATTGACAATAAAAACATATTCATCGCCGGTACCTTGCTTTCGAAGCAGGGCGTTGACGGGAACAAACACGCCGGTTGCTTCCGGCATCAAAATAGCGGTGCGGCAATACATCCCGGGTTTTAATTTCATATCGTTATTGGGAACGCTGATTTCGACCGTTGAGGTACGGGTCATCGGCGACAAAACGGGCGAGAGGTAACTGACCTTCCCCGCCACGCTTTTACCGGGATAGGCGTCGAAGAGCAACTCTGCATTCTGTCCGCGGCGGATGGAAGCGATCTCTTTTTCGTTGACTTCCACACAGACTTTAAGCGGATTGAGCTGGCGGATGGTCACAATGCCGCTTTGCAGGCTCATATCGGATCCTACCGAGGGTATAAAGGAATAATTTTCGCCCTCTTGCACCGATATGTCGGTCAATATGCCGCCAAACGGCGCTTGGATAGACGTGTTTTTCTTCAACATTTCCACTTTCGATTGCGAGGCGTCGAACCGAGCCTTGAGGTGATCGTAATCGATCTGGCTCACACTCTCTTTTTCGCGCAAACGCGCCATCCGTTCCAGATCTTTGCGGAGCGTCTCCATCTCAATCTGCGCCTGAATGAGCAACTCGTCCGACATCTCGACAATCAACGCCCCCGAGGGCACATAACTGCCTTTTGCATAATGAATCTTCTCTACACGTCCGGGGATGGAGGCGCCCAAATTCGCTTCCTTATTGGCCTTCGCCGTTCCGGTGAAAGTCAATTCGGGAGTATATTCCATTGTCTTGGCTACAAATACGGTCACCCGGGTATTTGCAGCGGCAGGATCAGCTTCGCTGTTTCCTCCCGTCTTTTTGTTGCATCCTGTCGCCAAAAAGGCAAGCAGGCAGGCGGCGTACATCATTTTATTTTTCAGTTGCATCGTTGTATCTATCTGTTTATTTCATTTTAAAGAATGAGTGACGGCTATGGCACATACCGGTAAATCTGTCCGGTGGATTTTTCGAGTTCCAGGCGGGTAGTCTTTACCTCCACCAGCGCATCGATATAGGTCGATGAGGCGCTTTCCCATTGCGTTTGCGCCTCGAGCAATTCACTCAGACGGCTTATCCCCTCGCGTAAATTATCTTTTGTCACGCGCATATTTTCCGCGGCCTGTTGTTTGGAAAGTTTGGCCATTTCGGCTTTTTTCAGCGCCTCGGCATATTGATACCGGCTCCGGCGGATTTGCAAATCGATCATTTCACGCGCTTCATCGAGCTCGAGTTGCGCTTTTTGCTTTTTTAATTTTGCCGCATTCAGCTCGTATTTACGTTCTCCCCATGTAAAAACGGGAATCTTCACCACCACGCCCACGCTCCAATCGCCGCCGAACTCCTCTTTCAGTCCGTCGTAAGGGTTGGGGTTCATCCATCCGTAACTCCCGGCAAGCGCGATATCGGGCATAAATTTTGCGCGTTCGATATTTTTATTCGATTCCATGATGCCCACTTTCTCTTTCAGCATCGATATCTCCGCCCTGTTTTCGGGCGAAATATCCGGAGGCATCAGGCTGTCTGTGCGGAGCGGAGCCTCTTCCATTGTTCCCGGCGCCACCTCAATGCCGGTATCTTTCAACCCGATGATCTGCGCCAGCGCCATCTTCGAGAGCGCCAACCCGTTTTCGGCTTCCAGCGTTTTCAACTTCGATTCGTTCTGCTTCACCTGCGCCTTCAACAAGTCGTTGCGGGTAATAATCCCCTCGCCATGCATATTCAGCAAATCGGTAACGAGTTGGTCGAGCAGTTTTTCATACGAATGGGCCAGCTTTACTTTTTCCTGTAACGATACTACGCGCCAAAACGCTTCATCGGTTTTGACGATTGTTTCCGCTTTGACAAGCAAGACGTTTTTTCCGGAGATATTTTCGGCGCGCCGGGCAATCCGGTTGGCCTCGGTGATTTTAAAGCCGGTAAAGAGGGGTTGCATCACGCTAAAGCCGGCATAATAAAGATTTTTCCGCTCGAGGACCAGTTTGTCGGCCGGCAGCATGGCGTAGTTTTTAAATACGGGGTTTCCCGAAGCGTCGGTGACAGGCGCCCCTGTTTGCGGATTCAACACAAGGGTATTCATCGCCGTAGCGGGGTCTTTCAGCGCTTCGGGATTGAACCTTCCCGTTTGGGGGTCGATGGTATTGTACGGTACTGCCGGCAGGAACAGGTCGTTTTCCAACAGCTTGATATCGCTGCCCGTACGCATGTATCCGCCGCCGAAATTAATCTTGGGCAGATAATGGGTCATCGCCGTTCGTTTGGTAAGGGCTGCCGTTTGCCGTTCGTTTTGCGCCATCCTGATCTTTTTGTTCTCTTTGAGAGCCATTTCCCTGCACGCTTCCAGCGTAAGCGTTTGCTGGGCATACAGGAAAGGAAAGTTCGCGAACAATTGCAACGCCAGCAGGCAAATAAAATAGTATTTCCGCATATCCATTTTTTCTCAACCGGTTTATGAGTTCTAAAAAAACAGAAGCAAAAATAAGCGGTTTTCCCTCCGGCTAAGAGGAAAAACATACCGAAGCGTTCTTTTTGAATGCCGAAGCAACCGCAACCGTTCATGAAACGCCGGGGGGCGCATCGTTTTTACCCGTTACAGCGCATCCATTCCTTGAATTCACCGGTACGCGCCCGGCTCACGATAATTCTCTCGGGAGTTTTTACGGAAAGGTTAACAGCCAGCTTGCCTCCAAACCACACGGTCAGGTCTACTATGGCGCGATGCGACACGATGTATTGCCGGTTCGCACGAAAGAAAACCGCGGGATCCAACTGTCTCGACAATTCATCGAGAGAACTGTCAACCAGAAATCGACGGCCGTCGAGGCAAAAAACGTCGGCCATTTTGTATTCGGTACGGATGTAAGCTATTTCGTCCGCAGAAAGGGGGATCAGCTTGTCCTTATAGGGAATGAGAAAGTGTTTTTTAAAGGTGCCTTTCGTTTCCCGGATCGACCCGACGATTTGGGAAACGAGTTCCTCATTATTGTTTTTAAAGGAAAAGTATTTGAGTTTGTTAAGCGCTTTTTCGAGGTTCTTTTTATTGATGGGTTTCAGCAAGTAATCGAT
Organism: Bacteroidales bacterium UBA5382; assembly: GCA_002409745.1. Classification (GTDB taxonomy): domain Bacteria; phylum Bacteroidota; class Bacteroidia; order Bacteroidales; family Dysgonomonadaceae; genus Limibacterium; species Limibacterium fermenti. The sequence goes on from DHOU01000017.1 coordinate 6,044, forward strand.
GCTGTTTACTTCAAAGGCTTTCAATGCATACTCGTCGTAGGAGGTAGTAAAGATCAGCGGGCAGCGAATCTCGATCTTCTCAAAAATTAAAAACGCATCTCCATCGGCAAGATGGATATCGATAAAAGCCACATCGGGCGCCGCGTTTTCCGAAAACCACTCGACACTCTCTTCCACACTCTGCAATACGGCAATAACGTCCACGGTTGCGTCCACTGCCTTTATCTGGCGTTTCAGATTCTCCGCCGCCACATACTCATCTTCAATAATGACCGCTTTCATCTTATTATTTCCCCATGTTCAGATAATTTTTATAGATATCGGCTTCTTTGATAAGCGGCACCTCAACCGTAAAAGCCGAACGGTCCGAACGAATGACAATCTCCTTCCCGAACATCAGCCGGAACCGCTCATTCAGGTTTGCCAGCCCGAGACCGTTACTGTCTTTTTCACCCATTTTCTTTTGCAGGTTGTTTTTCACCCGTATCGTATCCTGAGGAGTCGATTCGATCACGATATCCAGCGGATTACGCAAGCTTACCACATTGTGCTTTACGGCGTTTTCAATCAACAACTGCAATGCCGAGGGAAGCGTATAATACTCTTTGTATTTTTCGTCGATGCCGATTTTGACATTCAACCCGTTGTTATAGCGTATTTTCATAAGATAGATATACGATCCGGCAAACTTCAATTCTTCCGATAGTTTAATTACTTCGCGATTCTGCATGGCAAAGCGAAACACTACCGTAAGCTGTTCCAGATATTCACGCGCCCGCTCATCATCGTAACCGATCAGTCCGTTCAACGTATTCAGCGAGTTGAACAGGAAGTGGGGGTTCGTTTGATTTTTCAGCACATTGTAGCGATTTCGCAGATTCTCGATAATTAAGTCCTGATTCTCGGTTACTTTTTTCTGATTTTGATTGATAAAATAGATGAGCGCCGTAAACAGAAACGAAATAATTAGGATCACCGTGTCTTTCACATAATGCAGCGTGGAATAGGTTGTCGGCGAAACTTCTTCGCGAAACCACCACCATTGTGTTTTTGAAATGACGGGACTCAAAAGAATGACAAGGACGAACAGGCTCGATAAAATCAGCCACATCACCGCCGGACGTTTCCGGAAACGGGTTATTGTGGTGAATTGCAGGCGGAAAAGAATATAAATGAGCAGCGTATTGACAAGCAATGTAAAGAATGACTGTAGGGATACCATATCTTTGAGACGGATCGCATGCTTATCGTTCAGCGACACGGAATAGTACAGCGACGATGATAACATTACAAGCGCCAAAATAAAACTGATAATAATAGCTGCCCTGATAGCCGTCTTCTTGTCATAGTTGAGAATGAACGGCTTCTTTTTTTGCAGCTTTATTTTCGACAACTTTTCTTTCATCCTTATAACCATGCGGCAAATATACGCAAAAACATCAAAAAAAGATCCCGATAAGCCGGCGGTTATCAACAACCGTTCATCGGGATCTGTAATTGAGGAACAATCTATTAGAGGAGATTGTCCTAACCAAACGATTCTCTCTTCCGGTTCATTTGTTTCGCCCTCCGGATACTATTCTTCCCCGGATTTGAAACGTTGTTTTTTCCATCCGAAAATGGGTGGAAGGCCGGGACAATCTCTTTACGGTCTTTCGCAGCCTTTTTTCTTTTTGTCAAAATCGGTAACCGATGCCGATTGACGCAAAGGTAGGGTATTACTCCGCGTCTGCTGCGGAAAAAACACCCAACCGAAAAATTCGACAACCGAAATGCAAAAAAGCCCTATCGAAGTGTCTTGTCCCGGAATAGATTTACCGGCCAAAGGAGGCGGTCTTAAAAAAGGCTGTTCCAAAATAGGTTTTTGGAACAGCCTTATCAGTCGCCCGATCTCAGGCGCCCTTTCTTCCTCTTATGCCGGTGCCGGTTATTTCAGGTATTTCGCCAGGAATCCCAACATGGTGGCATAAAAGTCCATGCGATTCTCTTCGCGGTAAAAACCATGCCCTTCGTTATACTTCACCATATAAGGGACATCCAATCCCTTTGCACGAAGCGCCGTGACAATCTGATCGGATTCATTGATATTCACTCGGGGATCATTCGCACCCTGAACGACATACACCGGCTTGACAATCTTATCGATTTGATACACCGGCGACGCCTCGCGGGCAATCGCTTTTTCTTCGGGATTATCCAAATCATACCATATCTGTTTGACCATTTCAGTCATCGGCTTCCAGTATTCGGGAAAGGAAGAGAAGAATGTCTCGATATTCGAAACACCTACGTAATCCACGCCGCACGTATACAGGTCGGGAGTCTTTACAAGCCCCATCAGCGTGGCATAACCTCCGTGGCTGCCGCCATAGATGGCAATTTTACTTTCATCGGCCCATCCTTGGGCAATGGCAAAGCGTACGCCGTCCTCCACATCATCCATCACTTTCCGTCCGATTTGTTTGAAGCCGGCACGCAGGAACTCTTTGCCGTATCCGCCCGAAATACGGAAGTTGACTTGCAGGGTGGCATATCCCCGGCTGGCGAACAATTGCGTCTCCGGGTTGAATCCCCATGAATCGCGGATTCCCTGCGGGCCTCCGTGGGGATTGACGACCATCGGAACCTTCTTTCCCTGCAACGCCTCTTTCGGCAGGGTGATATATCCGTGAATGGTCAGTCCGTCACGGCTCTTAAAGGTAATAGGGCGCATTTCGGCCATATCTTCTTCCTTTAATTGCGGCATCAAGTCGTACAGCAGCGCAAATTGTTTGGTTTTCACATCATATTCATAATAGGTGCCGTACAATTTATCACTCTGTAAGATGATCAGGAAGGTATTTTCATCGTCATCATAATCGGCAATTCCGTAAATCTTGCCGGGGAAATTCTTTTTCACCCCTTCATCGATTGCTTTATACAACGCGCTCACAGGGATAATCTCCGATTTCTCCCCTTCATAACTGAAGTAATCGATTTCGTAATTCCGTTTGCGGGATAACCCCATATCGGAAACATCGTACTGCGCATTCGCGAATACTTCTTTTATTTCGCGATTGTTTTTAAGGTCATAGAGAACGATGCGGGACTTGTCCCCGTCCAGATTCGTCGCCACATACGCGTCATCGGGGTCGGGTGTGGTGTAATTAAAGGCAATAATACCGAAACTATCATCCCATGGAGTCTTTTTCTTCAATTCGAATACCCCCGTTTCTCCGTTTTTATAATATAACTCCATCTCCACGCCGTTGACCATCTTGGTGTAAGCGCGCAAGTTGCCGTCTTTGTCGAAATCATATCCCTGAATGGGGTTTGCCGGATCGGTATTTTCATACAACTTTTCCAAATCGCCGGTGACCACATTCAACTTGTACGGTTCGAATATTTGCGGATTATCCTTGTTCAGCAAAACAATGATATAATCTTTCTGCTCTTTCAACAACGAAAGAATACCGGCCTTTACGCCTTCGAAAGGGGTCAGGTCGAGGGCATTTTTCCCGTCGATATCAGCCGCATAGATATGGTAATTTTCGTTTCCTCCGTTATCCATCGCGTAAAACAAACGTTCATCGTTGATCCATCCGTACCCTTTAATCGGTTCTTCTTTTTCCTCAATCGCACGGATGACTTTTCCCGTGGCAATCTCCTTAATATACACATGATTCTTAAGGCCGTCTTTTTCCTTATACGATAAATACTTGCCGTTGGGTGAAAGCTGAAAAGACGACGCATTGGGGCGGGCGAAATAATCGGCTACGGAATACTTATATTCTCCTTTGTCGAGAGCCGCCAATTCTTTCAGCTCCTCCTCGGTCGTTACCAAAGCGGGATTACCGGGTAACTTGCTTTCAAAACGTTTTAACGTAAGGGGAAGCGACATGCCGGCCTGCTCGTAATTTCCGACGACACTGTCGCCCTGTAAGGTTCCGTTATATACAATCTGAGCAGCCGTCACTTTCAGTTTCAACTGATTGTCGGCAAACGCCACGCCGTCCACGGGGATACCCGTTGCCCCCTGAAGCGGCACATCCAGCGTTCCGGTCAAATTACCGTCATCTCCGGCAATATGGAATATCAATTCCATATTTACTCCTTGCACCGAAAGGGTGCCTTTCCAATCTCCTGTAATACTTTGCGCTTTTATCATCATACTTGCTACGATAAGAGCGAATAATACGCTCATTTTTTTGATGTTCATACACTAATTATTTTTATGTGAAACAACTGTAAAAACGAATAAGCAGTTCTGCTTTTGCCCTACAAATGTAGGGGATATTTCCGGACGGACAAAACAAATATAAATATCAACTGTTATATCCCTATTATCAATCAATAACAACCAATCAAGACATTATGAACCATCGTATTCTCGGCCTGCACCATATCACGGCCATCTCCGACAACGCGAAAAGGAATCTTCATTTTTACACGCATGTGTTGGGACTCCGGTTGGTAAAGAAAACCGTCAATTTTGACGATCCGACCACCTATCATTTTTATTTCGGCGACGAGCAAGGCACACCCGGTACCATCATCACGTTTTTCCCTTGGGAAGGCATCGGCCGCGGGAAAAACGGCGCCGGAATGGCTACGCATACCGCTTATTCCATCCCGAAAAGCAGCTTCACTTTCTGGAAAGAACGCCTTGAACAACAAGGCCTCCCCGTGAAGGAAGACAAGATTTTCGGCGAAGATATCCTTTCTTTCTCCGACCCGGACGGATTGCAGTTGCAATTCATCGCTTCCGATTCGGACACCAGAACACCCTGGACAACAACACAGATTACAAACAACGAGGCTATCAAAGGTTTCCACTCGGTAACGCTCACCTTGCGCGCGGTGGACGCTACCGCCAAAATACTGACGGACGTTTTGGGATATTCTCTTACACGGCAAGATGGAAACCGTTACCGTTTTACGACGGATGCCATCGATACGGCTCACATCGTGGATGTAATCGAAGACCCTGCCGCTTCGTACGGAAGAAATGCGGCCGGAACGAATCATCATATCGCTTTCAGGGTGGAAAATGATGATATTCTGATGGATTATCGTGAAAAGGTGCTTGCCGCCGGATTGAATATTACTCCCAAAATCGACCGCGATTATTTCTTCTCGCTCTATTTCAGGGAACCGGGCGGCGTGCTGTTCGAACTGGCGACCGATAATCCCGGCTTTACAAGGGATGAAAGCCTGGAAAATTTAGGGACGGCATTAAAATTGCCCAAACAGTATGCCAATATGCGTGAACGGATTGAACGCGCACTTCCTCCGCTTTAAGCCTTCCCGGCGGGATATTATCTGCAAAAAGAGAAATAATTGATGAACGAGTCATTGCCGTCGTTCGAATATAATCCGTCAAAATTCGCTTTATAATGAAACATTCTTTGGAGATCACTTATTCGGGAAAACCGTTACACGAAGCGCAAAAGGCGTTAATTCTGTTGCATGGCAGAGGCGGGGATGCACAAAGCATCTTGTCTTTATCGGAACATCTTCACGTAGCGGAGTACGCCTTGCTCGCACCGCAGGCGACAAATCACACCTGGTATCCCCGATCCTTTCTGACTCCGGTTACCGAAAATGAGCCCTGGCTTTCATCCGCCGTCGATATCGTCGGACAAACACTCGACAAGATATTGGAAGCGGGCATAAAGGCCGAACAGGTATATTTTCTGGGGTTCTCCCAAGGTGCGTGCTTGACATTGGAGTTTACGGCTCGCCATGCGCAACGTTACGGCGGCATTATTGCTTTTACCGGAGGATTGATCGGACAAAACATCGAAAGAACGAATTACCGGGGAGATTTTAAGCAAACCCCGGTATTCATCGGAACGAGCAACCCCGATTTTCATGTCCCGGTAGAGCGGGTATATGCCTCTTCGAATATTTTCCGGAAGATGAATGCTGCCGTTACGGAGAAAGTATACGAAAACAGGGGACATACCATTTCCGAAGACGAAATAGAGTTGGTTAACCGCTTAATTTTTAGATGAACGATTTTCTCCTTTTGTTGATTTTACCGGTTGCAAATGCAGTAAATAGCTACCGGGAAAATGAATATTCACCTGCTCTTCATCAACTTTAATCTTCTTGGTGTTATCCCCTTTTAGATTCGTAATGAAGCGGTAGGCAATCCCCTACAATGATTATCTATGGTAGAAAACTTCAGCAGAACAACCGGTCGGATGACTTCCTATATTTTAGATGGTTTATGTGACACAAGTTTTGGATTTACACCTAATGACACATAATTAAGAACTTGCGAACCCCATCAAGCAAGTAAACCACAAGTTAAAGTTATGGCAAAGAAACATAGAAAAAGGGCCTTGCTAATACATATTAACAAGGCCCTTTTATTCTTCAGGATATTAATAACCCGGATTTTGTTCCAATAGATTGTTTGCGGAAATAGCTTTTTCAGGAATAGGAAATATGTTACGATTCTTATCCTTAGTAGCCGTATGGTCCCACCAATTTTCAGTTACAAATTTATCCCATCGGATTAAATCGGTACGCCTTCTCCCCTGTCCTTCCGCCAGAAACTCGATCATCCATTCATCCAACATTCTGTATTCATCCAAATTAGATTCGGTCACGGGATCCGGATCTATTCTATTTTCAAAATTACGAGCACGGACTTTGTTTATCAGCATGGCGGCTGTTTTTTTATCGCCCGCTCTCATCGTACATTCCGCAAGCATATAATATATCTCAGCCAATCGAATAATAGGATTGTCCGGATTATATCGTATAGCGACATCCGCCTTATTCGGTTGAGGAATTTTCCAGGGACGAATTCCGGAAACTTCCTCGGCGTCGGCAATTGTAGAGGGCAGATCATCAACGGTGGGATATTTTTCACCTCCAAGTTGTTTCATTACCGTAATTTGGTCTACAAAAGAAATAACCTCGTTTTTATATTCTCTACCCCCTTTAGATGACTTCCCGGTAATAGGATTTGTTTGTTCTCCCATCAAGAACATACCCTCGTATTTTTTATTTCCTTTATACAGGTAAGGTCTTTTCCTTAAATCTTTTTCGTGAAACTTAGCGAAAGGCCTGCCTAATCTTGATCCGCCAAAATCGCTATCGGTATAGCGTTGCCCGTTCGGTTTTAACGAGGGCTGCATGCACCCGCCGTTGTTCCCGGTAACTTCCAAATCCAAATATATCCACGTCTGATAGTGTCCAAAATGTTTATACCACCAATTAAATTCATTTTTATTGGCTTCGGAAGGGACGCTCCAAATGATCTCTTTTGATAAATTATTATCAAAACTGAATGGAGCGAACCAATCTTCTTCCAATTCATATTTCCCATATACACCATCAATAATATCCTGGCATAACTCGGCGCATTCGCTGAACATATCAACACCGATAGTCGCTTTGGCATTGAAATACAATTGAGCCAAAATGCTGGCAGCTACCGCTTGTTTTATATAGCCATCTTCGGCTGCTCCTAATTCTTCTTTCTTACGAAGATTCGGAATAGCATCTTTCAATAGCTTTTCAGCGTATTCAAAGGTTTCTTTAGCTGTACTGCGTGGAACACTGATGTCTTCTTTAGTGGTTGTATAAATGGGCATTCCTCCGAAGAAATCGAGTCCTTTCATATAATAATAGCCTTCCAATGCCCTCAATTGAGTTGTATGATTTTGTTTTTCGTCTTCCGTCAGTCCGAGGGCTACATAGTCTACATCTGCAAGATCCTCTCTCGACTCCATCGCATACGCCAGCCCCATACCTATTCCTCTCCAAGTTTCCCAGAAATAACTATCCGTATATACCCATTCGTGGTGGTGCATCCGTTGGTTAATACCTCCATTGTACCAATCGCTACCCCGGGTAGGCAAACAAAGGATATCTCCCGTATACTCTTGCAGATAGAAACGGTCGCTTTGGCAAAACCAAGCCCAATGTCCGAACGGGCGTCCCAAGACACCGTATACGCTTTTTTTTGATGTGTAATAATGATCGGTCGTCACTTGTGAGTACCATACAGGATCGAGATCGCATGAACTTGTAATGAGTAACAACAAACCTATACAAATTAATTTTATGTAATTACGATTATTCATAAGTGTATTTATTATAATGTTAATTGAAATCCCAATGTAAACCTGCGTGTTTTAGGAAAAACAGCGTCACCGGTTATATCGTCTAGCCCGGGCCTCAAAGGATCCGAATACGAAACTTCAGGATCTAATCCCGAGTAGCCGGTAAAACAGGCTACATCCCGCATATTCAGATAGAAACGCGCTTTCTCTACAAACCGATTATACTTTTTGAGATTAATCGTATACCCCAGCACTATTGCATCTATCTTGAGGAATGTTCCATCTTCAAGCCAATAATCAGAGAGTTGTTTCTCTTGGGCAATGTGTTTTCTATCATCCTTAAACGCTCTCTTAAGAAAATTAACGCCGTTTTCTTTCGTCGGTATCCCGTAATACATGTCTGCCATATTAAAGACATCGAAATCGAGCCAACTGCGTAAAGCAATCGATAGATCCCAGTTTTTATACAGTAAAGTATGATCCCACGAAATCTCGAGCTTGGGTATGGCATTCCCCAGAAAACGTTTGTCGTCATCACTTGATTTACTTGCAAGTATGACATTATTATCTTTGTCATACACTTGCCATTGTCCGTCTTCCGTAATTCCGGCATGCTTCTTCATATACCATTGTCCTATTATCAAGTCATTTTGTAACCGATAAGGGTTTCCGGGAGATCCCGGAGAAGGGAATCCATCCCCCACTGTCGTCCAAGTAACATTCCCCATGGATGTAATCTTTGTCGAATTCTGTGACAGACGGACAGCAGTAGTATATTCAAAATCGTTAGTCTGTATCGGTACACCTCCTATTTCCAGTTCCCAACCGTTCCCTTTTAAGGTTCCTATGTTCTTTCTCGTTGTAGGATAAACATTGGGTGGCTGGCTTACCCCTTGGTCAAAGATCAGATTACTAACATTGCGCCAGAAATAATCGAATTTACCATATAACCGGCTATCGAACAGAGTATAATCCACACCAATATTCGTCCCTTTCGTTTCTTCCCAATGGAGATCCCTGTTTACATTACGGATAGAGCCATAAAGCGAATTCCAATTTTTACCATCGGTCAACCACATTCCATTCGATCCATATACTCTTGCTGTAAGTCCCGGAGGAGAAGAAAAGTCATTGTTTCCGGTAACACCGTATCCTACTCTTAATTTCAAGTCATTCACAAAGGAAACATCTTTCATAAAATCTTCGTTGCTGATACGCCAGCCGCCTGAAATAGCCCAGAACGTGCCCCATCTGTGATCAGGTCCAAATTTGGAGGAACCCTCGCGTCTTATACTGGCGGTCGCCATATATCTATCCTTGAAAGAATAATTTCCTCTCGCAAAAACAGCCAACAAACGCTCTCTCGGGGCTTTTGAAGAAGACATGGCTGCTTTTCCATCACTAAGATAATTACCCGTTCCGATATCCCATGCACCTGTTCCTTCTACGGGAAAGTCTTTATTTGTCATGTTAAATGCTTCTTGATTATGCTCAAAAAAGCTGTAACCTGCAACTGCGCTAAAGGTATGATTATTGAGGGCTTTATTGTAGGAGGCATACGTTTCGAACGAACTATTCTGCGTTTTATCAAACCCATGATAAGCTTCCCCACTGTATCCGCCTTGATCGGACTCCCGGTGATTTGCCGATACATACCGGGTAGCTTGCCATTGCCTGGAATCATATCCGAACGTTGCTTGCACATTCAATTCAGGTGTCAAATTTATTTTTAATGTAGCATCTGACAGTAACCATTTATCTAAAGCATCACGTTGTCTTAGCATTACGTCTGCCACAGGGTTAAAGTCGGTTCCCTTAAAATCCTCCAGATTGTATCCCGACGCGCTCTCCTGATCATACGGGTTCAGGGTAGGATTAAGTTTTATCGCCGCATTATACATGCCGTTTGATCTTCTTAAATCTCTTTTCGCTTCTCTATATTCAGCATGCGTCCTGAGTTCAACCAGCCCTTCATACATTTTAAAATAAGCATTTATACGTGCGGAATAGTCTTTCCTTCCATCCCCTATCGCAATTCCTTTTTGATCTTGCATGGAAAATGTCGTATAAATATTTGCGTATTCACTTCCTCCGTTGACATTAACGACATGCCGGTGTGACAAAGGATTTTTTCTCATCAGAAGATCATACCAATCTGTATCCGCACCATAATCATAAATATCATTTTCGCCTCCTAATCCTAAGTCCCGGTATTCACTCGCACTTAATACATCCGGCCTGTTTCTGAGCGTTTCCATTGATAACTCTCCCGTGTAAGTAGCTTTAATTTGTCCGGCCACGGCGTTTCGCGTTGTGACCAAAATAACTCCCCCGGCAGCACGTGTCCCGTAAATAGCTCCCGCTGATGCATCTTTCAAAACGTCAATGGACTTTATGTCTTCCTGGTTTAAAGAGCGCAAATCTCCTCCCGGGACACCATCTATGACAACTAATGGCCCTTTACCCGCATTCACAGATGCAACACCACGCAATAATATTGTATTGCTCGAGTTTGGGCTACTTGTTCCTGAAACACTCATCCCGGAAATTTTTCCTCTCAGAGCCGTTTCAATACTGGCACCTCCTATTCCTTGCAAGAGATCATCTCCGCTTATAGAAGATATGGAACTTGTTACTTGGCGTTTTTCCATTGTTCCATAACCGACCACAACCAGCTCCTGAAGGGTTTCTACATCTTCGTGTAAAACAACATCAAAAGAGGTTTTACCGGTTGTGCCAACATCCTTTTGCTTATACCCGAGATACGTAATACGAAGGGTCGCATTAGCCGAGACGTCTAAAGAGAAATTTCCACTCAAGTCGGTAACGGTTCCATTAGAAGTCCCATTTTCTATAATATTCGCCCCGATAACAGGCTCGCCCGATTGGTCGGTAACTGTGCCGGAAATGGTTTTACGTTCACGGGGAGGAGATGTTGCGTTACTTACTGTCGGGGTTAAACTGACAGAAATCGTATTATCTATACGTTGAAAATAAAGATATGTCTGAGCCGTTATTCTATCCAGAATATTCTGGATAGTCGTATTGCGCACATTCAAAGTCACATTCGGTGTTTTGTCTAATATCCGCTGATCATAAAAAAACTTGTAACCCGTCATTGAGCTAATTTTATTAAACACTTGACTAACGGGTTGATTCTGTACATTTAGCGAAAGGTTATTATCTTTTATATTCTGTCCGTTAAGGGGGACAACAATAACAATAAAGAACAAGATCGCCACACAAAAATTAAGAAAAACCCAAAAATTAGTTTTCCCCTGCTGATTCATAAATTTCATATATATATCATGTTTTTAAAAAATTTGAATACATTCCCTTCTTTTTTGCGCAAAGAAACAATAAGAATATTACAAAACGGTTAATTATTTATGAAGTTTTTATTTCATTTCACCCAAACGATTTCCCATAAATTATTTCTCTCCTTATATCTACTTGAAATAAACGGGAATATACACATCTCCTTTTAAAGAATTTTACTAATGTTTTATTATTACGCCGCATTTTTACTAGTTATCCTAATTTATTGTTAGAGACTCTATTCGTTTGGATTATTTAAAAAAGAGTATATCATTCCCGTCTTTTTTATACTTGATTTTCGTTGTGTACTGAATCGATTGCAATACCGATTCCAAGCTCTTATTGTCGTGTTCCCCTGAAATAAGATTGTTAAATTCTTGTCCGTCGTCGAATACAATACGGCATCCGTATACTCGTTCCAGTTCTCGTGCCACATCCCGTATGGGCGTGTGATTAAAATACAACCACCCTTTCATCCATGCAAAAGAGGAGGCGTTGTTGCGGGAAATCTCTTTCATGATTTCGCCAGTCCGCGAGTTAAGGGTGACTTTCTCATTGCGCGTCAAGGTAAATGTAGCGTCGGACATGGAGACCTCTACCCGGCCTTCGTTTACGCTGACGGATACGGTTTCGTCCTCCTCGTAAGCCTTTACGTTGAAAGCGGTACCCAATACGCGGATGTTGAAGCGGGCCGTTTCTATGATAAACGGCTTTTTGTCTTTGCTTACATCGAAATAAGCTTCCCCCGAAAGTCGCACGCGGCGTTCGTTTTTGCCGAATTGTTCGGGATAGGCGATATTCGTACGGGAATTCAGCACGACGCGTGTACTGTCCGAAAGCGTAAACTTTTCCCTTTCTCCCGAGGGAGTGACGGTTTCGACGTATAAGCCGGAAGCGTTTTGGGCATCTTTGACATATTGAAATATAAATATCCCTAACAGCAACGCCGATGCTACAGCAGCTACAGACATGGCTATGCGGCGAATGCGGGGGCGTTTTTCCTTTTCCATGTTCCTCAACAACCGCCTCGCTTCTTCTTTATATTGATGGTAAGTAATATCATTGGGAGAGGGGCGACATTCCGCTTCGTCTTTCAGTTCGGAAAAGACAGAGCCGAGGGGGACTTCATTTCGAGAATCGTGTATATCGCGAAAAAATGTTTCCGCCTCTTCTTTTGTGTAAAGATTATGAATGAAGCGCCTGAATTGTTTTTCTTTTTCTGTCTTACCGTTCATGTACGATTTTATAAAAGGGTCGGAATTTTCGCTCCCTTATAATAGTTATACACTTTTAATGGAAAAAGCTGGGGAGACTTTAACTTTTTTTATAGCCCTGCGCATATCAACAGGAGCAACAATCCGGAGATATAATCGGGATATTCTTTCAGATAGCTTTTGATGGTCTTTAAAGCGATGGAGATATGTTCCTGTACGGTAAAAACGGAAATACCGAGTGTTTCAGCGATCTCTTTGTGCGACAGTTGTGCATCGCGGCTCATTTCAAATACCTGTCGTTGGCGGGGGGTAAGTTTCGCCAAGGCCTTATCGAGTATCGCCTGCAACTCGGATGCTTCGATAAACTGATTCGTCGTATCGGAGTGGTCTATGGAATAATCGAGGATATGCGATTTGAGTTTTTGATTGTTCTCTATATCTCTCAATGTGTTTAAAATGCGATTTTTTACAACGGTATACAGATAAGAAGAAAATGACTTTTCCGGATCGAGGAAACAGCGGCTTTGCCAGATGACGGCGAAAGCGTCCTGATAAATGTCTTCAGCAAACTCATTCGATTTAATGAATTTCGCAGCAAAGTATAGCAAGCGAGTTTTGTATTTTGCGTATAATTCGCAAAATGCTTCCTGATCATTGTTGATGAGACGAATCACCAAATCCCGGTCCTCTGCAATGGCATTACTCCCTGTTATTTCTGTTTCTTCCGTAGACATATTCAAGCGTTTAAATGACACTAAAGTCGAGGAATAAATTCTATAGATAATTTGCAAAGACAACCTCAACTAAATGATTTTACCCAATCTTTATTGAACAAAATTCATCCCGGAGAGAGGTTCTGTGTAAGCGTTTTTTCTTTAAAAAGCAAAACAGGAAGCAATATAGTCGAATATTAACAGTGCCCTTGCGCCTGTAAGATAATCGGATTTCTGCGGATTGCGTCCTAAAATCATGACGAGAGCAGGCTCTTTAGCCTGTAATTCCCTATTAGAAAAATAGAACTTTCTTTTATAGCCCACAGAACTTAACCCCATTTTGCTATATAAACTAACAACGACAAAGTTATGGAAAAGAAACAGAAAAACAAGCGTGAAGAAGCAATTCGTTTATTAAAAAAGCCACAAATCAAAGATGTAAGAGACTGGGACTCCTACAAATTGTAGATTTGTCATCCCTCCTCAGCGGAGATTAATCTGGGAAGCCAGAAGATTTAGGTGGCTCTCAATCCTGCCATAGCGGCAAAACAAGACTTGTCCGTCGTGCATGTGTTCAGGCCTTTGATAAAAGCCGTGGCAAATACCATGTCATTAAAACTTTTGAGGGCAGTTCTGATGCTGATGGGCTATTGAAACATTTAGTTGTTTCAATAGCCTGCCGGAACAAAGTACTTTTATTCCGACAGGTTGAATCGAATTATGGATTGTGGTAATCGGCTCCTGAGAGTTGGATAACGGAGATTTGAATTTCAAAACTTCATTTATCTTATTCTCCGGCGCCTATCTCTTCGATAAGAAAAACAGCGCTTTCATATTGCCGTGCGATATTGAGCGTTATTCCAACATTGTTGAGGAAGTCTCCTTTAAAAATCAACCCATCCCCCCAGAAACAGGACCGGGCAGATATTTTATTTATCTCACTAATTTTATAACTCTTTTCCGGATCAAGACCTTGTGTTTTGATGAACGGTAGAATTCCCCGATTATTAAACTCCGTACAAAATGCAAACAGGACAGCGCGCTGTTTGTTTTTACCGACATACAGTTGAGCGGCATAATTATTTGTAGGATCGTAAGGTGAAATAATACGATATAAATCTCCACTTGTAATCAGCGGCCTGACAATTGTCTTGTAATCCTCTATCGCCTTTTTAGCAAACGCCCATTCTTCATTTTTAATATCCTTAGGCTGTAGTTCGAGGCCCAGGCGGCCTGTCATTGCCACATCAAAGCGGAATTTCAGAGGAGTCAACCGGCCTGTCTGATGATTGGGGTTGGCCGATACATGGGCTGCCGTCGCTACCGGAGGATAGATCAGATTTGTAGCGTATTGAATATATAATCGAGCCAAAGGATCCGTATTGTCGGATGTCCAAAACTCATCATGATATTTCAAGGCGCCGTAATCCAAACGGCCCCCTCCCGAAGCACATAATTGCAACATAAGATGGGGATATTTAGCCCTTATTTTATCATAGATGCCATACAAGCCTTCGGTATAATCGATCCAGAAATGCGTTTGATCGCCAGCCGGCAAATAGGTCGATCCGACTTGTTCCACATGCCTGTTCGCATCCCATTTGATATAATCGATCCCGTTATTCTCGCTTAATAAACCATCTATCATATTCCAAATAAAATCCTGTACTTGCGGGTTAGCGAGGTCGAGCAGGAGTTGATTCCGCAGCGTTATTTTTTCCCTACCCTTACTTTGTACAATCCATTCGGGATGTTTCTCCGCTAATTCACTCTTCGGATTAACCATTTCCGGTTCAATCCATATACCGAATTTCAATCCTTTTGATTGGGCATAATCTATAAGATGTTGGAGGCCGTTGGGCAGTTTCTTTTTATTTACTTGCCAGTCTCCCAGTCCCGCGTTATCGCCGTTGCGTGGATACTTATTTCCAAACCAGCCATCATCCAAAACGAACAACTCTACACCCATCCGGCTTGCATCATCCATCATATCCGTGAGCGTTTGTTCGTTGAAATCGAAATAGGCCCCTTCCCAACTGTTCAATATAATGGGGCGTTCTTCATTTCCGTTATTTAAAGCATATTTCCGGCTCCAATCGTGGAAATTACGGGATATTTGTCCCTGTCCCCGGTTACTGAACGTATAAATCATCTTCGGAGTGGTGAAATCCTCTCCCGCAGCTAATTTGTATTCCGATAAAAAGGGGTTGACACCGGCCAATATATTTACGTGATCCCATTCGTCCAGTTCGAAGGATAATTTGTAATTGCCGGACCAAGCCAATGCCCCTCCATAACAGTCTCCGTTATTTTCTTCTACCGGATTATTCAGTGACAATATAAAGGATGGATTCTCCGTTTGGGTTGTCCGGACTCCCTTTTTCGATTCTATCGTCTTTATTCCATGCTCTAATTTTTCTTCCACCCTGTTCATCTCTCCGGCCCATGTACCGTTAAAGTGAGTCAAATAATAACTGTATGCGCGAAGGTTGAGAGATGAAGAGTAAACATTGTTCAAAGAAATTGTTCCCTTTTCATTATTGCGAATGGTGACCCATTGGGCGATTACATCTTCGGCCTGATAGGCTTCGCTATGGAGTTCGACGGCAAGATCGTACACCTTATCTTGGAGATAGATTACAGAATGAACGACATTTCCTTTGTGTTGAACTTCATCCTTTACAAAAGATAATTCCGTAATTAAGCTGCCATCACTATGGATAAGGCTTAAGGCCGGTTCATTTGTATAACCGAGTCCAAAAGCCGGATACGCTTCAAATTCCAGATCGCGGTCGGTATCCGCCTTACCATAGTTGTTTACGGACACGAAAGGAGAAAAATCATTTATCTTCTTACCATAATAACGGAACAGTAAACGACCTTCATTCCCCACCGAATAAACCAATGATGTATTGTTTGTGCTGAGGATATACAGCTTATTTTGAGAGAACGATAAAACCGAACCGGCAAAAAGCATTCCCCATAAAAATAGACACTTTATATTCTTCATACCACCCCTCAGTCTGCTAAGATAATTTTGCCGTTGTTTATATAAACTTCTTTGATGACGGCTCTTGTAGGTCCACTGTTGGGCGCGTGATAAGAGATCATCAGCCTACCTTTTAAGTCTTCAAACAACATTGCATGGCCCCCGTCATCGCTATTGAGTGTTTCGGAACTCTGTTCCCAGGGGCCCGATAAACTTCCCGACTTGGAAACAGCCTGGCCGATGGCGTATTTACCGTCTTTTCGAAAACTCGACCAAAGCATTATCAAAGAACCGTCACCAATCTTATGGATAAACGGCGCATCCGTAACGTTACCTGTCACCGAACCCGATTTGATAGGTCCGACCCATGGTGCGGCAGAAGCCTTGAAAAGCAATTTCGGATCGCCTACGGTTGCTTTAAGATCCTTGTCCAGTTGCTGAGCCAATATCTCCCCATCGCCCGCCTCCAGCCATTCGTGACAATAAACGATCCATGGAGTGCCGGTTGCATCCACATAGAAAGAGCCGTCGAGACACATCCAGTTCGATGGCGTTACGGCATTGTTTACCAAAGGAACAAAGGGGCCTTGCGGAGCATCCGAGACCAATATGGAAGTACCCCGTTTCACGCCCGGAGCGCTTAAAGTAATAAAAACATAATATTTTCCGTTATAATGATACACGTCCGGTGCCCAAAAATCGGATTTTCCCCAAAAATCCGGCTGCGGAACGAATGAGAAACCCATATCCTTCCACATTGTCAGATCTTCGCTCTTATACACTTTTACTTTTTTGTCTCCGTTTACATGCAAATAATAGACTTTGTTTTGCTTGTCGACAAGTATAAACGGATCGCGTATATGAATATCGCTCAGTTTGATATCATATACTTCTTTCGGCCCGGTATCGGGAGGCGGCGTTCCGTCGGGCGTATCATCGCTACTGCTGCATCCGCTGCATCCGCAAAAGACACATCCTAACAGAATAAAAAGAAGAACTGGAAATTTGAACAGATTGTTTATAGCCATAAATATTTGTTTTATATGTTTCATTATTACAGAGAAAGGATTGTTACAGATCCAAAGCCTATAACAATCCTTTCGAAATATCGTTTAGTATCCGGTATTTTGTTTGATGTTGGGATTCTCGATCAAAACATGAGTAGGAATAGGAAATAACAAGTTCTTGCTTGTAAAATTATCCCCCAAGCTGCTCCCCACTTCGATATACTTACCCGTCCGGATGAGGTCTTCGCGCCTCTTGCCTTCATACCAAAATTCCCATCCTCTTTCTTTTAGGATCCAGTCGCGTAAGGAACCTTTGTCGGGGAAGTCACTCAATTTAACGAGATATTTGTCGCCTCCCGCGGCAGCCTGCTCTTTCATGATCAGGTTCACCGAATCGAACCAGATATCGTAGTTATTTTCCGTGGCGCCCAAAGCGAAGAAAATAACGCAATTGCCGTCAGCCGTGCCCGCAGCGGTATCGAAGGTCAATTCTTTTGCTTCGTTGGCTTTCAACGTGACTGTCTGAGAATGCGCCAATGGCCCTTCGGCCTTGAAATCGAATGTGACGTCCTTCGAGGCTTTCACTTTAAAGCTAACCGTATAATTCCGCCCTTTTTTAATCGGTTGATTGTCGGCTCTCACTTGTAAAGCCCAAAACTCAGAGCCAGAATTAGCGACCTTTACATGCAAGGCATTGCCGCTGCCAAACACTCCGGTTTTGTCCACATCGTACGTCCAGGCAGCAATTTGATCTTGATAGTTGTTTAACGTGAACGCTCCGAGGGCATTCCCCTCCAGTTCCCCGTCAAACCCTTCATCTAAAATTGTTTCGGAAGGCAAACTAACCCCAAGTCCGAATGCGCGTTTGCGTATTTCGTTTATCAGGTTAACGCTTTCCTGGTTCGGCCCATTGAGTTCATTCAACGCTTCCGCCTTAAACAACAAGACCTCTGCGTATCGGTCAAGCACTTTATCGTTTCCTGCCCAAATACCTGCCGCTTCGGGATCTATGCCGTATTTTAAAGGCAACGCTCCGATATCGTTATCCCGAAGATTGATTTGCACGCCCCCTTTCGATTTATATTCGGCCACAGCCAACTCGCGTCGTTTATCATCCGGATCGAACGTGTCATAGAACTTCCACGGCATACGATGCCCGTTCCACCCATCTATTACATTACCGTGAGGCGATGGAAAATCGCCCGGTAATATGTTTGTATAGGTATGGTTGCCGTAATCGGCAATAGGCTCTGCGCGCACCACAAATATCAGTTCCTTGTTCCCTTCGTTTTGCGCCGAGAAAATAGTTGCATAATTATCTTCAAGGCTATAATAGTTCAGACCGATTATTTCATTTGCCGTTGTCAGCGCATTCTGCCAGTCCTTTTTAAACATCTGATATTTTAAGAGATAGTGCAATGCCGCGCCTTTCGTTATACGTCCATATATCTTCGGGGCTACGGGCAACAGATCGGCAGCCTCCCTCAATTCCGTTTTGATAAAATCCTCAACCGATTCGGCGGAAGGACGTTCCGGTTTATAGTCGGGATCGGGATTTATAGCCCTTTCACCCTCCAATATCATCGGCATGGGACCGTAAAGCCGGTATATGTCAAACATAAAAAAAGCTCTTAACGCCCGTATTTGAGGGATGTATTCATCTTTCACTTCACTTGCGACAGCCGACCTTTCTATTTGGGCAATGTTATACGTGCAACGCGTGATGGTTGGAGCTATCCAATTATAGAATCCGGCGGACATAGCATCAACGCCGTTCCACGATCCGTTGAGAAAACTTGTCCAGGCCCATTTTGTGGTCCATTCGTCTGTCACAACTTCATCCATAACAAACGAACTGCCGTCGCTAAACAGATACGGCGCCCATCCTTTTTGTCTGAGTTCGTAATACAGTGCTGTTGTCGCCGCTTCCACATCGCCAGCGGTTCTGAAAGCATCCTCGTTGCCTACATTTCCGTATAAGGATGGCTCCAGGTCGCCTTCGCATGAAAAGGACGAAAAACCGATTATGCCTATTAGTATATATTTGATTATCTTTTTCATAATTTTTCTCTATTAAAATTTCACGTCGATGCCTAAAGAAAATGTTTTTTGCTGCGGATACGAAGCCCTGTCATTTTCCACTTCCGGATCAAAGCCCTTGTAATCGGTTACGGTAAAGATATTTTGCCCCGTAAAATAAATGCGGGCACTTATTTTATCTACTTTTAAGAGACGGGTGATATCGTATCCCAACGTTAAATTCTTCAAACGCAAGTAAGACGCCTTTTGCCACAGCGGGGCTCCATAAGCGTCGAAACTGTTCACAACCCCTGACGGCATATCGGTATTCACGTTGTCGGAAGACCATCGGTTTTGTATCTCTTTCAAATAGTTGTAGTTATCCCGGAGCATCTGCGTTCCGTAACTGCCGTAAACACCATGTTCCGCCTGAGTTGAAGGCCATCTGTATCCTCCCACAGCCGCATACAGGAAAGCGCTCAGGTCAAACCCTTTATATCTGAACACATTGTTTAATCCCATCGTAAATTTGGGCGCACGCGTACCGATAAATACAACATCCGCCTGATTAACCTTTCCATCGGGTTGCCCTGTTAGTTGTCCATTGCTGTCCAATCCGTTTACATCCTTATATTTTTGCTGCCCCACTATCAGTCCCGGCATTTCGGGAGTTTCTTCACCCGGCTGTTTAATACCGTTAGAGATAAGCCCAAACACAGCCGTGATGGGATCTTTTTCAGATTGATATGGATTCAATATCACTTTCGGATCGCGTTCTTTCCATCTGTCACGGTAGGAAGTAAAGGTGAAAGTCGATTGCCACGAAAGCGGCCCTTCGAGATTTACGGTGTTCAACGTAAATTCAACCCCGCGACTGGTCGTCTTCCCGATATTCGACCATACTCCTCCCAATATGGACGTGTGAGGTAAGGTTCTCCAGCTTAAAAGGTCTTTTATCTCTTTAGAGAACACATCGACACTACCGTTGACACGGTTACGGAAAAACCCGAAATCGATACCGGCATTGATTTCCGTGGTTGTTTCCCACTTCAGGTTGGAATTTCCGAATTTCCCTAAATTAACTCCTCTTTTTTCGGCATCCCCGAAATAATAATTACGCCCGTCGAAAGAATAATACTCCGATGCGGCATCATTGGGTAAATTCTCATTTCCCACCTGTCCGGCGCTTAAACGGATTTTTGCATCGGACAGCCAATCAATATCTTTCACGAAGTCCTCTTGTATCAGTCTCCAGGCAAATGCTCCCGAAGGGAAAAACGCATACCGGTTATTTTCCCCGAACCGGTCACTTCCATCCAGACGTGCCGTTAAAGTAAACAAGTACTTGTCGTCGTAAGAGTATTGTAAACGTCCGAAGTACGATGCGAGAACATGCTTGTTTTTGTAAGAACTGACTATGGGTCTCTGTTCTCCGGCTTGCAACTTATAATAAGCAAGGGCGTCGGAGGTAAAACCCATGGCACGAGAGTAGGCGCCATTATCGTTCTGAATTTGATATGAATATCCGCCCAATGCCAACAAACGATGTTTTTCGACAAAACTTTTCTGAAAATTTACGACGATATCCGACATGTAATCTTCGCGGTAAGCAGAGTTTATATTCGCGTCCCCTCCCACTTGACTGCCGTAACGTGTAGTGGAGGGATAATAGTTTTGGCGTAATCCGTCACGGATATCAATTCCCCCCGATAATTTCACCCATAAGACATCCTTTATAATATAAAAGTTCGTATAAAGAGATGACAGGAACCGTTTCGTCTTCGTTTTGTCGTTGATATCGAGATAAGACAGCGGATGATTGAGCAGCGCCTGGCTCGGATCTTCAATCCACGACCCGGAAGAGGGATCTCTTTCCGCTTTTACCAGAGGACTGTAGTTGAGAGCCGCCTCGATGATCCCCGCGGTTGCGTCACGACCACCGCCAAGAGTCGCATTTTGTTCTTCGGTCATTGAGCCTAAAGCAGATATACCGTAATCCCACCATCCTGCAATTTTATGATCGAGGTTATACCGGATATTATACCGCCGGAACCCGGATGTTTTAACCACACCTGTCTGATCGAAGATATTAAGGGAAACGAGCGATTTGAGATCCTCATTTCCATAAGTGATAGAAAGATTATGCTGATTGACTTTTCCGGTTCTCGTTATCAGATCGTACCAGTTTGTTCCAACGCCGGCGGAGCTTATATCGGTTTCGGAATATTTGGGAATATACGGACTGACACTTGAGGGGTCTGCATTACCATAGGGGTAAATCTTATTCGTCTCCATATATTTTTCCTTGTTATATCTATTCTGTTCTATCATGAACTCCCTACCGTTAAGCAGTTCGGGTTTTTTAATGATCGATTGAACAGACGTAATTAAATTATACTCGACCCTTGTTTTATTGGTTCCCCGCTTAGTGGTCACCAACACAACACCATTAGCTCCCCGGGCTCCGTATATGGCGGTAGCCGAAGCATCCTTTAAAATTTCAATGGAAGCAATATCGTTTGGATTGATATCGCTCAAAGGACTATGATTCCCTGCACTCCATTGATTGCCGCTACCGGGAGAAACCCCGTCGTTTACAATGGGGAAACCATCAATTACGTACAACGGCTGGTTGCCGGCGCCGGTAGATGCTCCGCCCCGAATCAATACTTCTACTCCTCCTCCCGGTTGGGCGCTCGATTGAGTGACGGTAAGACCGGCTGCACGCCCCATGAGCATTTCGGAAAAATCAGGAGATGACACTTTTACAAGATCCTCTGCTTTAACGGAAACGATAGCTGCATTTACATCGCTTTTTTTCATTGTTCCGTATCCGACGACAACGACCTCCTCTAAGGTTCTCGTATCTTCTTGGAGCACGACATTGAAAGAATTCTTGCCTAATGTAGAAACATCGGTTGCCACATATCCGAGATAAGAAATATGGATAACGGCACTTTCCGCTACCTGTAACGAAAACCGTCCATCGACATCCGTTGCAGTACCGTTTGTCGTTCCTTTTTCCACAATATTGGCCCCTATGACAGGATCGCCGTTTTCATCCAATACAGTACCGGCTATATTTTTCTTTTGCGGCTGTTGTGCCGCTACAGGCGCTTTCGATATCACAATATGGTTTCCCCGGGTCACATAGGTGCATCCCGTATCTTGCAGTAAAGCGGCCATTATTTCGGACAATGAGCCCGCTCTCGCCGGTATTACCACGACTTTATTGACATCGATAATTTCACGATTGTAGTCGATCGACAAATCTGTTTGTTTTTCTATTTCAGTAAAAGCAGCCTTCAACGTAAGGCGGGTATCGGACAGGGACACAGATTGTCCCCAGGAAATTTGTGTCTGAAAAAAGAAAAAGGTAAGCAGCAGAAAAATCAATCGATTGAAATGATTTGTTCTTAATCTGTGTTTTAAATAATTTATTTTCATAATTTTGTAATTCAATTGTTAGTATTCTAAGTAATTATTCCTCTTTTATGGTTATGGAGTGAATAGTAATTATTGAGTATTTAACGATTTCAACCCGGGGAGCTGTGTTTATGAGACTGGCTTCCCGGCTCTTTTTAGCATATGCATCGATTTATTTCCGGTTCTTTATCTTATTTCAATATTCGCGTCTTTTTTTGTCCATTTAAGTCCGGGATTCAATGTCTCCAAAATCGTTAAGACCTGTTCCACGTCTTCGTAAGGACGGTATTTCACAGAGAAACTTCCTCCGCCGTATTTTCGAATGTCATATTGAATGGTTACGTTAAAACGACGTTCGACGGTGCGGATAATTTCTTCGAAAGAGGCATTCTCAAACACCATATAGCCCTCTTTCCATTTATTGACCATCCGGGCATCCACCTGCGTTTTAAGCACTTTCCCATGACGATGATCGTATATATATTGCTCGTCAGGATAAATCACTTCGTCGGCAGTCACTTTTCCCTCGATCTGAATTCTCACCAAGCCCTCTTCGAGCGTAACGGCGGCGGCTTCGGCATCGGTATAGGATTTCACATTGAAAGTGGTTCCGAGCGCCTCGACTTGCAAATACTGGGTCTTTACGGTAAACGGCCTTGCGGGATCTTTGGTCACGTGAAAGGTCGCCTCTCCCGTAAGAAATACACGACGAGCCGATGCGGAGGGGGATTCGGAATATAAAAGCATGGAGCCGGCATTTAACCAGACTGTAGAACCGTCGGGTAAAACAATCTGCTCCATCTCTCCATCGGGAACGGTATATTCCACCATTTCAGCCGCGCGATGACTCGACGCTTCATTGCTTCGGACAAAATAGAACGTCAGCAGGGCGCTGATAACAGGCAACAGCAATATGGCCGCAATACGTCCTAACCGGCGAAGCCGGAAAGTCTTCCCGGACTTGTTTAGGTTGCCGATGCGGCGTTTCATTTCGTCCAACCCTTGTAGGGTAAGACTGTCGGCCGAAGCCGTCTGTTTTTCCCATAACTCACTTAGCACTTCGTCTTTGTCCAAACGATCGTCCTCTCGAAGAAACCATTGCTGGAACTTAGCAAATAGCTCTTTCGAAACAGAATGTTCAAAAAAACGGGTAATGAGTATGCGAATCTGGTCTTTGTTCATTTCGGCCTTTTAATAGAGTAGACAGGAAAGTGACACGGCACGCACAAACAAAAACGTTTTTTTTCGCCAAACTGATCCCTTCCATCGTCAAATTGGGGATGGATGAAGGAAGAACACCGTATTCCCAATGAATAACGAAGTGTTTCGGACGAATAAAATAGAAAAACGATCGAAATACAGCGAAGAAAGGATGAATTCTGTGGTCAAACGATCGAATCCATGCCATTTACAAACGAATTAACCGATGTTCCAAACGAAAAATGAAGGTCTCCAAACGAAAAATGGGCTTTGCCGGTCGAAAAATAGTCTGTTCCAAACGAAAAATAGAATTCTTCAACTGAATAAAATAGAATATTGAACGAATCAAACCGTTTATGAAACAAATCAAAGCCCTTATTAATTGAAAAACATCGATTTTTATACGATCTCTATCAATCTTTACACAATAAAAGGTACTGATGCAACGAAAAACAGCCTTTGACAAACGAAAAATGGGCTTTGCCGGATGAGAAATAGCGCGTCTCAAACGAAAAATACCGTTTATTGAACGATGATACGTATTTTTTGTAGAAAAATAAGAGCTTATCGTCCCTTATTTAGCGAGCGTTCTCCTCTTCTAACCGAAAAGCCATTCAATTTAAAGCAAGAACAAACAGAAAAGAGGGGTAAGCGCTTTGCGTAAATCTCGCAGAGCATTGGACAAGTGATTTTCCACCGTCCGTTTATTGAGATGAAGGCGCTCCGCAATCTCGTCATTACTGAGTCCGTTTTTGCGGCTCAAAGTAAAAACACGTTGCCGCTGTTCGGGCATTTGCGACACCAAAAGATCGATCAAAAGAGAGAGGTCTTTGGCAAATAATTCATCTTCCAACCCGTACTCGTCTTGATCCTTCGACTGGCGAAGGATATACTTTTCTTTCACCAGATTATGTTCGTAATAGTTGTATATCATATTGCGGGCCATGGTGAAGAGATATGATTTAAACGAGGTTACCTCTGCCAACGATTCGCGGTTGACCCACACTTTGTAGAATATCTCCTGAGCCATGTCATAGGCTTCTTCCTCATCTTTTATAAAGCCATATAAAAAACGAACCATTTTGGGATGATAATCAAGGAATAACAATTCGAAGGAACGATCATCTCCTTTCGCAAGCTTCCGTAGGTATCCTATTTCCAGCGTTTTGTCCATCTAACAGAATTAAAACCTCCTCTTAGTAGTCAATTTAAAAATTATGCCCTCTTATTTCATAAAAACAGAGTCTTAAGGAATGCTAACTAACCACCTTCTCGCGAAAAAATCAAGTGATCTAGCCTTAATCCGCTCATAAGATATTTTTACAAAGATGCACAAAAATATTGAGAACAAGATATTCTTCCTGTTTTTTTGAGGAAACACGAATGGCTTTCTTCAGACAAAAATTCCACGCCGGCTCAAGCGTGGAAAAGGTAATTAAAAACCAGACAAGATACTGACCGAGCCTTATTCCATTACTCAAGTTTATCGGCAGTACGCCGGATCCGTTCAGCGAGATCATACAACGCCCCTTTAAATTGTTGCTTTTCTTCTTCGGTGAACCCGCCTTTACCGCCGTTACCGTCTATTTCATTGATTTTATTGTAAATCCAGGAAGAGGATTTACTGAAATATTTCTGTGCTATCTTTGCCCAGGTTATATCCAGAGCGATATCTGCCAACTGTTCCTTGGTAGATACTTTTTCTAAAATTACTCTTTCTTTTCTTCATCCGGCTCATCGTCATCATCACCTGAAAGATAGTAAGCAAGCTATGAGAGACTTTCTTCAATTAAAGGCCTATTTATCCAATTGAGTAGTTAAGTAGTTAAGAGGGTTACTCCCCCGCCCTCTCACACCACCGTGCGTACTTTCGCACACAGCATTTTCTGTAACTTTTTTAATGTCAAGTAATTTGTTGTAATATGCCCAACATACAAAAAAAATAGAGACAAGCCGCAGCCTGCCTCTACACACACCTTTTCTTTATAGAAAGATCCGGATAACCTTAAAAATGTATTGCCTCACCTGTTCGGTGTGTCCCAAAAACGGGTTTTCGTACAGGTGATCTGGTCGATCAGATTTCCAACCTGCAATTTGAAGTCCCCTTCTTCGAGCGTCCATTTTCCTTGGGGATTGACAAACGCCAGTTCATCTGCCGGAAAAGTCAATGTAACCCTTTTGGTTTCGCCCGCTTGAAGCGAAATTTTCTCAAAGGCGCGCAACCGGCGGACATCGGGACTGATAGATGCGACCAAATCGCTGCTGAAAAGCAGTACCGCCTCTTTTCCTTCCACCTCACCGGTATTCTTGATATCGACGCTGACCGTTATGCTATCTCCCGAAACAACTTCTTTCTTGTCTACCGACAGATTCGAATATTCGAAAGTCGTATAGCTCAATCCGAATCCGAAGGGATATTGTACCGATGTCTGTGCACCGTAATCATACGCTCCTTCCATTTTACCGTCGATATTCTGGCTCGGCTTATGATCGTAGGTAATAAGCGACTGCTCATACCGGGGATAGGTATACGGTAACTTTCCACTGGGGTTGACGTCTCCCGACAACACATCGGCCAATGCATCGCCGCCGTAATTTCCCGGCAGATAAAGCTGGATAACCGCTTTCGAATCGGGTTCTATGCTCCGGATTAAACGAGGACGACCTTCGTTGAGCACAAGAATTACCGGCTTCCCGGTTTTCTGCAACGCCTTGGCCAACGCCGTTTGATTAGCCGAAAGGACTAATTCATCCAGATTCCCCGGCGATTCGCAATAGGAGTTTTCACCCACGCACAACACGATATAATCGACTCCCGAAGCGGCTCTTACCGCCTTTTCGATTTCCGGCGCATTCTCCTCGAAATACGAGCCATCCATTTTATAGGTAACCCCCGGTTCATATTTCACGTTCGCCGCACCGAATTCGTTTTGCAAGGCTTCGTAGACGGTATGATATCGTTCGGCGAACTCCTCGACTTTCTCTCCTTGCCAGGAATAGCTCCATCCGCCATTCAGCGTACGCATGGAATGGGCATTCGGACCCGATACTAAAATGCGCGCGGTTTTCGGCAAAGGCAGCACGTTATCCTGATTCTTGAGCAACGTCACCGACTCATCCGCCGCCGCTTTCGCTGCTGCTTCATATTCTGCACTGCCGAAACGGGTGTATTCCGCCGCCGACCAATACGGCCGCTCGAATAATCCGAGGCGGAACTTCATCCGCAATACCCTTCTTACCGCATCATCCACACGCGCTTGCGAAACGGAACCTTCTTTTACAAGCGCTATCAGCGTCGGACAAAACTTCACGTTGTAAGGCTCCATCACCATATCGATACCGGCGTTGATTGCCTGACGGACCGCATCTTTATATTCTTTACCGATATAATCGCGCGACTGCAAGTTCTGCACATCCGCCCAATCGGTTACCACCACACCGTCGAAGCCCAACTCTTCTTTCAGCCATCCGGTAAGCAACCGATGATCGGCATGAGTCGATACATTATTCACAATCCCCGAATTCACCATCACGGAAAGAACACCGGCTTCCACTGCAGCGCGGAAAGGCTCGAAATGCTTTTCGCGTAACTCGCTCTCGGTAATCACGGCCGGGGTGCGATCCTTTCCCGATGCGGGAACCCCGTATCCCATAAAATGCTTCAGGCAAGCAGCCACATGTTCGTTTCCGATAGCATTCGGATTATCTCCTTGAAAGCCGCGAATGGAAGCGAGTCCCATTTGCTTGACAAGGAAAGGATCCTCCCCGAACGTTTCCCATTGGCGCGGCCAGCGGGCATCACGGCCCAAATCGAGGATCGGTGCAAAGTTCCAGGGAATATTACTGGCGCGTGTTTCGTAAGCCGATATGCGCGAACCCTGTTCCATTAAAGCCGGATTGAACGTCGCCCCCATGCCGATTTGTTGCGGGAAAAAGGTCGCTCCTGCGGTATACGTCACGCCGTGTATGGCATCGATACCATATACCACCGGAATACCCGTTTCACGCAAGGCACGTTCTTGAATGGTCTTAACCGTATACTCCCACACTTCGGGTGTCCGGGCACGGTTATTACTGGTATTCAGGATAGAGCCGACTTTATACCGACCGATAATCGTGTCGAGCATCGCCAAGTCGATTTCAAACGGTTCGTCGCTGGCATACAAGTTACCGCCTTTGCCGATGACATCCACCGTATATTGGGCCATTTGTCCGACCTTCTCTTCAAGCGTCATTTTAGACAAGATACTATCGATACGGTTTTCGACGGTCTTATCCAACGCCGTTGATGCTTTTTTAATCCCTTGATTACACGCAAGCAACAAAGGAAATAAAAGGATGAAATAAATTGATTTGTACATTTGTTTAATCGTTTTTTTATATGCGTTAGAAAAGAATGAACGGCAGATTAATTGCTAGCCGTCCATTCCCAAAAAATGATGTCAGTATTTAACATCCTACCTGATTATTGTTTTCGTTTTTATTTCTTTACGACCGTCAACACCGCTTTGTCGTTCCCGGCAGAAACATCTACGGTGAACACATACGTCGCTCCGGCTGTAAGCGGTTTACCCTTATACAAGCCCAAGTTGCCCGGATCCCGTTTGGTATTGCCCGGACCGGGTTCCTCTCCCGTTCCTATAAACACCATATCGCTTCCGGTCGTGAGGGTTTTATCTGAAAATTCTCCTCCCCAGCCTTTCTGGTGGAAGAACTTGAAGTTAATGTCTTCAATACTTACAGTTGTCCCTGCAACAAGCGTTATCTGGTATTTTTTGTTACCTATCGGCGACAAACATAAAGGTTTATCGGTATTCCATCCTACTGCATTTTGTGCAACGGAAGGCTTCCCGACATTATCGCCGATAATCCAGATAGCGCCCGTGCCGTCTTCTTTTAATGTTGCAGGCGAATTACCGTCCAGCACTTCAATTTTGAAGTATTTAAATTTCAGATTTGCCACAATCCGGTATTTACCCGAAATGGGGACGAAACTGTAAACACCGTCTTGCTTCTTCGTAAAGAAGTCGGCATCAACCCACCAATCGGCAATATCCGACAGACCTTCTATCTTCAATTCCTGCCCTTGGGTCAAATCGATGTCCAATTGATAGTTATCTTCATCGACCATATTCATTTCCTGTTCGTTAAACAAGATTTTGAAGAATGGCGACGCTTCATATGTTAGTGTGTTGAACGTGACGGAATATTTACCTCCAACCGGGCTTACAAACGGGATATTAGCCGATACGCCATCTTTAATAGCGCTTTCTTCCCAACCGAAAACAATTTCACGGCCCTTATCATCCATTATAGGAGTTTTTATATAAGCCGGCAAATCGGTGGACGGGAAAGCTTCCGTCGCTGCGTATTCATTCGGATTGCCTGTCGGAAGCATGGGATAGGACGCAGCCTCCGTGACCAATATCAGATACGGGTAGGAAGCGCGCTTTACGGGTACTTCAAACGTCTGCCTGGCGCTTTTCATCGTGGTGTTCAGTAAAACAAACTCCAAAGTAGCCGTTCCATCGGGAATATCTTTTTCAAAAGGAACGGCAATAGTTCCCTCATATTTTCCGTTTTCCTTTGTACGGATGACGGTCTTCGCGACTTCCTCTTCCCCGAAATACAATACGGCTGTCAGTGTGGAAAGGGAAACATCGTCACTGACGGTAGCGGTAAAAGGAAGAACATCTCCAAAATGCACGTTGGAGAACTGATTTTCTATTTCTACCACGGGATTTCCCGCCTGTGGAATTTCTTCGGCCTCGTCCGAACACGACACCACAGCGACAAAACCCACGACCATAGTAAATAACCAATATTTTAAATTTTTCATATTCTTAGGATTATTCATTTCCGTTATTATTTTTTCCATCTGTATGATATGACTGATTTCGCCGGCACATCATAAGCGAAGTGATGGGTTCCGTCATCAATCGTAATTGTTTTACTCGCGGCATTTCCGTTCAATAATACAACCGCATACGTTCCATCGGTATTTTCGAAAGCGGAAAAGGAAAAACCCGCATCGGAAAAACCGGATGTGCCGATACGCACCGCTCCCGGTTTTACGACCGACGAAAGATGCCCGATGATGTAGTAATGCGAATTGCGCGTAATGGTCGAATAGTTGGACCGGTCGATATCGACGGCGCCATAACATGTCTGGCATCCGCCTTCACGGTTCGGGCCGCGATCGCTGTCCAGCATCAGGTTCCAGACAATAACTCCTTTCGCCCAGTTATTGATTGTTCCCAGCGCTACTTCCCGCATATCTTCTATCAAGCGGACTTCCAGATTACGGCCGTCGTTCCATGTTCCGATGGAAGTCTCCGTGAAAACCAACTCCCTGTCGGGATACTTTTGGTGGATGTCGAGAAGTTCCGATTTATCCCCGCCATAGTTATGATAAGCTGCCCCGGCAACCACGTCGGCATCAATACCGGCATCGTAAATTTTCACCGGATAATCGTTTTGATCGGGCATATTATCGTAATTGAAATTATGGTCGAACAAGTAAATCTTCGTCTTGAAAGCCGCTGCTTTAAACTTAGGCACCAAATGGTTCTTCACGAACTCCAGTTGTTCCCGCCATCCCATAAAAAGAGAAGCCGAATTTCCCCTGTTCAACGGTTCGTTTTGCGGTGTTACGGAATAAATATTAATTCCCTGTTCCTCAAAAGCGTGAATCCATTTTACAAAATAATCGGCATAATCGCCGTAATGAGCCGGATTCAACTGTCCGCTTGTCCAGGAGTTGAACGGTTGCAGGTCCGTAAGATTGTTTACTTTCATCCACCGGGGAGGAGTCCACGGGGAACCCATTATTTTCACCTCCGGATTAATCGCCAGAATTTCTTTCAGGATAGGAATCACATATTCCGTTTCTTCGGAGGTCAATGCAAAATTTTCCAGTCCGGGAGTGTCGCACAACGTGTACTCGCTCAACGAAAAATCCGAACAACCGATGGATATCCTGATATAACTCTGCCCCATCCCTTCGGTAGGCGAAAAAGTTTCTTTGAGGAATTTAGCGCGGTTTTCCTTCGTCATTTTCATTAAATTGAAACACGTGGAACCCGTGATAGCCGCTCCGAAACCATCCATCGTTTGGTAACGCGTAGCCGGTTGCAGTTTAATGGTTGTAGGCGACATATTGCTTTTTTTACTGAAATCGGCGGCCTGTTTCCTGAAATCCTGCGACCGGTTATTGGTCGTGACATAAACGGTTACATCACCGGTTGCGGGTACTTCCGGCTTTTCTTGCTCGTCCGTTTTATCTTTAGAATCCTGACAAGAAGAAAAGCTGCAAAGCGCCAGCATCAGCAAAATTAAATTCAAATTGAATAGTATTCTCATCTTGTTAAAGCGTTATCTTTTCTATATGTACTGTTTTATTATTCAGATCGACCGTAAACCTGTAGTTGGCTGCTTCCACAACCGGATCAGCGGGACCGTTGGGTATGGTCCAGTTGTTGTCGCCGGTAATGATCTGTTCGCCGGTAAAGGTAAACTCCCCGGCTTTCTTTTCGTTACCCCATCCGGTATTTTCATAGGGCTTAAACCCTGCATAGTTGTCTTTATTGGGTGTGTAGAAAGTACCCTGATATACCCCTTCGCCGATTTGGCGGAACAAGACATACTTCAACACATGGTCAAAACCCCAATCGGTATGCGTTCGCTGATGCTCGGGATACACCGAAGCTATTTGTTCCGTCGAAACGTTTGTGGGATATCCCAATCCCCATCCGCAAGCCAGTAAAAAGTCCGGGTACGAAGGATTGTCGACCCCTACGAAGATATTCTTGCGAACAGGATTATAATAAAGAGTATATTCTCCGGTTTTTCCGAGGAACTTGATTTTGTCGACGGCTGTCCGCTCGAAAAAGTCGGGATTATAGATATTCTGAGCATCGGAGAGGGCACCGAATGCCTGATACGTTTTGCCGTTTTCGAGTGTACGCTTGAGCGTACGGAAAGATTCGCCGTCAATATCCTCATCCCGGAAAGTACTTAGCGACAAATCGTCCTCTCCCAACTCACTTCCCGTGGTTGCGGCGCTAAAGGCATAACTATCATAAACGAACCCTTTTGTATAATCCGAACCCGCTGTATAGGCAAATGCCGATTCGCCTTTGTCATCGATCATTTCGATTTTCCCGTTCACATTTCCATATACGTCACCCGTATAATCGATGGTATTGTCGGCAAGGAGTTTTTCGGCTATTTTAAAGCGGAAGGAAGGATTGAACGTGAGGCCGTCGACTTCGAATTTATTTTTATCGGTTGACGGTTTCAAAATAGCGACCTTGCCGTCGTCCGTAACCAGATAGAGTTGATTATAACCGGGACGGGCTGCGCTAAGGCCGTTTAATTGCAAGGATGCCGATCCCTTCAATATATTCCGGGCGATGAGGTTGACCTGTATGGCTGCATCCGCCTGATTGCTTAACAGTGGTACGAAAATAGATTGCGCCACTGTGAACGTATCGTTTGAGAGAGGTATTTCACCCGATGTAACAACGCGCCCTTCCGCAACCACTTCATAAGCCAATGCAGAAAGTGTGGTAGCCGGATCGATAATTTTAGCAGTCAACACAATCGAGTCTCCGAAAGTAAAATCGGCGGGA
Organism: Bacteroidales bacterium UBA5382; assembly: GCA_002409745.1. GTDB lineage: Bacteria > Bacteroidota > Bacteroidia > Bacteroidales > Dysgonomonadaceae > Limibacterium > Limibacterium fermenti. Next base: position 38,626 of record DHOU01000017.1, read on the forward strand.
CTAACAGCGGCTGACTCAATGACCGGCGTAGACTCTTTACGAGGCCCGAACTCGTCGTCATTGCAAGAAGCAACGAACAAAGCGATTATTCCGGTTATGAAAAATATTTTGTATATCGATTTCATTTTTATCTGTTTTTTAACTGTTTAACATGCCGGATTAATAACCCGGATTTTGAACAAGATTGGGATTCTGATCGATCACATCCTGGGGAACAGGCAAGATATAAGACAAGCCGGTATATGGATACACTTGCGCCGGACGGCCTTCGTCTTTCGCAAAAACGGCGTTCATCACCTCCTCCACTTTATCCAAACGAACAAGGTCGAACCAGCGTTGGCCTTCCAAAGCCAGTTCCAGCCGCCGCTCTTTTAAATATGCTTGCAGGATGGATTCTTTATTGGCAGATGCCGATGCGGGTAGATTTCTTAAACCGGCACGGTTACGCGTTCGATTGATAATCGTAGCGGCTTCTCCGTATTGGTCTTTGGCTATCAAAGCTTCCGCCTTTAATAAAAGGATATCCGCATAACGAAGTTTAATGATGCTGTTGTACGCGCTCCGGGTTTTGTACATGAATGCATAATTATCGGCGGGATAATATATGTTCCAATCACAAGCATAAAAAACGACGGTTTGCGCATAGCGCTTATCTCCCGGTTCGCTGTTGAAAGCACTGATCAGATCACGGGAAGGAGTAATCCATTTCGGCCAGGTGAAATAATAATCCCAATTTTCCATCGGGCGTCCGAACATCCAGGTAACCCAATTGCCTTCATTACTGCTGAACTGAGCCTCGAAAATACTCTCCCGGGTATTGCGGGCTTTGGCGTCTATCGCTCTGTTCGCTTGTGAGGGAGGGAGATTGGGGTCGACCAATACGACCTCAAACATATCTCCGAAATCGGGAATCAGATCAAATCCGTCTTTGGCCAGTTCGTCGGCGTACTGAATCACCTTGTCGTAATCGCGCAACGGTTTCTCTGCATACATCTTTGCCAGTAAAGCGCGAGCTACCGATTTGGAGAATTGCGTTTTATCCTGCGGATTATTATCGGGAGCATACTGCAAACCCTCCAACAGGTCTTCTTCTATTTGTTTATAGATCGTAAGCGCATCGGTTTGCGGAGGGAAATAGGCGGGATATACCTCTTCGATGGTTTCGGAAGTGATATCTCCCGCTTCGGTCGTTATTAACGGAACATTTCCCCATATCCTGACCATATCGAAATAGATCATGCCCCGGAGGATTTTGGCTTCAGCCTTATATTGCCTTTTTTCGGCATCGGACAATGACGGATCGGTTACTTTATCGATATTCACAATTAATTTGTTTGCTTTGGCTACATTTCCCATGTGTCCGTTCCAATCGCGCTTCAGATTCGGATTGGACCCCTCGATGGAATTTACTTCAAACGGAGTAGTCTCCGCATTGGGGGAGCCGGCATAGGCATTGTCGGAATGCGAATCGCCCAGTAGTAAAATATCCTGATACCAATGTTCCTGCCCATCCCTGAACAATCTCAGCAGCGTTTGCCTATGCGACAAAACAGCGGCTTTATCTTTAAATGCAACCTGTACGCTGTCGTTAGTTACTCCTTCGGTAACATCCGAGTAAGTATCGATCGGATTGTAATCGAGGGAACAAGCTGCGAATAGACAAGCTGTAAAGATGGATAATATATATTTCGTTTTCATTTTTTCGGTTATTTAAAATTCAACATTCACTCCAAAGACAAAAGACCGGCTATGCGGATAGGTTCCCCAGTCGATGCCTTGTACGGCGCCGTTGTTTCCCCACTGGTTGACTTCGGGATCCATTCCGCTGTATTTTGTAAAAGTAAGCAGGTTGTTAGCAGTAAAATACGGTTGCAAGCGGCTTACGCCCCATTTCTCGAGAAAACCACCCGTAAAATTGTAAGACAACGTCACGTCCTTTATGCGAAGATAACTTCCGTCTTCCACAAAATAGTTTGACGGCTGCAAGTTAAATCCGGCCTTGGGAACATCGGTTATTTGTCCCGGGGTACGCCAGCGCCTCAGCACTTCGGTGGATTGATTTTTCAAGTCGTGCATGCCTTCCGTATCACCCTTCGAGGCGTTGAACACATCGTTTCCGACGGAACCTTGAAGGAACACATTCAAACTGAACCCTTTCCATGAGAAAGAATTGGTCAATCCATACGTAAATAACGGATTGGGGTCTCCGATATAGGTTTTATCGGAAGCGCTGATTCTTCCATCTTCATTCAAATCACGATACCTTAACTCTCCGGTTTCAGAATCCACACCGTCGCTGATGTATCCGTAGAAACCGCCCACCGGGCGTCCCGGTTCATTGCGTACGACACGGATTTGATGAAAAGCGTCGGTTGTTTCGGCATCATAATAGATTTTCTGCAACTCAAGGCTCTTCAATTTATTCCTGTTAAATGAAATATTGAAGTTGGTATCCCATTTGAAGTCGCCGGTAAAATTGCGTGAATTAACGGCAAATTCAAAACCGTGGTTTGTCATGACGCCTTCGTTCCGGATAATACTCGAAGCCGAGGCGGCACCCTCCGGTACGGAAACATACATCAACATATCGGTGGTATGTTTGTAATAGTAATCCATCGCGATGGTCAACCGGTCTTTAAACAACGTAGCATCCAATCCGATATTGGTTTGCGAGGTTGTCTCCCAGGTAAGGTCGCGCGTACGGAGATTGGCCTGAGCGATAAGGGGAAGGACATTTTCATCACCTTTTCCGGTTTGATCGGGGAACCAACGTTGGCGGGTGATATTATACCGTTGCAGATAGGCATAATCGCCCACGCCCGACTGGTTACCGGTTTGTCCCCATCCGCCTCTTATCTTTAAATCATCGATCCAGGTCAAATCCTTCATAAAGTCTTCGGAAGACATGCGCCATGCAGCGGAAAAAGAGGGGAAAGTCCCCCAGCGATGATCGGGATGCAGTTTCGAAGAACCGTCGGCGCGGACATTGGCCGTGAAAAGATATTTACTGTCGTAATTATAGGAAAGCCTTCCGAAATACGACATGATCCCCCATGCGGCAGCATTAGAACCGGTATTGTCCCACGCGATCTTATTGGCGGCATTCAACGTTTTGATAGACGAATCTCTAAAATGAGACCCGTTGATGTAACTTTGCGACCATTGGGAATCCGTCCACGAAGTTCCGGCCATTCCTTCCACATTATGTTTCTGCGAAAAAGTATTCTTATACGTCAGCACATTATCGAATACCAACAATGTATTCATATTGCGGGTATCCCATGCATTTCCCCATTCGTCTCGGCCCGGGCCGTGGACGGGCGGAGTGAAACCTGTTGACTTGCCGTGGCGGCGATCCAACGTAAAGGAAGTTTTGAGGTTTAGTTCGGGCATAAAAGTAATGACCGTATTCCCGGAAGCAATCAACCGGTTTTCATAGCTCTTGTTGTTTTTGCCGTTTTCTATCTCTTCAATAGGATTGGCTATATTCTGTCCGAAAAAAAGACGGTTGTATAACCCGGTCTCCTCATTTATGATGGTTGCGGCGGTAGGAAGATTCACAACGGCGAGCACGACTCCTCCGCGATTGGATCCGCGGCCGGTTGTAATGCCGTTGCTCGTATTGTCGGAATAGGATAAGTTCAATCCTACATGCAACCATTTGCGTACTTGGCTTTCAATATTGCTACGAAGGTTGAAGCGGCGGAAAAAAGCAGAGCTAAGGACTCCTTTTTCATCCAAATATCCTCCCGATATAAAATAACGCATCTTGTCGTTTCCATCGGAAATCTGCAATTGGTAATTCTGGGTGACACCCGTTCCATATACTTCCTTAAACCAATCGGTTTGATCGATTGTTCCTTCCGGTACGGTGCCGGGACGTATTTCGTCGATCAGTTCTTTATACTGTCTTGCATTTAAAGATTTGATCTGATTGGCAACATGACTTGTGCCGAGCTGTATATTGGCCGAAATCTTCGCTCCGCTACTAGCTTGTTTGGTCGTAATCAACACAACCCCATTGGCGGCGCGCGAACCGTAAATTGCCGCCGACGACGCATCTTTTAGAATTTGTATATTGGCGATATCCGTAGGAGACAGGAAATTGAGATTATCGACCGGCACGCCATCTACTACATAAAGCGGATCGTTGCTTCCGTTAAAAGAAGTTGTTCCACGCACGCGGATAACCATTTCGCCTCCGGGAGCACCGTTAGGCTGATACACGTTTACGCCGGCGGCCTTGCCTTGTATGGCCTGGGCAGCGGAAACAATCGGGCGTTCGGCCAAATCTTCCGTAGAAACGGAAGATACGGCGGTGGTAACATCCCCCCGTCTTACCGTACCGTAACCAATTACCACCAACTCGTCCAAGGTTTTCACATCCTCGACAAGCACTACATTTAATGTTGTTTGATTAGTGATGGTAAACTCCTGATCGAGATACCCAATATAAGAAAACCGCACAACGGAACCTCGTGGAACGGTAAGCGCATATTTACCATCGATATCCGTTACAGTACCATTACTCGTACCGGGTACCGTGATATTTGCTCCGATAACCGGCTCGCCGGCTTCGTCCCTCACCACGCCACTGATTTGTTGTCCTACAGGCTGCTGGTTTTGCTCTATGGAAAGAGCTCTTCTTGTTGAGGCTCTTTTGGGTGCTTCATACAAAATATAAATCTTATTGTCTTTAATCTCGTATCCTAAATTACGAGGCGACAATAATTCGTCAAGTACATTGGTTAAATCGGCTTGGTTTACACGAATAGTTACCGATTCGTTCAAATTAACGACTTCTTTACTATAGGCTAATGAATAACCGGTTTGCTCCGAAATACTTTCGAGTACTGTTTTCAACTGTTGTTGATTGGCATTTAAGCTCACTCTCTGTGCCGAACTTAGACTAAAACTAAGTAGTAAGAGGGTACATAGAGCACCAATTCTTCTTTTAAAATGATTTTTTCCCATGATTCTTTGATGCAAAATAATAATGTATTATGACTAAACACTCTCTAAAATAATAAATACCGCATTAAAAAAGACCTGTCAAACCAAACGGTATTTTATGTTTCCACCTTTTATAGAGTTGACACTCTCTATAACAAAAAGTATGAGTTTGCTAGAAAAAGAAACTATGTAAACACCAACCGGTTTCAAGACCGCCAATACCTGAAAACTGTTTAAATTTCCTCCATAAGATTATAAATTATTTTTTCTGATACACGCGGACGTAATCGATTTCGTAGGTTGCCGGAAGTCGACTTTCATCTACGTCTTCCGCTCCGCCCCAATTACCGCCCCAAGCCAGATTGAGTTTTAAATAAAAGGGTTTATCGAACGGCCAGGCATTCACATCGCCTTTTCCATCATTTGAAAAAGAAAAGTAAGCTTCGCCATCCACATATCCCACTATCTTTTCCGATGTCCATTCCACGGCGTAAATATGAAACTCCGTCTCGGCATTTTGAATTTTTCTGGTGGCAGTCTTCTGCGTTCCCTGCACATGATTATATGCCTGCGTATGGATGGAAGCATGCACCACGTTGGGATCATATCCGACATATTCCATTATATCGATTTCACCATCGAGCGGCCAGTTTTTAAAATCCTTCGGCAACATCCAGAAAGCAGGCCATGTGCCTTTTCCGGTAGGAACTTTCAAACGGGCTTCAAAATAACCATACTGCCAACTTTCCGTTGTATTCATACGAATGGAAATCACTTCATCTCCCCTTTCCTTGGCAATGATTTTGAGTGTGCCGTCGGAAACAACCGCACAGGTATCCGTACCGGCAAAACGGTCGATATAATTCTGCAATTCATTGTTTCCCCATCCGTTCGTTCCGTTTCCGGTTTCGAACCACCATTTGGCCGTGTTCGGCAATGCCGGTTTGCCGCCTTGCAAACGGTCGTCGTTAAACTCATCTCGCCAAACCAAACTGTATCCGTCAGGTACATGGTTGGGAATTTTACCCGGTTTCTGGGTTACAGTATAAGCCTTTGAAGATTCGCCCTTGAGGGAAGAGAACACTAATTCCGCAGTGCGAGCCGTTTCCAATCCATTCGCTTCCACGGTTACTTTGAGGCTGGTTTGCCCGTTATGACCGACTAACGGCGACAAGGAGCACCAAGATTGCGACGAAGAGACTTTCCAATCGCCATTGGCGGCAATCAGCAGACTTTTTGCGCCGCCTTTATCGTCAAAAGCAAGCGAAGCGGGCGATATCTCCCATGTTATTTCCACATCGGGTTTCGGAGGAATAACCTCCGGCTCGTTTTTACCTCCGCAAGCCGTCCATAAGGCGACGGCAGAAAACAATAAAAGATGAAACATTTTATTCATATTATTTCTGAAACTCAGAATCCCATGAAAGACTATTTTGTAAGCCTTTCATGGGATATCAGAAGTCATTGTAATTTTAATGTTGTAATACTATCTCCTTATTCGGCGAATTCAAAATCATCGAAGAAAAAGAATCCTCGGCCTTCATGTCCTTCCCCTCCAAACTGAAGGACAATCTTGTCATAATCCTGCCTGTCGGCCGCATTACTGAAATCGAATTCCAACTGAAGCCACTTGTCGGTCTGAAGATCTTTTTTCACGATCTCCGTTTGTGTGGTATAGGCATCACCGCCCAGACTTGAGTTATGTAATTTTACTGCCAGTTGGGGACGCAGCCTCGATTCGGATATCCAAGTGCCTGCCGTTTTATTTTCAGTCGTATAATCGTTATTGGAAGGAATATATACTTTCACTCGGATTTTGTTTTGTTTTTTCAAATCGAACTTATAATTTTCCGCCATAAAGAATACATTGGAATAAAAAGCATTGGTTTTTTCGTACAGGAATACTTTTTTAGATGCATTCGGGACGGTCGGATGAGGATTCGAATAGAACGAGTCGGCAAATTCGCCCATGTTATCGAAGGAGAAAACAACCGAAGCGGTTTCTTTTTCAAAATCTTCTTTCAACGGAACAGCTTTGAGCGGTTTGGGTTTGGGAACATTCAGTTCTTGTAGACAATAAATGAATACCCAATCCTGTTTTTCGGTATAATTATCCACACGAAGCGCCATCACCTTATCGGTTTGATAGATGATATCGTATGTTTGATTGCCGCAATAATATCCCATAAAGGCGTTGCCCGTCAAGGTAATTTGCGGGAATTGCCCCCCTTCGGCTATCGAGAAGGAATAGTCTCCGCCATTGTAGGGGAAGAAAGCATCATCTGCTATTTCCTCCTCAACGTCGAATTTTCCTACGCTGGAAGCCGATGCTTTCCGGCCGTATCCGTCGCCTTTGGTTTCGATCTTCAAGTCAAGCGAAGAAGATTGTTTAAAGGTGAATTTGTAATCGTACATTGTCCAAGCCTTTTTGTCTTCCGGCGCGGCTCCCCACCAATTTTGGCCATAGGAATTTTGTGGTCCCAATCCCATATGTCCTTTAATATCAAAGGCGGCAGACTTCAAGTTCGGGTCTTCTATTTTTTCCTTAAACGGACTTACAGCGTCCACAACTTCCTTGGTGAAATTATTATACTGGTCGAATACCCATGTTTTCCCGTCGGGATCACTGCTTCCTCCGGTCAAGTTATTATAGACGGGCACATCAAGCAATCGAAAGTCGTTATCGGCAATACGAATCACTGCGCTTTTCGAAGCGGAAGTATTGTTATTCGCGACGGTCATTGTCACCGTATAATCTCCCTTAAAAGGATATTGTGCAACAATAGATTCGTCCTTTCCGGTTTTCTTCACACCGTTACCCAAATCCCATGTAATGACATATTCCGTGGTAGAAAGCTGCGAAGTATTTTTAAATGTAATCACATTATCGCTTTGATCGGATATGGCTTGGGAATAGGAGAGCTGGTCGTCGGTAATTGTATTCAAGGCTTCCAGCGAATACTTGTCCGCTTCCTGAGGCGCGCACGAAACAATCGCAAACAGCGCCACCAACATCCATACTGTATGTTTTATTATTTTTTTCATCTTCTTATCGATTAAGCATTAATTATATCCGGGATTTTGCGTGAGGGCGAAATCGGTTCCGGCCGTTCTATCCATTTCCGTTTGAGGAATAGGGAGATATTTGTATTCGTCCCTCCATGTGCGGGTGCTGAGTTCTGTGGATTCCGTCAACAGGTTTGTATCGCCCCAACGGACAATATCCCAAAAACGCATTCCTTCGCCCACAAACTCCCTGCGGCGTTCCAGTTTTATATTTTCAGCCGTCGCCGGGATGGGTTTGTCTTCACCGAAAGCGCGACGACGAACGCGGTCGAGGCAAGTCTGTGCGGTAAGTCCGTCGACAGGTGCCTGTCCGTGGATGACCAACAGTTCGGCGTAGTTCAATAACGCTTCAGCAAAGCGGAAGATGCGCAGGTTATTGCAATAATTCAAATCGACATCGCCCTGGGGATTATATCCTACACGAGCGGAATACTTGGCCATGAATAATCCCGTATCCTGAAAACGAGCGGTATATTGACCGGCGTCCCAGCGGTTGATGGATCCTTCGCGGCGCGTGTCGCCTTCCTCAAATATATTCCAGGTTGCCTGACGCACGGGGCCGAATCCCCAACCACCTTTGAAATCGCCGGTTTTATCGCCCGCACTCAGTCCGTTGGGAGCAATAAATGCTGGGAGGTTGGTTCCATAACCTTGCCAACCGCTGGCCCAGGTTTTTCCTTCGGGAAGATGGTTCGCTTCGAACACCGATTCGTTGCTGAACTCGTTTTGATCGAGCCACATGGCGGCAAAATCGCCGAACAGGTCATATTCACCGCTGTTAATAAGCTCGGCCATATCTTTCGTTACCTCGGCATAACGCGATTGGTCTTTTTGATACATCACCACACGGGCTTTCAAGAGCAATGCGGCGGCTCTCGACACGCGTCCCAGATCGGCGGTTTCGACCTTCATCGGCAAAGCCCCTACTACACACGCCTGATCGATATCTTCCATGATTTCCTTATAGATTTCGTCGGCGGTATATTGTCTGGTCATATAAGGCGGTTCGATCAACGGTTCTTCGAAATAAGGGATATTCCCCCAAAATTTCCACAGCAAATGCATGTAGTAAGCCCGCAGGAAATGCGCTTCGGCTTTGTACTGCTCCAGTTTTTTAAGCTTTCCTTCATCCTCGAAACCCACTGCATTTTCACAAGCGATGAGCACGTTATTGCAACGGGCAAGTCCCGTATAATAAATGTTCCAGAGGCCTGCAGGCAATTCCTGAGGGGTCGATGTAAATAACGACAGCAAGTACAATTGATGCTGGTCGCCGGCATCACCGCCACCTTTATAGATATCATCCGAACGGAGGTCGGACATCAGTACGATACTGTTGTAATTATTATTGGCATAACTATCGAAGAGCAGGATTTGGTAGGCGGCCCCCAAGTTGGAAAGAATCACGCTTTCCGTTGCCGGATCGCCGGCTTTTTGCTTCTCCGTGGGAGAAGAAGAAAGAAAATCGTCTCCGCATGATTGCAGCCCCACTACGACTGCAAGAATCAAAATTAAACTATATTTTTTCATTTGTTGAATGTATTAAGATTAGAACGAAATATTCGCACCGAAAGAAATCGTACGCGATTGGGGATAAATACCGCGATCGACGCCGATGGTGGTATAGTTACCCGAAGCGATTTCGGGATCGAACCCGTCGTACTTGGTAAAGGTGAGCAGGTTTTCCGCCGAGACATAAATCCTCAGCCGTTGAACGGATATTTTTTGCGTTAATTGCGCGGGAAGGGTGTAACCCAGTTGCACCGTTTTCAATCGCAGAAACGATCCGTCCTTGATATACAGGTCGGATGAACGCCAGTTGCTGTTGGGGTTTTTGGCGGTCATGCGGGGTATCTTGTGGGATGTTCCTTCGCCATGCCAGCGATCTAAAATCCAACCCGGACGGTTCATAGCAGGAATATCACCGCGTTGCGAGAAGTCGAAAATATCGTTTCCGACCGTCCCCTGGAAAAACAGATTGGTATCGAAACCTTTCCAGTCGGCGCCCAAGGTAAGGCCGAAAGTCCAGTCAGGTGCGCCTTTTCCTATTTTCACCTTGTCGGCATCGCTTATAATTCCGTCTTTTTCGTTATTGACAAGTTGATCCACAAAGCGTACATCTCCGGGTTGCGCATTCGGTTGAATTTTTTCACCTTTAGCGTTTACATAAGCGTCAATCTCTGCTTGGTTTTGAAAGATTCCATCGGTTTGGAAACCGTAAAAATAAGGGAATACCAGCCCGTTTTTTCCTTTTACATAACTACCCACACCGCTGGCTCCCGCATCTTCGTAGATTTGTTCGCCGGTGGCATTTCCGAGTTTGATCAATTTATTTCTCAGCAAAGAAGCATTGGCGTTGACAAAATAATTAACTTCCCCGATACGGTGTTTCCAACTCGCTTCGAATTCCAATCCCCAGTTCTCCATATCGCCCACATTGGCAATCGGAGCGCTCTGTCCTACATAAGCGGGTATAGGCTGCAACATCAGCATATCGATGGTTTTCTTTTTGAAATAATCGAAACCGAAGGTAAGCGCACTTCTGAAAAAACGCGCTTCGAAACCGATGTCGGTCTGAGCCGATTCCTCCCATTTTACATTGGGATTGGGAATGGCTGCGGGCGAGCTTCCGTATTGCATATTACCGCCGATTTCGCCGAGTTTGGAGGGATCGCCCTGATTCACTTTATAGCCTCCGCCGAAATAATAATTCTGCCCGCCGTCGAGCATGGCGGCATACAAGAATTGTCCGATACGGTCATTTCCGTTTTTACCCCAACTGAAGCGCAGTTTCAGGTAATCGAGCCAGTCGGGCCTGTTTTCCATGAATGCCTCGTTGGTGAGGTTCCATCCCAGAGAAAACGAAGGGAAGGGACCCCATTTATGCGTCGGCCCGAAATTCGACGATCCGTCTTTCCGCACCGTAGCCTGTACCATATACCGTTCGGCATAATTATAATCGACACGGCCAAAATACGAAGCGGTACGGATGCCGTTGTGCCCGTCGGTTCCGCCCCAAGCGCGTTCCTCCTTACGGTCGGCGATGGCGGAATTGATATTTGCTTTCAACGGATCCAGCTCCAGCAGATCGCGGTCGTTGGCGCCTAATCGGCGGACGGTATATTTGGAAGCCGATTGCCCCAATACAAAAGATAAGTTATGCACGTCGTTGAACGTTTTGGCGTAGGAAAAATAGTTTTCCAACTGCCAGCGGATACCGCGGTTCATTTCGCTTTGAACCGTACTGAATTTCACATCTTTTCCCTGAGTCGCAAGAAAATAAGGAAAAGTGTACGTATCATAGCCCCAGAAAGCCAGATCGACCCCGTAATTACTGCGGAACTTCAAACCGGGGAGCAAATCGATCTCCCCCCAGAATGTTCCGACAAACTTATCATCATTATTTTTTCCGGAGAAAGGCTGATTCAACATTCCCACGGGATTGGCAATTTCCTGAAATCCATCGGGAGGGAGCGAAAATACGCGGTTGTTTTTATCCTTTACGGCATACGGATAGCGCGCCAAAATAGCTTCGGCCGTAGCGTCATCGGCATATACGGGAACCAATGGAGAAAAAGTAAGGGCGCTGCCGAGAATGGATCCGTATTCGGAATTGGTTTCAATTCCGGTGGATTTACTTCTGGAATACCCTACATTTACGCCCAGAGTTACATTATTCAAAAAAGAGCGGTCCTTTACTTCAAATACCTTGTAAGTTGTATTGGAACGTAGACTAAAACGGTTATAATTCGATTTATCGTAATTACCGCCTACGATACCCGCCTGGTCGAAATAGCCGGCGGAAAGGAAATACTGGATTCTTTCGGCGCCGCCGGATATGCTTACCTGATGGTTTTGTACAGGCGCATTGTAATAAAACGTTTCGTCCTGCCAATCGGTACCCGCACCGGCAGCAGCAAAAGCCTCGCTATTATAGCGGGGTGCGATTCCATCATTGATATCCGTTTCGTTCATGATGATCATATACTCCTGTGCATTGAGCACTTCCTTTTTTTTCCAGGGGTTTTGCCATCCGTAACTCATATCGTAATTAACGACCGGCTTACCGGATTGCCCGCTTTTGGTGGTGACCAATACCACTCCGTTGGCGCCCCGCGCTCCGTAAATAGCTGCGGAGGCCGCATCCTTGAGTATCTCAACCGATTGGATATCGGTAGGATTCAAATAATTGATTCCTCCTTCCACATACATTCCGTCCACAATATACAACGGGTCGCTGTTGTTCACCGTCCCGATACCGCGGATGCGCACTTTGGAGTCCGATCCGGGCTGTCCCGAACTTTGGGTGATCTGTACTCCGGACACTTTTCCCTTCAGGGCATCTTCCACACGCGACGGGCGATTGGTATTCAACTCTTCGGCCGTTACCTTGCTGATAGCGGCGGTAACAACGCTCTTTTTCTGAACGCCGTATCCCACTACCACCAATTCCTCGAGCGTCTCCACATCTTCCTCTAAGCGGACGTCTAAAGTCGTTTGATCGGTGATGGTAAATTCCTGTTCAAGATATCCGATATATGAGAAGCGGAGTACCGAACCTCTCGGAACGGTCAACGAATAACGACCGTCGACATCAGTCGCCGTGCCGGTAGTCGTTCCGGGAACAACAATGTTGGCGCCGATAATAGGATCACCGTTTTCATCCGTCACTACACCGCTTATCTGCTGCCCGACCGGATCCTGCCGTACTCCAGCAGTTGCGGCTGCAACCCCCTCTTGCCGGGGCGCTTCATACAAAATATAAATCTTACCGTCTTTGATCTCATAACCTAAATTACGAGGCGACAATAATTCTTCGAGCACATTTGCGAGCTCGCGCTGATTCACCCGAATACTGACCACATCATCCAAGTTTACGACTTCTTTGCTGTAAGCCAGCGAGTAACCGGTTTGTTGTGAAATACTTTCGAGTACTGTCTTTAAATACTGATTGTTGAAATTCAAACTTACTTTTTGTGCCGAACTTAGGGTTAAGCTCAACATTAGAAAAGAGCATAGAATAACAACTTTGGGTTTAAAATGGATTCTTCCCATGGTTTACTTGTGTTATTAAATTAATGAAACATGAAATTAAAAATTACTCTCTATTATTGGTTTTCATAAATGATTTATCAAACCGAAACGGTTTCATATTTTTCACTTTTAAGATATTGACACCATAGATGTCAAAAAGTATGAGTAAAAAATAAAAATAAAATAGTGTTGTGAGAAAAAATTCGCTATATTTGCTGCGTATTTCGGCTTGATCATGGTAATACGTAAAAACAAAACCATCGAAAAAACGCCGTTCTTCCGCTTAAATCGAATAAAAGAGGAATCTACCGACGCTTCACGAGCAACTCTTCTCATACTTTTGCCCGCTAAACTATTTTTTCGGATAAAATGCTCTAAACATTTGCCAACTAAACTAATTTTAGGGGTATCCTACTGTAAACATTTGCTCGTCAAACTGATTTTTCAGGCATTCTCCTACAAACATTTACTCATTCGACAACCATACAGATCAATTTTGCTAAACTTAGCCGAAGATCTGCCTATATCAAGTAATCTTTATCTCATTGTATAACAATTTTCAATCACTAAAAAAATGAAAGTAAATTTTCAAAGATTATCGCTCTGTCCGTTAGATTACGGTGCAAAACTGATTATCAATGTAACGAACAATAACACGCAGGAAGCGGTAAAAAAACACAACTTACGACGTCCTCAACGAAGTGGCGAAAACCATTAAACGGTCTATCCGCGAAGGAAAAGAACTCGAAGATAATGAGACTGAGGGAAAAAAGAACTGATAGGAAAGGAGAATGGCTAGATTCATCAACCCTACATACGACATGGCGTTCAACCGGATTTTCGGTCAGGAAAACAGTAAAGATTTGTTGTTAGACTTTTTGAACGACCTATTGAAGGGAGAAAAGAAAATCGAGAGTATCCGGTTGTTGGATAAGGAACGGCCGCCGTTGTATCATAAAGGGCGTGAAGGCATTTACGATATCGCCTGCTTGACGGAAGAGGAAGAGTATATCATCGTGGAGATGTAGAATGCCTATCAGGAATATTTTTATGACCGGGCATTGTATTATCTTTCGCAAACAATCGCCAATCAAGGCGAGCAGGGAGCGAAATGGGAGTTCGACGTGAAAGCGGTCTACGGCATTTTTTTCCTGAATTTCGAATTGGGAGGCAAGTTGCGGACAGATATGATTCTGGCCGACCGAGATACGGGCGAACAAATCAGTGATAAATTACGTTTTATTTTCGTGGAACTTCCTTTTTTCACGAAAATGAAAACAGAATGTATAACAGGCTTGGATAAATGGATTTATGTATTGAAGAATATGGAAAATTTAAAAGAAATTCCTTTTAAAGAGGAGAAACCGATATTTAAGAAACTGGAACAGATCGCCGACCTGGCGTCTTTGAGCAGAGAGGAACGGAGGCGATATGATGCCGATCTCAGAGCCTACCGCGACCACTTCGCACAGATTAATTCCGCCAAAAGATTAGGGGAAAGAATAGGTGAAAAGAAAGGTAGAACAGAAGGCAAAATTGAAGTGGTCCGCAACATGAAAGCAAAAGGCTTGTCGGTTGATATGATCGCCGATATTACCGGCCTTTCTCCCGCAGAGATCGAAAAAATACAGGTACAATGAACTGTTGTTGCACAAAAAAACAGTTTAGCCCGAATTTATTATCTTTGAATAAATTTTAATCGTTATATAACACATTCATGAAACAAGTCCTTTATTCTTTAGGAATAACTCTCATCGGTGCAACCTTGTTTGCGTGTTCGCCCAGAGTCGTAACACAAGTTATTAAGACGTATCCGCCTCTCCCGGAATCCGAAGACGTGGCGGTATATCATCTCGAAACAAACGACAGTGTCCCGGCTACAGCCGAAACATTAGGGCAAGTCGCGGTGGTCGATAACGGCTTTTCCACCAAAGGATCTTATCCCCGTGTAGTCGATATAGCTGTGGAAGAAACGCGCAAGACAGGCGGAAACGCCTTACTCATTACCGATCATCTCAAACCGTCCTTTTGGGGAAGCAGCATCCATCAGATCGGCGGAACCATGCTCAAAGTGAATCCGGAAGATACAACGGCCGTACCTTCGCAAGAAACCTATATCAGTATGGAAGAAAGCAATCGCAGAAACCGCATTCTTATTCCTGTACATCATTTTTCATTGAACGGGGGATACGGAGGAACCAGTGCACATACTACGGAAAGAGCTTCGCCTCAGGTTGCCAGATTCGAAGACAACCTCAATAACGGCATCAATTGGGATATAAGTTATTATTATCACCATAAAGGCCTTCCTACGGGTATTGGAATCCTATTTTCCCAATTCTATTCCAATCCTTTCGATAAAACCGTTTATGAGAATAACGAACACCGGATACGCTTGGATTATGCGGGAATTTCATTCATTCAAAAGTACGCTTTTACCCCTCAATGGCTGTGGAAATTCAGTTTTGGCCTTGGATATTTAGGATATATTCATCGCGTAAGCTTAGTGAATAATCCGTCAGCAACGGGTAAGGCTACAGGCGGAACATTTGGGATGCATTTATCTACAGGACTGGAATACCGGATTTCAGATCATTTCGGGGTCGGATTTGACATTTCCGCCATTAACGGATATTATTCTTCCCTACACTACGAAAATGTGACGTATGAGGAGCCGGTCAGCGATGATAACAAACTGGATGCGAGCCACTGGAACAGTACGTTGGGAATGCGGTATTATTTTTAAGCAGATCGTTTCCTTGAATAGCCTTTCGTAGATTTTGCCGATTGGGAGAGATCCTGTTTTTTTGAGGCAATCCCGGAATTCTTTAGGCGTTTGACTTGATTTGCTCATCAGCTAATCAGCTAATTTGCTAATTTACTAATTTACTAACCAGCGATACTTCTATAATTCCTTTCTCTTTTTCGTGCTTGAATTTCACCGGAGCAATTTTCTGTAATTCGTCCAGAATTTCAGTCAATGAAGGTTGTCTCGAAATCAGCGAATATGAATATTTCAAAGCGGAGGAGTTACGCAATTCGAATGAGACATCGTATCTTCGTTCGAGCATTCGCATCACATCGACAAGAGGCGTGTCGTGGAAATAAATCACGCCCTCTTTCCAAAGAGATTCAGTCGTTGCGTTGGGCAGATGTTGCACCGAAGCCTTCCCATCACTTTTATGATAAACGACTTGCTGCCCCGGCACAATGGAATACCCGTTTTGCGGCGTATGAAAGATGACTTTCCCCTCGTCGAGGGTAACTTGTATGACGTCTTCATCGGAGTATGCATTCACGTTGAACGATGTTCCCAACACGTTGATATGCGAATCGCCCGTATGTACGACAAAAGGCTTTCTTTTATTGGAAGCCACTTTAAAATACGCTTCCCCTTCCAAAAACACTTCCCTTTTTCGCCATCCGAATTTTTTTGGATAGCGTATCTTCGAGTCCGCATTCAAATAGACTTCCGATCCGTCTTGAAAACATATGCGCGCACTCTCGCCTTTGGCCACATATAAATCGGAATATTGAACCGGGCCGAATAGCTGGAGTTCCGTATCGAGATAAGCCGCAAAGCCGATGATAAACGCCAAAGGAATGACGACAGCCGCCAGCCTCAGCACCCGAGCTTTTAAGGTCTGCCTACGCATCTTTCCTGAAATCGTTGAGAATATCTTATCGGAAGGACATTCGGGCAAATCGGAAGCGGTCGCCGTCTCAAGCAGGTAGGCATCGCGGTCGAGCATATCCGACAAACATTGCTGCCCCTCCATCGACGAAGAGAACCACTCCAAGACATTTCCCGCTTCTTTACGAGTTCCTGTTTCGGCTATGACTTTCCGTATGATTTCCTTATCGGGTGATTGCATTAAACTGTTGCTTTTATTATTCGACACTTATACTTCAAAAAGATATGAGTCGGCGATAATTTTTTTTTAAAAGAGCATAAGCCGTATCTTTTGAAAATAGCTTCGAAGCATCTTCAATGATTCCTGGTAATGGGACTTAACCGTATGAAGCGAAATACCCATTTTGTCGGCAATTTGTTGATTACTGTCCGAAGTTTGTAATTTACGTATACATATTTCGCGTTTTTGCGGCGGGAGCGCATCGATACCTTTATACAAAAGATCAATCATTTCCCTATCCTCAATAGCTTGCAAAATCCCCTCATCCTCATCCACCGGTTGCGCTTGAATATAATTCAACGACACAGCCTCTTTTTCATCGCGGATTTTATTGAGAATATAGTTCTTCGTCATTGTATAGAGATAATTTTTCAGATTGATCTCTATATCGATTTTATTCGTTGTGTCCCATAGTTTCACAAAGACATGCTGCACAGCATCCTCCGCCATTTCCCCATCTTTCAAATACTTTAGGGATAATGCATACAAATAGCGGTGATATTTTTGATATATCACGGTAAAAGCCTGTTTGTCGCGCTTTTTTATCAAAAGGAACAACGCATGGTCTTCGTTACGGCCATATGGTTCTGCATTCTTTGGCATTCAATGAATGGATTCTATAGTATGCCGACAAAAATAATCAATTACAACGAATAACGGGCCCTTTCAAAACATCTTAACAATTCGCAGGATCCCGTTCGCCAGGGCATCGATCTCTTCTTTGGTATTATACAACGCAAACGAAGCGCGCACGGTACCTTCTATCCCCAGGCGGCGGATAAGCGGTTCGGCACAATGATGCCCCGTTCGCACGGCGATGCCCATCGTGTCGAGCAACACCCCCATATCGTAATGATGAATGCCGTCTACCAGAAATGAAATCACACTGCTTTTATGTCCCGACGGACCGAAAATCTTCAGCCCGTTTATGTTCTCAAGGCGTTCCGTAGCATAAGCCAACAGTTCGTTTTCATAAGCAGCAATGTGCTCCAACCCTAAACCGGACACATAGGTAAGCGCAGCGGCTAACGCGGTCGATCCGATATAATCGGGCGTACCGGCTTCGAACTTATAAGGAAGTTCGGCAAAGGTTGTTTTTTCGAATGATACGCTGGCTATCATTTCGCCTCCGCCTTGGTAAGGAGGTATCTTTTCGAGCCATTTTTCTTTGCCATACAGCACTCCGATACCGGTAGGGCCGTAAATCTTATGCGAAGAAAAAACGAGGAAGTCGCAATCGAGTTGCTGCACATTTATTTTGCGGTGTTGCACCGATTGTGCCGCATCGATAAGCACCGGGACATTATGGGCATGAGCGATTTCTATCATCTTTTCAATCGGATTAATTGTCCCGAGCACATTGGAAATATGCGTTACCGAAACAAGCTTCGTCTTCCCGGAAATCATCTTTTCAAGTTCTTCCGGATCGAGCTCTCCGTCGTCGGTTATAGGCAGGACTTTCATTTTTATGCCCGATATCTCTTCCTGCAATTGCCATGGGACAATATTGGAATGATGTTCCATGCCTGAAATGATAATTTCGTCGCCCGGACGGCAGAACTCGCGGCAAAACGACGAAGCAACCAAATTAATCGCCTCGGTTGTCCCCCGTGTGAATACGATCTCCGAAGGCGAAGCCGCACCGATAAACTCCTGCACCGTTTTGCGCGATGCTTCGTGTTCGTCCGTAGCAGCCTGGCTCAAAAAATGAACGCCCCGATGCACATTAGCATTCTCGGAGTAATACATTTCCTGTATTTTATCCACCACGCACTTCGGTTTTTGGGTAGTGGCGGCGTTATCCAAATAAACCAACGGCTTATCATACACGCGCCGCGAGAGAATCGGAAAATCTTTTCGTATATCGGTTATATTCCACATTATTTACATACATTACAGTTGCCGCAACGCACCAATTGCCCCCGGAAACGCTTACTGATCAATGACTCCAACCGCTCGCGAAGACTGTCGATGCGAATCATTTCCACCACATCCCTTGTAAAAGCCTCCATCAGCATCAGACGAGCTTCATCCTCGCCGATACCCCGTGCCCGCAGATAAAAAAGCGCGTCCAGGTCAAGTTGGCCGGTAGTCAGTCCATGAGAGCATTTCACATCATCGGCATAAATCTCCAGCTCGGGCTTGGAATACATGCGCGCGTCAGGCGATGCGCACAGATTGCGGTTCGTTTGATACGCCTGTGTCTTTTGCGCGTCCTTTTCGACGAGTATTTTTCCACAAAACACTCCGGTAGACTGTTCTTGAAGGATATATTTAAACAACTCATTACTCATGCAATTCGGCACGGCATGATCGAGAAAAGCAAAATTGTCGACATGTTGTTGTTTGTCGCAAAGAGCTAAGCCGCCTACATGTGCTTCGGCATGCTCTCCCAATAACCGGAAACGGTAATTATTGCGAGTATAACCGTTATGTAAGGCGATGTTCGTTACAATGACATTCGACTGATCTTTTTGTGCGGAAAACAGCGAACTGAGCCGCGTAACCTGTTCCGAATTGTCTTCCAACTCATACAGATCAACCTGTGCGGAAGCTTCGGCGAAGATTTCCGTTACTTGCGTTACCACAAACCGGGCGGCATCAACGGCATGATCACACACCAATAGTTTCACCTGCGTATTTTCTTCGGCGATGATGAGCAGGCGCCGGTTCACATTCGTATCGGCTTGCCCGCGAAGAATCTGTATCAACTGCAACGGCTTTTCAACCGACGTATTTTTCGGGACATACACCACAAAACCATCTTGCGCAAACAAAGTGTTGTAAGCGACCAATCCGTTGTCGGAAGAATCCGCGATGCGGGCGTAATGCGCCTCAAAAACCTGCGGATATTTCTTCGAAAACTCCTGCATGCTGCCCACGAACACACCTTCGGGAAGCGCGTGATGCTGCTCGACAGTATCGTAATAACGGTCATTGAGCAGAAAATACAAATTCGTCGATAAGTTAGGGACATCACATTTGAACGCATCGTAAGGATTCACCGAAAACGGAACGTTGCGCAGGTTCAACCCCAAGTCGGCATCGAACGCCCGAGCCACATTAGAGTGTTTATAATCTTCTTGCTTGGAAGTGGGAAATCCTATCTTTTTAAATGTTTCGAAAGCAGCATCGCGTTCCTTGTTCATACCGGGCACGGAGTGCGCGTCCACGTCGTGGCGATACTGCTCGAATAAATCTATATATTGTTGTTCTATCATTTTATATTCAATCTGGAGCGATCTCTTCAATCTCTTATCAATCTTTTCTCAAGCTCTCTCTTCAATCTCTAAACCGCTTGAAACGGTTAAACGGGAATGATCATCAGGCGTTGGCCAGCCAGTCGTAGCCTCTTTTTTCGAGTTCGAGAGCCAAATCGGCTTCGCCTGATTTAACAATCTTTCCGGCATACAGCACATGCACTTTATCAGGCTTGATATAGTCGAGCAAACGTTGATAATGCGTAATGACAAGAGTTGCGTTCTCGACGGTGTGAAGTTTGTTCACCCCTGCCGCAACCACTCGCAAGGCATCGATATCGAGGCCGGAATCTGTTTCATCCAGAATCGACAATTTCGGATCTAAAATCGCCATCTGAAAGATTTCGTTCCTCTTTTTTTCACCCCCTGAGAACCCCTCATTGACCGAACGGCTTACCAGTTGGCTATCCATCCCGAGCAATTCGCGTTTATCGCGCATCAATTTCAGAAAATCGCCCGCCGAAACAGGCGGCTCGTTTTTATATTTTCGCTGCTCGTTGATAGCCGCACGCATAAAATTCACCATACTTACGCCGGGAATCTCCACCGGATACTGAAAGCTTAAAAACAGTCCTTCGCGGGCCCTGTCTTCGGGTTGCATCTCCAACAAATCTTTCCCCTCAAATTGCACGCTGCCGCCGGTTACTTCAAATTTGGGATTTCCGGCCAGCACCGATGCCAGGGTACTTTTTCCCGAACCGTTCGGGCCCATTATAGCATGAATTTCCCCCGCTTTTACTTCCAAATCGATACCTTTCAGGATTTCTTTACCTTCTACTACAGCATGCAGATTATTTATTTTTAACATGTCAATTATTTTGTTTGTATTAACCAAATGAGGGACGGATCGATCGCCGCACCCTCCCATTTACAGATATCATGTAGCCTCTACACGTATATTTTACAAGTTTTTCTTGCACCAGAATAACAACTATTCGAACGGAATTGTTTGTTACGGCCATAAAATTAATCGGGAACCGAGGGCTTAGTCTGCTTTTTCCTCATCGTCGTTATCGCTGATAATCTCTTCCGCCTCTTTGATTTTTTTGAATAAGTCGGACGCAAAAACGAAATCGTTTAATTTGGAATTGTCGGAACCCATAATTTCAGTTTTGTTCCCCTCCCATTCTTTCACGCCTTCATTTAGAAAAAGGATGTTGTCTCCGATGTTCATCACCGAATTCATATCGTGCGATACAACGACGGTCGTCATCGAAAAGTCGGTGGTAATATCCAAAATCAGTTCATCGATCAATTGGGATGTCTTCGGGTCGAGACCCGAGTTCGGCTCGTCGCAAAACAAATACTTCGGATTAAGGGCGATGGCTCGGGCAATAGCCACACGCTTCATCATACCGCCGCTGATTTCGGAAGGATATAAATCGGCCGCTTGCGACAAATTCACACGTTCGAGACAAAACTCGGCTCGCTTACGGCGTTCGCGTTTGTTTTTGCGCGAAAACATATCGAGCGGAAACATCACGTTCTCGAGTACTGTTTTCGAATCAAACAACGCAGAGCCCTGAAATAGCATCCCCATATCGCGTCTCAGGCGTTTTAAATCTTTCGATTTCATCCCGATAATATTTTTGCCGCTATAGCGAATTTCGCCTGCATCAGGATGCACCAACCCGATAAGGCATTTCAGGAACACGGTTTTTCCCGATCCGCTTTTCCCGATAATCATATTTACGGAGCCCTGTTTAAAAGTGGCGGTAATATCGTTCAACACTACGCGCCCTTCAAATTCCTTGACCAGGTTCTTTACTTTGATCATACTGTTGCTTTGCTGTTTATCCCATTACCAATTGTGTAAACACCAAATCGGTCATAAGAATTAAGATACTGTTAATAACTACCGAATCGGTACTTGCCTTTCCTACTTCCAACGCACCACCTTTGGCGGTATAACCGAAGTAAGCGGCCACAGAAGCGATGATAAAACCGAATATCATAGACTTGACCATGGAATACCAAACAAAAGATTCCCGGAAGAAAGACTGCACTCCGTATACATAGGTCGCTACCGGCGGCGTGCCGGTCATGGCGCAGATAATATATCCTCCGAACAGGCCCATAAACATACTGAATATCACCAATACCGGCATGAAAGCCACAAAAGCGGTAATTTTAGGAAGGATCAGATAATTGGCCGAATTAACGCCCATAATGTCTAAGGCGTCGATTTGCTCGGTTACCCGCATCGTTCCTATTTCCGAGGCAATGTTCGAACCGACTTTGCCCGAAAGGATGAGACACATGATGGTGGATGAGAACTCTAACAATATAATTTCGCGCGACACGACTCCTACCGTAAAACGAGGCAAAAGAGGCGAAGCTACATTCAAAGCGATCTGCATGACAATAACGGCGCCTATAAAGAAAGAAATAACCATCACAATCCAAATTGAGTTCACCCCTAATTTGTACACTTCTTTAAAGAACTCTTTGAAAAACTCTCTGAAACGGTCGGGAACGGCAATCACCTTTTTTACCAGCAATGCATATTCACCAATACTCTCTATAGAATTTATAAAACTCATGCTATGGAACTTCTGTGTAATTTGCTACAAAGATATACATTGTTTTTAATTTACAGGATGGATAAAAGACAATTCCGTCGCGGTTTTGCGATAAATTGCTATTTTTGCAGTATGTACGAATACGCAGATAACGATCTCGGAAAGATTATCATCGTCCCCGACAAGAGGGTGAGAAACATCATTGCCCGAAAAAAAGTAGGATATATACAAATGACAGTACCCTTAGGGTTCTCCGAGGGAGATCTTCCCCGGGTGCTTCAGCGCATAAAGCCGCGCCTGCTCCAATTGCATACCCCTGTACACAAAATCATTACCGACGAATCGGTTATACATACTCACACGTTCACCATACATATTTATCGTCACGAGCGTCCCGCCAAAGCCTTCGCTTCGTTCAAAAACGAATGCTTGGCATTTTCCCTGCCGCAAGACACCGACATAGCGCAACCGGGAATACAACATTGGATGAAAGAAACGATTATTGCCGTGTTGCGAAAAGAAGCCAGGCGTTTGCTCACGCAAAAAACCGCCTTCTTTGCCGACAAGTTCGGCCTGCATTATCACCAGGTGAAAATCAATCGCAGCAAAACCCGTTGGGGCAGTTGTTCTACGAAAAAAAACATCAATTACTCCCTGTTCCTGCTGTTTTTACCCGAAAAGTATATCAATTATGTGGTGCTGCACGAATTGGCACACACCGTAGAAATGAACCATGGTAAAAAATTCTGGACCCTTCTCGATGCTTTATGCGGATGCCCCGCCAAAGAATTGAGCAAGTCAATCAAAAATTTCCACTCCGAAAGTTATGACTATTTCAGAGACGCATGAATGCCTAAAGTCTAATGTCCAATGTCTAATGTCCAATGTCGCCGGTCTTATAATTCATCGTTCATACTTCATAGCTCATAATTCATCCCATCAGCACATCACCCCATCCTCACAAATCCTTCAGCAAAACATCCTCATCCGACTCGTACATGCACATCCGTGAATGAATAAGGGTCTCCCAATGAGAGGCAAATTCACCGTTCACATCGATCATGAAGTCCTCCGAACCTTTGGTGTCGATCTTTTTCAATAAAAAGTTGGAGGTTATAAGATGAATGTCGATCGCCGGTTGATAAGCCATAACCCCCTCGTCTTCGGGCGAAGGCGTGGGCGATATGATCTTCAGGTCCTGCAATAGATTGATGATGTCGTTGGTAAGCCGTAAGGGAATTTTGCAGTTCACGGACAACTGATCCGGGGTAAGCGGCGACTTCTTCTCCGCAAAGCGCTTGACGATAACCGATGCAATCATAATGGTGAAAAAGTCCCGGTAACGGCGACTGATATTTTTTGTCTCCTTATCGAACGAAAACTTCCGGACGTTTTGTGCCGAATAGGTAAGTTCAGCGCCGATGAGGACAATAAACCACGATAGCTGTAACCATAAAAGTAATAGCGGGATGGCGGCGAATGTACCGTATATCGCATTATATTTCGTAATCCACAACTGCCCGCTGAGATAAAGCATCTGGAATACTTGGAAAGCCGTTCCGGCAACTACTCCTCCGATAAATGCATTGCCGAATTTCACTTTCGTATTGGGCATGAAACGGTAAGTAAGAGTCAATACCAGAATGATGATGATAAACGGCAGGATATTGAGGAATTGTGTTACCAGCGGATTGAGAATATAACTGAATGTATCGAAATAAGCAGTCGACGAGCTGATCATGATGTTCAATCCGCTGTTGAGCAGCATAAACACCGGCATCAACAATACCAACGCGAAGTAATCGGTGACACGGCGCTGCACATTACGCCCGTTTTGCACCTGCCAGATACGGTTGAAGTTATTCTCAATATCCGAAAACAACACAAAAACCGTATATAAAAGCAACGTGATACCGACTCCGGCAAATATGCCCCCTTGAGCATGCATGAGCGAATTATTGATGAACTCGACCACCATTTTGGCCGTGTCGTTCTGCCCACCGAAGAACCGGAAGAACTCGCTCTCGATAATGTTCTCAAATCCAAACCCCCGTCCTATCGCAAATAACACCGCCAGCAAAGGCACCAACGACAAAATGGTGCGATACGTGAGCGAACGCGAACTGGCGCCGAGATCCTGTTCCTGCACATTCCTCACCGTGAGCATAATGGTTTTGAGAATATTATGGAAAATATTTTTCTTATTGGAGAAGTTCTCCGGATTTAACCTCCAAATATCGTATGAAAGAAACTGTACCGCTTCCGTCGCCTTCTTTTTAAGTTTTTCGACTCTCCCAATTTCCTCTTCCGTATGTTCTTCTTGTTTCTTCTTACCCATCACTTGTCAACTCTCGGATTTACATAAAAAAAACAGCAGGCCTGTAAGCCGGGTTCTGTATTCCGCAAACGGAATGTCTGTCATTTATCTGCGAGACGATGTCGCCATCGCTCTTTAGCAGCCTACCCCCCGGCATCGGGCGAGCAACCCTACGTATCCGGTATACATGGCCTTGCAACCCATAAGACGTACGGCACGCGGCATTGCTGTCGCATCCGGTGAGCTCTTACCTCACCTTTTCACCCTTACTCCGCCGAAGCGAAGCGGTTGTTTTCTGTTACGTTACTCTGCCCTCACGAACAGCTTC
>DHOU01000017.1:64166-77325 GCA_002409745.1 Bacteroidales bacterium UBA5382
CTCACGAACAGCTTCCCGTTAGGAAGTATGGCGCTCTGCGTTGCCCGGACTTTCCTCTCCGCACAACCGACGAACATCGGAGGCGAAGCGACAAACCGGCCTGCTGAGACTGCAAAAGTAATACTAAATTAATGAATTACCATTTTTTCCTGTTGATTTTTTGCTTGCGTCCTCCGAAGGGGTGTTATAAAAGCCTAAATAAATATCGGGTTAAAAACTATTAATTCAACCTCTACGTTTATAGAAAAGTTATAAACGACACTAAAAAATCAGACTATGCGAGTGAATGGAATCATGATGCAGTACTTTGAGTGGTATCTGCCTAACGACGGTAATCTTTGGAACCGCCTCAAAGAGGATGCGTCACATCTACGTGAAATTGGTGTTTCGGCGGTTTGGATCCCTCCTTGCTATAAGGGCACGGGGGCGGACGATCCCGGTTATGGGGCTTACGACTTATACGATTTGGGCGAATTCGACCAAAAGGGCACCGTCCGCACCAAATATGGTACGAAGCAGGAATTGCTCGACTGTATTAGCGCCTTGCACGACAACGGTATCAGCGTATATGCCGATGTGGTATTGAATCATAAGGCGGGCGGCGACGAACTGCAAACGTTCACGGTCGTGGAGGTGGATCCGCACGACCGCAACAAAGGCATCACCGAACCTTATGAGATTGAGGGATACACCCGCTTTACTTTTCCCGGACGGAATAAACGTTACTCGGACTTCCAGTGGAACTGGGAGCATTTTTCGGCCACCGACTATAACCATCGCGACAGTGATAAAGATGCGATTTACCTCATTCAAGGAGAAAATAAGGGCATTGATGTACACGACGATTCCGTCAGCAACGAATTTGCCAACTTCGACTACCTGATGTTTACCGACGTCGACTACAAACACCCCGACGTCTACAACGAAACGAAAAAGTGGCTCAGTTGGTTTATCCGCAAAACCGGTGTCGACGGTATCCGCCTCGACGCCATCAAGCATATCAACGACTGGTTTATCAAGGACATCGTGGACCATGTGCGGGGCGAATTCGGCGAAGACTTCTACGTGGTAGGCGAATACTGGTATTACGACCAATTGGTTATTGAAGAATATTTGCGCAATGTCGATTATTCCATCGACTTGTTCGACGTGGCGTTGCACTTCAATTTCAAAAAAGCTTCCGACGAAGGGGAAGCTTACGACATGCGCCGCCTGTTCAACAATAGTGTCGTGGCCAAGCATCCCACAAAAACCGTGACATTTGTCGACAACCACGATTCGCAACCCATGCAGGCGCTCGAATCGTTCGTGCAGGGCTGGTTCAAACCATTGGCGTATGCGCTCATCCTGCTTCGCAAAGACGGGTATCCCTGTCTCTTTCTGGGAGACTATTACGGCATCGGCGGCGAACATCCGCAACCCGGCATGCAGTGGATCATCGACCAACTGCTCGACGTGCGGCGCGATTTTGCTTATGGCGATCAGGAGGATTATTTCGATCATGAAAATGTGGTCGGCTGGGTTCGCCGCGGCGATGAAGAGCATCCCGACGGCTGCGTGGTGATCATGAGCAATGGCGAAGGGGGTGTCAAACCGATGTTTGTGGGCACCGATTATGCCGGCTCATCGTGGTACGACAAATTGGGTCATGTAGAAGAGGATGTGATCATCGGCGACGATGGCCGCGGGTGGTTTAACGTGCAGAGCGGGTCGGTATCCGTGTATCTGAAAAGAGTATAACAATCTCACGCCAATGCGGGACTCCGTTAAACCGCTTCAAACGGCTATACGGAGTATTCCATAAATTTATCCATAAACCGTTCGTAGTATGTCTTTGAAACGGGAATATCGGGAGTACCTTCGGTATTGAGTTCGAGAATAATGCCCTCTTTCGTTTTCTTGACCACTTTTACCTGATCCAGATTTACCATATACGATCGGTGGCAACGCACCAAGGGCGTTTCGGCGGTCAGATTCTCATCCATCCATTTGAGAGAATTACGGATGAGGAACTGCGACAACGTCGATTTGTTCAGATAATGAATCGTGGCATAGTTGTCGGCCGAATCGATATACAGCAGGTTTTCCAACATGATGGATATCTTCATATCTCCTTTTTCATCGGGAAAAGCAATCAGCGACTTGGCGCGCAATTCATTCGCTTCGTCCCTTTTAAAGGTTTGCAGTTTGGCATTATTATCTTTCCATGAAAAATACAACCACGAAATAGAATAAGGCAATAAGAGTATCAAGCCGGTATTGATGGCGCTGCCACGAAAGATATTTATAAAATCTTTTTCTCCGCCGTCTTTCGGCACAAACCGTGCGAACAAGGCATAAAAAAGAGCCATTGCCAATATTTCGACTAACACCCAAGCCGCAAACTGCCAATAAGTGATGCCATGTTTTTTGGAATAAACAGCCATAATAATCCGGCTTATAACCACAACCAACATTCCAATAAGGATAATCAGGCTCGAAAAAGCAAAATAGGAGATATCGGAAATATTCGGATACCAACTTCTCGATCCGAACGGTTGAAAAATATTGATAAACAATAAAGCAAATAATGCGGTAAACACGATCATTTTAACCGTGTTGTCTTTTTGATATAAAAAAGCAGGAATCGTATTATTCATTATTACCGTTATTTCCTTGGAGTTTATTCGCAAAAATAGCACATTCCCTGCAATAAACCGATTATTTCGAATGGTTTTTTCGTCCCTATATATCGATTTTCATCCCTGATTCGACCCTTTAACCCCTTTTTCTCCGGCATTTTTCCCTTTCATTTGATAAGCGCATAAAAATAGTCTTCTTTTGCAACTAAAAGAAAAAATGAACTATTCAGAACGATATATACAACTCGATTCCCTTTTCTCGTTAGGAAAAGATTACCACATAGAAGACTCCCAAGTAGACATCCGGTTTTTCTTCTTCCGCAGTAATATCAACGCCCGAAAGAACATATTCTTTCTTTCCGAGCAAGACCGCCGCATTTCAGAAAACTCTTTTTTCGCCTATCCCGTGTTCTGCCCTGCCGGCCGCACCGTATCCGACAACGCCATCCTTCTTCTTCACGGCCTCAACGAACGACGCTGGAAAAAGTATCTGACGTGGGCAGAATACCTGTGTGTGCAGACCGGAAAGCCGGTCATTCTTTTCCCCATGGCATTCCATATAAACCGGGGGCCGACATGGTGGTCCGACCCGCACAAACTTCAAAGCAGCATGGAAATCCGCCGCGGGCAATTCGCCGACGAAAGCACCATCAGCTTTGCCAATGTAGCGCTTAGCTATCGATTGAGCGAAAACCCCGACCGATTTTATTTGTCGGGCAGACAAACGCTCTCCGATATCGTACAACTGACCCAAACCATCAAGAAAGGATATCATCCAGCTTTCAACCCGAACACGCATATCGATATCTTTTCGTATTCCATCGGCTCGTTCCTTTCGCAGACCCTTTTGATGGCCAATCCGCATAAACTATTCTCCAACAGCCGGTTGTTCATGTTTTGCGGAGGCAGTATATTCAGTTCGATGGCCGGTATTTCGCGCAACATAATGGACAAACCTTCGTTTGAAAAACTTCAGGACTATTACATTCATTTTTTCGACAAAAGCAGTAAAATCAAAGGGTTGCGCGACAAAGTATTTAAAGCGTTTAATTTAATGATTGCCCCTGACCACGCACCCAAAAAACGGGAAGTGGTTTTCCGGCACTTGGGCGACAGGATTCGCGGAATATCGCTGGCCAAAGACATTGTGATTCCTTACAAAGGCATAGAGGAAGCCATGGGAAAGGAATTCACGGCCGACCGCGTGGAACTTATCGACTTCCCGTTCCATTATTCCCACGAAAATCCTTTTCCCACAAGCAAGACAAATCCGTCACAATTGAATGATGCTTTTAACCGTGTCTTTTCATCTGCCGCCAACTTTTTAAGGTAAGAGAAGAAATTTTTCTACCTTTGCAGCTATGGAAAGAGATGTCTTTTATCTAATAATTGCGTGCCTCCTGTTTCTTTTTATTTCATGCAGGCAGGCGGATAACGAAGCAGCATTCGCCGTGTTGCGGAAGTGGGATACTCTGTTGCCGCAAGCCCCGTATTCCGTCAAAGATAGTTTGGCCGCATTCCATCCCGAAAAGTTATCTTCCGGCAACCGAGCCTATTACGGCTTGCTCAAGACCATCGCCGACGACAAGACTTATACCCCCTTTGCATCCGATTCGCTTATTAATAGCGTAGAGAAATATTACCGCCGCTACCGTTACGCCTCCGACAACCATATCCGCGCCCTTACCTATCAGTCTACCGTACGTATTCGCAGGGATATCACCGATAGTACCGCTTATATACCGTTGAAAGAAGCGGAGAAACTGTATCAAAAAACAACGGATAAGGAAGTTAGTTTGGGATATCTTGTGTATTATAACTTAGGAGATTTACAACATAATAATTATAATTACGACGAAGCGGATTGTGATTTTCATAAGGCGTTGAACTTTGCCCGGCAAGAGAACGATTCCATCCATTTGTTCGATGCCTATTTGGCACTTGGATGGAATGAAATGGCGATGGGGAATATCGTAAAATCGATCTCTTTGCTCGACTCGGCCGAATTATACGCGGGCGATTACGCCGATAACCGATTCTATTTATTAAATGCCTTTAGCTACCTGGCCCGGATGGAGGGAGATTGTCGCAAGGCGCTCAAGTTAGAAAAAGATCGGCTTGTACTCGTTCCTTATCTAAAAGCGCCTGTAAACAAATCGAGCATATATTTTTCTTTGTCTGATCGATTTTTTCGTTTAAATCTGTTAGATAGCGCCTTATACTATGCAGAGGAATCTATTCGTCAGATACAGGACTCTACCTATAGCTTAAATTATTTACTATATGCTCATGCTGCCGATATTACAGAAAAACTGCAAAATTATCCGTTATCGGGGGAATATCGTAAAAAAGCGTTGGATGCATATCAAAATACGATTGAAACCCATTGCGACACAAAGATTTTGGAACTCGAAAAACGGTATGATTTGGCGGAAGCCGACAACAAGGCGTTAAAGGCAGAAGCTCGAAGCCGTTTGTGGATAGGGCTGGCGATACTTCTGGCGATTACATCCGGCATTACTGTATATGTCGTAAACAGGCAACGCAAAATAGCCGAATTAGTCAGCCAAAAACGAGCATCCGAATTAGAGCTTGTCCATTCAAAAGAAGAGCAAAATGAAAAGATTATAAAAATCATGTTTGCCTACCTTAATTTGCATTCCTCTCAAAAACAAGACTTGCTTTCTTTTTCGGATAAAATAAGAAACCTCGATATGACAAAAGAGGCCATAATAGACAAATTTCAAGAGTTGATGAAAAACGCCCAGTCCGGATTCATCAAGACAACACATACCCTTTTTGCTGATGGATTTTTGGAAGACATGCTTAAGACGAGCCGGGGATTGGAACTATTTAACGACACCGACCGTTTGTTGCTTTTTATGTTAGCCTTAAAATCAAATATTCCCGAGCAAGCCGCACTACTGAATACCACCTCCGGTAGTTTAAAGGCTAAAAAAGCCTATCTGAAGAAAAAAATACAGCAAAATAGTCTTCGTTTCGAAAATCCCGAGTATCTCCTATCGCTGTTTTCCTATCCCGTGAAATCAAATAAGTGACAAAAAGCCGGTTAGAATTGCTCTGTTGATCAACCAATATATCAACACTTTAATAGTGCTAAAACGGTGAGAATATTGTCAGCCTATTGACTTCTGTTTATTTTTTTTATTGATTTGCACCTTAATTTCTTCACGAATAAAAACATGGAATATGAAAAGAAATTTTATTCTCATTTCTACAGCCGCATGCATCTTCGCAGCCTCGTCTTCCTTTACTTTATGGAGCACGATGGATAAGCACAAAAGGAACGAACGTGTGAGGCTGGAGCGTACTTCCAGAGGTACCCGCTCCGCCACGGCTACCGAAATCAATGCCTATTTGATAGACGGCGAGAGACTGCAAGTGCAGGTAACTTGTTATACAGGCAATGTGAATGTAGAAGTATCGGGCACGGGCGGTACGCTTCAACGCACGTCCGTCATCTCCGGAGAAGGATTCGTCAACCTCGATGTTTCGAACCTTCTTCCGGGAGAATACCGGTTGACGGTTTATATCGGCAACACCCTGTACAGCGGTTTTTTCACGTACTGATAAACGCGCGGGCAATTATCCTATGAATGGAAAACAAAACAATTAGCCTCTTCGATATTCGTAAAGATATCCCTCAGACAGTTGCTTTTTAAATAATTTACAGATTAATTTTTAAAGTAATTCGATTATGAAACAACAAAACATCGTTTCTATTTCCGGTGATGAAGCTAAAAAAACGGCCATCGCGGAAAAAATTGCCGCCTTGCGGACAGATTTGAGTGAATTCTTAGTGATAAACCTTACAGCCGAAGAACGGCAAAGCCTTCCGAGCATGGGGGCTAAGTCGGTCGATTTTGTGCGGCGGTCGCTGAATTATGCGGAGCTTAATCCGTCTTTAGTACCAGCCTACCTGGATGTAGCGGAAGCGAAAAAAGACCTTGCCTTGGTCGATTTCCTGGCTCCCATCATTCATGACTTGGCACCGTTGCTCCGGGGGTTGGAAGATACGAGCAAATTAGCCGGCAGCGAGGCGTACGATGCAGCCCGCATCTTTTACGGGTCGGTCAAGGGGGCAAACCGTTCGGAAGTGCCCGGCTCGCAGGCGGTTTATAATGATCTGAAGAGACAATACCCGCGCCCTTCAAGAAGAAGCGGCAAGTAGTGAGAAAACAACAACGACAATACATTCATAAGAATAAGGAAAACCCCGGAACAAGGACGGCGCTATATCGCGCAACAAAGTCGTTTCAATGGCAGTCATTCACATAAGGACGATGCTGTTTGCGTTCCGGGATTCCTTATTAACCTGAATTTTGAAGCTGTAGCTTTGATGACATCACTCGAAGGGGTAGTCGCTTTACCGAAAACAAGTTTATACTGTCCTTTTAATTGATTGTTGGGAGTTCAGGACTCCGGGCAAGGAGTTTTTTATAAATAACAATGAGTTCGGAAGTCATTGCTTTGAGTTTTTAAGTGATTACAATGAATTCGAAACTCCAAATAGTGAGCTTTTAACTCCAAACAATGAGTCCGGAGTTCCGTGAAAGGAGTTTTTAACTCCCTGTAATGAGTTCGGAACGCATAATCGGCCGTTTTGATTTTGGTTCCCCAATTTTTATATATAAAACAATGCAAGTATGAAAAAAATCGTTGTATTCTTTCTGTTAGGCTTGGCGGTACTGACCGCCCGGGCGCAACAAAAACTGACGTATGCGTACGATGCCGCCGGTAACCGGGTGAGCCGTACCATCGTGTTGGGCACACGTAGTACCGATGTAGCCACGGAACAAACCGATTCCGTGTTTTTCGAAGAGAGCCTGGCCGAAACGCCGGTCAAGATCTATCCCAATCCGGTGCAGAACGAACTGACCATCCGGATAGACGGGTATGAGAACGGTTGGAACGGCGAGTTTGCCGTATATTCCATCTCGGGAGCCATGCTTATGCGCCGCCGCCTACAAGGGGAAACCACGCAAGTGGATATGAGCCGGCAATTGCCGGGTACCTACATCCTACACATTATGCTGAAAGGTGAACGGAGTGTGTGGAAGATTATTAAACAATGACTTCAATTAGCAGATTAGCAAATTAGCAAATTGATTGGAATCCGACAGCTATCGGATGAAATCATGAAATTGTAGAATTACTAAATGTACAAATATGAAAACATTTTACACACTCTATTTACGAGCCTTGTGCTTTTTTGTGATTACAGCGGGTGTTTTTCCGGCAGACAAGGTCTATTCTCAAATAGCCGGTGACACGGCAGCATTATACAAAAATGGAGGTGTACAATTGTCGGGCAGCCAACCCTTGATAAATGAAGAAACCGATACGTTAGAATATACGATCGAAGCAGAAATTTTAGCCCCCGGTGATACTATTTATCATCGCCGTTATAAAGGTTTTGTTTTGGATAATGTTAAAAATGAAGGCCCGGTATTCCTGACGGATGTCGGCAAGCTTTTGAAGAACAAATCAACCTCCGGGCAACGGTTGATGACTACGCGATCGGCTACATTATTGTCTATCAATCAACAAAATACCGTCGGGGCAATCAATTTTTCGGAAGGAGTTACCTCATCCGGCGGCAAAACTTACACAGTGCCTATACCAACAGCCCCTGTCGCATCTTCGGCGCCTCAAATAGCATTGGCATATAATAGCCAATCCGGTAATGGAGTAGCCGGTTACGGGTGGAACCTTTCCGGGTTATCTGCTATTACCGTCGCCGGCAAATCCATCTATTACGACGGTGTCGCTGCCCCTCTCGACTTGGCCAAACCGACTGAATGCTCATTTTATTTGGACGGCACTCGGTTAGTATCCAACACCGGCAGCCTGACGGAATATCAGTATGAAACGGCTCAAGGATTTGTACTGGTTAAAAAGCACTTGTCCGGCTCAAACATCGCCTATTTTACCGTTGCCTATCCCGATGGGCGGATAGCGACATTCGGGTTAAAAAACAATACTTCCACAAAGCATGTCTACCCGCTTACCGAAATAAAAGACTTTAAAGGATATTTAATCAACTTTGAATACATAGAGTCGGGAAACAACTATTATGTTTCCAAAATCAAATACGGCGGGAAAACACAGGCTACGCATTTGGCGGAAATACGTTTCAACTATGTTGCGCGTACCGATTTCACCCCTGTGTATACCGGTGGAGTCGCGGTTTCAGCAAACAAGCTTTTAAAGAGCATCGTTTCCTACAATTCCGTGAACGGTACATCGGAATTAAGGACTTATACCCTTACACATATACTCAATAACGTGCAGCAATTGACTCAAATAGATTGCAAAACAGGTTCTTCGTCTTTGAATCCCTTGCAGTTTGCCTATGAATATTATTATGCGGGATCTCAAGGCAGCTTGGTAAAAGAGACTACAAATGATTTCCTGTCGAGTTATTTTTCCAGCAACTCCAAAGTCAAATTGGTTTATATACGTGGAAAATTCGTCAAAAACCGGTTTAATGACGGCTTGATTACTTTTCCGGGCAATTACAGCCCCTACACCCAAATAGGAACCCATAAAGTCAAGAAATGGCCGTTTGTATATAATCATAAAATCTACGGCAGTAACTGTAACCCCAACCAATCGATCCTGATTGCTCCCGGCCTTTCCTTTTCCAGTAATATGCAAACGATCGAAGCCGAAGCTGGGTTTCAAACCATTCAGTCTGTGGATGTAAATGGCGATGGGGTGGATGAGATCGTGAAGGTGAATTTTAACGGTGTAAATACAACAGCAGGTACTACCATATTGAAAATAACGGTCTATTCGGCCTCCACCGGCAGCATTACTTCCCGCTCTTTTAACATAAGCGTGGGAGAGTATTACGACGACGGGCGGAAAAGCTATAGCCCCATGTCCCGGGAATATTTCTTCGGGGACTTTAAGGGAGATGGGAAAACACAATTACTGGCCATTTCCCATAACAAGGACATGAAAAACAACGACCGTACTTCCCGTTTTTCGTTAATCGATTTGAATACAGGGTCAAGGATTTATGAGGCAAATCTGTTTTCTTTCGGATTTTCCGACGGGCAATATACGCATACATTCGATGTGAACGGTGATGGGAAAACAGAACTTTGCTATGCCTCCTCTTCCGGATTCAAGGTTTATGCTTTCAATGGCAATAGTTTTGTATCTCTTCCATTTAACAGTTCATTATCAAGGTCTGATTTTGATAAGGATGAACTCATTGGTGATATGAATGGTGACGGAAAAGCGGATATTCTTATCCCTCCGACAAGCGGTAGTTCTTGGACAGTGTACTTCTCTACCGGCAAAAAACACCTAAAAGAAAGCCGGACCATGATTAATAAGGCATCCGGTGAAACTTATTATCTAATGGATCTCAATGGTGACGGAAAAAGCGACTTGGTACAGTTAAAAAACAACAGGGTGCAACCTTTCCTCAATAAAGACGGTGTGATACAGGGCGCCGCTACCGGAAGCAGTGTAACCGTTTCCGCAAGCGCGAAGATACTGCCGGCCAATGTGGTCGAGTTCCGCAATGCCAGCCATTTCATCACCATCGAGGACGCGTACGTGTATTGCTACCGCTTTACCAAGGACGAGGCCAAGGATAAATTGCTTACCACGCTTACCGACAGCTACGGGATAAGATATGTAAACGATTATAGCGATATGACGGAGAACGAGAATTACATGACCACTTCCACAAACCGCTATTATCCTTATATTTCGTTGATAGCCCCGTTGAACCTGCTGCGTACAACGAACATCTACAAGGACGACTATACGGCGGTAAAGCAATATTACTACACTTGGTATGGCGCCGTAGCGCACAAAACGGGATTGGGCTTTTGCGGGTTCGAGAAAGTCAGGACGATCGAATCTGTAGAAAATATCGCTACGGAAGAAGAGCGCAACCCGGAATTGTTCGGGGTAACAACCAAAACAGACTCTCCTTACAAGACGGCCAACTATTCCTATTCCCGCAATGAAGGAAGTAACAAAAAGTGTAATCCCCGGATGACATCGGCTTCCGAAACCGATAAGCTCACCGGCGTTTATACCTCGGTAAGTTACCAGTATGACAGCTATAACAATCCGACAAAAATAACGCAAAACATTGGTTCGGGTACGGGAATCACAAGCGCAACAACGCAAACGTACGATAACTTGGTTACTTCCGCCCGCTATTTGATTGGGCAGCCGCTCACGAATACCGTTACCGACACCCGGGGCAGCGCTTCGTGGATCAATAAGGAAGTGATCACCTATAATACCACCCGGTTGCCTGCAACCCGTATGACCTATACCGGCACAAGCGGTAATCAGAAAACCGGTGAAACCCGGTGGACGTATGATGCCAACGGGAATGTAACGACAGAAAAATCGGCGCCATATAATGTAACTGCTTTCCTGGGCAAAACATACACGTATGATTCATCCGGCAGGTACCTTGCCTCGGTAACCAATGCCCTGGAGCAGGTGACAACCTATGCCGGCTACGACAAATACGGAAATCCCAAGACCGTCACCGACCATAAAGGGCGCGTGACCACCCGTAATTACGATGCATGGGGACAATTGATATCGGTAGTCCATCCCGAAGGGATCACGGAAAACACGGCGCTCGCCTGGGGCGGTTCGGGATTATACACCGTCACAACCACTGCAACCGGGCAACCGGCTATTGTGACGCATTATGATGCCTTAGGCCGTGAGATACGCACGGGCAGCCAGCGATTCGACGGACAATGGCAGTTTGTGGATAAAACGTACGACAGTAAGGGGAGGCTTGAAAAAGTATCCCTGCCGTTCAAAGGAAGTTCTCCATCCTTGTGGAACACGTATGCCTACGATTCTTATAACCGTCCTACCGGCTTGACGGAAGCCTCGGGCAAAACCACCACGTGGAGTTACAATAAATTGAACACGACCGAAACGAAGAACGGTATTGCAACAACCAAAACACTGGATGCTTCCGGGGCATTGGTAAAAGTTACCGATCCGGGAGGAACCATCACCTACGCCTTGCGGCCCGACGGGCAACCCGCGTCCGTTACGGCTCCCGGCGATGTCGTGACCTCTTTCGGATATGATGCTTTCGGACGCCAAACCTCTATCGCCGATCCCAGCGCCGGGACGCAGTCGTTTAGCGATTCCTATGCTGCTGACGGAACGCTCACCCGTAAGGTGACGGATGCCAACGGTAAAACCGTGACTTCCACCTATGACAAGTACGGAAGGATAACGGATGTGGCAAGGCCTGAGTTCAGTACAACCTACGCGTATACTGCCGATGGCCTATTAACAGCAGAGACTTCTACGAACGGCACGTCCAACACATTCTCTTATGATACCTACGACCGTCCGCTGACGGAAAGAGAATCTGTTCCCGACAGCAAGTACCTGCAAAAGGATTACACGTATTCGGGCGGGAATGTGGCGGCGGTAAAATACTCTTCGCAAAGCGGGGCGATCGGCACCGAACAGTTCGCGTATGCCAACGGGCATAATACCGAAATCAAATTCGGCACTACCTCTATTTGGAAGTTGACCGAAGAGAATGCGCTCGGGCAACCTACCAAAGCCGTAACCGGCCCGATGAACCGTACCTATAGTTATACAGCGTATGGCATGCCTACGGGCAGGACGGCGGGAACTGTCCAAAGCTTTACGTATGATTTCGATGTGGCGAAAGGCAACCTGAAGAGCCGAACCGACATTACGCGTAACATCACGGAAACCTTCGGTTACGACAACCTGAACCGGCTGACCAATGCCGCCGGCAAGGGCATTACCTATGCCGCCAACGGCAATATCACCTCGATGGGTGACGTGGGAACAATGGAATATGGTAATACCGATAAACCGTATCAGGTAACGATGCTGACGCCCACGGGCGACGCCGTACCGGAGAGGGAACAAACCGTTACGTATACTTCGTTCCAACGTCCGAATACGCTGACCGAAAACAATTATAAAGCGGCATTTACGTACACTGCGGCAGGCGACCGGGCGAAGATGCAGGTTACACAAAGTAACAATGCCTTACTGACACGCTATTATATCGGAGGACAATATGAGTTGGATGCCGAAACGAATACCGAACGGCTTTATTTAGGAGGAGATGCCTATTCCGCACCCGCAGTATATGTAAAAGAAGCGAATGTATGGAAAATTTACTACATTTGCAGGGATTATCTGGGCAGTATCACGCACATTGCGAATGCCGACGGTTCTTTGAAACAGGAATTAAGCTACGACGCTTGGGGAAGGTTACGCGATCCCGCCA
This sequence comes from Bacteroidales bacterium UBA5382, assembly GCA_002409745.1. Taxonomy (GTDB): domain Bacteria; phylum Bacteroidota; class Bacteroidia; order Bacteroidales; family Dysgonomonadaceae; genus Limibacterium; species Limibacterium fermenti. Next base: position 77,103 of record DHOU01000017.1, read on the forward strand.
CGCAGGCCGCTTATGCATCCGGAAAGGAACCCGAACTATTCTTAGGAAGAGGCTATACGGGACATGAGCATCTGGTATGGTTCGGGTTGGTCAATATGAATGCCCGGCTGTATGATGCGGCGTTGGGGCGGTTCCTTGCTCCCGACCCTTATATACAAAATCCGTTATTCTCGCAAAATTATAATCGATATACTTATGCGATGAATAATCCGTTGGTATATAT
>DHOU01000030.1 GCA_002409745.1 Bacteroidales bacterium UBA5382
ATTTATAGAAGAAAGTTATAAAAAGTAATCGCGAAAAGAAATACTTTTTTTTCGAAAAGATATGCTAACAGGCGATTTTTAACTTCATTTAAACCTACCGGACTTAACTTGCTTCATTTTTAACCGATTAAAAACTTTTCTTGTCCTGACAAAAGCGATTCGGAAAGGGCTCGATTTAATAAAAATTCAATAAAACAGGCATCGACAGGCACACCTGTCATTTTTCTTTTACGTTAAAAACAAAGCGAAAAAGTTTCGGGATGTAAGGAAATCGGCATTTTCTACGTTTATTTTGAAAGAGATGCATTATATTTGCAAGAACATTCACACTAAACGAAGGAACGGTTTTGAATTTTCCGAATGATCTGATTTTGTTTATTCTTTTAGGCTGTTTTTTGCCTTTTTTGCGCCTTTGAACTTTCCTATCTTTCAAATAGGCCGCTATTTGATGTGAAACGAAAGTTCAAATCCATCAAAAAATGACTAAAAAACGCCGCATAAAAAAAATTCAAACCAGTTTCTAAGAAACTATTTAAATTTCTTGCGAAAGGCTTTAATTAAACTATTCTTTATGAACAGACGAAATTTTATCCATACGGGCAGTCTGGCATTAGCCGGGACCATCGTTACACGCCCGTTCGCTAACGCGTCCCCCAAACACACTGCCGCCACGGCCGTAAACGCCGCGATGGATCATTTCGGGGTGAGTAAAAACGATATCCGAAACACCTTGGCCGCCGCCCTCGAAAAAGGCGGCGATTATGCCGATTTGTTCTTTGAGCATACATTCAACAACTACGTGGGATTGCAGGACGGCGCCGTGAACCGCTGCAACTCGAACATCGATTTCGGCATGGGCGTGAGGGTGTTGTCGGGCGACCAAACGGGGTATGCCTATATCGAAGACATCACCCCGCAAGAGATGCTCAAAGCGGCGCGTACGGCGGCACGTATCGCCGACGGCAGCGCAAAAACAGCTCCTGCGGCGCTGACCGAAAAACCGCTAAAGAAAAACTATTACACGGTTTCGACCCGCTGGGAGGAGGTTTTACTGAAAGATAAAACGCCGTATCTGCAACAACTCAATGAAAAGGTCTTCGCTCTCGACAAACGGGTGCAGAAGGTGTCGGCCTCGCTGAGCGACAGCACCACGCACATTCTTTTCTGCAATTCCGAGGGTGTCAGTTACTACGATTACCGCCCCATGTCGTCGCTCTCGGCGCTTTGCATCATGCAGGAAAACGGGCGCACCGAAAGCAATTATGCATCGCGGGCTTACCGCAAGGGATTTGAATTTCTGACGGACGAACTGACGGATGTCATCGCCCGCGAAGCCGTCGAAAAAACGGCTCTCCTATTTAAAGCCGTGAAGCCCAAGGGCGGCGAAATGCCGGTGGTGATGGGCGCCGGCGGATCGGGCATCTTGCTGCACGAAGCCATCGGACATGCTTTCGAGGCCGACTTTAACCGGAAAAACGTCTCGATATTTGCCGGACAACTTCACAAGAAGGTCTGCAACGAACATATCAATGTGGTGGACGACGGCACCATCCCCTTTAACCGAGGGTCGGTGAACATCGACGATGAAGGCACGGACGGGCAAAAGACGTATATCGTGCGCGAAGGCATCCTGACGAGCTATCTGCACGACCGCATCAGCGCCCGCCATTACGGCATCGCTTCCACCGGTAACGGCCGCCGCGAATCATTCCGCTATCCGCCCATGCCGCGCATGCGCGCCACGTACATGGAGGCGGGCGACCGCAAGGAAAAAGACATTATTGCCAGTGTGAAGAAGGGGATCTTCGTCGATAACTTCACCAACGGGCAAGTGCAGATCGGCGCGGGCGACTTCACCTTCTTTGTGAAATCGGGCTACCTGATCGAAAACGGCGAACTGACGCAACCCATTAAGGATATCAACATCATCGGAAACGGCCCCAAGGCATTGGCCGACATTACCCTTGTCGCCGATAATCCGGCCATTGACAACGGCACTTGGACATGCGGAAAAGACGGGCAATCGTGTCCCGTGACCTGCGGCATGCCTTCGGCCTTGGTCGGCAAACTCACCGTGGGAGGAAACAGCTAGTAATGACTAATGACTAATGACTAATTATAAATGGCCAATGAATCATAAAAATCATTCACCAGTCACAGTTGGTCACTTATCATTTTAAACAACCAAATAAATACGCACATGCTATCAAACAATCATAAAAAATTAGCCGAATGGGCTATGGATTATGCCCTATCGAACGGATGCCAGGCCGCCCGAGTCTCTCTTTACGCCGGATCGAACAGTTCGTTCGAATTGCGCGACGCCAAGATGGACAAGTTGCAACAGACATCGGAAAGCGGCTTGAGCCTGTCGCTGTATGTTGACGGCCGTTACGGAACCTATTCGACCAACCGCCTCGATAAAAAAGAACTCTCTTCTTTCATCAAAAACGGAATCGAATCGACTCGCTTCCTGGCAAAAGACGAGGCCCGCGTACTCCCCGACCCTGCCCGATATTACCAAGGCGGCCGCCCCGACCTGCAACTGCTCGACCCGGATTTCAACTCGGTCGATCCCGATGCAAAAAAGGCTCTGGCCGAAGACATCGCCCGGGAAGCTCTTGGCAAAGATCCTCGCATCATCTCGGTCGAATCATCGTACGGCGACGGCGACTCGTTCAACTATTTACTCGCGAGCAACGGTTTTAAGGGCGAAAGCCAACGTTCATGGTATTCGCTTTCGGCCAGCGTGGCGGTAAAAGGCGACAACGAGGCGCGGCCGTCATCCTACTGGTACGAATCGTCGCCGCAACTATCGTCCCTCATCAAAAAAGGCATCGGCGAGAAAGCCCTGCAACGGGTACTGCGCAAAATCGGACAACAAAAAGCAGCCTCCGGTAAATACACGCTCATCGTCGACCCGTTGAATGCCGCCAACTTGTTATCGCCTCTTATCAGAGCCCTCTACGGCTCGGCATTGCAACAGAAAAATTCGTTTCTGCTCGACAAAATCGACACCAAGATAGGCAGCAACGCATTCACCCTCATCGACGAGCCGCATCTTACCGGTGCACCCGGCGCGCGATATTTCGACAACGAAGGCGTGGGCACCCAACGTCGTGAAGTGTTTCGCCAAGGAGTGCTCAAAACATATTTTATCGACACGTACAACGCGAAAAAAATGCAGATCGAGCCGACCATTTCCTCGCCGTCGATACTGATATTAACTCCCGGCACCAACAATCTCGACGCGTTAGTCGCAGGGGTAGACAAAGGGATTTTGGTTACCGGTTTCAACGGCGGCAATTGCAACGCCACCACCGGCGACTTCTCCTATGGCATCGAAGGATTTCTGGTGGAAGGGGGAGCCCTGAGCCGTCCGGTATCGGAAATGAACATCACGGGCAACATGATCCGGTTATGGTCGTCGCTGACGGAAGCAGGCAACGACGCCCGCCTCACTTCGTCCTGGCGCATACCGTCATTGGTCTTCGACGAAGTCGATTTCAGCGGATTGTAATTAAATTGGAGGTTGGAGGATAGAGGTTGGAGGATAGTGATGGAGAATAGTGGCTGGAGGATAGGGATGGGTTAGGAATGAGCAACTCGAGTTATCGTCCAACGTTTTTTAATAGGGTTTTTAATCGCTTTCTCAACGGTTTTCGTTACTTTTGCGTGGAAATCAAAAAGCAACTTATTTTGCATAGCACTTTGTGACACATTATGGCTAAAAACAAAACCGTTCGCGGCAAACAAAAGAAATCGCAGAAAGATACTGCCAAACCCGGCATTGTCAAATGGATGTGGCGCATCTTCGGCATCGCCTGCATCGCCATCGCCCTCTTCTTCATGCTCATTGCAGCCGGCGCTATCGGCTACATACCGGAAATCGACGAACTCCAAAATCCAATCGATAAATATGCCTCCCAGGTACTCTCGTCCGATGATCAATTGCTTTTCACCTATTCGCAAAGCGACGAGAACCGCTTGTTCATCGATTACTCCGAGTTGTCGCCCTATCTCATTCAGGCGCTCGTTTCGACGGAAGATGTCCGCTATTATTCACATTCCGGCATCGATATGATCGGTTTGGGAAGAGCCGTCTTCAAAACCATCCTTTTACAACAGGAAGGCAGCGGCGGCGGAAGTACCATCACCCAGCAATTAGCCAAACTGCTTTATTCGCCTACCGCGAGCAACAAGTTGCAACGTCTTCTGCAAAAACCCATTGAATGGGTGATTGCCGTCAAGCTCGAACGCTATTATTCGAAAGACGAAATCATCAATCTGTATCTGAACAAGTACGACTTCAATTACAACGCCGTCGGCATCGAATCGGCCGCCCGTACGTATTTTAATAAAACGCCCGACAAACTCACTATCGAAGAGGCCGCCACCCTCATCGGCATGCTGAAGAACTCGTCGCTCTACAACCCCGTGCGGCGCTCCGAAATCACCACGCAACGCCGAAACATCGTGTTGGCCCAAATGCAAAAGGCGGGCTACCTGAAGAAACAGGAGGCCGACTCGCTCAAAAAGCTGCCTATCGACCTCGACTTCAACCGTTCCAGCCATGTGAATGTGCTGGCACCTTACTATCGCCAACATTTGGCTATTATGATGATGGCGAAGAAGCCGGATAAAAAGAATTATGCTTCGTGGCAAGGCCAACAATTCACAGAAGACTCGCTGGCATGGCTCGAAAATCCGCTCTACGGATGGTGCAATAAAAATAAAAAAACCGATGGGGCGAACTATAACATTTACACCGACGGACTCAAAATTTATTCGACCATCGATTCGCGCATCCAGCGTCATGCCGAAGAGGCGGTGAGGGAACATCTCGGCGATTACCTGCAAGATATGTTCTTTAAAGAAAAAGCGGGACGCAAGTACGCTCCTTATTCGAATGAAGTAAGCGCCGAAGTGGAAGGCTTGCTCACTCGGGCCATGAAGCAGACCGAGCGCTACCGGTTGATGAAAAAAGCCGGTAAAAGCGAATACGAAATACTGAAGGTTTTCAAAGACAAGAAAGTGGAGATGAAAGTGTTTGCGTGGAACAATGCCGGGGAGATCGACACGCTGATGACACCCTGGGATTCGATTCGTTACCACAAGAGTTTCCTGCGTGCCGGATTCATGGCGATGAGCCCTGTCACCGGACACGTGAAAGCCTATGTAGGCGGCCCTGATTTTCAGTTTTTCAAATACGATATGGTCAGTACGGGTAAACGGCAGATCGGTTCTACCATCAAGCCTTATTTATACACGTTGGCGATGGAAGAAGGCATGACGCCCTGCGACGAAGTGGTACACGAACCGCAAACGCTGATGACTGAAACCGGCGAGCCGTGGACGCCCCGCAACCCCGGAGCTAAAAACGTCGGAGCGACGGTTACCATCAAATGGGGTTTACAAGCGTCGAGCAACTGGGTCACGGCCTACCTGATGAAACTGTTTTCGCCCTATGCCTTCGCCCGCCTGTTGTCCTCTTTCGGTTTGAAAACGCCGGCTCCTCCGGTGGTATCGTTGGCGCTCGGGCCTAACGAAGCCTCCGTCTCCGAAATGGTCGGCGCGTACACCGCTTTTGTCCACAAGGGCATCCGCATCGACCCGATGCTCGTCACCCGTATCGAAGACTCGTATGGTAACGTAGTGGCCACATTTGTCCCCAACATGCACGAAATATTCAGCGAAAGCACGTCGTACAAAATGCTCGACATGCTCAAAGGGGTGGTCGACGGCGGAACGGGTAACCGCCTGCGATGGCGCTATAACCTGAAAGGGCAAATGGGCGGAAAAACGGGTACGACCAATAACAATTCCGACGGATGGTTCATGTCGTTCACGCCCGAGCTGGTAGCCGGCTGTTGGGTGGGCGGTGAAGAACGTTCGATTCATTTCGACCGGATGGCGTATGGCCAAGGTGCGAGCATGGCGCTGCCGATTCACGGATTGTTTTATCAGAAGATTTATGCCGATACGGATCTCAAAATGACGGACGACGGCGTGTTTGATATTCCTCCCGCCTATCAGAATCCGTGTTATGACTTACAAAAGTATTCTCCCGACTTTTATCAAAGTGAAGATCCTCTCAGCGGCAGCGAGGGGATTGACGATATTTTCGAATAAGCGGGATGAAAAGAGAAACGGGAAAAAGAATCATTTGTGTATGGATAGTATTTCTATCACTCATGCCGTTTTTTGTCGTGAAAAGCGTTCACGTTCATCATCATGAATCTGTTCTTTATTCGAGTTGCTGTGATCGTAGTTGCAGTGGGATCGACAATCTTCAGGATTCATGTCTCGTTTGTCATTTCATACTTTCCCCTTTCCTTGAGTCCGATACTTTCGAGTTGACGTTTTACACGGAATTGCTTTCCTGTCAATTTTCCGGACACGAAATCGGGAAGGTGTGCGACATCGACTATTCTTACGGTTCGCGGGCTCCTCCCGTTTTCTAACCTCATTTTATTCTCATTTTCTTATTTATTTCATCGATAAACGGAGGCTGCGACCGGGGGATGCAACATATATTCTCTTTCCTGTGTCGCAGTCTCCCTATCAATATAAATTCAAAAAACAATAATGAAAACAAAATATATAATCATCATATTCTTTTTATCTATGGTTGCCTCCTTGTTCGCCGAAACGCCGACGGACAAACTCTCGTTAAGAGGAAAAGTTACGGATGAAATAAATGGAAGCGCACTCATGGGCGTGAACATTTATTTTCCCGAGTTGAAAAAGGGAACCGTTACCGACGACAAGGGTCATTATTTTATTACGGATCTTCCCGCCGTCACAACTACCGTGCAAGTGAGTTACGTGGGGCATCAGACCATCGCGCAGGCCGTGAATTTGAAGACGACCGGCAATCTCGACTTCGTGTTGAAAGAATCCGATGCGCGGATCAACGAAGTCGTTATCACCGCCTTGACGGGAAACGCTTTGATTAAAAGAACTCCGTCACCGATTTCCTATGTATCCGGAAAAGAATTGGAAGGACGCTCTTCTACCAATATTATCGACGCCATTGCAAAGCAGCCGGGCATTTCGCAAATCACAACCGGCAGCAGCATCTCCAAGCCGGTTATTCGCGGATTGGGATACAACAGAGTGGTTGTAGTCAATGACGGCATTCGTCAGGAAGGACAGCAGTGGGGCGACGAACATGGCATCGAAATAGACCCGCACACCGTTTATTCAGTTGAAATATTGAAAGGCCCCGCCAGTTTGATGTACGGTTCCGACGCCATGGCGGGTGTCATCAATTTCCAGTCCGACCCGATTTTACCGCAGGGAATGATGAAAGCGAATGTGGCTACGGAGTATCAAACCAACAACGGCCTGTTCAATTATTCGCTGAACTATGCGGGAAATAAGAGCGGATTCGTTTGGAACTGGAGATACAGCGACAAGATGGCGCATACCTATCAAAACCGTTATGACGGATATGTTTACGGTTCGGGGTTTCGCGAAAGGGCCGTGTCCGGATTGTTCGGGCTCAGCCGCAGTTGGGGCTATTCGCACCTCACGCTCGACTATTATCATCTTACTCCCGGCATTGTGGAAGGCGAACGCGACGAGGCCACCGGCAAATTTCTTAAACCGGTCGTAATCGACGGCGAAGAAGATGAAGCCGTAGCCACGGACAAGGACGGCCGTTCTTACGCTCATCCCATGCCTTATCAGCAAATCTATCATTACAAAGCGGCCTTGAACAATAATTTCATCATAGGCGAAGGAAATTTGCGGGCAATTGTCGGTTATCAGCAAAACCGCCGGCAGGAGTTCGAGGATATTTTGACCCCGGACAATTACGGCCTTTACTTCCAATTGCATACCGTAAACTACGATTTGCGCTACACGTTTCCCGAAATGGGAGGCTACAAACTTGTAACCGGGGTGAACGGCATGTATCAGAAATCGTTAAACAAAGGCAGCGAGTTTCTTATTCCGGCATACCACCTTTTCGATGCAGGAGTTTTTGTTCTGGCAAGCCGTAATTTCGACAAGATGGATATCAGCGGAGGTATTCGTTTCGACCATCGCAGCAATCACAGCGAAGCCTTGTATCTGAATGCCGGCGAAGAGCCGGTTGACAGGAATGCCGAGGGGGCGGAAGAGAAGTTTCCCGGTTTTTCACGTCAATTTCAAGGCGTCAGCGGTAGTTTAGGGTTTACCTATCAATTCTCCGATGCGTGGCACACCAAACTGAATTTGTCCAAAGGGTTCCGTGCGCCCAATATCAGCGAGCTGGCTTCCAACGGCGTCCACGAGGGAACGATTCGTTACGAAAAAGGCAATTCGGACCTAAAGGCGGAGAACAGTTGGCAAGCCGATTGGGGCATAGGATATTCCTCTTCGTTTCTATCGATAGAACTTTCGCTTTTCGCAAATCGCATCGACAATTATATCTTTTCTCATAAGATAACGGATGATAAGGGGAACGACTTGCTCACCGAAGGTTACCGCACCTATCAGTTCGTTTCGGGCGACGCCCGTATTTTGGGCGGAGAGGCAAGCATCGATATTCATCCCGTGGAGCGGCTACATTTTCAAAATACGTTTTCGTACGTAAATTCCGTGCAGCTCAGTCAATCCGATTCCACCAAATATCTTCCCTATACGCCTGCTCCCAAAGGGATATCCGAGCTCCGGTACGATCTCATTCGCCATGGCAAGATACTGAACAACACCTATATTTCGTTGGAGTTGGAGTATAACCTGAAGCAAGATCATATTTATTCCGCCTTCAACACCGAAACCGTTACGCCGGCTTATGTATTGCTCAATGCGGCTTTCGGCACCGACTTCATGTGCAAGGGACGTACGGTGGCTTCGCTCTATTTTACAGCCGATAACCTGACGGACAGAGCCTATCAGAATCACCTGAGCCGATTAAAATATGCCGACGAAAACCCCGTTACCGGCCGAACGGGCGTTTACAATATGGGTCGAAACTTCGGAGTGAAACTGATCGTTCCTCTTGTTTTCAAGTAAAAATCGATTTTATCCCTCGCCTTTCCGACGAGGGATTTTTATGATTAAAATCGCTTGGGATGAGAACGCTACTTTTTCCTCACACTTTTCTTCTTGTCCAACTCCCTTATGCGTTCCGAGGCTCTTTTGCTATACGGATTATGGATGGTATCAGGCGCAACTTCCAAAAGATGCCGATAATACGTGAGCGCCTGCTTTTCATCCTCCAAATAATCATACACCAACGCCAAACTGATTAAGGTGAATTCATTGTCGTTATCATATTCGAGGGATTGAAGATAATGTGTTATTGCAATTTCCGGCTTCCCGTTCATCATGGACATTCTTCCCAACCGGTTCTTGACATTCACCAACTGTGCCGTATCCGGTTTGATTAATTGGTACGCCTCGTTATAATAGGTGTATGCTTTCTCCGTTTGGCCGATTTCTTCGGCGGTGATCGCTTTATAAAATTTCACCTCAAAAAACTTTCCTTTCGATAAACTATCGGCTTTCAACAGATACTGATGGGCTTCCAGCGGATATGATTCATTCGCGCGGTAATGGGCTAAGCCGGCAAAAAGATTTTGATCGTAATCGAACTCGATACCCAGTTGTTCCAATACCGTATATCTTTCCACCGCTTTTTGAAAATGATTGCTGAGATAATTTCCTTTCGCATTCAGATTGAGGATATCCGCATTCACCGAGTCCTTTTCCAGATAAGCGTCGGTAATGAGGACTAACTTATCGACAGAATCCACGGCCAGACACAAGTTCGCCAATTGCTTCATCGTCATATAATCGTCAGGATTGCGACGATATTCGGTTTCCAACACCCGGATAGACTCGGCGACACTGTCGAGCCTCGCCAAACTTCTCGCTTTCAACCGGACGACCGACGGGACCGTCACCTCTTGCAGGATACTGTCTGAAAGAGCAATCGCCTGCGTATAGTCCTCGGCGGCATAAGCAAACTCCGCCTTCTTTATCATCCATGCAGGGTCAGGCACTTTATCGGTTATGGCATTCGCAATCTGCATGGCAAGGCGGTTGTCCCCTATCTCTTGCGCGATTTCGGCAAACCGTTCCAGCAGGGCTGTACTATCGGGATAAGCCAGCAATCCGGCCCGGATGGTTTCTTTTGTTTGTGCGAGATACCCTAAGGATTTCTGAGCCTCTGCTTTCGTCTCAAAACAATAGGGAATTTTGCACTCCATTGAATCAATCAAATGAATCATTTCCTGAAATTGCATTGTTTTTTTCAGGACTTCAATCCGTTCGATCATTTTCTGTTCCGGTTCTAATACCTGTTCTTGAGAGAATAAGGACAGACTCCCAATAAAGAAAACAGAGACAATAAATAACTTGTACATCATTCCATTTACCATTTATCCTATTTATATAACAGGGAGCGTTACTTCGTGGGACGCTCCCTGTTATCAAAACCGTATTATTTTTGCAGACTGAAAACAACCGGCAACGTAAACAGGACATTGACCGGTTGTTTTTTCAATTTGCCCGGAATCCATTCAGGCATCACATTCACCAAACGCAAAGCTTCCGCATCCAATAGAGGATCCGCTCCCCGGAGAACAACCGCATCGAATATACGTCCGTCTTTCCTTACAATAAACTGTACAATAACCCGGCCTTGTATTCCTTTTTTCTGAGCTTCAACAGGGTATTGAATATTATCGTTCAAAAAACTCATAAGTTTAGGCTGTCCGCCGGGAAAAGTCGCCGACTCATCTACCACTTCAAAAACTTTCTCATTTCCATTATCCATACCTACCTTTACATCCGTCACCTTAATTTTTACCGTGTCGGACGAGGCTTCTTTTCCTCCTTTGCCTTCCGACAATTCAAAAACCACGGGAAGCGTGTACTTTACGCGTACAATCTCGCCTTTATGTTCTCCCGGCGTCCATTTGGGCATCGCATTCACCATCCGGACGGCCTCATTATCCAACGAAGGATCGATTCCTCTAATAATCTTCGCATTGGAAACCCTACCGTCTTTCTCTATAATAAACTGTACGATCACCCTTCCTTCGATACCGTTCTCCGCTGCTATTTGCGGATATTTCAATTCGGAATAAATAAAATCCATTATCGATTCGCTATGCGCCCCTTGTCCAAAATGCGGAGGGGTATCCACGACGTTAAATACCTCGTCGCTCTTACTGAGCGGCTTGTTCTTATCCTGCCACACCTGTTCGTCGGCGTCTTGCGGCCCATGCGAACGGGCATATACACTGTTAGCCGTCACGAAAAGAAACGCCAACGGCAACACCAAAAAGTATTTTGCCAGCTTTCGAGCAGGCGACTTTGTCTTATTCATCATCATAATACGTTGTTTAAGTTGTGATACATTAAAATTATTTACTATCTGAACTGCAGTTTCATGATACGTCTGTCGTAAAAGGTGGTATTGGTAATCACGGCTATCCACTCCCCGCTGCAACACGGCGCTATCGGCCAGATACTCGAGGTTGATGGCTATTTCCCGCTTCATCAGCCACGCTACCGGATTCCACCAGCAAAAAATGCAAACACATTCGCCCAATAAAATATCGACGGAATGCCATTGTTTTACATGCACCTGTTCATGCAAAAGAATCTGATTCAATTCGTTATCGGAATGCATCGCATCATCTATAAATATCCATCGGAAGAAAGAAAAAGGCCTTGCTTCTTCCGGAAGATGATACACAGGGATCGTGTGTATGCGGCATTTCATGCTTCGACGCTTTATACGCAAGATGGAAATAAGCTGTCCGAAAAAGCGCAGCAACAACAAACCGGTTCCTGCCAGCCACATCCCATATACGATCTTTTTCCAATTCACATGGAAGGCGTGAGCCGGCGGCTCTTCCACCACCGCCATCGTCGACTCGCCGAGCATGACCGTAACCGTTGCGTCTTGCTTTTCAGACACAACAGGCAGCATATTTCCCAACGCATCGACGGTGAAAAACGGATAGGCTAATGAAAATACAATAGCCGACAGGAAATAGTAGCGGCGCAACTCTATGAAGGTATCCTTCCTCAACAGGAAGAAGTAAAGCAGGTAAAAAAACACCAATGCGGCGTTTACCTTAATGGCATATATAAAAAATGTTTCCATAGCCGCGAATCATTTTTATACGAATCGCCCGGTTCTTATTTGCGGGCGTTCTCGATTAAACGAATAATCTCTTCCAACTCGTCGGAAGTTACCTTTTGTTCTTTCGCGAAGAAAGAAACCAATTCTTTGTACGAATTATCGAAATAATTCTCTACCACACCCGATAAAAAATGGGTTTTATAGGCGGCTTCGGAAATTTTCGGTTTAAAGACCTTTACGTTTCCGAACCTTCTTTTCGTGAGAAAGCCTTTATTTTCAAGGTTTCGGAAGATAGATGCTACGGTCGTATAAGGGGGTTTGGGTTCCTCCATCTTATCGACGACATCTTTAATCGCACATTCTCCCAACGGCCATATAAGCAACATAACAGATTCTTCTTGAGGTGTTAACCGTTCCATATCATTCTATATTTCTATTCTTATTTATTTAAACAATACAAAACTACTATTTTTTAGTAACAATGAAAACATTTCACAGAAAAAAGACAGTTAAAAAAATAAAAAGGGAAAATATGATTAGTCGGGGACACCGTTCAAAGCGACATCCCCGATTTAGAAACTGTTTAAATTTCTTGCGAAAGGCTTTCGTTCAATTATTCTTCGCCTTCAAAAAGTTTCTTTTTTGTATTCTTCTTCCTCTTATTTGGCTCAAATAGCCCGCTATTATCGCCAAAACGAGAAAGAACACTGCTAAAAAATAATTCTTTTTGAATCGCGAAAGAAATTTAAACAGTTTCTTAGTTTCGTGCATTTTCGAAGAAAGGGTAAAGATTAATTTACCCGAAAACGCGTAGTGCCGGTATGAAAGAAGTCCACGATTTGTTTGGCTGCCGCAAGCCCCGCATTGATATTGGCTTCAAACGTTTGAGCGCCCGACTTCTTGGGCGTGGAAAAATACCGGTTGCCGAATTTTTCCTTAAACAACGCATGATTATCGGGCTGAATGTCGGTAATGAACCGGAAACCGGGACGTTCGTCCATAATACGGATCAAATCCGGCTCTTTAATCACTTCTTTCCTCGCCGTATTCACTAAAAGGGCTTCTTCCGGCAAACGAGACAATAACGCATAATTCACGCACTCGCGGGTTTCCTTCAAAAGCGGCATGTGCAAAGAAAGGATATCCGATGTTTCGAACAACTCTTCCACGCTATAGACCGATAAAACACCATACTCTCCTTCTTTCCGGAGATCGTCATGCGTCAACGAGGGTGAGTAGGTCTGGACACTCATCTCGAACCCGCGGGCAATTTTTGCCACCATTTTGGCGACATTCCCAAAGGCATACAGTCCAAGCCGCTTCCTTTTGAGTTCATGCCCCGACGTTCCGTCGAACTGATTACGCTGCATGAATATAATAAGTCCGAGGACTAATTCCGCAACGGCATTGGCGTTCTGCCCGGGCGTATTCATCACACAAATATCGCGCTGAGTGGCGGCGTTCAAGTCAACATTGTCGTACCCGGCACCGGCGCGCACAATCACTTTCAACTGCGGTGCATGGTCGATAACCTCCTTGTCAATCTTATCACTCCGGATAATGAGGGCATCAACATCTTCCAAAGCCTTTATTAATTCGGATTTATGCGTATATTTCTCTATTACGGCAAACGTATAACCTGCTGTTTCTATAATTCCTTTAATTTCTTTTACTGCTTGTGGGGCAAAAGGTTTCTCTGTTGCTAAAAGGACCTTCATTATTTCGTGTTATATCGTAAATTACTTTTGTTTTTCGAAATCCTGCATGCAATCGATCAATGCTTGTACACCTTCCACGGGCATGGCATTGTAGATAGATGCCCTGAAGCCTCCTACGGAACGATGCCCTTTAATACCCGACATGCCCCGTTTAACGGCAAAATCCAAAAACTCCGGCTCTAATTCTTTATATTCATCTTCCATCACGAAACACACATTCATGAACGAACGGTCTTCTTCTGCAGCCGGGCCTTTAAACAACCGGTTGCGGTCGATTTCATCATACAACCGGGCAGCTTTATCGATATTGATTTTTTCAATCGCTTTCACACCTCCCAATTCTTTCAACCAACGCAGGGTCTGCAAAGCGGCAAAAATAGGAACCACCGGTGGGGTATTGAACATCGATCCGTTTTTGATATGAATACGGTAATCGAGCATCGAAGGAATCGGACGGGACACTTTTCCCAACACATCATCTTTCACAATGACAAAAGTCACACCGGCCGGAGCAAGGTTTTTCTGAGCTCCTCCATAAATAAGAGCATATTTCGACACATCGAGCGGACGGGAAAAAATATCCGACGACATATCGGCGACCAATGGCACGGGACTATCGATATCGGTATGCAATTCCGTTCCGAAAATCGTATTGTTCGTCGTTATGTGAAAATAATCGGCATCGGCGGGAATCACATAATCCTTCGGAATATAGCTGTAATTGGCCTCTTTCGACGAAGCCACTTCCACTGCTTCACCAAACAACTTGGCTTCTTTCAAGGCTTTGTTGGCCCATGTCCCCGTATTGAGGTATGCGGCTTTTTTCTCAAGCAGATTGTACGGAACCATGCAAAATTGCAGGCTGGCTCCTCCTCCCAAAAATAATATGCTGTAGCCTTCCGGAATATCCAAGAGTTCTTTAAACAAAGCAACGGCTTCGTCTATGACAACCTGAAAGTCTTTCGAACGATGGCTGATTTCCATAATCGAAAGGCCTATACCATTAAAATCCATGATGGCCTCTGCTGTTTTTTCCATCGTCACTCGCGGCAGAATAGAAGGACCGGCACTAAAATTGTACTTCTTCATAACCAAAAATATTTAAAAAATATGTTTCATTTTCCACTGCAAAGCTACAAATTTATTACTAATTTTTAGCCTTTCCTTTGAAATTATAGACAAAATAATCTTCAAATTCTTTCGACACCTGAAATTTGTCCGATCCGGTGAATCGTTGTATCTTTGTTGGGTAATCATATTTTCCTCGAATGAATCATCAGTATCCATCTATTTTACTTGAAAATGCGGTGAATGAATTTGCCAAACTTCCCGGAATCGGCAGGAAAACCGCATTACGCCTCGTCTTGCATCTTTTGCGCCAAGACAAGGAAATGGTCGATAATTTCGCACAAACGATCGTAAAACTCAGGCACGACATCCATTATTGTTCTTGTTGCCATAACATATGCGATAAGGATATTTGCGATATTTGCGCCAATCCGCAACGCGACCGTTCGATGATCTGTGTGGTGGAAAGCATTCAGGAAGTGATGGCTATCGAAAGAACCGGACAATTCAAAGGCTTGTACCATGTATTGGGGGGAATTATCTCCCCTATCGACGGCATAGGGCCTTCCGATCTGGAGATTGCAAGTTTGGAGGAGCGGGTAAAGAATGACGGCGTAAAGGAAGTGATTCTGGCTTTAAGCGCCACGATGGAGGGCGATACCACCAACTTTTACATCTACCGTAAACTACAACCGTATGCGGCCAACGTCAGCATTATTGCCCGAGGGGTATCTATCGGCGATGAAATTGAATATGCCGATGAAATAACGCTCGGACGGTCTATTCTGAACCGGACGCCTTTCAATGAATCGTATAAATTAATATCAAAGTAAATGGAGAAAGTCAGGGATACAGGAAGCATCAAAAGTCTGTCGACACATTATTATATACACGTGACTGTAATCGCAGCCCTTTTGGCGCTGGTATTATTCCGCGTTATCGATTTGAGCCGCTATGCCGAATTCATAACCGTAACCGCGGAACGCTATGCCATCCTCGTTACGATCATCGCTATTCCTGTGGCATTGAAGACTTTTTCCGAAAGATTGAAAAAAGTTTCGAAAGGCTCCATCAACCGCCCGCCCGAGAAAGAGTATGCCCGCGCCTATTTTATCCGTTTGTATAGTGTAGGCATTGTTACGGTGGCGAATATCGTTTTATTCTCGTGTTCCCGCAACCATAATTTTTTGTGGCTTACGATTGTATTACTGATTATATACTTCTTTTGCAAACCTTCCGATGCCGAACTGATTGCTTTAACCGATACCGAAAAAGAGGCCCATGAAGATGCTTGAAAATGATCATATACGACTGCGCGCTCCCGAACCGGAAGATCTCGACATTCTTTACAAATGGGAGAATAATACGGAATGGTGGCAATACGGTTCCTCGATAGTCCCGTTTTCCCGCTTCGCGCTTAAGCAATATCTTATCCAATCCAAACAAGATATTTATCAGGACAAGCAACTACGCTTAATGGTCGAATTGAAAACTACCCACGCAACGATTGGGAGTATCGATTTATACGACTTCGATCCGTTCCACCTGCGTGCCGGCGTGGGCATCCTTGTCGATGAAAATTACCACCGTCAGGGGTATGCTTCGCAGATACTGGAGCTACTCGAAGCGTATTGTTTCGGGTTTCTGAAACTGAATCAACTGTATGCCGTCGTCCCCGTACAAAACACCAGAAGTATCAACCTGTTTAAAAAATCCGGTTATATCCTTTCCGGCACATTACAAAAATGGTTATCTTCGGGCGATTTTTACGAAGACGCAATACTCTTTCAAAAAATCAATCACAAAACCTACGGATAAAATGAACGAAGATATTCAAAAAGCGTGTGAAGTATTGAAAAAAGGAGGCGTCATCTTATATCCCACCGACACGATCTGGGGAATAGGCTGTGATGCAACGAACGAGGAAGCGGTAAAACGGATTTATGACATCAAGCAACGGCAAGATCATAAAGCCATGCTCGTATTGCTCGATAACCCGGCGAAACTCTACCAGTATGTGCAAGAGGTACCCGACATTGCGATGGACTTGATCGATCTCACCGACAAGCCGCTGACCATCATCTACGAAAAGGCGCAAAATCTGGCGCAAAACTTAATCGCCACAGACGGGTCGATCGGCATCCGCATTACCGGCGAAGTTTTTTCGAGTACTTTGTGCAGACAATTCCGCAGGCCCATCGTTTCCACGTCGGCCAATATAAGCGGACACGCCTCTCCGAAACGGTTTGCCTATATCGAAAAGGAAATTATCGATGCGGTCGATTACGTGGTTTCGTACCGGCAGCACGACAACACCCCTGCGGCGCCTTCGGGGATTATACGGTTAGGGGCCAACGGTTCCATCGAAGTGATCCGCAAGTAATGGCGACCGGATGGGGAGACAAGGGCACAAGGGGACAAGGGGCCTGTCGAATCCTGAAATCATTGAATTATTGAATTGTGGAATTTGTGCAACTAAAAAAAGCTTATGATAATTTTCTGTTGTGGCGTACTTCCCATATAAAAGAGCGCCCCTTTTTGCTATTTATCTGTTTTCTGGTAGGTATTTTTACGGCATTGGCATCGTTTATACTGAAAGAAGCGATTCATTTCATTCAATCGATGCTGACGGAAAGTTTCGTTCAAACCGGAGCCAACTATTTATATCTTCTCTACCCGGTACTCGGCATCCTTATCGCCGGATTGTATGTAAAATTTGTGGTAAAAGACGATATCAGTCATGGGGTAACCAAAATCTTATTTGCCATATCGCAACGCAAAAGCCGCATCAAACCACATAACATGTACACTTCGATGATCGCCAGTTCTATAACGATCGGCTTCGGAGGTTCGGTGGGGGCGGAATCTCCGATTGTATTGACGGGATCGGCTATCGGATCGAACTTGGGACGTTTTTTCAAACTCGACCAGCGTAATTTGATGATTTTGGTAGGATGCGGCGCAACCGGCGCCATTGCCGGAATCTTTAAAGCGCCTATCGCAGGTATTTTGTTCGTCATCGAAGTACTGCTACTCGATTTGACCCTCTCGTCAATCCTTCCGTTATTGGTTACGGCAGTTACGGCAACCACGGTTTCTTATATTCTCACAAGTCCCGATGCCCTCTTTGCTTTTTCACAAGTAGAGCCTTTCACCCTCAATCGTATCCCCTACGTCATCTTGTTAGGCATTTTTTGCGGACTGATCTCGTGGTATGTTATCCGTGCGATGAGTTGGATTGAAGACGTCTACAAAGCCTTGCCCCAATGGAAACGCTTTCTGTTGGGAGGTGTGACGCTCAGCTTGCTCATCTTTCTTTTTCCTCCGTTATTCGGTGAAGGATATGATTCGATAAATATTCTTTTGGCAGGGGATGAGCATTACAACAAATTATTGAACGGAAGTATCTTCTATGATATTCAAGGCCCTTGGGGGATCATTATGTTCTTAGCCCTCGTATTGCTCTTCAAGGCGTTTGCGACCAGCGCTACGAACGGAGGAGGCGGAACGGGGGGCGTATTCGCACCAACTTTGTTGATGGGATGTCTGGCCGGTTTTATTTTTTCGTACTCGCTGAATACGCTGGGATATTCTACATTTCTTCCGCAGGAAAATTTTGCATTAATGGGCATGGCTGGCCTCATGGCGGGGGTAATGCATGCACCGTTGACCGGGACGTTCTTAATCGCTGAACTGACGGGAGGATATGCCCTGTTTCTACCGCTGATGATCGTGTCGAGCTGTGCCTATGCAACGATTCTCTTATTTGAGAAGCATAGTATTTATGCCATGCGGCTGGCGAAACGGGGTGAATTGATTACGCACCACAAAGATAAAGCGGTACTTACGTTTCTTAAGATAAAAGACCTGCTGGAAACCGATATTCCGGTCGTGACGCCCGAAATGACCCTCGGCGATATGGTTAAGGTGTTATCCAAAAGCAGCAGGAGCATCTTTCCGGTAACCGATCATCAGGGTGTATTGCTGGGATTGGTATTGGTAAACGACATCCGCAACATCATGTTCCGGCCGGAGCTTTACGACCGGTTTCACGTCGAACGGTTTATGGTGGGAGCGCCGGCGAAAATCAATATTCATTCCACGATGGAACAGGTAATGAATACCTTCGAAGATACCAAAGCCTGGAACCTGCCTGTCGTCGACGACTCGGGGCTTTATCAGGGTATCCTGTCGCAATCGTCGGTGTTTAATGCTTACCGGGAGGTGTTGCTGAAGAATTATTCCGAATCGGATGAGTAAATGAACGGTGAGTAGTAAGTAGTGAATGGCGAGTAGAGAAAAATGATAAGGAGAAATCAGGATGAAAAAAAAAGATTTACGTATTGTATTTATGGGAACGCCGGAATTTGCGGTTCCCTCATTGAAAGCATTGATTGAACACGGCTATAATGTGGTCGGCGTTATCACGATGCCCGACAAACCGGCAGGGCGGGGCTATAAACTGCGCCCTTCGGCGGTAAAAGAATATGCTCTGTCAAAAGGATTGCACATTCTTCAACCCGACAAACTAAAGAATGAGGTCTTTCTCAACGAACTGAAACGCCTCGAAGCCGATTTGCAAATCGTGGTGGCTTTCCGGATGCTTCCCGAAGTGGTTTGGAATATGCCCTCGAAAGGGACTTTTAATCTCCATTCGTCTCTATTACCTCAATACCGGGGCGCCGCACCCATCAACTGGGCTATCATCAACGGTGAGAAGGAAACCGGTGTGACGACCTTTTTCCTCACGCACGAAATCGATACGGGAAAGATCATTTTTCAAGACCGTACGCCCATCGAAACAAACGATACGGCCGAAACGCTTCATGACCGCTTAATGGTGATGGGCGCCCACTTGGTACTGAAAACCGTCGATGCCATCCTCGACGATAACGTTACGCCTATTCCTCAAAACCGTTTGGTCGGGGATACGCCGGAGTTGAAACCGGCGCCTAAGATCTTTAAAGAGGATTGCCTGATCGATTGGAACAAGCCGGCAGAAGTTGTCCGCAATTTCATCCGAGGGCTATCGCCCTACCCGGCCGCTTACACGGAGTGGCAAGACGCCGAAGGCGACACACACACACTGAAAATATTTGCAGCCGACATCATCGAAAAGGACTCTCCCGGCATCCCGGGAACGATAGAAACCGATCATAAAACCTATTTGCATATAGCCGCCGCCGATGGGTACATGAGCGTTACGGACGTGCAATTATCGGGAAGAAAGCGCATGGACATCCGCGGATTCCTGAACGGATTCCACTTCAGTACCACGACACAATTCGGTTCGTTTTCGTGATTACCATTTGTAGTTCAACCCGAACGTTAAGCTCTGGTTGATCTGCAAATATTTATACTTCTCGTTGGGAGGCACTCCATCGTCAAAACGAAGATAGAGATAAACGGAGGTAGAGAAATAATTACTCAACTTCATATCGAGCGTATTCTCAAATTCAGCCAACACATTTTCATAACTGGTGAAATACTTGAATCGCGAAGTCCAGGTAATATATTGATTGTATTTGAACTTGAAATTGGAAGTAATGGTAGAACCGAGTTCAAGCAAAGAGTTTTTTCCTTCGGGGATACCATATCGGGCAATATCGACCTTGTCATTCGCAATTAACTTGTAATTGACGGATATAGGAGCAAGGTCAATGGTCAAATTCAACTGACGATGCCTTACCGACTGGAACGATTTATTCAGTTCGTATCTCATACCGATACCGGCATTTACATATAAAGGAGCTAATAATGCCGAAATCAAATCATTCTTATTTACCGGATAGTTATTAAACAACTGCGATTTGATTTCCGTATTCATCGAATAAGACCATTTTTTCAAAAATGCATCGATACCTAAGTTCCCATAATAGCGAATCATGTCATCGCCTATCCGATAATTTCGCAAGGTGTCGTCGGGAGCGGTGGAAAGCGACAACCGCCATTCAAGGGAATTATTGAATTTAACTTTATCTTTAGCATAATCAGCCTTCAAAATATGTTTATTGAAGATATTGACATAATTCGTTCCGCCCTTATACCAGTTTTCCGAAAAGAAATACTGGGAGAACTGCAACGAGTGATCACCCGAAAAAACCCAATACTTACGACCGATCTGTACGCCCTCTATATTCGGAGCATCCAACGAAAAAGTAGACTGAGGTTTAATTAGTTCCCGCAAGGGATTGAAAGACTCCTTCACTTCCGCATCCCTTATTATCGGCGGGATCGAATCGAAATAAGCCACTGAATACTTCATCTGGTCGGGATGATCGATATAATATTGCCGTCTGACACTTTTCACAAAATCAAGGTGTCGTAATTGGGGCGCAAACGTTTTTTCCTGAGGAATAAGAAATCCGAGGGAGGCGGTATCTTTAGGCGGATAAAACGATAAATCCCGCGGCAACATTTCGCCGGTAAATATCATCGGCAAGAACAACGGATCATAAAAGAGCGTATCTCGGAAAGTGAGTCCGCGCATCGATTCGGAGTTATACAATACCGGAGGCAAGAGTAACGTTCCGTTGGGTTTACGCGAATAGACGGAATCTAACGGATTGACAGGGGGAAGATAGATAACCGGCCTCGTCTTTGTCTTTTGCACCTCGAAGCGATTCGTATCTATCGGTTGGGAAATGGCTTGCGGAACAACCGTAGGGGGATCGGGGGTATCCTGATTAACAGATCGTTTGACCTGGTTCCGGATATCGGTGATATCTCTAAAAAGATCCAAACTGTCAGACAAGTTTGTCGCACCCTGATATGAATGACCATATAAGGGAAGCATTCCCACTCCACCGCCTATATAGGAAATGGCAAAAAAAATGAAAAACAAAACGGATTGTCTCATAATCTTTCAGTTGATATTCATTTTATACATTTTGGATACAAAGGTAGCAAAAAACTTTCACTTTAAATATCCGGTTTTGCAAACGTAGCCTTTTTTTGCGCCTTTAAACTTTCCTTTCTTTCAAGTAGCCCGCTATTTGAGGTGAAACGAAAGCCCAAATCCATCAAAAAATGACTAAAAAACGCCGCTTAAAAAAATTCAAAACAGATTCTAATATATTTAAATAAAATGCAGCCGTAATCCAAAATATTTCACTACTTTTGCAGATATCATTTTATTGTTAATTATTAATTGATTAGTATTCATTTTATAACTTAATACGATATGCAAGAGTGGTGGTTAATGCTGGATTCTTTCATGAAAATAATATGGAGCATCGCTATTTTTTCATCGGCCATATTTATTATTCAGGCAATCTTAACGTTTATCGGAATGGACTCCGGAGCCGATTTTTCAGGTGACCTAGACGTTGATACTTCAAGCGATATAGATACGCCTTTTCAATTATTCACTTTCCGAAATCTGATTAATTTCCTCTTGGGATTCAGTTGGACGGTTATCGGATTGGAGTCTTCGGGGCTTTCTACGGCCGGAACGATCGTTTTAGCGGTTATCGTCGGGATATTATTGGTCATAGCAGTTATGCTTCTTTTCGTATGGCTGAACTCGTTTCAACAGTCCGGAACCATAACCATTTCGAAGACGATCGGCTGCAAAGGGAACGTTTACCTTACCATTCCGGGAGAACGAAAGGGTTTGGGATTAGTACAGATTACCGTACAAGGCGCCGTACGCGAATATAGCGCGCAAACCGACGGCCCCACGCTATCCAATGGGGCGCCAATCCGCGTAATGGATGTCCTTTCCTCGAATATTCTTTTAGTGGAACCTACTGATAATTGATAACTCATAATTCATAACTCATAACTCATAACTCTATACAAATGTATTCACCTCTGATTATTGTCATCTTTGCAGTGGTACTTATTGTTACATTCGCTGCCATATTATCTCGTTATAAACGTTGTCCGTCCGACAAGATACTCGTCGTCTACGGCAAAACAGGAAAAAATTCCGAAGGAGGCACGAGTTCGGCACGTTGCATCCATGGTGGAGCGGCGTTTATATGGCCGGTCTTCCAAAGTTATGCTTTCCTCGATTTGACTCCCATATCGATTGAATGCAATCTGACGAATGCCTTGAGTAAACAAAATATACGGGTGGACGTTCCCTGCCGTTTCACCGTCGGTATTTCCACCGATCCCGAAAGCATGACGAATGCGGCGGAACGATTGCTGGGACAAAATACCGCCAGCATTCAAAATATCGCTACCGATATCCTTTTCGGACAATTACGTCTGGTGATTGCCACAATGGATATTGAAGAGATCAATGCCGATCGCGATAAGTTCCTTGCCAACGTAAGCGCCAATGTGGAAGCAGAATTACGGAAGATAGGATTGAAGTTAATCAACGTGAATGTTACCGATATCCGAGACGAATCGGGCTACATCGAAGCACTGGGAAAAGAAGCGGCGGCAAAAGCCATCAACGAAGCCAAGAAGAGCGTTGCCGAACAAAACAGGTACGGCGAAATCGGCAAGGCCGAGGCCGACAGAGACAAAGACATCCGCATAGCCGAGACTGTGCGCGACACGCGCATCCGCACTTCGCAAGCCAATGCGCTGGCAGTGGAGGGCGAAAACAATGCCAAGATAGCCATTGCCAATTCGGATGCCACACGCCGTGAAAAAGAAGCGGAAGCTGGCCGTAAGGCGGTCGCAGCCGAAAAAGTGCAGGCTGCGAAAGCGTTGGAAGAAGCCTATCAATCGGAACGAGATGCAGAAGTGGCACGCGCCGATCGTGAGAAAGCAACTCAAAATGCGAATGTGGTCGTTCCGGCACAAATAGATAAGGAAAAAGCTATTATCGACGCGGAAGCCGATGCCGAACGCATCCGCCGTTTGGCCAAAGGAGAAGCCGATGCGATCTTCGCTAAAATGGATGCGGAAGCTCGCGGTACATTGGAGATTCTTACCAAACAAGCTACCGGTTACGACCAATTGGTAAAAGCGGCGAATAACGATCCTCAATTGGCGGCCTTACTTTTAATAACGGATAAATTACCGGAACTGGTCGGCAAACAAGTAGAAGCGATCAAAAATCTGAAGATCGATAAAATTACGGTGTGGGACAGCGGCGCCAATCCGAACGGCGGGAACTCAACGTCGAATTTCATCTCCAACCTCATGAAGTCGGTACCTCCGCTGGAGGAATTGTTCAATCAGGCCGGACTAAGCCTGCCGTCTTATTTAAAAGGAGAAGATAAGAGCCCGGAAATAACCGATACTCCTTCGGTAGAGGTGAAAGAAGAATGAAAATCTCATGAATAAAAAACAAATAGCCCTTATAGCAGCAGGGACATTGGTCGCGGGAACGCTGATTTGGATGAACTCCCGTACATATGCCCCTCAAGGTGCCGTCCCCATTTCCCCATTTAATCCCGACAAATACCTTGGCAAATGGTACGAAATAGCACGCACGGACGTCCGATTTGAAAAGGATATGATTAAAACTTCCGCCGAGTATTCCATGAATGCCGACGGAAGCATTAAAGTCATCAATCGCGGTTATCACTCCATAAAGAAACAATGGTCACGTGCCGAAGGAAAAGCCAAATTCAGAAAATCGCCCGATGTGGCCGCTCTGAAGGTCTCTTTTTTCGGGCCCTTCTACGGGGGCTACAACGTAGTCGCGCTCGATGAGAACTACCAGTATGCCTTAATCATCGGTCGATCTCCCGAATACTTGTGGATCCTTTCGCGCCAAACCGTTATTCCCGAAGATATAAAAGAAACTTATCTGCAAAAAGCGGCATCCTTGGGTGTCGATATCGACAAACTCGTATGGCCACAACATTCCCGATAATAAAATAATAGGGACCTTCGCATATCATTAAAGGAATCAAAAGCAGACTATTCATTGTTTTTTTAATGTAAGCAATCATGAAAAAAGTACTTTTATTTTTTTGCTTGTGCCTCTTCTTTACAGGCGCCGCAGCAATAGCTCAGGAAAGTACGGAAGAAGCCGATTCTGTGAGCGTGCGCTTTATGGAGCAACTTTACGTTTTTCCCCAGGAAAAAATATATCTGCAAACCGATAAATCGGATTATCTTTCCGGGGAACAAATCCGGTTTCGGGCGCATTTGGTGAATGCCGCCGATCACAAACCGGTATATATAAGCCGCTATGTGTATGTAGAAATCATTAACCCGGCGGACGATGTGGTAAAACGGGTCAAAATACGCCCCGACAGCACCGGTTCGTATCACGGTTATCTCAATCTTGCGGACGATTTGCCCGAAGGCGCCTACACGCTGAGGGCTTACACGAAATATATGCGGAATCAGGGGGAGGACTATTTCTTCCGGAAAACGGTACGGATACTCAATCCTTTTTCCCTGCAATTGGGAACCGTTCCTTCTTTCGTTGTAGGAAAAAACAATGTACAGGCATCGTTCCGCTTCGTAGATGTGCAGAAGGGCGATACCGTGGCACCCGAAATCGTCTCCTGGAAACTTAAAGGGAAACCGGTAAAGACAGTGACTCCTACGGGAAAGACGAATTTCCAATGGAAATTTCAGTTGCCGGAAAAAGAAAAGAACCGATCGATGCTGATAAGCCTTGTCTATAAAAACCGTAAATACAACCGGTATTACACCCTTCCCTATGCAGCGGACGATTTCGAGGTGGCGTTCTTCCCCGAAGGCGGATATATGGTGCCGGCCAAAACCTGCCAGGTGGCGTTTAAATCACTGAACACTTCGGGATTGGGAGAAGAGATTTCGGGCAACCTATATAATTCGAAGGGAGAAGAAATCGTCGCTTTCGAAAGTTTACATTTAGGGATGGGATTTTTCAATTTTGTCCCTGCCGCCAACGAAACCTACTACGCCGTTTGCAAGAATACACAGGGGGTCGATAAGCGATTCGCCCTACCGGCGGTACAACCCGTGGCAAAGGCCCTTTCCGCCCGTTTCGTAGGGGCGAAACTCATCGTTGCCCTGCAATCCGAAGCGAAAGTACAAGAACCTTTTTCATTGCTCATTCATCAGAGAGGGCAAGTACTGTATCACGCTCCCTGGAATCCGGCGACGGAAGTCTATACCTTTCCGGCCACATTTTTTCCATCGGGTGTGATCAGCATTCTGCTGCTCGATGCGCGAAAGCAAATCATAAGCGAACGGATGGTCTTCACCCTGAACGAAACGGATTTCCCGGCCATCCACACATCACTCTCCAAACCGTCTTACACCACCCGAGACCATATACTACTCAAACTGAATGCAGAGAATGCCGATTCTGTTTTTTCGGCCGGAAGTATCGCCGTCTCGGTGACGGATAATCATACGGTAGCCCTCGATACGACAATCGATATCGTTTCGACGTTGCTCTTATCTTCCGACCTGAAAGGATATATCGAATCCCCGGCCTCTTACTTCCGGGGAAACAAAATGAATAAATACGCGTTGGATGCGCTGATGATGACCCAAGGATGGCGAAGATACGACATCCCGGCTGTGTTACGAGGCGACATTCAGACACCCGATGCGTTCGCACCGGAGGTCTCCCAGCAGATATCGGGAAAAGCAGACGGCCTATTCCGCTCCTTAAAAGAAGGACATATCAGTTTGCTTGCCTCTTTGGATTCTTTAGTCACGACGGAAATGACCCAAACCGATGACAAGGGCCGGTTTACATTCAATGTGGAATTTCCCGAAGGCACGGCCTTTACCATCCAATCATTGAGCAAGAAAGGGAACAAGAACAATCTCATTGAAGTAGAACGCGAAAGCTTTCCCGAAAGCGCGTATGCAGGGGTACCGGAAAGGCTTGATTTCGCCAACGGGCCGACGGACAATGAAAAAGCTTATCTGGAGAAAGCGAATGAAGCATATATTCAAAAATATGGTATCCGCACCATCGATCTGGAAGAAATAACGGTCACCGGGCATAAACCGGGAAAATACGAAGAATCCGTTTATTATTCCGCTTTATCGGCTACCGGCCTACGCACAGCGGAAGATATCGAGAAGATGGCCGTAAGCAGCTTAAAATCGCTCTTATATACGCAACCGGGGATCGTTGTGAGAAGTGACAAAATAACAACCTCCACCTCTCAAACACCCGTCGCTTTTATTATCGATAATATTACCTATGAAGACTTTTTTGACCGCTTGGACGATATCGATGTCAGTAGCATTGATAACCTGTTCGTCGTAAAAGATAATTCTTTCCTGCCGGGATATTTTCCCAACACGAACGGAGCGATTGTCATTACCACCAAAATGGGATATGAACCCAAACCGAGGAAATCGCTGAATATCGAACAGATCATTCCCTTAGGATATCAACAAGCCGCTGAATTTTATTCTCCCGTCTATGAAACGCCGGAACAAAAGAACGCGTCCGCTCCCGATCTGCGAACAACAATCTATTGGAAACCGAATGTCCGCTTTTCGGAAGACGGCGAAGCAACCGTAGACTTCTACTCGGCCGACAGCGCAACCACTTACACGGTAACCGGCGAAGGTGTAAGCGGTTCAGGAAAGATGATTCGTTTCTCTTCCGAAATCCAGGTGAAGGGAAAGGATGAGCCGTAATTCGGATACTCCCGCCTATCGGGCGAAACCTTTACTTTTTTGCAAGCTACGGTTGATATCTTCGATATAATCGAGTATTTCCTCCCTACCCGTTCCTTCCTCCGAAGAAGTGACGAAAACAGGCGGTAATTCCTCCCACGTTTCATGCAAGGTTTCTTTATAGGCATCGATATTCATTTGAAGCCGACCGGTTCCCAGTTTATCTGCCTTTGTAAAGACAATCGAGAAGGGAATGCCCTGCTCGCCCAACCACTCAATAAACTCCAAATCGATCTTTTGCGGTTCATGCCGAGAGTCGATGAGGACAAAAAGCGAGGTCATGGCTTCCCGCTCTAAGATATATCCCTCAATGATCTCCCGCAATTTCTCGCGGCTTTCTTTTCCTCTACGGGCATATCCATATCCCGGAAGGTCCACCAGATACCATTCGTCATTCACAACAAAATGATTGATGAGAACGGTCTTCCCCGGTTTGGCCGACGTCATGGCCAAGCCTTTTCGGTTCGTCAACATATTAATAAGCGACGACTTCCCGACATTCGAACGCCCGATAAACGCATACTCCGGCTTCCCGTGTTGGGGGCATTTATGGAAATCGGTATTACTTATTACAAACTCAGCACTTTTAATGATCATATTCATTCACTTATCAATCTCATTCAATCTACATCAATCTCTTACGGCGTAAGCCATTATCGCGAGCGAAGCGAAGCACTATCAACGGCGCTTTTATCGGCGAAGCTATGCCCCTTCCCCGACAGCAACCACAGTCCCAATGCCGTAAAACCTCCATTCATTAACAGCAATTCATATCCGACCGTATACTGAAACAGTTGCTTCATCCCTATTTCAATGACGAAACAAAGAATGGGCGACGCAACGGCCACATAAGGCACCCATTTATCCACAGGCCGTAGCTTCGTATAAAGTCCGCAGAAATAGAGGCCTAATAACGGTCCATACGTATACGACACGAGTTTATACAACGCCGTAAGAATACTGTCGGAGCCAATCGCATAAATTCCGACAATCACCAATCCGAAAGCGACACTCATGGCGATATGCACTTTATGGCGGATGGCGACGTTTTTCTTCTCCAACGTTTTATCTCCGCCACTGTCGCTCATCGCCATAATATCCACACAAAAAGAAGTGGTCAGGGCAGTTAGAGCCGAATCGGCACTGGCAAAAGCGGTGGCGGTAATTCCAATAATAAAAATAGCCAAGACGCCCGACCCTAAATATTCACTGATAATATACGGCAGGATATTGTCCGACACTTCCGGCAAGACGATTTGGTTTTGCCCGGCATATAATAATAAAAGAACACCCAAACTCAGAAATAGCAAGTTCACGGGAATAAAGGCAAAGCCGTACGAAAGCATATTCTTACGGGCATCCTTGAGGCTTTTGATAGTAAGGTTTTTCTGCATCATTCCTTGGTCGAGCCCTGTCATCACGATAGTAATAAACACACCGCTGAAAAACTGTTTAAAGAAATTCTGGGTGCCGGCCCAATCATCGAACACAAAAATGCGGGAATGCGGATCACGAGCAATGGTCGAGACCATTCCTCCGAAATCCAACTTCAATTCGGAAGCCACATGCCAGACAATCAACACCAAGGCCGTAAAAAAGAAAAGCGTTTGCAGCCAATCCGTCCAGATAATCGTTTTGATCCCACTGCGATGACTATAAAGCCATATAATAAAGATGATGACGGACGTCGTCACAAAAAAAGGCACATTCCATGCATCGAACACCAAAAATTGCAGGATGGAAACGGCCAGATAAAGTCGTGTGGCAGCCACACCGATCTTGGATATCAAGAAAAACCATGCGCCGGTCTTATACGACTTTCTGCCGTAACGTTGTCCCAGATAACCATAAATACTGACCAGATTCAACCGATAATACAACGGCAACAGCACATACGCTATGACGAGATAACCGAAAAAGAAGCCCAACACCATTTGCATATAGGTCATATCCAAGCCCCGAACCATCCCGGGAACCGATACGAAGGTCACTCCCGAAATAGAGGTACCGACCATGGCAACGGCTACGACATACCATTTCGACGAGCGGTTGGCGCGGAAAAAAGCATCGTTGTCCGACCCTTTCCGGCCGGTAAGATACGATATCAACATCAGTACCGCAAAATAAAGGACTATAATAAGCAGAATAAAGCCTGCGTGCATGGGACGATACGGGTTATAGATTCATAAAATAATCGGTCATTTTCGCAAATGAATCAAACGCAAGGACATATCGGTCTGTTTTACCGAATCCGTACGTCATATAGATAAACGGCAACCCGGCAACCGACGATGCCCGGCTGTCGGTATCCGTATCGCCAATATATACCGGAGTTTGCAAACGATTTCTCTCTTTCAGGAGCTTCATATTAAACTCTTTCGGCTTGAGGTTTTGCCCATGCTCCATGTAATCGGTAAAAAGACGGGATGTATCGGTATAATGCATGAATTTGAGCAATCCGCCTTCTTCACAGTTACTCAGCAGGAAAAGTTTATACTTTTGCGCTAAATTCTCCAATCCCTGCACCACGCCGTCATACACTTTGGGGTGCATCGTCGCCGCTAATGCATGGTACTGCACCGTCACTTCCTCGAACAATGCATCACGCGCCTCTTCCGAAGCATCCGGCCTTAAACGGACCAGTATTTGTTTCGCTTCCTTGCCCATCAAGCCCAATAGTTCTTCACGCGTCACCTGCACATCAAGCCCTTGTATCTTCAAGGCGCGATTCCACGCAACGACATAATTATCGACATTATCCCAAAGAGTGCCGTCCATATCGAAAATCAAACTGTCCGGCCGTTCCAATATATGAGTATTCTTTTCCATTTCTGTGTGCAAAAATACGCAACAAAGGCTTACAGGACAAATAAAAAAAAGATTATCCGCTAGGCAACGGGTATCGATCCCCTCTGCTCGATCGTTCACCCTCCGTTCAACGCCCCACAAGGGAGGAAAAGAATTGAAAGGTGCAGCCGGACATATCGGGAAGCGGGAATAGTCCATCCTTTAGGAGGCATCAAACCGGCGCTCTTCCTCTTCAGCAGGACACTTGCCGCTGCCGGCATTCCACCCGGCAATGCAAGAACGACGTTTTGTCAGACCAGTATGACACCGGGTCAGTCCAGCATGACACTTGGTCAGGCCAGTTGTTCACTTGACAAAGCCAGTACGCCATTCTGTCAGATCAGAAAGCCACTTGATGCAACCAGTACGACACTCGGTCAGGCCAGCAGCCCACTTGATGCAACCAGCATGACACTCGGTCAGGCCAACTGCCCACTTGATACAACCAGGACAACACTAGGTCAGGCCAACAGCTCACTTGACGAAGCCGGCAGTCCACTTGACAAAGCCGGCATGTCACTTGGGCATAACAGGTGTTCTCCGGATTTGCGGAGAATGCTCAATGATTAAAAAGAACACGAAAAGCGAACTATATCAACTGATGACTGTTATGATACTATTAATAATTTCTTTATGAAAAAAACAAAAGTCTGCGTTATCATTAATCCGGTATCGGGAACCGAATCGAAGAAGAACATTCCCGACGAAGTGGCTGCTGCTTTCGATCAAAAAGAGTTCGATCTTATCTTCCGTCTTACAGGTTATCCCAATCATGCGACCGAAATCGCCCGGGAAGCGATGGAGAATGCATTTGATTCTGTGCTTACCGCAGGCGGTGACGGCACGGTAAATGAAGTGGCCAAAGCGCTTGTAAACTCCGACACGACCTTGGGGATTATTCCTTTCGGTTCGGGAAACGGATTAGCAAGGGAATTGGGTGTTCCGTTGGATTCCGAAAAAGCCATCGAGATCATTCTTAAGGGACATACCCGCACTATCGATTACGGCGTGGCCAACGAACATATTTTTTTCTGTACCTGCGGTGTGGGATTCGACGCTTTTATCAGCGGTAAATTCGCCGAAGAAAAGAATCGGGGCCCTCTCGGATATTTTCGGAACATATTGGAAGGTGCGGTGGATTTTAAGTCTGAAGAATATGAGATCACCTACGACGACGGGGAATTGAAAGAACGGGCATTCATTATCACGTGCGGAAACGCCTCCCAATACGGCAACGAAGCCTATATCGCACCGGGAGCCGATATGGAAGACGGCAAAATGAACGTGTCTATCTTAAAGCCGCTCAACGCGCTCGAGATTCCGCAAACCACCCTACAGTTGTTCACAAAAAACATCGACAAGAACAGCAAGATGACCACGCTTCTCACGAGTAACCTGACGATTAAACGATCGCATGCCGGCGTGATGCACGTCGATGGCGAACCCATCGAAACAGGCAAAGAGATTCACGTAAAAGTTATTCCCCGTGGACTAAACGTATTTGCTCCGCCCAAACCGGCGAACAAACAAAAAGAAAACGAAACTGTTTTCTCGGCACTCACCCGCTGGTTTAGTTAAACCGTAATTTTACTGGGGGTGTTTAACGCAACGCCCCCGGCTATCCTACATCAAGAAAAGCCGCTTGTTATCCTTTACCCATGAACAAGTTCGTCTGCGAGATGTTATTTATGTACGTGAATATAGGCAAAATAACTATCTGTAATAATGAAAAATTTCATCTTTCAAAATCCTACTAAACTGGTGTTTGGTAAAGGACAAATCGCTAAGCTGGCGGAATTAATCCCTGCCGGAGGAACGCTTATGGTTACTTACGGCGGAGGAAGTGTTAAGAAAAACGGCGTTTATGAACAAGTGACGCACGCATTACAAGGGCGCGATTATATTGAATTCTGGGGAATAGAACCGAACCCGCATGTGGAGACCTTACGCAAAGCCATCGATGTGGGAAAAGAGAAGAAAGTCGATTACTTGCTGGCGGTCGGAGGCGGTTCGGTCTTAGACGGAACGAAACTGGTAGCGGCGGGCATTGCTTCCGATACCGATGCTTGGGAAATTGTTTTGCAAGGCAAAACAGAGAAACAAATCCCTTTCGCTTCGGTCATGACCGTGCCTGCTACGGGTTCGGAAATGAACGGCGGCGCTGTGATTACCCGCAGCGAAACAAAAGAAAAATATGCTTTCCGTGGAAATTATCCACAATTTTCGATTCTCGACCCCGAAGTGACCTATACCCTCTCCTCTCATCAAATAGCTTGCGGACTTGCCGACGCGTACACGCATGTATTGGAACAATATATGACGACTCCGGGACAGTCCCGCCTTATGGATCGATGGGCGGAAGGCGTCTTGCTTTCCATTATGGAAATTGCCCCGAAAATAAAGCAAAATCCGAAAGACTATAACCTGATGGCCGATTATATGTTGGCGGCAACGATGGCTTTGAACGACTTCATCCGCATGGGTGTTACGGAGGATTGGTCGACCCACCAAATCGGACATGAACTGACGGCTCTTCACGGCATCACTCACGGTCATTCGTTAGCAATAGTTATGCCTGCGACCTTGCGGGTGCTGAAAGACCAAAAACACGCCAAACTGCTGCAATACGGCGAACGCATCTTCGGCATCACAGAAGGGTCGGAAGAAGAGCGGGTCGATAAGGCGATTGAAAAAACCGAAGCTTTCTATCGTTCCTTGGGATTAACCACCCGCTTATCGGAAGAAAACATCGGCATGGAAACCATCAACCTGATTGCCGATCGATTCAATGATCGGGGTGCGGCATATGGCGAAAACCATAACGTAACCGGTGATGTGGCCAAAGAAATCCTTCTGAGTTGCCTGTGATTTTAATGAAAATAAGATCGGAACTAAATTTCTAACAAAGAATAATATGAAAACAATCCTAACTTTCTTACTCTGTATTCTTACCGCATCCTGTAGCGGCAAACAGACGTCCGGAGAACAACCGGAATCCTCCGGCAAAGATACATTGCCTCCTGTTGAAACTCAAAAGCCTAACACGAATTATCAACCGGCTTTTGAAGGACAAACACGTATAGCCGGGAGCAAAACCACTACTCCTTACGAAGCGGAAGTAATCGCCCGAGGGCTCTCTCGCCCGTGGGGTATCGCTCTCTTACCGGACGGACGACTGCTGATAACCGAAAAAACCGGCACGTTGCGCATTACTTCGGCTACGGGAACGCTGAGCCTTCAGATAACAGGGCTTCCTGCAACCGAAGTTAACCAACAAGGCGGATTGTTGGGTTTGACGGTGGCTCCCGATTTTGAAACAAGCCGCATGGTGTATGTCGTTTTTACAGAGAAACAACCCAATGGGAACCTTACCGCAGTGGCTAAAGGCCGGTTATCCGACGATGAGAAGCGATTGGAAAAAGTGCAGGTTATTTATCGCGCCCAACCAGCCTTCGAAAGCGAATTACATTACGGTGGGCGAATTGTTTTCGATAAAGGAGGAAATTTATTTGTCACTACCGGAGAACGCTCTGATTTGCAAACACGCCCCAAAGCCCAATCATTAGAGAATGCATTGGGAAAGGTGATCCATATAACGATTGAAGGCCGTCCGGTAGCCGACAATCCTTTTGTAAACGAAAAGGAGGCTCTTCCGGAAATATTCACTTACGGCCACCGGAATCCGCAAGGATTAGCGATTCATCCGGCAACGGGAGATGTGTGGATAAGCGAAATGGGGCCAAGAGGCGGCGACGAGTTGAATTTGATTAAAGCCGGACGAAACTACGGGTGGCCAACCATTACGTATGGCATCGAATACAGCGGAGCAACCATCGGTGAAGGAATTACACAAAAGGAAGGTCTGGAGCAACCGGTTTATTATTGGGATCCGGTTCTTTCGCCAAGCGGTATGACATTTTATGCTTCCGATGCTATTCCCGAATGGAAAAATAGCTTGTTTATTTGCGGGCTAAGCAGTAAGCATATCGCCCGTATCGTGATCGAAGACAATAAAGTGGTGGGAGAAGAACGCTTACTCGCGGACGAAGGTCAACGGTTTCGAGACATTACCGAAGGAAATGACGGCGCTTTGTATGCCGTGACGGACGAGGGGAATTTATATCGAATCCGGAAGAAATAACCGGACAATGAGCCTGAATAGAGGCATCTTAAAAGTATTCTTCAGAGGCCGTATAACGAAACGAGATACGTTTTTACTAAAAGAATACTTTAAGATGCTTTTTCTTTATTTTATTTCTCCGGAGAAAGAATCATGGCTACATCGGCAAAAGAAAGATACCACCGGGCGAATTTTTCAAGAGAGAAAAAAAGAAAAGATAATTCGACAAGCTCTTCCGCCTCCTTTTCATCCATCAATCCGTAATAATACTTATCGTCTTCCAAAAGCGACATCCGGCCTTTTTTCACCCGGATAACAACTTTTTCTAACGCTTCCCCGTGACCAACGAATAGCCCACTCCGGGATTTCCGACAATGGGAATACCCGCTTCTTCCAACGCGCGGATATCACGATAAGCGGTCAATGCGATTCATAGTCTTCATCGGTCATCATAATGAGCCAACGAACGCCAAATGCATCGACAACCTCGCCTATAGCTTCCGAGAAAAAGGTTTGTTGCAACGGACTTACGATATTCCCGCCGTCAGCCAATGTACGGTAAACCGCTTGTAATTTCTGCAAATCATGAAAAACGAGTACCAATTTACTGCTTCCCGTCAATACAGGCACTCCCGCATCGGCATCTTCGCCTTGTAAACTAAACTGAGGGGTATTCATTACTATGTGGGAGATTTTATTCTTCTCCTCATCCGCAACCTGCATCGTTTTGTCTTCCCCTTTACGAAAGACAAACACAATTTCTCCTTCAAACAATTCTTTGTAGGCGTTGAAAGCGTCTTCGCAATTTCCACCGAAAACCAAATGCACATTTAAATTCATACTACTTCTTTTTTATGTTTAGATGCAAAGATAAGCGGCCGGAATGTCAACCCTATGTCAACAAGTTTTTTATTTTTCTTTCTTCAATTTGAGGAAAGGCCAAAACACGTGAAACGAACGTTCTTCGGAATAACGACGGTGATTGCGGCGGTATCCGAAACGACCGACAAAGGACTTAACCGATGTGTTCCGCGCTTATCTCCGCCCTTGTCCGGAGCGTTTCTCCTCAACCTCTTTATTCACGGCATCTACACACGCTTTTATAGCTTGTTCTGCCGAAGGATAACGAAACTCGAATCCGGCTTTCCGGATCTTTTCGGAAGAAATACGGCTGCCGCCCAATAACATATCGGCGGCTTCCCCCATAAACAAGCGCATAAAAAAAGCCGGATAGCGAGGCAAAAAGAACGGCTTGCGCAACACGCGCGCCAGCGTACGCATAAACTCGGTGTTGGTCATGAACTCGGGCGCCACGGCATTATAAGGACCCTGCATAGCGGCATCTTCAATCGCTTTCAAATACATGGCGCACAAGTCATCGATATGTATCCAACTCATATACTGCCGTCCGTTTCCCATGCGGGCGCCGAGTCCATAACGCGTAGGAAAAAGC
The DNA here is from genome assembly GCA_002409745.1 of Bacteroidales bacterium UBA5382. Classification (GTDB taxonomy): domain Bacteria; phylum Bacteroidota; class Bacteroidia; order Bacteroidales; family Dysgonomonadaceae; genus Limibacterium; species Limibacterium fermenti. The sequence continues at coordinate 35,862 of DHOU01000030.1, forward strand.
ATTTTGCGAAAGGCATCGCTTTTACCCGAGAGCACTACGCCTTGACGAATCATCACGGAGCGGGCGCCCAGCTCATCGGTAAATCGTTGCGCTTCGGCTTCCCACTTACGGCACGTGCGGCTGAGAAAATCTTCCATTCGCCCATCGGCCGATTCATCCAAAACCTCATCGGATATATCATTTCCGTAGATACCTACCGCCGAAGCCGATATAAACGCTTCCGGTTTCTTATCCATTTCTTTCCATTTAGCGAGTATCAAAGCGGCCGATTTCACACGGCTTTCGACAATACGCTGTTTTTTGGCGCGGGTCCAACTATCTTCCGATAAATTCGATCCGGCCAAGTGGATAACGATATCGGCCTGTTCCAACGCTTTCTCATCAATTTCTCCCTTACGGTAATCCCACCGGTAACGGGGAATATCGGCTTTGACATATCGCTCGCGGCTCAACCAAATCACTTTATACCCTTTTTCGAGCAACAAATCCGATAGGGCCCTTCCGACCAATCCGGAACCTCCTGTAATAAGTACTGTTTTCATACGCGAAGCTTGTAGTTTTTTCAATCTTATAAACAAAAAAGAGGGTACATTGTTGGTTTCGCCGTTTTAAAAATGATAACGATGGAAGACGGATTAAAACGAACGACTGTGTGACAACGAATGTACCGGTCTTCTTTTATCTTCTACTGCCCGAAAGCGCAATAAGAACATAATAGATGAGCGTAGCCAACGAACTGACAGCAGCTACCACATAGGTATAACCGGCCCAGTTGAGGGCGTCTTCGGCCTGACGATGATTGCTGACATCGGTAATGCCGGCACCGCTCAACCACACCAACGCACGCTTGGATGCATCTCTTTCAACCGGAAGGGTAATGAAACTGAACAATGTCGTCAAGGCGAACAGTGCGATGCCGAACCATAAAAGGCCGGGGAAGCTTTGCAAGAGAATGATCCCCGCCAAAAGCACCCATGTGACCCATTTCGATGTGGCCGAAACGACAGGCACGAGGGCCGAACGCATTTTCAACGGGGCATATTGCCGCGCATGCTGAATGGCGTGACCGGTTTCATGCGCCGCTACCGCCGCAGCCGCCACGCTGTTGGTAGCGTAGACCGGCTCGCTCAGGTTGATGGTCTTATTGGCAGGATTATAGTGGTCGGTCAACGATCCGCGAGTGGATATAACCTGCACGTCGTATATGCCGTTGTCGTGAAGCATTTTTTCAGCCACATCCTTACCCGTCATCCCGTTTCGCAAGGGTATTCTCGAGTATTTTTTAAACTTGTTCTGTAATGTCGCTTGAACGGCATATCCGGCAACAGCTATTCCGATAAATAAAATCCAAATTAAAATCATAAGCTAAATGTAAAATGATTAGTTGTTCTTTAAACATTTTGTTTCACACAAAAGTTGTCTACAAAAAGTGAAAAACAAAAAACATGCCAAAAAAGGACCAGTCCCCGGTCTCCGGTCTCCAGTCCCCCGGTCTCCAGTCCCCCGGTCTCCAGTCTCCGGTCTCCAGTCCCCGGTCCCCCGGTCTCTCCCTCTCCCAGTCTCTAATCTCTATCCTCTATCCTCAGCGTATAATCGTCTGCGCCCTGTTAGGCCCTACCGACACAATGGCGATGGGCACCTGCAATTCATCCTCGAGGAAAGATAAGTACGCGTTGAATTCCTCGGGAAACTCGTTTTCGGATTTCATGTCCGTCATATCGGTTTTCCATCCGGGCAATTCGGCCCATACCGGCTCTATCTCGCAGTCGATATCGAAAGGCAGGTCAACAACCTCTTTTCCATCGATTTTATAGGCCACACAAGCCTTGATGGTATCGAACGCGTCGAGGACATCGCTTTTCATCATCACCAGCTTCGTCACACCGTTGAGCATAATCGTATAACGCAAGGCTACCAGGTCGATCCATCCGCAACGCCGGGGACGTCCCGTGACCGAACCGTATTCGTGCCCTCCGTCGCGAAGCGCCTTTCCATCGGCATCCGACAATTCGGTCGGGAAAGGCCCGCTTCCCACGCGCGTGCAATAGGCTTTGAAAATACCGTAAACATCGCCTATTTTATGCGGAGCGACACCCAGACCCGTGCATGCTCCGGCACATATCGTGTTGGACGAAGTGACAAAAGGATAGGATCCGAAATCGACATCGAGCATCGACCCTTGCGCCCCTTCCGCCAAAACCTTGTCGCCTTCGGCCAGGCGTTTATTGATGAAATGTTCGGTATCGACAATCGGAAATGTTTTCAGCTTTTCGACTCCCGCAAACCATTTGGCCTCGAGTTCTTCGAGGTCGTAGGCAAAATCGTAGCGGGCTAATATCTCTTTATGCCTTTCAACCGCATAGCGGTATTTTTCTTCAAACCGATGAAAAAGGTCTCCCACGCGCAGGCCGTTGCGGCTTACTTTATCGGTATAAGCGGGACCGATGCCTTTTCCGGTAGTACCGATCTTCGAGTCGCCTTTGGCCTTTTCGAGGGCCGCATCGAGCAATTGATGCGTGGGCAAAATCAGATGGGCTTTTTGGGAAATATATAGGCGGTCGGTCAGGTTGTGTCCCGAAGCTTCGAGCCCTTCGATTTCCTCCTTAAACAACGCAGGATTGAGTACCACGCCGTTACCGATGACATTGATCTGTCCTTTTTGAAAAATGCCCGACGGTATGGATCGCAATACGTATTTCTGATTTTCAAACTCGAGCGTATGCCCGGCGTTAGGCCCCCCCTGAAACCGGGCGACCATTTGATAAGACGGCGTGAGCACATCGACTACTTTACCCTTGCCTTCGTCTCCCCATTGAAGACCTAAAATTACATCTACTTTCATCTGTTGTTTCTTATTTGTAACACGTACTTGTTTATATTATTTGTTGTTCTTTTTATTTTTTTCTTCCCGCTCTTGTTTCATAAGTTCCATTTTCTTGGCGTGCATACATTTGCTGCACGTACCGTAAATGTACAAGTTGTAATAGTTGACGGTGAATTTCTTTATTTTTTTGAGCTGCGCGGCGGTGAACAGATTGCTGTTTTTGGCTTCCCACACTTGTCCGCACGTCGTGCAGATGATATGATCATGATTTTCATTCCCGTAGGTGCGTTCATATTTGGCTACATTGGCGCCGAACTGATGTTTAATGACCAAGCCGCAATCAAGAAGCAGCTCGATCGTATTATACAAGGTCGCACGGCTTACCCGGAAGTTTTCCTCCATCATCGACCGGTATAACGAATCCATATCGAAATGCCCCTTGGTTGAATAAATGTGATCGAGAATCGCAAACCGTTCGGGCGTTTTGCGATGCTTATGCTGGGTCAAATACCGGATGAACTCTTCCTTGACCTGCTTCCTCACTTTTTGATTGCTGTCCATGGGCACAAATTTATTTCTTTTTTATGATTTTTCCTAACGAATGATTCTATATTTTCTCCCTGTCTCCCTGTCACTTTGTCTCCGGTCGCCGGTCTTCGGTCTCCGGTCACCGGTCTCCGGTCACCAGTCGTCGGTCATCATCCCATCATCTCATCAACTTACAATTTCTCCATCACGATTATTTGACCATCTGGGAATGGAAGAAAAATGCCGGAAAGGATATCGCACTTTCATTATGATATGAATCCGAGACGGTAATAAAATAATAATAGGCTTTGTCATCATCGGGAACATCGTATTCAAAGACAGGGTTCTGGAGCCCTACAGCCAGTAAATGCGCTCCATTTTCGGTATCGAACAAGTCGCTATCGGTACGATACACATTATAGGTAACCCGCCGCGACGTACCGGACGACTTCCATTTCAACTGAAAACGTCCTCCGGGTAACCTTTCGGCCGTTAAATCGAAGGGCGCAGGCGGAACCGTGTCGGACAACCATTTCATGGGCGGTAATTTGGCCGGATAATGATAGTATTCGTCGAGCGCCGTGAGAATCTCCTTCGTATTCGACAAAACATTCTCGGTGCGGAAGAAAGCCTGCCCGCCCACCGCTTTACGGCGGGTGTAATCGACCTGATGAAGGATATCCTGCCGGCTCCAACCTAATTCGGTCATCTGATAGGCTCCCAATCCGGGAACGACAATGCGATCATTGGACTGCACCATCCAATCGTCGACGAAAGGATAAAACAATTGATCTTTATAATACATCATCGGATAAAGGGCGTCGTGCTTGCCGGCCTTCATCCATCGGGCGGCATCCTGATGCACCGACTCGTAGGCAGTCCAGCCGTGCCCTACACCGTTCAGCCCGCGATAGCGCCCCAGCGGGCTGCTGCTCACTTGCACCCACGGCTTGCAACTTTTCACCCAATCGTATACGGTCGTCACAAAACGGGTGATGTTGTCCCGGCGCCATTGCTCGCGGCTTTTTCCTTTACCGTAAAGGCGGTAAGTGCCCATATCGGGGAACTTGACGGTGTTATCGGGATAGCGGATATAGTCAAAATGAATGCCGTCGACATCGTAGCCGGTGACGATTTCTTTCACCAGCGAGAGCAAATAATTATCGGTACGGGGATTACCCGGATCGAGAAACCACTCGCCCTTATATTTTTTAACGAGGGCCGGTTCCTTGCGAACGAGCGATTTTGCGCCCATATTCCGCACATGTTTATTACCGCCAAGGGGGTACGTTACCATCCAGGCATGGCATTCCAATCCCCGCTTGTGGCATTCTTCGACCACGAAAGCCAGCGGATCGAATACGGAGCGGCCGTATCCGCCGGAGACAATAAGCGAAGACATCGGTTCGATCTTCGAGTCGTAAAACACTTCGCCCCGCGCACGCACTTGAAACAATACGGTATTGAAATGATGCCGTTGCAAGTTATCGAGAATGGCAATCAATTCTTTTTTTTGACGGGAGACATCCGTTTTATTATGCGGCCAATCGAGACCGTAATTCGTTGCAAGCCATACCGCCCTGACTTCGGTCGCGGGCGGTTCGCTGGGAAAAGCGCTGATCGTTTGCAACAGACAAACAATCAGCATCACATATATTTTATTCATTAACCGGGTTTACTCAAACAAAAAACGTCTATTTAGAATTTGTTTAAATTTGTTTCGCGATTCAAAAAGAATACTTTCCTTACCGCTTTTCGTAAGGAATTTAAACAGTTTCTGACTTCGAGGACAAATTTAAAACAAAAATCAATCATCGAAAAACGTTTTTCTTATCATTAACACATATCGTCGCCTCCGAGAAGGACTGAATATAGCCGTTCTTTCAAAGAAATGGGGTGTAAAACGACTTTTAACTCCCGTCATTTAAAGGCGAAAGGATTCAAAAGTACTTTTAGAGGCCGTCATATCGATTTTTTAAGGGCAAAAATACTTTTGAAGGCCGTCGTATCGATTTTCCGGGGGTAAAAAGTACTTTTGAAAGCCGTCGTATCGATTTTCCGGGGGTAAAAAGTACTTTTAGAAGCCGTCGTATGAAGATTCCGGAAAAAAAAGCACTTTCAAAAGGTGTCGACCCAATTCGACGGAAATAAACAGCCCCTCCGTTTTGACCATTTGGATAGGTCTGGCCGGCAAACGAAAAATATTATGTACTTTTGCAAAACGAAAAGCCTGATCCGTTTTCAGGTTTGTAACAAAATTAAAATATGTCTGAAACAACCGATCATATCGTGTATAGTAAGAACGTGATCGATTTCGTGACAGTGGCAGTGGAGTTTTGCGCCTATCTCGAAAACGACGATTCCGCAGAACGGCACGTATGGATTGACAAAACGACCAAATTGCTTTCACTACTGTACGTAAAAGCGTTGCTGCTTCCCGAAACCATCTCTTTAGAAGAAGAAATGCTCGAGACTTTTGTCAAAGAAGAAGATTATGCCCGCATCGCCTCCAAAGTCACAGCCATCATGGGCGAAGACGATGTTTTTTTAGAGGTGTTCGTGGAAGATATGAAATACAGCGACACGCCGGTCTCGGCCTTCGTGTCGGAAAATATCGCCGACATCTATCAAGACGTCCGCAATTTCATATCCGTTTACCAATATGGGTTGACCGACCGAATGAACGATGCCCTTTATGCGTGCGTTAAAAATTTCCGCACCTATTGGGGACAAAAATTAGTGAATGTTTTACGTCCGTTGCACACCCTGCTGTTCAGCGACGCGACGCATTCGGAAGAGAATGCAGATTTAAACGAGGAGGATTTGTGGGACTGACAATTACAAAAGAAACCATAGCGCAACTACCGATAGAAACGTTTCCGGGCAAGATTTTCGTTGTCGACGAACCGGAACAGGTAGTACGCGCAGTCGACTATTTATCGCATCAACCGGCTATCGGCTTCGACACCGAAACAAAACCGTCGTTCAAACGCGGTGAAGTGCATAAAGTAGCCTTAATGCAACTTTCGTCCGACGACGTTTGCTATCTGTTCCGCCTCAACCGGATCGGATATCCCGATGCATTACAGAATTTGATGTGCAATCCGCAAGTAAAGAAAATCGGATTGTCGCTTCGCGATGATTTTGCGGCCATCGGAAAGCGATCGGGACGAAAGGTGGAAAATTTTATCGACCTGCAACAGTTTGTCGACCAATTCGACATCGAAGACAACAGTCTTCAAAAGATATACGCGATTATTTTCAACAAAAAAATAACCAAAAACCAACGTGTCTCCAACTGGGAAGCTGAAAAACTCAGTCCGGCGCAACAATCGTATGCCGCCATCGATGCGTGGGCTTGTCTCAAAATTTACAACCATTTACTATCAACGGACAAATGAACCATTACAAAGAAGTTATTTTACGCCGTAAGAAGGACGAATCGTTGCGCCGGTTTCATCCCTGGGTGTTTTCGGGCGCCATCGATCACCTTCCCGCCGATATCGAAGAAGGCGAAGTCGTGAAAGTTTTGGCTGACGATCGTTCTTTTTTGGGGACAGGTCATTATCAAAACGGGAGTATCGCCGTGCGCATCCTTTCGTTTGACGACGAGAGCATCAACCGGGACTTTTACGTAGCACGTATCGCGGCAGCGTTCGCCTTACGTAAAAAACTGGGCTTGTTGCGCACCGACAATAACACCTTCCGGCTTATCCACGGCGAAGGCGATTATTTACCGGGACTCATCATCGATATATATGGTCATACGGCCGTCATGCAAGCCCATTCCATCGGTATGCACCGTGACAGGCATCTCATTGTGGAAGCGTTGGCGAAAGTGCTTCCGTCCGATATTCTGCATGCGGTTTTTTATAAATCGGAAGGAACTCTTCCCGCCAACATCGTGTCGGACACCGACGGATATCTGATGGGGAGCGCGGAAAACAGCGACCCGGTTGCGGTGGAAAACGGACTCAAATTCCATATCGATTGGCTGAAAGGACAAAAAACCGGCTTCTTCATCGATCAACGGGAAAACCGTGTCTTGCTCGAACGCTATTCCGCCGGACGGACGGTATTGAACATGTTCTGTTATACCGGCGGCTTTTCGGTATACGCCTTGCGCGGCGGAGCGCAGAAAGTAGATTCGGTCGACAGTTCGGCAAAAGCCGTCATGATTACCGACCAGAACATCGAACTGAATTTTAGCAACGATCCGCGCCATGCGTCTTATGCACAGGACGCGTTTAAATATCTCAAACAAATCGAACCCGGAAGTTACGATCTGATCATCCTCGATCCGCCGGCATTCGCCAAGCACCGCAGCGCCATCAATAACGCCCTGCAAGGATATAAAAAGCTCAATTTATCGGCCCTCCATGCCATTGCTCCGGGAGGAATACTTTTTACATTCTCTTGTTCACAGGCCATCACGAAAGAGCAATTCCGCCTCGCAGTCTTCAGCGCCGCCGCTATTTCGGGGCGGAAAGTACGCATACTGCATCAGCTTACACAGCCGGCCGATCATCCTATCAACATCTATCATCCCGAAGGGGAATATTTGAAAGGATTGGTCTTGCAGGTCGAATAAAAGTGTGAAAAAGATTCACAAATAGAAGAAAAAAGACCGAATCGAGTTAATAAAAACTAAATATAGAAGATTTCTTCTCGAAATGTATACGCCGTATTGAAAAAACGCCTATATTTGCAACGTGTTTTTCATGGTATTAGATT
>DHOU01000041.1 GCA_002409745.1 Bacteroidales bacterium UBA5382
AGGTACGCTCGGATGGTGGAATGGTAGACACGCAAGACTTAAAATCTTGTGACCATTACGGTTGTGCGGGTTCAAGTCCCGCTCCGAGTACCATCAATAAAGCCCGTTAGTTTATACATAACTAATTGGCTTTTATTTTTTATCACTTGCACAACATTTACACAATATCCATTGAAGGTAAAACACCGCCTCCCCACAAATTCGGGGAATGAGGAATAGTCTGTAACTCTTTCTTTCATTTTCAGCGAGCGCAAGATTGCGCTCAGACTGATAGTCAGGTAACCGTATTTATGCCATATCGCAGAAATGCGATATTCAATCCGGTATTGATTAAAAAAGGAATAACCATTGAACAAAATATTAATTTTCCCGTTCAATAATTGTACTATTACAAATATATTGTACATTTGTAGCTACAGATTAAAACAATAAAAAATGACAATCAGGGGAACTTTAAAAAACAGAAAGAACTCACGGAAGGAAGTTGTCAAGAAAGATAGCAATGTAAAGTTGACACCTAAGGGAAATAAACTTATTGAGTTTACACGGGTATCTGATGAAGAACGTAAGAGATTAAGAATCGATGCATACGAATATATTCTCTAACGGTTATGAATATAAATTCATCACTAAAATAAATTCAGGCGCGAATCAACCCGTGCCTGAATTGTTATATACCTTTTTCTCATCAAAGACCCATAAAACATATTACGTCCACGTAGAGGAATATCCCAACCATTTCTATGGGGTTAAATTCCATTTGAAGGATCATAAGAAGAACCCTCACAAATACAATATTCAAACAAACTACCATGAAGCGCGGCCGGTTATCTATACTTGCATAAAAATCATGCTTGATATCAATGCGAAAGATATTGCTCGTCTTTTGGCTTCATTGGCTCAAACACCATATTCTCGATAGAGTTCGATGATAGTCATCAAGAACATTTTAAGCCGGTAGACGAACCAAAATGTAAAACCAAACGGTACCGCGTTTATAAACGGATCATGCTTACATTCTTCAAAGGAACCACGTTTGAGCATATATATAACGAAGAAACAAGTGCATACATGATGGTGCGCCGTACAGAGTTAGAGAAAAACAGTAATTTAATCAATGAAATTGCGGCTTATTTCTCTGATAATTATACAAATTTTGATTGAATTTCGGACTAATCCTAAATAAACTACAACGCTTATGCAGCGTTTTTCATTTTTTTCATCTATGTAAATAATATGCATCTTCTAAAGCATAGCCAAATATTTTGGCCTCATTAAAACATATAGGTATATTTGCAGAATATTTATTTCATGAAAAAAGAAATGAAAACAAAAATATTTTTCAGGATATTGGTATTATTCCTTGGCACAATCAACTTTGTTAGTTGTAATGATGATAAAAGTGATATGTGGTATGACAGTATGCCCGATGGCGGTCCATTCTATACCGGCAATGTCATGAGATTTTTCTATGTCGATGAAGATGGCAATGATTTGATTAATCCGGAGGACCTCACTACATTACCTGTTAGTAGTAGAGAGCGTTTGAATTCACAACCCGTTATAGAAGCATATGACTATCGTCAAGAGTATAATGACGAACTGAATAAAGTTTCATTCAATAAACAAAAAGGATTACATGAGTTCTTTACGTATGCTTTAGGTGATTCGAGACAAAGTAGTTATACCTTTTATGTATATCATAACGGCGTTGCAGATAAGATGGATCTAACCTTTCAATATCAGAATCATAAAGTTGACGGCGGGCTTTATTATGCCAGCCGTAATATTACATGGAACGTAAATGATATAGAAGTTTATAATGAAAATAAACCGAATCCTTCGGTGACAAAATATGTTTATTTAGTAAAAAAATCGGACGGTACGACCGAAGTTGTTATCGATAAATAAAATGAACCGTTATTATAGGATATAACCTCAAAATTACAAGTTGATCATCCTAAAGCAGAATCAGTATTCACAGCCCAAGTCATAGAAACAAGGAGACAATAAGGTATTATGGAGCGGAAGCTTATCCGATCCGCAGGAAAAGTCCTGTTTTTCGTACACCGGGCGATAAAAATCGAAGACAAAATACTTTTTTTCGCTCATCTTCTGCTATTTTTCATTCTTCAAGCGATATTTTTCGTTTAATCGAGTCCATTTTTCATTTGGAACACCTCATTTTTCATAGGGAATACTTTATTTTTCGTTTGCCAATAACCATACATCACTTTCAACATTACGGAGTTCGATCAAAAAAGGGCCGGAAACGTTCTCTAAAGCCTTTGGTTCGTTTCATAAACCGTATGATTCGTTTATTATGCGACAGGATTCGTTTGAGGAAAGATATTTTTCGTTCGTCAAGCATCATTTTTCGTTGGGAACAGGCTGTTTTTCGTTGGGAATCCCCTGTTTTTAAAGGAGAAAATCCTTTTTAGGGGTTGACTTATACCCTATAAAAGGCTAAACAGCCCTTCTTTCGTCCGGAAACATCTTATGTTCAACCATCGAAGGCATTCCTTCGAATGATTTTGCCCACGGTTAGGATAAATTTCGTTAAAACCAGCCCTCACGTTGCAATTTTTTACGGAAAATGATTTGCATATTAAAAATAACCTCTACCTTTGCAGGGTAAACACAAGTATAAAACAATAGTACCTACTACTTTCGCTCTAGTATCTACTGCAAAATTTTTTAAGATGAAAAAAACAGATGAAGATTTTGTTAGTACAGTAGGTGTTCTTGAATCCGTTTTTACAAAATACGAATCCGTATGGAGCACAAATCCTATCTTTTCCGCAAAGATCGTCCAATTCCGGGCGCTTTCTCCGTTGATTATGCAAACCGCGGCAGGAGCAAAAATCATAACCAAAGGCGCGAGCGATGACAAAACGGATGCTGCATTCGCGGCATGCGACCTGGCAGCCGATCTTGCACGGCGGGCGAGCATTTATGCGTTGGAAAACATCAATCTGGAAACGCACGATCAACTCAGGGCGAGCCGGGGAATGCTCTCTCAAATGCCCGACAAAGATCTTTCCGCCAGGTTACACGATCTCTATAACCGCATGGTCGCTCTTGGCGAACCCTTAGCGCCTTATGTCACCCCGGAAGAACTGGAAAAACTCCAAAAGTTGATAGACGCTTACGATAAGATCACTTCACGGCCGCGAGAATTGATTATCGAGCGCAGGATATTCAATCAAACGTTCCCGGAGCAACGCAACGAAATGCGTAAAATCTATTATAAATTGGACAGCCTGATAAGCTTTTTCAAAGGTACGGAATTTGAGCAGGCTTACCGCAACGCTCGGCGCATTGTCCGTTCGAGCGCCCGTAAACCGAAGAAAAAAGACGAAGAAAAAGAGAAAACGAAATAAAGATTGAGAAAGTAATCGTATCAATTGAGATTAGGCGAATATAAAAAGGCATTCAATACTATACGGATAGTCGAACAAATACAGCCCAATAATCCGGATATAAAATCGATGGTCGCAATTTATTCGGTGCTAAATAACGAAAATGCCCGGGTCATGAACCAGTGACGTGCCTCCTATACAACGACCGTTTATTTTCCGTTATTATGCTATCTGTTCGTTGTTGTTCAAAAGCTCCACATTAAAATTCACTTTTGCTTTTAATGCACCGAAGACTTTCAAGATCGTTTCCATCGTTACATTCGTCGTATTATTTTCCAACTTGGATATTTGCGCCCTTTGAACCCCTATCAATTCGCCCAACTCCTGCTGCGTCAGATTTCTCTCGAGCCTGACTTTGCGAATCATTTCTCCCAACATTTCAAGTTGGAGTTCCCGTTCGTACCGAGTCCGTTTTTCGGTCCCTATTTCACCGATAAATTCATCTTTTATTTGGTCGAAAGTAAAGACTTCCAATTCTTTATTTTTTGTTGTCATTTTTTCTACTTTTTCAAAACTTCCACCGGATATACATATATACATCTGTCCTATCGCTGCCATCGATCTTTTCGGTACCCGTACCGATGAAATCCCTATCGAAATAATGCGTAAAGGCTCCTTTAACCGAGACGGAAAGCTTCGAAGTAACGGCACACCTCAACGACAACGCCAAGCGGGCGCCCTGGCCGTAAAAAGATGGAATATAAAAGGTGTTCAACAGATTCCGCTCATTGGAATACAAACGGGTTTGATAAGAATCCGTATCGAAATACGAACCGTACATTTCGCCCGTCATTTTACCCTTCCCCCGATAACCGATTTGTTGCGAAAGTTGATATCCGAATTCCTCGCTTACATATTGTTGACGATAACGGACGGCTTCGGCCGCAGAACGGAAATACCAACCCTTTTCGGGCACAAGAGCGAATCGCAAACGTAACTTATGGGTATAATACGGCAAAACGGTGGTCGATTCGTCATCGGGGTAATGCGCATTTTTCTCTTTTCGCTTGAATTTATAGCGAAGATCGAGTTTTGACGCATCGCTAAAGGAATACGTGCCGAGAAAATAACCGTCGATAGCGTGCGAAGGCGTATCGACACCGTATTTCATCCAAGGAAAATACGCGTAATCGATATAACTTGTCAGGGATATTCTACTCGACAGGCTACAGGTGGCTCCTAAATATATTCCTTGTTCGTTCTGCACTTTCCCGCCTTCGGAAAAAGCCTGCCCATACAACGCATTGTAAGAGATGGGAAAATAACGATGCAGCAAACTGACAGACAACCGTGAGGAAGGATTGTAATGAATCGCATTCAGCGTGGCCACGGCTCCGTTTCCGGCAACCGCCGTTTCGCCGGCTACAACCAGGTGCGAAAAACGATAGGAATAATCGACACTGGCATTCCAATGATGGTACCCGCGCAAATAGTACCGGTTATAATCGCGAAGGACCGGATTATCCTTTCGATTATACGAATAATATACGGCGCTCGCCCCGATTTGAAGGCGGTCTTTCCGGTAATTGACATTTGCCCCGGCGACTTGTTCGCGCGTATTTCCTTTCTTGCTGATTTCAAGAGGCGTCCGGTGATAACCGTCGGTTTTGAAAGAGGTGATCTCCTCGTCTGAGAGGTTGGCATCGATGGGTTTACGGGAATAAAAAAGAGTTACCGAAACAGGGTTGAGATTGAAAACCGCTGCCCCGCCCCGGAAGAAACCGCTTTCGGCCGCAGAGAAATGTCGTTTCGGGGCTTGCGTGCGGCGGACGATATTCGTCACCGCCCACGATTTACTGATCATAAAGTCGTTATTCAAGATGAGCCCTTGTCCGAACGACAGGCGGTAATCTCCCAGCGTTACATTCTTCAGAAACCCTTTCTCTTCCCGCAGGATAAAATAAAATCCGTCATGATCGAAGCCTTTTAATGGGCGAAAGAGCGGTTCTCCGGCATCTTTCTCGACGATCACCCCGAATTGGACTTTCTCGCGATAGGAAAAAGCGAAACGCAAGGAATGATAAAAATCTTCTCCGGCATATTTCCGGTTCGGATACCGTGCGAGGACGCTATCCGGATACGTCCGGTAACCGGCGCGTTCCGTCAGCGTTTTATCCAAACGGATTTGGAGTTCTTTTTTGCCGTATCGCAGCACGTCACGCATCCGCAAGGAGGCTTCTTGGGGTTCAAATTCCCCGACAAAAAAGAAAGGGAGGATCAATTGAATTTTATTGAACGACAGCGAAGGGACGTTTCTCAATTCATAAACCGTGTACACCGGACGGTTTTTCGTCAGGAAGTCGGCCAGACCGGCGGCTTCCCCGGCAGACAGCAACGGAAAACGTTCGAGGGCATCGCGGGTAACGGCATTCAGATTCATCGGATGGTTTTCCAACTGAATCAGTTCCTCGATCATGTTTTCCAGAATAGTCTCATCCGGTTCTTCCTCGGCCATTTCCTGCACATACGATCGCCAATCGTTTGTTTGTCCTTTCACCTCAAACAAATCCAAACAAACAACGCAAGCAAGAATACGAAAGATCCGCCGGCAGTTCATTCCAGAAAAAAGAGTATCATTTATCATTTCTATTAAACGTAATACAAAGCTACTTATTTTTAAGTGTATAATTCAATTCTCGCCTGCAAAAAAATAATCAGCACCAACCCATCAGCACATCAATAATCAGGTATCAGATATCAAAATATTAAACGGATTTTTATAAATTTGCAGACAAATAATAAAACGAACTGTCGATATGGGCCACTTGATCCGCGTGTTCGCCGCCATATTGCTTCTACTGGCATCCTGTACAAACGCAAAAAAAGAAGCATCGTCCAGTTACGATTTTTCCGAAATCATGGAAAAGGACACTCTTCGCATATTGACGCTCAACACGTCGACCTCGTACTTCATTTATCGCGACCAACCCATGGGATATCATTATGATATGGTCAAGGATTTCTGCCGGCAACACAACCTCGTCCCCGAAATCATTATCGCTCAAAATGCCGCCGCCATGGTAGACTTGTTGCAAGCTGAAAAGGCCGATATGATTGCTTATCCTATTCCTTTGCAGAACCGGTTGAAAGATTCGCTTATTTACTGCGGGCTTCAGCAGATTACGCACCAGGTATTGGTGCAACGGGCGGAAGCGACGGACACCTTGCTTTCGGACGTGACGCAACTCATCGGCAAACAAGTAACGGTGTTAAACGGATCGCAATACGAACAGCGGATGCAAAACCTGAACGAAGAGTTGGGCGGCGGCATCGATATACGGACCGCCGATAAAGACACCATCATATTGGAGGATTTGATCCGCATGGTCTCCGAAGGTGAAATCCGGTACACCGTGGCCAATAATTACCTGGCCAAGCTCAATCAAACCTATTACCGTAATATCGATATAAACCTGCAAGTGAGTTTCGACCAACGCTCATCGTGGGTGGTGACTAAAAACAGGCCCGTATTGGCCGACTCGCTGAATCGCTGGTTTGAGCAACGAAATACGCAGCCGACTTATTCGCAAATCACCAAACGCTATTTTGAAGAAACGAAGCGAAGCGCCTTCTACAGTCCACCCACGACCATGATAAACTTGCAAACCGGACAAATCTCGCCGTTCGATACGTACTTCAAACACTATGGCGACCTTTTCGGAATCGACTGGCGGTTATTGACTTCCATGGCGTATTACGAATCGTCGTTCGATCCGCTGGCCGAGGCATGGACCGGCGCCGGAGGATTGATGGGTTTGATGCCGTCGACGGCCGAAACGGTTGGTGTATCTATCAGTCATCTATTCGATCCGGAGCAGAATATCCGTGGCGGTACACGCTATCTGAAACGGCTTCTCGACACTTTTTCGTCGGTAAAAGATCCTTCCGAAAGATTGAAATTGGCGCTCGCCGCATACAACGGCGGCATCGGGCATGTTTCCGATGCACGGGCGCTCGCCCAAAAGTACCAAGCCGACAAAAACGTTTGGAGCGGAAACGTGGAGAGATACCTGCAACTGAAACGCTTACAACTTTACTACGAAGATCCGGTATGCCAGTTCGGTTACTTTCGTTCCGACGAAACCGTCAATTATGTGAAGAATGTCATGGCGCAATGGCAAAGCTATAAAGAGAAAACGGATGATTCCGCGCCAAGAATAAAAAAATAACTATCTTTGTGTTCTTATTCCTTTTAAAGGAAATGCGAATAGAAAATCAAATCGAAAACTAAGGAAAAGATGTCAGTTACTATTAGTAAAATAAATGATAAAGAATCGCTGAGAAAATTCGTCCACTTCGGTATTGATCTTTATGAGGGAAATGAATATTATGTTCCGCCTCTCATTTACGATGAATTAGCGACGTTAAACAGGGCGAAGAATCCGGCTTTCGATCATTGTGAGGCAACCTATTTTCTCGCTTACCGCGATAATGAAATCGTGGGGCGTATCGCCGTTATGATTAATTACAAAGCCAACGAACGATGGAATCACAAACAGGCCCGTTTCGGCTTTGTCGATTTTATCGACGACGTGGAAGTGGTGGACGCCCTCTTTGGCGCCGCGGAGAGTTGGGCCCGTTTCAGGGGCATGGAAAAAATACTGGGCCCGATGGGATTCACCGATCTGGATCACGAAGGAATGTTGGTGGAAGGCTTTGATCAGATGGGAACCATGGCAACCATCTATAATTATCCCTATTACGTGGATCACATGTACCGGATGGGCTATATAAAAGATCAGGACTGGGTGGAGTTTTTGATAACGATCCCCCGGGAACTGCCCGACCGTTTCCTGCGCGCTTCGGAAATCGTCAAAAGACGTTCCGGCGTGGAAGTGAAGCACTTCGCCAGGAAAGACGATGTGTATCCCTATGCAAAAGACATCTTTCGATTAATCAACAAAGCATATAAAGAGATTTACGGATATGTGGAACTGACCGAACGGCAAATTGACTATTATGTGGACATGTATATCCCCATGCTTCGTCTCGACTTTCTGACAGTCGTCATCCGGCAGGAAGATAACAAACTGATAGGAGTGGGTATCGGACTGCCGAGCATGTCGACAGCCTTGCAAAAATCAAGGGGCCGTTTTATGCCTACCGGATGGTACCACCTCTACAAGGCGTTGAAAGGGAAAGACAATAAAGTTCTTGATTTGCTTTTGGTCGCCGTTGATCCCGAATATCAAGGGAAAGGAATAACGGCCTTGTTATTCAATGAGTTTATTCCCGCCGCCATCCGTTTAGGATTTGAATACGCCGAAAGTAATGTGGAACTGGAAACGAACCATAAAGTGCATTCGATGTGGGACGACCTGGAAGCGAAACAGACTAAAAGACGCCGGGCGTTTATAAAAGAGTTGTAAGACGAAAGACAATTTGTAATTACTAATTACTAATTACAAATGACAAATTACGAATGATAAATGAAAGGCTGAACGCCAAAAGACCGGAGAATAAAGACATTAGACTTTAGACATTAGACCGGTGACCGGTGACTGAAGACCGGTGACTGAAGACCGGAGAACCGGTGACCGGAAACCAAATAAGGAGTAAGAGTGAGCGAATTAGAAAATATAATACAATCAACAAGTAACTATCAGGAAGATAATATCGTCACTCTGGAATGGCAAGAGCATATCCGCCGCCGTCCCGGAATGTATATCGGAAAGTTGGGCGACGGCTCTTCTTCCGACGACGGTATATATGTTCTTTTAAAAGAGGTGTTGGACAACTCGATCGATGAGTATATGATGGGCTTCGGAAGAACCATTGAAGTCGTCATCGAGGGGGAAACCGTACGGGTGCGCGACCATGGTCGCGGCGTACCTTTGGGAAAGGTTATCGACGTATGTTCCAAGATGAACACCGGCGCGAAATACGATTCGAAAGCGTTTAAAAAATCGGTCGGATTGAATGGCGTGGGTATTAAAGCGGTTAACGCATTGTCGTCGCACTTTTTTATGCAAAGCGTACGCGAAGGACAAGCCAAAGGCGTGGAGTTTCATCAAGGCATCTTGTCACAAGAGAACCCCATCACTCCTTCTGAAGAAGGAAACGGCACGTTGGTGGAGTTTGTTCCTGATGCCGGTATCTTCGGCCCGTATCATTACCGAGAAGAGCATATCGCCCCGTTGCTCAAAAACTATGTTTTCTTAAATACGGGTTTGACCATCCTCTTTAACGGACAGAAATTTTATTCGAAAAACGGATTGGTCGACTTACTCAATGAGAATCTCACTTCCGACCTGCTCTATCCTATCATCCACCTTGCCGGTGAAGATATAGAAGTCGCGATTACGCACACCAATCAATATGGCGAAGAATATTACTCGTTTGTAAACGGGCAGCACACCACGCAAGGGGGGACGCACCTGACGGCCTTCCGCGAAGCGACAGCCCGTATCATCAAAGAGTACTACAACCGGAATTTCGAATATTCCGACATCCGCAACGGCATGGTGGCATGCATCAGTATTAAAGTGGAAGAGCCGGTATTCGAGTCGCAAACAAAAACGAAGCTGGGCTCGAAAGAGATGTCGCCGAACGGCATTTCGGTCAGCAAGTATATTAACGATTTCCTGAAGAAGGAACTCGATAATTACCTGCACAAGAGTACCGAAACTTCCGACATCTTGCAAAAGAAAATCCTCGACTCGGAAAAAGAGCGTAAAGCGATTGCCGGCGTTACCAAACTGGCGCGCGAAAGGGCAAAGAAAGCCAATCTGCATAACAAAAAACTGCGTGACTGCCGCATCCATTACAACGATTCGAAAGGCGACAACCGCGACGATACCTGCATCTTCATCACCGAGGGTGACTCGGCCAGCGGTTCCATCACGAAAAGCCGTGATCCGAATCTGCAAGCTGTTTTCAGCCTTCGAGGCAAGCCGCTCAATTCGTTCGGGTTGACGAAGAAAATAGTGTATGAGAATGAAGAGTTCAATCTGTTGCAGGCGGCGTTGAATATCGAGGAGGGCATGGACGGGCTGCGTTACAATAAAGTGATTATCGCAACCGATGCCGATACCGACGGCATGCACATCCGTTTGCTGCTCATCACCTTCTTCCTTCAGTTCTTCCCCGATTTGATTAAAAAAAACCACGTTTATATTTTGCAAACGCCTCTTTTTAGGGTGCGGAACAAAAAGAAAACGCTCTATTGTTATACCGAAGAAGACCGCCTTTCGGCCATGAAAGAGTTGGGTCCCAATCCGGAGATAACGCGTTTTAAAGGGCTTGGAGAGATCTCGCCCGATGAATTCCGCCATTTTATCGGCAAAGATATACGGCTCGACAAAGTAAGTATGCGTAAAGAAGACTTACTGAAAGAATTGCTGGAATTTTATATGGGAAAGAATACCCCGGAACGCCAAAATTTCATTATCGACAATCTGGTCGTGGAAGAAAGCGCCTGAGGTCAAGAACCGCGTCCCATTCATTCTTATTAGAATATAGATATGCCTACATACTCTTCTGTACAACGGCCCCGCATCGCCCTTTTCCCGGGAACTTTCGATCCTTTTACGATCGGACACGAATCCTTGATCCGTCGGGGATTGCAGTTTCTCGATAAAATCATTATCGCGGTGGGGACGAACGAGGCCAAAAAAAATTATTTCCCGTTACATCAACGAGTGGAGATGATCAGAGATTATTATAAAGATGAAAACCGGGTGCGCGTCGAAAGCTATCATTCGCTGACCATCGATTTTGCCCGCGAAGTGAATGCTTCTTTTATCCTTCGGGGCATCCGTTCGGTGAATGATTTCGAATATGAAAAAACCATTGCCGATATGAATCGATCATTGTCCGGAATCGAAACGCTGTTATTATTTACAGAGCCTGCACTCACGCATATCAGTTCGACGCAAGTGAGGGAGTTGCTGCGATACGGGCACGACGTTTCGGGATTCGTCCCGAAAGGAATGAAAATTTACGATATAAAAAATGAAAATGATCAATAAAAGACTACTTATTCTGGCCGCCGGTTTCCTGCTTGTGTGGGGAAACACCCTGGCACAGTTCCGCCCCAGCGCCGAAGGCATCAAGCTCGAACGCTCGCTTCAACTCATCAATAATCTATATGTAGACGATGTGGATTCGAAGAAAATCACCGAAGCGGCCCTCAGGGCGATGCTCAAAGAATTAGATCCGCATTCGTCGTATCTCAACGAAGAGGAAGTACGCGCCATGAACGAGCCGCTGCAAGGCAACTTCGACGGCATCGGCATCGCCTTTAATATGCTTACCGACACCCTCTACGTGATGGAAGTGGTTGCGGGAGGCCCTTCGCAGAAAGTAGGCATCCAATCGGGCGATAAAATCCTGTATGTAAACGACACGCTGATTGCCGGTGTGAAAATGAACAATCAGGAAGTAATTAAAAAATTACGCGGGCCGAAGGGTACGACCGTCAATGTGAAAGTACAGCGCCGGGGAGTGGATAATTTATTGGAATTTAAAATAGTCCGAGATAAAATTCCTATTTACAGCATCGACGCGACTTATATGGTAAATAACGAGATAGGTTATATCCGGCTGAGTCGCTTCGGGGTAACCTCGGTGGAGGAATTTCTTAAAGCCGAAGACGAACTGAAAGCGAAAGGGATGAAAAAACTCATTCTCGACCTTACCGGCAACGGAGGGGGCATTTTACAAACGGCCAGTGATATTGCCGATGAGTTTTTAGGGAATGAAAAACTCATTGTGTACACCGAAGGAAAAAACCAGCCCCGTTTTACCATGAATGCCACTTCGCGTGGAAAATTCGAAAACGGGGACTTGATCATTTTGGTGAATGAAGGCTCGGCTTCGGCCAGCGAAATTGTAGCGGGCGCTATTCAAGATTGGGACCGGGGGATCATCGTGGGGCGCCGGACTTTCGGCAAGGGCCTCGTTCAACGACAGCTTCCCCTACCCGACGGAACCATGATACGCCTCACCGTAGCCAAATACTACACCCCTACGGGCCGAAGCATCCAGAAGCCTTATGAAGAAGGGCATATCGATGAATATAACAACGACTTTCTCAATCGCTATGAACACGGAGAGATGTTCGATGCCGATAGTATACAGTTCCCGGACTCGTTGAAATACACGACCCTGACAACCAAGCGCACCGTTTACGGTGGTGGCGGAATCATGCCCGATTATTTTGTACCGGTCGACACCACTTCGGGCTCACGCCTTCATGTCGAGATGAATGCCAAAGGGATCTTTAACCGGCTGGCCATCGCCGAGGTCGACAACAACCGTAACGCGTTACTCAAATCGTTCCCCGATGTAGATGCTTTTAAAGCAGGTTATCAAATTACGCCTGCCATGGTAGAAAAAATCAAGCTGATGGCGGCGGAAGAAAAAATCAAATGGGACGAAACGGAGTATCAACGTTCGGAAAAGTTAATGCTCTTGCAACTGAAAGCATTGATCGCCCACAATCTCTACGACACTTCGGCTTTTTACAAAATTATGAACGATGATAACGATATCTTCCGGGCAGGACTCGAGATTCTTTCCGATCCCGATCGCTACAACGGCCTGTTGAACGGTATCGGTAGCAATGTAAACCGATAATGCCTTATGAATTTTGATTACAACCGTTTCCGTATTGAACAAGGCGCGAAGGTAACCCTCAAGAATTTCGCAACGTGCGAAACGGGAGGGTATACCAAAGAATCGGCCAAAGACGAAATTCAAAACAATATCCGCGAGTTAAAAAAATATCAGGAGATATTTTATGCCGCCGACAAACATTCCATGCTGATTATCTTACAGGCTCCCGACGCTGCGGGAAAAGACGGAGTGATCCGGCATGTGATGTCGGGCATCAACCCGCAGGGTTGTCGGGTGCATAGCTTTAAAACGCCCACCAAGAACGAATTGGAGCATGATTATATGTGGCGCCATTATCTTGCGCTTCCGCAGCGCGGAATGATCGAGATATTCAATCGATCGCATTACGAGAATGTATTGGCGACGAAAGTCAATCCGTCTTGGATCATGAACGAGCGGATCCCCGGATTGCATTCGATAGAGAAGCTGGACAAAGAATTCTGGGAAAACCGTTACCGGGACATCAATGCCATCGAACGGCATTGGGCGGAAAATGGGATGGTAATTGTCAAGTTTTTCCTGCATTTATCGAAAGACGAACAAAAGGAACGTTTTCTGGCTCGCCTCGATGAACCGGACAAGAACTGGAAGTTCAGTTCCGCCGATATACAGGCCCGGGCACAATGGGACGATTATCAGCGTGCATACGAAGAGATGTTGGAGAAAACCTCCAGGCCTTATGCTCCCTGGTATGTCATTCCCGCCGACAAGAAATTTTTCACCCGGGTGGCGGTGGGAGATATTATCATCGAACATTTCAAAAAACTCGACTTACGATTTCCTCCCGCCGAATCACCGGAAATGCTCGCCGAAGCGCGTCGTCGCCTTATGAACGAATAAGATTTCAGAATTTCAAATCTTCTATCGAAACAATCTTTTTCGATATGGCGTAAATCGTCAACCCCGAAAGGCTCTTAATGCCTGTTTTCACCGCAATATTCTTCCGGTGTGTCGTCACCGTATGGATACTGATATTCAGCGTATCGGCAATCTCTTTGTTGGAATTACCGTTAACAAGTTTGATAAGCACATCTATTTCGCGGTCGGTCAAATTATCGTCATCGGGGAAAATATTATTATCCGACAGCGCCCTCTCTTCAATTTTCTCTATCTCTTCCAATATCTGCTGAACCGAGTCATAGATCGAAAAATAGGCATCCATCAGATGGAAAAGTTTCTTCTTCATCACCCCGAAGTCAATGCCGATAATCGCCAAATGGGGATGCGACCGGCGGAGCTTTTTAATATCCTTTTCCCTATTGACGAATTGCATGGGATTGGCGATCAGTATATCTACCGGATGAGAATTCAACATTTCCAAAAAATCATCCAACGTTTCGATCCTCGTAACAAAACAGTCCAATTCAGATTGATAAAGAATATGACGCAACCCTTCGCAAATAATTTGCGAGGATTCCATAATAATAATATTTATTTTATTCTTATGCTTAAGCATGCTTTTCTTTTTCAATACTTTGTCCTAAAGGAATCAATATAGTCTCTTCAATAAGAGAATGGATAAACAAATCGTACTCCAATTCGAAGAGCTCCAAAAAGAGTTTCCTGCGCACGATCAAATCCCCCTCTATACTGATATATTTCATCAAAAGATTTTTTAAATCCTTCAATTTTAATTCAATGTCCGTATGGTGATCGCTATACTCTTTAGCCGAATAAAACTCGGTCTCAGGATCCTTATCTCCCTGAAGCAATTTGATAAAGTAGGGAAACGCCACATTATCTTCATAATCGAAATGTTCCAGTACTTCGCTAAAATACTCATCAAAAAAATTCTCCAGCAGCACCAACTCTGTTTCCGGATGGTTTTCTTGCAGATAATGAATATACGTGCTTATTTGAGGATACGTATAAAACTGATAATATTGATGACTATTCTTAAGAAATCGAATGATTTGCAGAATATCTTGTTCGGGGAAAATCGTTACTTTTTTCGGCCGGAACCCGTTGTAAAGATTCGCAACCGTAATAAACAACTCTACGCCGATCTGATTTTCGTCACACATCTGGCTTACCGTCAAGTCGCCCACTTTGAAATCGATCTCAAAATGCTGCATCATCAGTAATAATGCCGAATTCTCTTCGATAAGATGCGTCATTTTACTGTTCGGATTCACTTTCGTCTTTTGGAAATAGTACATAATCGGACATTTTTGTTGTAAAAGTAGTAAAAATAGAACAAAGAACAAGACAAAAAAACAAGACAAAAGATGGAAGACGGAAAAAATACCGATTATCCTTCATAATTCATAATTCATAATTCTCAACTTATGCTTATTTTTGCAACAAATGTCTTTCAATAGAATAAACTGATTAAAATGAACGATTTTCATAACCTACTTCTTCAACGCAGAAGCATCCGCAAGTTTACCGATCAACTGCTCACGCCCGAGCAGACACAGTCGATTTTGCAGGCCGCACTACTCTCCCCGACTTCTAAAAACAAGCATTCCTGGGAGTTTGTCGTCGTAGAAGATAAAGAACGTCTGAACGCTCTCTCGAAATGTAAACCTTCATCCGCGGCACTCATTGCCGATGCAGCTTTGGCGGTAGTTGTTCTCGGTAATCCGCTCGACAGCAGGGTGTGGATCGAAGATGCGTCTATTGCCGCCATCAACATGCAATTGCAAGCGGAAGACTTGGGACTGGGAAGCTGCTGGGTACAAGTACGTGACCGCTATTTTTCCGAGACTTGTACATCGGGAGAATACCTGAGTGTATTGCTCGAACTGCCCATGCCTCTCGAAGTCTTATGCATTATTGCTTTCGGGCATAAGGATAAAAAACGTCCTCACAACGACATCGAGAAGTTACGGTGGGAAAAGGTTCACATCGAACAATACCGCCTACCGGAAATAGAATGAACCGTACGGCTAAATTTAAAAAAAAGATCATGGGTCAAAAAGTGGTATTTATCGGGTCAGGCAATCTGGCTACTCAATTGGGCAAAGCACTCTATACAGCCGGAAACGAAATTGTGCAGGTATTCAGTCGAAACATCGACCATGCCCGCCAACTCGCCCGCCAACTTGAGTCGTCTGCGATAGACGACATCCGGCAGATCGAACTTTCGGCAGACTGCTATATCTTCGCCCTTAAGGATGATGCTTTACCGGCCATCGCCGCACAAATGCCCACGACTGATGGCGTATGGATACACACGGCCGGCAGCTTGCCTGTCTCTGTCCTTTCGGAATATAAAGAGGATGTAGGCGTCCTTTATCCCTTACAGACCTTTAGTAAATCGCGGAATGTAAGCTTTTCAGACATTCCGATATTCATTGAAGCAAACAATAGCGCGACACAGCAATTAATAGAATCGTTGGCTCGGAGCATTTCAGAAGAAGTGCACATCCTTTCGGGGGAAAAAAGAAAATATCTACATCTCGCTGCTGTATTCGCTTGTAATTTCACGAATCATTTTTACACCCTTGCCGAAGAAATCCTCCAAAAAGAGCATATTCCTTTCGACGTACTCAAACCGCTTATTCGCGAAACGGCCGATAAAGTGATGGAGCGATCTCCCCGCGAAGCCCAAACAGGGCCGGCGGTTCGTTTTGACGAAAAAGTCATGCAGCGCCAAGTACAATTACTGTCCAACGATACGCTGCGAAAACTATATTGGATGGTAAGTAATAGTATACACGATCACAGTCTATGAGCATTATACAATACGATCTCACAAAGATCAAAGCTTTTATTTTCGATGTCGACGGTGTTTTATCCTGTCAGACAATTCCTCTTTCTTCCGCCGGAGAGCCTTTAAGGACAGCCAATATTCAGGATGGATATGCCCTTAACCTAGCTGTCAAAAACGGTTATGGCGTAGCGATTATAACAGGAGGAAATACACAAGCGGTAAAAATACGTTATCAATCGCTCGGCATAACCGACATCTATATGAAGTCCGCCTTTAAGATAAACGATTACCGGCATTACATCAGCAAAACCGGCTATACTCCCGAAGAAATCGTTTATATAGGAGACGACATCCCCGATTATCCTGTAATGCGCGAAGTGGGATTGCCCGTGGCTCCTGCCGACGCCGCTCCCGAAATAAAACAAATAGCCCAGTATATTTCTCCTGTTAAAGGTGGTTGTGGCGTGGCGCGCGACGTTATCCGCCAAGTCCTCATCGCTCAAGGAAAATGGATGAATGAAGAAGCATTCGGGTGGTAAAGACGAATATTGCCAACCCTGAATAGGCCTTCCGCAGGAGACCGGAGGCGAAAGAAAGCCGGGAAACGGACATTTTTCAAAGAGAGCTTTCACCCCATATGTAAATATTTCGCCCCGCAATCGCCACTTTTGTCCCTTTCGCGAGGACATCATCCCTTTTATTTGCATGCACACTCATAAGATTATTCCTTTGCAACAATCATCGGGGCCACAAAGGCGCCCCTATCCGTGAATGAAGGAATATCAAAAGTAACAGTTTTTTACTCACGAGCATTTTTTATTGAAGTTTCCAACAATTTTGTTTTTATTGTAAACGAAATTGTTTCAAAAAGGAACCCGTTTATAACAAATCGATCAAAAGCAGCTCGAATAACAAGACTCAAAGTAAAAAAAATTAACAGTGAGATTAGGTAACTTCCTGAAAACAATGGTTATATTTGCATGAATCAATTTATTAATAAAATACTCATATAATGGCTAAAGTTAGAGGGTATGTAGTGGTGAATATCGAACGTTGCAAAGGCTGCGATCTATGCGTAGTGGCGTGTCCCACCGACGTTCTGGAATTGCAGCCTCGAGAGGTGAACGACCGGGGATATCACTATGCCTATATGAAAAACCCGGAAGATTGCATCGGATGCACGAATTGTGCTCTCGTATGCCCGGACGCATGTTTAACAGTTTATCGGAAAAAAGTCGGATGATATATCCGCTTTTAGGATTTTAGTAAACGCTTTTTACGATAGCATAAAGAAAAACAAAATATGTCGGAAGAAATATCACTATTGAAAGGAAACGAGGCGATAGCCTATTCGGCCATACGATACGGAGTCGACGGCTACTTCGGTTATCCGATCACCCCTCAATCCGAAATTATCGAAACGCTCATGGAGGCCGCTCCCTGGAAGACTACGGGTATGGTCGTTCTGCAAGCAGAGAGCGAACTGGCAGCCATAAACATGGTTTACGGAGGAGCTGCATGCGGCAAATATGCCATGACGTCTTCTTCAAGTCCCGGTATTAGTCTTAAACAAGAGGGTATTTCCTATATGGCAGGCGCCGAACTACCCGGACTTATTGTAAACGTGCAACGCGGAGGCCCCGGATTGGGAACAATCCAACCCTCTCAGGCAGATTATTTCCAGACCGTAAAAGGTGGCGGACACGGCGATTACCGTTTAATTACACTCGCACCTAATTCCGTTCAGGAAATGGCTGATTTTGTCGGTTTGGGATTCGATTTAGCTTTTAAATACCGCAATCCCGCTATGATTCTGACGGACGGGGTCATCGGCCAGATGATGGAAAAAGTAAAACTGCCCGAATATCAGCGAAGAAGAACCGAACAGGAAATCAGGCAACAATGTCCTTGGGCTACATTGGGCAAAACGCCCGACAGAGCACCCAATATTATTACTTCTCTCGAATTGGATTCTGCGGTGATGGAAAAAAACAACGAGCGTTTTCAAGCGAAATACCGTGAGATAGAAAAAGCGGAGGTTCGCTACGAACTGGTGAATTGCGAAAAGGCGGACTATATTTTGGTTGCCTTCGGTTCTGCGGCTCGTATATGTCTGAAAACAATCGAATTTGCCGGAAATGAAGGAATCAACGTAGGGCTGATTCGCCCGATTACCTTATGGCCGTTCCCAAGTAAAATCATTCGCGACTATGCCGATCGGGTGAAAGGCATGCTGACCGTCGAATTGAATGCGGGACAAATGGTGGAAGATGTGCGTCTGGCGGTAAACGGTAAAATAGCCGTCGAGCATTACGGCCGCTTGGGTGGCATTGTTCCCACTCCCGATGGTGTGCTGGAGGCATTAAAGGAAAAAATAATCAACTAAACGCATATCAATATGAAACCCAAAACCAGAAACCGATTCCTAATCCTTTTTCTTATTGCATTTATCGCCACAGTGGTGATATATTACGCTTCGGGAATGAACATCGAACTGGCCTGGTATTTTGCCGCTGCGGCAATTATTTTCTATTTCATATACAGATTCTCTAAATAGTGGAAATGATGGATACAAACAATATAGTAAGTCCCGAAAATTTGGTATATGCAAAGCCGGAATTGATGAATGACACCCATATGCATTACTGCCCGGGGTGTTCACACGGTGTCGTGCACAAACTCATCGGGGAAGTAATCGGGGAACTCGGCTTGCAGGAAACAACCATCGGAATCGCTCCGGTAGGTTGCGCCGTATTCGCTTATAAATATTTGGATATCGACTGGCAAGAGGCCGCACACGGACGGGCGCCCGCTGTAGCCACGGCCGTTAAACGTCTCAATCCGGACAAACTGGTTTTCACCTATCAAGGCGATGGCGATTTGGCGGCTATCGGGACCGGAGAAACCATCCACGCGGCAAACCGGGGTGAAAATATAGCCATTATCTTTATTAATAACGGTATATACGGAATGACCGGCGGACAAATGGCCCCTACCACGCTTGATCACATGAAAACGGCAACTTGTCCTGAAGGTCGCGATATCAATCTGATGGGACCTCCCCTGAAGATACTGGATCTCTTGGCTCTCTTAGACGGCGTTTGCTTGGCAACGCGACAAAGCGTACATTCGGCGGCCGCGGTAAAGAAAACCAAACGAATGATCAAACTGGCATTTGAAAACTCATTGGCTAATAAGGGGCTGTCGATCGTGGAAGTCGTTTCGACCTGCAATGTGGGATGGAAAATGACTCCTGCCAACGCTAACGAGTGGATGGTCGAAAATATGTTTCCGGTTTACCCCATGGGGGATTTAAAAAATATATAATAGCAAACATGTTACAGGAAATTGTTATTTCGGGATTTGGAGGACAAGGCGTATTATCAATCGGTAAAATCCTTGCCTACTCAGGGATAATGGGAGGCAAAGAAGTTTCCTGGTTTCCGGCTTACGGGCCGGAACAGCGGGGTGGAACAGCCAACGTCACGGTGATCGTTTCCGATACTCCCATCAGCTCTCCCATTGTGGATCAATACGACATCGCTATTGTCCTGAATCAACCGTCTATGGAAAAGTTTGAAAATAAAGTAAAACCCGGCGGTACGCTTATTTACGACACCTACGGAATCCACAAATCCGCTCAACGAAAAGACATCGATATATACAGAATCGATGCAATGGACGAATCCATGAAAATGGAGAATACGAAAGTTTTCAACATGATCGTGTTAGGAGGTTTATTGAAAGTTGCGCCCATGGTACAGGTCGAAAATGTCATCGAAGGGTTGAGAAAGTCGCTTCCCGAAAGGCATCATCATCTCTTGCCGATGAATGAGAAAGCGATCTTCAGAGGAATGGAAACTATTTCTCAGGAACAGAAAGCGGAAGTTTGTAAAGCATAAGCTTCCTTTTGCTTGCAAAAACGCTGTCAGAAGCCGGTTTGATTCTTGTCAGGCCGGCTTCGCGACCTATTGTGGCGATCCTTTTGGTTTTTGTTTTCCTCTGTGCTTTTTCCTCGGCTGTTATTCTTTTTGCCTTTGTTCCTGAAATTCCGCTTACCTCCGGAAGACGATCTTTTCTTTTTAGGCTGATTCATCGGGTCGTAAACAGGCGCTTCTCCGAGTTCAGGAGGAACCGGTATCTTGTAGATTTCTTTTTGGAGGAATTTTTCTATCTGGGCAAAGCGATACTGCTCTTCCGGGGAAACAAATGTAATCGCCATGCCCGAATCGCCCGCGCGAGCCGTCCGACCAATACGATGAACGTAGTCTTCTACCTCATACGGCACATCGAAATTAATAACCAACGTGATATCGTCTATATCTATTCCCCGGGCTACAATATCGGTAGCAACAAGAATATCGATCCGCTCGTTACGGAATTCATGCATGACGCGGTCCCGCTGCAACTGATCCAAATCGGAATGCATCTCTCCCGATGACACCCCCATCCGGATCAATATCTTTGAGATATCTTTCACCTTTTGTTTCGATCCCGAAAACAAGATCACCTTTTTCGGCCTTTTTTCTTTAAACAACGATTCGACGATGCCTATCTTTTGCGCATCATAACAAATATAAGCCGATTGCAAGATGGTTTCGGGTGGACGTGCAACAGCAATAGCAATTTCTTCGGGATCCCGCAGAATCGTTTTAGCCAATTGCTGTATTTTAGAAGGCATCGTTGCCGAGAACATGATTGTTTGGCGATCTTTGGGCAGGAGCTTTTCAATCTTCATGATATCATCGAAGAAGCCCATGTCCAACATTCTGTCGGCTTCATCCAAAATAAAATACTTGACGCCTGAAAAATCGATATTATAGAGGTTGATATGCGAAAGCAATCGCCCGGGTGTAGCAATCACCACATCCGCACCATTTGCCAACCCTCGCTTTTGAACCTCCCATGCCTCTCCATCGTTTCCCCCATAAACAGCCACAGAAGAAAACGGCGTAAAATAGGAAAAACCTTCCATCTGCTGATCGATTTGTTGCGCCAGTTCTCTGGTAGGCGCCATAATGATGGCGTTTACCTTCCGTTCGTCGTGCGCTTCGGTCTGGAGATTGTTAATTAACGGCAATAAAAAAGCGGCTGTTTTACCCGTTCCCGTTTGCGCACAAGCGATCACATCGCGTTTATTCAGAATGACGGGAATTGCTAATTCTTGTACCGGAGTAGTCTCTTTAAAGTTCATTGACTCCAATCCTTCTAAAAGCGCATCACAAAGAGGAAGTTCATTAAATTGCATGTAGTTCTATTCTTTTGGACAAAGATAATTATTTTTTTTGTTTCGAAGCTATTTCCTTTACAACCGTAAGGGAAAACACACTATAAAAATTTTTTACTCCGAAAAATTATTATATCTTTGCAACCACTTTTTAGGAGGGATGGCAGAGTGGTCGATCGCGGCGGTCTTGAAAACCGTTGAAGTGAGAGCTTCCGGGGGTTCGAATCCCTCTTCCTCCGCTGGGAGGGATTTCCGAAGGAAATTCCTCCTTTTTTTCGTAAATTAAGTATCCTTTTCTTTTCATTTCCAGTGCATTATGGGTGAACATCTGCAACATGGTCGGTGTTCGAAAGATACCCTCTTTATAGTACAAGTTGTTGTCGAACACCTTGCTGATAAACTCCCGCTTTTGTAACGTATCTGCCTGACTATATACGTACCGCATATCAGACAGCATGTAAAGATTCTTTTCCAATATCTCAAATGCCCTGCCTTGATCTTTACCCAGTCTTTCCACTGCTCCCTTCAAATTAAGGACGTTATAATTGAACGTAGAGTACCATCTGTCATAGGTATCCCTTGTAATTTCATTATTAATCCATTTTTCCTCCAGGGAGAACAACTTCTCCTGAGCTTCTTCTAATTGCCTTTTTTTCTCAACTGCTCTCTCCCTGTTCGCTTTCATTTCAGTTTCGAGGGATACCTTGCAAGTATTTCGGATTTCGTCAATCATGACTTTGGGAAGGCTCATTAATTCACATGCGCCCAGAAACTGGTTGTGCGCCTTAATTGCACTGATATTGTTATGCTTTGAATATCGACACTTGTAGTAATAAAAATATTTCCCTAATTTCCCCCGGGAGGCCGCCCCTGACAGAGGGTTTCCACAATGGCACTTCAATATACCCCTTAAAGGGATTGCATCGTCAATAATGGTTCTTTTCTTATCTGGCTTCTTCATCTTGCTTTGTACCATTTGCCACGTCGTCATATCGACAATCGGTTCATGGTTGGCGGGAAATAATCCTCCAGGATACTCTTTGTAGGGTTCTACTTTTACTAAAGCCGCATATGCAGGGTTGGAAAGCACCCGCTCAATTGCCATATTGCCTTTTCGGTCGAATCCAAGTTCGTAAGCTTTCTCTTTAATCTTATAGAGAGGTATATCCCTCAGGTAGGCATCAAAAATAAAACGTACAATCTTTGCCTCTGATTCCTCTACCACTAAATGGCGCTCTTTACGTTCACCTTCTTTTCTGTATCCGAACGGCGGGGTCTTGTACACAAATCTTCCCTCCTTGGCTTTTGCCGTATATAACCCGCCTTTCACTTTAATGCTTCTGTTGATATTGTCTTCTTCAGCAAGCAGCAGTTGCAAGCCTGCCCTGAAGAAGCTGCCGGGAGTATCATAATCGAAGGTAATGCCTTCCGTAACGCTTACTACCTGTATATTATACTTTCTTTGAAGCATTTTAACCATGCTCATAGCTTCCCCTGCATCCCTGCTAAACCGATCTAACTGATCCACCAGCAAATAATCTACCCTCTTATAGTGTTTCGCGATGAACTCCTGCAACTTTATGAAATCAGGCCGGTCAAAAGTCCTGGCACTCTTACCCCGGTCAATAAAAGTATCAACCAACTCAACAGCATTATATTTTATCCACTGGTCAGTGTATAGTTCCTGCCTTTCAATTGACCCGTTGCTTTGACCCAACTGGCTGAACCGCAAATATCTAATCGCCCGTTTCATAAAATTCTTTTAATGTAATAGAAACTATGATTTCTACGAGCAAATTTACGAAATTCTTCTCTTTTTCCTGCTCGATCTGGTCATTCGTTTTCTTTATTATTTCATCAGGGTTGGCTTTCTTCTTTTTATTCTCCATCCCAACCCTTTCCCCTGTCATCATTAAACGACGGCTTATATTATGCCCGACACTTTTGGGGAACGGCACGCAAATGGCTCCGTTGGCCTGCCATTTCGGGGGCCGATTTTCGTTATATAAGGTTTCCACCCTTGGGGGGAAATCTTTGAAGCATCTTATATTATTGAATGTACGGGCTTCTATGTTTATTATTTCCATTTCTTATTTTTTTATCGGTTTATTACCACGGGAGAGCAAAGATAAACCGATATTTCCTGCTAATTATCAGGATGATAAGTCGTGGAAGCATTAGGCAGCGAGTGGCATAGGACGGAGCCAAAAAAGCCCCTTGACGGGGCTTAATTTTAGTTGAATTGATGCCGTTTCATCGGCTCCAGCGTATAAAATCTTGTGAAAGGGTAATCCTTTCTTTCGTCCCCCTCCATTTGCCACCACTCCGCAAGGCCGTACTTTTTGGCAAACCAATCCAGCCGAACGTTGTCAATATCAATATAAGCCGTTGTAAACGGGTGTCCGGACAAGGGAAAAGCAACAGTAGTCGCATCGGGATAGCCTTCAAAATCCTCATGAAAAACAAGATAGTTTTGGTTGCCGCCGCTAATGTTTTTCAATATCACATCTTCAGGCAGGGTGATCTCATAATATTCCTGCTCCCCCGGTTTATCATATTCGACCAGCAGTTTGCCGACCTTGCAGGCATCGCGGTACAGGTCGCGTAACTGTTCCACTGTTAGGTATTTGAGTGGAAAAAATCGTTCCATATTGGCTGTATTTTAATTAGTGCATCAAAGATACGTGAAATATTTTGGCTGCCAATGGCTTGTCCTATATTGGCAGTTGCATGGCGTCGTTTGTCCTGATCTCCGCCAATGGGATTTGCCCCCGTATGCCGGATTGAACCGTGGGGGCGATGTTTTTTCCTGCCCGTATCTTTTAATAATTTCTTCCCCGTTTATGGTATGCCGTGATAGCCTGATTGAGAGTTCGATTTCAGGCGCAAAGGTATGTCCGTGTTCTTCACGCCGAGGCAAGGTCAAGCCCTTCGGGTTTGTCGAAAAATCTTCCTCTTTCCCTTCCTTAATCTATCCGGGCGAGCGTATTTATTCGCCAAAACCTTGCACGGCTAAACACTACCTTTTTAAGCTCCTGAAACTCGAACACTCCCCACCGGCTCCGATACGGCATAAAAAAAGGTCAGAAATTATGATACGGACAGAAAAAAATATGAAACATCGATCCTCCTACCTTCCAATTAGCATAAAATTGGCGGTAAAAATCGCTTTGGTAGTTTTAGGGTTCTCCGTGTGGGGAACAGGCTTTCTATGGGTCTTGGTGGGCGTGTATTTCCTCCTTCCCCTACTTCGGGGCATCCTCTCCTGTCTGGTGGCGTTGCTTGCTGTAATCGCTTTCCTTTTCATTCTCCTGACTTTTTTATAATCCGTTAAAAATTAAAGCTATGACAAAGTATCATTCATTATTCGCAGGAACAACCACAGATACGGAAGTACAGGTTGTCAGAGAAAATCAGGTCGTTATCGGTTACGGCTATGCCATGAGCGAATCCCGCTATGTGGTCTGTAAAGTGGAGCATATTGAAAGGGTCGGGTACATGTACCACCTGATCAATATCGGGACAAAGGACATGGACAGGACGGATATGCTTACCCCCTTATCCCAAAAATTCGGCATCGGCAGGTATTACGACGATGTGAACCCCGAATTTATGGATGCTTTCGAGGTCGCCATCCTTCTTCAGGAAGCACAGGCGAAAGCCAAAGCGGAAGCGGACGAAGCCGAAAAGGAACGCATACGGATGGAAGAAGTAAAAGAAGTCGGTCGCAAACGCTTTGCCGAACTCTTTCCCGAAAACGCTCAGGCGGTTATCGTGGCACGGCTGAAACAGGACGAAAGCGACAGCATGACCGATTATTTCGCAAGCAGTACACAGCGCACCGTCATTTTGGGTTTTTCCACCCACAAAAGGAACATCTTTTCCGAAATGCGCAAGCACGCATCCAACTTCGGGGAAACCGCCCATTTAGCGGAGTACAACGAGGATTACGAACACAGGGAAAAGTATTCGATGGGTGCAGGGTATTATTTGGGAGAAAGCAAGTATCACGGGTGGATCATCGAAAAAGTACCCGTGTACGACCGCAACCGCACGATAGAGGAATTTGCCTATACCGCAGGAAGCGAAGACAATATCCATATCAAAGCCGTTCCCGCAACTGTAACAGGTAATGCAGAAGAAGCCATCACAGGCGATTTTATCATTGTGGACTATTCGGAAAAGGCAATCGCCATTTTCGGGGATACCAAACCGATAAAAGATGCCCTTTCCGCATTGGGCGGACGCTTTAATGCCCGATTGACCCACAACGGAGAGAAAAAAGCGGGATGGATTTTCCAAAAATCAAAAGAGCAACAGTTAAGGGAACTTATCGGATTGACACAATAACAGGGTATTCACACGGGGGCACTTACCCTGCCCCCATAAATTCAAAAAAGATGAAAGCAACAAATCATTTCAAAGACACCATAAAGGCATATTTAGACCAACGTGCGGAATCGGATATACTTTTCTCCTTCCGCTACTCCCTGCCTGAAAAGACCATCGACAACTGTATCTTATGGAAAGCTTTCCATAAAATGCATTGTGTCAGCGGTTACCATTCAAAGGTGGATTCGTTGATACTTTCCGCTTGTATAGACGGGAAAAGGATTGAAACCATAGAAGTATCCCTTTCCCAGCTAAAGGTCATCCAATCGAGGGGCGTATGCAACAGGAACACCAAATACCACAACAGGATTGTACACCTTGTCAATCAAAATATTCCCCTCATAGAACAAAGATTATCAGCATAAAATACTAAAAAAACAAATTATTAAAACAGAAAATGATATGAAAGCGAAAGAAAATAAGGCAGTAACAGGACACAAAAGCAACCTGACGGATAATGTAACAGCCAACCAATGGTGGGAGAACTCGACCACCGAAGTAAAGGAACTGTTTTCGGGCATGAACAGCAATACGGCATCGGGCTATCATTTCCGCATGTTCTGGAAAAAACTTGCCCAATCGGATAGGGATAATATGTACCAATATTGGCAATACAGAACGGGAGTAATCGAACTTTCCGATGACGATGCCAACAGCCTGCAAATGGAAATCATTTGCGAACTGGCAGACATCGCACTGGAGACAGAGTACGGCAAATCCTGTGAGGACATGTGCGACGACAACGGCTCATTTTACGAAGAATACCAGGACAGGTTCAATGACCTGTACGATGACATTGAAGACAGGCTTTTAAATAACAACTTTTAATTTCATGGATATGAAAACCAATAGTATAGTAATCACCTATAAGAACAAAAAATATACCCTGAACAGGGTAAACGGCAACAGGCATTACCAATCAGGCTTTGAAACCGACCGATGGAGCATCCGCATCTATTTGTTGGAGGACGACCAAATCAGGATAATCATAAACAAGTCGGTAAAAAAGAGCGACACGGACTACCATACCCAATTCTGTTATGACTGCTATTGCACGTTAAGCGACAGTTACCTGTTCCTGAATTTTGTGCATGACCCCGCCACCTGTAAACGCATCCGAAACCGCACCAAGTGGTTTGCCATAGAACCGATGCTAAGGGAAAT
Source organism: Bacteroidales bacterium UBA5382 (assembly GCA_002409745.1). Classification (GTDB taxonomy): domain Bacteria; phylum Bacteroidota; class Bacteroidia; order Bacteroidales; family Dysgonomonadaceae; genus Limibacterium; species Limibacterium fermenti. The sequence continues at coordinate 27,482 of DHOU01000041.1, forward strand.
CCATACCCAACTGAAAGAGGAACTGGAAGCCCTGCACCCGTTCGACCTGATACACGACTTCAGGGATTTGGTGCAATTCATATACCGGAAGTTGAAATCAAACAATGAAACGGAATATACCATCAATAACTCCCTGCGTTTTGGCAAAGGGGAGAACACCTATGCGACAAGTGAAGAAGTCCTACAAGCCAAAGAAAAAGAACCGCTTGCCTTACTGAACCTGTTCAACGGTTTTCATGCAATCTCCGTTGACACCGTTGTTTTTTTCCTGTACTGGCTGCGGGACAGGGATGGAAAACTCACTGTTTCGGACGGGCGGAAAGCCAAAGATATTCTGTAAAACACTAATCAGGGCGGAGCAATCCGCCCGTAATACCCGATACAATGTATATACTATTCATCGGATTCAGGAAATTGGGCGAATTTCTTTCGATATCACAAGCCAAACAGTTTGCCCGAAACAGCGGATTGTCAGGAGTATTCAGCCTGATCGGCAAGAATTACAGGGATAGCTGGCATGTTCCTGCGTGATAAGGGCAGGCGGGAAAACCGCCCGTTTCTTTTTCCATGAGCATCAGGACGAAGCGGGAGAAAAAGAAACAAAAAGCCGGATGATCTTACTAAGCTAAAGATATATGATTCAAACTATAACCATTGATCCGTTTTCTTGATATAATATTTTCTCCTTAACCGAAAAACAATGTTCACCAGCAGGATAAGTACTGGCACTTCGACAAGCGGGCCGACGACGCCGGCAAAGGCTTGTCCGCTGTGTAAACCGAAAACGCCTATGGCAACCGCAATCGCCAGCTCAAAATTATTGCCTGTGGCGGTAAAAGCAACCGAAGCATTCTTATCGTAAGATGCACCGATAAGCCTGCCTGCAAAAAAGCTAAGGAAGAACATAACCACGAAATAGACCAATAACGGGATGGCAATCCGCACCACATCCAGCGGTATTTGTACGATCAGTTCTCCTTTCAGGCTGAACATCAGCATGATCGTAAACAATAAGGCGATAAGGGTAACAGGTGATATGGTAGGAATGAACTTTTCCCTGTACCATTGCTCCCCTTTTATCTTTACGAGTATCAAACGGCTAAGGATACCCATCAGGAAAGGGATGCCCAGATAGATGGCAACCGTTTGGGCAATCGTACCGATGGAAATATCCACGATTGCCCCTTCAAAACCGAATAGCGGAGGCAACTTCGTAACGAATATCCAGGCATAGAAACTGTAAAAGAATACCTGAAAGATGCTGTTCAGGGCTACCAATCCTGCACCATACTCCGTATTTCCTTCCGCCAGATCGTTCCAGACAAGCACCATTGCGATACATCTGGCAAGACCGATCAGAATAACTCCCACCATATATTCGGGATAATCGTGCAGGAAGAGGATTGCCAGTAAGAACATCAGGACAGGCCCGATAATCCAGTTCAGGATGAGTGATACGGTCAGTATTTTTACATTGGAAAAAACCTTGGGCAGTTGTTTGTAGTCTACTTTCGCCAATGGCGGGTACATCATCAGGATAAGGCCGATAGCCAAAGGAATGTTTGTTGTCCCGCTTGACATGGAATCTATATAGCCGCTGAATGACGGGATGAAATAACCCAGCCCCACACCGACAGTCATAGCAAGGAATATCCAAAGGGTTAAGTTTTTGTCTAAAAAGTTAAGTTTCTTTTCACTCATTCCTCAATATGTTATTTGTTAAAAGACCGATAACTTTTTCAAATCTTTCATGGCAACATACCCCGTTCGGGGATAATTCTTTACATTTTCCCGTATTATGTTTGTTCAAGTAATTTCTTACCGATTTGATATCGGTACAATTCGCTTTAACCGCATTTCTTATATTCCCCAACGTTATCTTTCCACAATGACAGATAATAACATAGTCTGAACTTTCATCCAATTGATTAAAAAGTATGTGGTGCTGGTAGAAATTATAAAATGCTTTTTTAATTTCATCCCTTACCCGGATATACTCCGATTGTATAAACTCGGGCGTTCCCGCAGCTTCCGACGGATCATCGAAGCCGATATGCAAGCGGTTCTTTACCTTGCCGGAAAACGTCGGACAGCTTTCATTGGCGCCGCCGCAAACGGTAATCACATAATCCCATTCATCGTCGATATAATCATCAACGCTATCGGATGTATGGTGCGAAATATCCACCCCTGCCTCCTGCATGGCTTCTATCGCTTTGGGATTCACCTTCCCGCTTGCTTTTGTTCCTGCGGAATAAACCGATAATCCGGGATCGAACGATTGTAAAAACCCGTGTGCCATCTGGCTGCGGCAACTGTTACCCGTACAAAGGATCAAAATTTTCATTTCAGTTTTTTTTTGTTGTATGTATATTTACAATTCGTATTTCGTAGAACAACGAACACTTATTCAAAAAAAATACCGGCACAGCTTTTCCGGCATCTTTATGATATCAGCAAATATCGTCTGTCTTCTGCAATTGGGTGAAGAAGCCTGCGAACAACTCTTTCGCCTTGTTCCAGTTCTCCTGATGGATGCAATATTTAACAGTAGGTAATGTGATTGTTCCCTGAATCAATCCTGCATCTTTGAGTTCGTTCAAATGCTGCGACAAGGTGCTTTTGGCAATCGGCAGTATCTCCGACATATCTCCGTGATAACAACATGACCGGGTTGCAAGCATTTCCAAGATGGCGATACGGATGGGATGTCCCAACGCTTTGGCAAAGCGTGCGAGTTGCTCCTGTTGGTCTGTTAATTCTTTCTTTGACATAATCAATATTTATTGTTCGCAAATATACGAATAGTTTTATTATTCGCAATATTACGAATGATAATTTTCTCTGTCTTTCTTGGTGTTTCAGGGGTACAAGCGGAAAAATAGACCTCAAAAATCACTGAACAACTGCTCTATTTCTTTATCTTTGCGACGAAATATTAAAAATAAAGATATGAAACGAGCATGTGAACAGTTCACGCCAAAGAACATGATAATCGCGAGTTCCATATGACCTTAGTGTAAAAAATAAAATATTATCATATGAAACAGCTAACAGACAATTTGAACCGGCTATTCGCAGAATTTACAAAAGATGCGGCTTTGCAGGTCGAAAACGGAAATAAGGCAGCGGGAACCCGCGCACGTAAAGCGTCCCTGGCCATTGAGAAGGCATTGAAGGAATTTCGTAAAAAGTCGATTGAACTTTCAAAATGAACCGATCATACAAATTGGAAAATGGGAAAAAGTTGTCTGATGCGTAAAGACAACTTTTTGTTTTATTTATCAGTATCTTTTCAATATTATTGCATTTCATTTTCAGGCAAATAGATATCTTTGTACTGAAATAATATCGGTATGGCATGGCAGTAAAAATAGAGAAATGGGTAGTCGCCCAAAAGAAATACAAACTGTCCGACAAACACGTCGAAATGGCGCGACAATTAGGCTTGAACCCCGACAAGCTGGGCAAGATTGACAACCACAAGCAGGAAACATGGAAAGCGCCGTTGCCGCAATTCATTGAAGAAATATACTTCAAACGATTTAAGCGTGAAGAACCTGCCGTTATCCGCTCCTTGAAAGACGTCATCGCGGATGACAAAGCCTGGAAGGAGAAGAAGAAAAAGGAGAAAGCAAAGAAACGGGCGGCGATGGGAAAAGAACAGGACAACAATAATATAACTTTCGTTGATACGGAATAAAAAATCCGCCTGTAAGCGGATTTTTTATTAACCGATCTGAATATATGAAACATCTTAGATGGTAGAACCGTCCGAATTAAACTCCGGGCGTTCTTTGCATACACCATGTTATTATAATAATGAACTTCCACCTGCCAGCATCTTGCATTGCAGGGAAAATACAGCTTTCATATACTCTTTGAAGCCTGTTGCTTGCCCCGTATCTTCTGCCGGATCATCCTGAAAGGAAAAAGTCCTTTCAATAACCTGCCCGAACGAATCTTCTATGTAAACCGTGAATACGCTTTGCTCTTCCGAAAAAGAGGTATAGTAAAGGCGGAATACGGATTTTGTCAGCGGGTACAGGTCGTTCGGCTCGAATACCGTCCCTTCATCCGTTTTCAGTTCACCCTCCCCGTCCGTCTGGAACATACGGATGAAAAACTTTACATCCCGGTAGTTGCCCTCCCTGACTAATGTACAGCGGATTTCAACGGTTTCCCCTTTTTTGACCTTTTTAGGAACCGGCATAGTAACCAGATCAAATGCGTAAGCCTGACGAACATCCAAATCGTTGCTACAGGCACAGACTATTGCACCGAGCAATAGCGTGTATAAAAAATACAGTGAAAGCCGGGTGCAATTAAGCTTGCTTGAAATTGCCGAGGCGCATCCTGTATTATGGAAATATGCTAAGAATTTTTTCATTGTGAATTATATTTTTCATTGTTTATAAATAAAGAAATTTCCCTTTAAGGGTATTGTTTGAGAGTATCCGGGCGTTTTCCGTTCCGTATGCAACCAGCATGGAGCCGTTCCTCGGCTGTAAGCCTTGCGTGCCGTCCGGTCTGAAGAACCGTACCCGGTCATACAGGAACTTGATCGCCGTAGCACAATATCGTGGAACCATTTGGCTTCGACTTTGGCAAAAACCAAAGCGATGCCGTTATTGTGTTCGGCCATCCTGACCAGGAACTGTTGTATCAGCGGATTGGAATACGGCGGATTGAGCCATACCCTGCCGTGCCAATCTTTATTTAAACCGTCTTCCTCTACGGTATAGAAATGTTTTGCCGAACGGTTCTGCCGGTAGGCTTCCTCGGAAGAAGCAGGGTCTAAATCAAATTCGCCCAACGATTGTATAATCTCCGCAGGCGTGTACCACTCGTCGCTTGTTTTCATGCCTAATCGATCATAAACCGTAATCCGATTCCAAACTGTGTGTGGAACTTTGTCATATCGGAACCGGACAGGATGCGTTCGCGCCCGGTGAGCAGCAACACAACACGGTCGGTCAGGTAGGTTTCCATTTCCAAAGTGATTGCCCCGCCATACACAAAGCGGTCGCGGTTTTCGAGCGTCGAGCCGTCGAACAGCAGCTTGTCGCCCCAATTCACCGTTTCGTAACCCGCCACCGCCGAGCCGCCCAGCGAAAGGAAGAAGGTTTTTGACGGATCGGACAGGATATTCAGGAAATAGCCGCCTTCGGCGGTAAATTGCGCCACCGGCAGGCGGCTGTCCTTATAAGGATAGTACCGTGCAAGGTACTCCCCGCCGAACACCCACTTATTACAGTTTTTCGTGTAGGTCGCCATCGCAGCCCCGAAGTAATAGCCCGTTTCGTTGCGGGTAGGGGAAGAATAAAAACCGTCCGCCATGCCGCCTGTTACCTGTATGCCCCGCATACCGGGCAAACAACGCTGGGCGTATGCCCCGCCCGGAAGGGCGAAGCATAAGACCAACGTAAGTATAAATATTATTCGCTTCATGGCTATTTCACTTTAAGTTCGTTAATCACCCTTGCCCGTACCAGATCGGCATTATCCACGGTAAACCGTTGATGCCGCCCGCCATTCTGTTCGTTCAGTTCCACCACCAGCATTTTATCGTCGGGAATGGTAAATTTCGGCAGTGCGAAAATCATCCGTTCGGTATGCTTGCCGTTAACCAGCATAAGGTTGTTATAGGCGCGGAGCGGCCAGATTACCTGTTCCTGAATGGCAGTGCGCTTCGCTACTTGTTTGTCCACGATTTTGAACGTAATAAAATCCACATTAAAAGGGACATTGGACGAGTTTTTCAACTGGAGGTGGAAATACAGCAGCCCGTTGTGGGTATAAATGCCCTTTAACGTATGCTGTATGCCGAAACGCTTGGAACCGATATGCTTGATCTCACGGTCATTGTTTTTGTAAATCGACTGCATGATCAGGCGCACCAATAACGGCGATTCCTGTCCCAACTCCTGCAAATAGATTTGCAGGGCGTTGTTCGGGCGGTTGACAGCCTCACCGTCGTGGAGGAAGTCGGTCATTTCGACGGAAAGTTTTACCGGCTCATCCACGTATTTTACATTAAAGCTGTAATAACTCCCGTCTTCTGTAATTACAGAGAGGTTACTTTCGCGGGAGAAATCCCGCAGGGCGGCTTTTACCCGCAACACATTCTCCGTACCGTCGGCTTTGGCAGCCAGCAGGTCGGCGGAACCTAAGTCCACATACCGGATGGCGGACGGAAAGATGACATGCACCGTTTTACTGAAAGTCACTTCCAACGCATACGGCGGGATCATCCGGTTAAAGGTCAACGGGCGTGTATAACCCTGGTAATAGTCCCCCGTGGAGGGATTGGACGGCACAGCCGTTCCGCTGTTGTTTTCCTGCGCATGGGCAGTAAATACGCTCACCACGAAGGCGAGCATGACAAAAAACTGTTTCATTGCTAATTCATTTAAAATTGTTTGACAAAAAGATTTTTTTAGTGGTTTGATTTGTTTTTATTATTGCGTTTTAGGGAGTAGCAATAGGCGGTAATTCGCTTTGAGCGTTACTTTCACCACGCTCATTTTCTTACTCACATATTGTGATGCTCCCTGGATAAGCCCTTTACCCATATCGGCAGCCAACTGCGACCCCGCATTGTCGGTAATCGAGATGCTGGTTCCGGCAGAGTTCGCCAGCGTCGCGGCGACTTCCCTGGCCGCTTTTACCTCATCCGAACCGGGTACGAATATCCCGCGCTGTCCGTCGGTATCATAGACCGATATCTCCACGGGAATAATATTACCGTCATACTGGATGCTGTTTATTGTTACCTCCATCCGTTCGTCCCCGATCCGGCACGTTCCGGTAACGACTGTGTTCGCAGGAATCAGGATATCCCCCGCCAGCATCGGTTCCAACAGCCGTATTTGCAGTTCCTTACCGTTGGTCAGCGTGACGGTCTGGTAGACGCAGGCACGGATGCTGTTTTTATCCCGGACGCCTTCGTTCCCGGCGGCGGTCAGAAAGCCCATGTTACGCGGCTTGTTGTATTGTCCTACAAACTCGTCATTGCTCATCGGGGCAGATAAAAGTGAAACCACATTTTGCCGCACCTGCTTTACGGGTTGGGCGACCACCTTGCCGGATTGTCCGGCCTGCGCCGTGGAAGACCCGGAGGCGGCGGTTTCTCCCGCTGCATCCGTTTCCAATGCCGGTTGCCCTGCGGTTACCGCCGCCTGCGGCGAATATTTCGCCGCCAGCTTGTACGACTTTTCTATCATGGCAAGCTGTTCGTCCTCCATGCGCTTACTTTCCCCGGCTTCCTCCAGTTTGCGTTCCAGTTCCTGTATGCGCCATTCCAGTGCAAGCTGCGACTGTTCGTCCACCTCGGTAGCGGGCTGGTCGTACCATGCGCCCAACTGCCTGTTGATGTCCTGATAGGCAGTCGCTGAGGACTGGATGGCGGAAGTACGGCGTGAAGGATTGCTACCCGTAGAACGGGATGGCTCTTCGTAATCATCGGTTCCCCATTGCCGTTCTTCTTCCTCCGCTTCGGAAAGTTGGTAGGAAAAATCCTGCAACGAGCGCATACGTTCCTGCTCCTTCTGCTGCATAGCTTCGCGCTGGTAGGCGTCTCGCTTGTCGGACACCAGCCCGCCGTCTTTGGGCATCGGCAGTTCGACATTCAGCCCCGCTTGCTGCGCTTCTTTCTCCTTGTCCTTGCCGGACGGGGCGAAGATCAGCCATAAGGCCGCGCCGAAAATCAGGAAGAACAGCGGCATGACGAGCATTTTCTTCCGTTTTTGCATCTGCGCCGGGGTCAGCTCCTTTTTGGGAGTCGGCTTCCCAGTCTCTTTCTTCGCTTCCGGCTTCACATCCGGCGCGGGTTGTTGTACTTCGGGCGTTGCCGTTTCCGGCGGCGTCCCCTTATTCAAATTCTCCTGCTCCATTGTGGAAATTGTTTAATCGGTTAATACTATCCCTGCGGGATTGCTCCTGTTGGAGCCGCAAGGTTTCAATGCGTTTGATTTCGAGTTGGGCGCCGCTCTTTTTGCCGAAATTGTAAATCGACGAGACAGTCATGTAGATGGATAACCCACCGAATGCAAAGAGCATCGCCAGCACGAGGATCACGCGGCGGCCGGGCGTTAAACGCCCCAACAGGCCGCGCAGGCCGTCTTCCAGCCATTCGTTGATTGTATGAAAGAATTTCTTTACCATGACATACCTACCTTTCCAATACCCGCAAGTCGCGGTTTTCGATGATTCCAAACCTTTCCATGATAAACCCGTGCGGGTTGTTGTCCGAGCGCACCGAATTAATCAGGTTGCAGCGCGTGACAAGGCTGCGTTCGGTGATGTTCGACGCCCGGATAATCATTTGCCGGGCATAGGTTACGGCCGTGTACGGATACGTGTTGAGGTCGAGCGCCACGCTGTCAACCGCAACCGTCTGGTTGATATTCCCGCTGATGATGCGGTTATAATACCCCTTCTCCGCCATGTCCGAATAATGCTTGTAGGCGCTCTTGTCCACCAGGAAAAGGGCGCGGTTGATATTGGATTCGATGGCGGCCTTATCGGGTGAGAGCGTAAAGAACAGTTCGTGGAACCGCCTGATATGCTCGCGGGCTTCCACCGGACGGTTCTGAGAAAGGTCTTGGGACAAGGCCAGCATAAGCGACTTGCCCCCGTCGAGCACGTAGATACGCTGGCGTTGCGCTTCGGCGAAGTTGTACGACGACCAGACCGAATAACCGGTTATGCCGGCGCAAACCACCAAAAACACAATGCCGAAGAAACGTATCTGCTTAAAACTCGTTTCGATATTTTTTAATGACTTAAATTCCATTTTATTGAATGATTTATTTGATTAATTGCCGGCGGCGGCTCGCCGCTTACTTGCCAAGTAAACGGCCTGCCACGTTTCCGGCGGCTGATCCGGCGACGCCTCCCGCTAAGGCGGCTCCCTTCGCGGCGGCTGTATTTACGTTGCGGTTAAAACTGCCCCCGCCACCGGCCTGGATAATCCAGCCCGCTACGGTCGGAATACTGAAATACCCGATGATCCCGATGATGAGGAAAACGATATATACCCCGTTCGAGCCGTCCGGCACGTAGGACGGGTCTTGCAACAAGGCGATATCTGTTTTCAGCATGAGTTCCTGTATTTTGGACAGTACCGCCGAGAACAGGTCGGCCACAGGCAACCACAGGTATATACTGATATACCGGGATATCCAGCTTGTCAGCGTGGATTGGAAGCCGTCGTAGACGGACAGGGCGAACGAGAGCGGCCCCAATATCGAGAGTACCACCAGAAAGAAAGTGCGCAGGGTATCTATCGTCAATGCGGCGGCGTTAAACAGCAACTCGAAGAAATCCCTGACCAGTTGCCGGAACCACTGTTTCATGTCGTACCATGCCCGTTCCGTCCACATGCCGAGTTTCTCCGTCGCATCCAACATTCCCAACTCTTTCATTTTCTGGTCGAACACCTCATCATCGACCAGCCATGCTTTCCCTTCCCGCAACCGGGCATCGTATTCCAGTTGGTCTTTTTGTTTCTGCAAATCCTGCACATCCGTGACTTGGCTTTCCAGTATGGTATGTGTTCCCGTGACGATGGGCGACATGACGGCGTTGATCGTCCCCAGCACAATGGTGGGGAAGAACATAATGCACAGCCCGATGGCGAAAGGCCGCAGCAGGGGGAACACGTCGATAGGCTCCACCCGCCCCAACGCCTGCCACACGCGGTAAGCCACGTAGAACAGGGCGCCCAACCCGGCTATCCCCTTGGCGACACCGGTCATGTCGCCGCAAAGAGGCAGCATTTCCTGATACAGGTTGCGTAGAACCTGATGCAGGTTGTCGAAATCTATTGCAAGCAACATCATGGCTACCAATATCTTTCGGATGGATCACCGTACAACGCCCGCACCCTTTCCATATCGCCCTTTTCCCGGCTCCGTATATAAGATACGGATATGCTCTTTTTGGAATAGTATCTGGTCAGGTTGCGGTACTCGACCATCTTCGTATGGATTCTGTCGATGACGTCCATACGCTCGGCATCGCTCATGGAAAGGCCGTTGGAAGCCGAAACGATATTCTTTATATCCGATAGCAGGTTACCGCTTTCCTTCAATAATATGGCGTAACCTTCACCGATGGCTTCCAGTTCCGCGAGGGTGAAATTTTTGTCCATCAGCATTTTGTTGTAACTGGTAGCGTATATCTTTGATATTTCGCTGACGATTTCCACCGTTTCCCTGACTTGCCTCGCGTCCTTTATCAGGTTGTGCACCGATTTAAGCCCGTCATAGTATTCCTTGCCTTGGTCGTAAATCTTCTGCATTTCCTTGAAAGAGTTGATTACATTGGTCGCTGTGGTGGCGGTTTTTGAAACCGTCAGGATATTCTGGGCAAGGTTCGACGGATCGATCACCGCCCATTGTGCCCGCACCTGGAAGGTGCAGCAAAGCGTTATTGCTGTAAGGCATACAAACATTTTTTTCATCTTTAATTTTTTTTTGATTTTGAATACTTATTTTTCTTGTCATCCGTAGCGGGAACAGCCATTCAGTTTGTAGCCCGTTCCTCATCCGCCCGGCTATATCCGCCATACAGGGAGAGCAGGAGCATGTCCCGCTCCCCGTCGTACGCTATTCCCACACGCCCGTACAGGTCGAAGTAGCGGGTGCCGAACACATCCTTTACCGGACGCGAATAAACCGCCTGCGGGTTGTTGTATGTAAGCTCCAGCCAAAGGCCGCCGTTTTTACGGGCACCGTTGCGGAATATCCGCACGACCGGCGCACCTTCCGGACTTACCCAACGTCCCGTGATATCCCGCAGGGGAAAGTCCAGCCACATCGCGGCTTGGGGGTCGGTTCCGTTACCAGTCCTGAACATGGCGTACCTCCTTACCTCTTTTCTTCCGGCATACGGGTATAATCCGCACCCGGTGAAAGCATTAATGTATCGTTCCCCGTATTATACGCCAAGACGGTAATCCTGTCTTCATGACCGTAATAGAGAATATCCCCGTCGAGCCATATCAGGATATACCGCTCGTCGGACGGGTAGCCGTTACGTTTGAGGTAAGTCAGGATAAAATGTTCCCTCCGGCGGGAAATCTCGACACCGCACCGGTTGTTACCCGGTGTCCACCGGCCACACAAGCGGCTTAAAGCCTGTTCCCTTTGAAGACGTTCTGTTATGCTATAGTCATCGGTTGCCACTTGACGCGACAATTCTTCGAAGGACACATCCGTTTCAAGGGGTTGGATTACAAAGGGTTCCAAATCCTCATCCGGGATTGGTTCGAATGCTTTCACCTTTTGATCTTCCGGGGCGAATAGTTCCATCAGGATGTCTGTAATCCCGGAGAGATGAAGTGTAATCTGACCTAATTTTTCATTACTTATACTTTTACTAAACATGATTTTTTTAGTGGTTATGGGGCTTGCACCCCGGTAAATACTTATTGTTTTTGCCGTTTGCTTTCGGCTAGCTGTTTAATCGCCAGTTCATAGTTGCCGCCGAGTTCTTCCGTCTTTTGGAACACTTCGAGCTTCTCCGATTCTTCCGTCGTGTAGGCCAGGTATTCTTCGCCGCTCACTTCGGTGGCATACACCGCCGACTGCACACCGCCCAGCCCGAACCATACTTCTTTATATTTGCGGCTGGGATGATTCGCCATGTTGATAGACAGAATCTGCCCCTTCTCTTTTTCGGTCAATCCGAGAAGCGACTGGATCACATCAAAGCGGTTCATAAATTTTCGCTGGTCTAACAGGATTTTGCAGTCGGAATTATTGATGATGGCTTCCTTGACAATAGGCGAGGAAATAATATCATCCACTTCCTGGGTCACGACAATCGCCTCCCCGAAGTATTTCCTGACGGTTTTATACATATATTGCATATAGGCCGCCATGTTTGCAGAGGACAGTGCTTTCCAGGCTTCTTCCACAATCAGTTGTTTCCGGACACCCTTTAACCGCCTGAGCTTGTTGATGAAAGCCTCCATAATGATGATCGTTACCACCGGGAAAAGTTCGCGGTTCTCCTTTATCGCATCGATCTCGAATACGATAAAACTTTTCGTGAGCAGGTCAATGTTCTCCTTAGAGTTCAGCAGGAAGTCGAAACGCCCGCCCCGGTAGTACTGGCGAAGGGTAGTCAGCATGTTGTCGATATTGAAATCTTCCCGGCTGACCCTGATCTCCCTTGCATCCAGTTCCCGGCGGTAATCGTCCCGCATATACTCGTAGAAAGTATTGAAGCAGGGCGTGATCGTCCGGTCGTCCTGGATCTTTTGGATATAGGCCGCTACCGCGCTGCCGAGTTCCCCGGATTCGGTTTTCGTAATCTTGTCCTCTTCGGACTTCCACAGGGTCAGCAGCAAGGTTTTGAGGCTGTCCTTCTTTTCCACGTCGAACACGTAATCTTCGGTGAAAAAAGGATTGAAGGATATCGGGTTTTCTTCCGTGTAGGTAAAGTAAATCCCGTCCTGCCCCTTGGTTTTCCGGCGGATCATTTCACATAGACCCTGATAGCTGTTACCCGTATCGACAAGGACGACGTGCGTGCCCTGCTCCCAGTACTGCCTTACGAGGTGGTTCATAAAAAAAGATTTTCCACTGCCGGAAGGTCCCAGCACGAATTTATTCCGGTTCGTCGTGATCCCTTTTTTCATCGGGAGGTCGGATATATCGACGTGCAGGGGCTTTCCACTTACACGGTCGCACATCTTGATTCCGAAAGGGGAAGGCGAAGATTTATAATTCGTTTCCTGGGTAAAGAAGCACAGGGCAGGTTCGATAAAGGTGTAAAACGATTCTTCCGCAGGAAAGTCGCCGGCATTACCCGGCATGGCCGCCCAATATAGCGTTGCCGCATCCACCGTGTTGTGGCGGGGCTTGCACTCCATAAGCGCCAACTGGCTACCCACGTCGTTACGGATATGCTTGAGTTCTTCCGCATCGTCGCTCCACGCCATCACGTTGAAATGCGCCCTAACGGACGTAAGCCCGAAACTATGCGCTTCATTGAGGTATTTATCGACCCACTCCTTATTGATTTGGTTTCCGCGCGAATAGCGGGACAGGGACTGCATGTTTCGGGCTGATTTCTCGAATTTCCGTAGGTTCTCGGCGCTGTCGTCCAAAAAGATGTACTGGTTATATACATGGTCTGCGGACAAGAGTAGTCCGACGGGTGCGGCGAAACTCAACCGGCAATCGCTTCTATCCGTTGAAAGCCGTTCATAACGCATATCCGTCCCAACCGTTCCGGGCAAGTCCTCCACGTCCGACACCGTGTACAGGCAAATATGCTTATCGCCCACACGAAGGCCGTCCGCTCCGAGTTCCATATCCTCCAGGCAGGTCGTATCGTCGAGCGACAGGGCAAAGTATTTTTCGATAAGCCCTGCACTCTCCGGCTTTCCCGTTATCTCGTCCGAAATAAGGCGCGTGAGGCGGACAAACCCGCTGTCGTTTACGATGCGCTCGAATTGTCCGACCGCCTCTATGAATTTTACCGCCGTGTCCTTATTGACTTCCTTCGGGATGATATTCCCCCGGCAAAGGCTGGAAAAATTGCTTTGCATACGCATCCGCTCTTTGGTCGTCTTGGTCAGGTAGAGGAAACAGGTATGGTTGAGATATGGCCTTTCGTTAAAATGCCGTTCAAACGACCGGGACAGGAAACTCATGTCTTCCCTGTCCGTTTCCGGCTTGTAATTCTCTTTTGTAAACCAATCCTGTTTTTGGATCACCGAGTAATCGGGCAGCACCTTGATAGCCTTACTCCATGCCGAGTGTATCGCTTCATATTCCGGCGATGTTACCGTAAAGAGTTCCGGCAAGTCCACCCGAAAAGCTACCGTGATATCCGCATCTTTACTGATGATGCAGCCGTGTTCCATCGAAAGCAACGGAAACTTGCTTTCGATGGTGGCTGCTTTCATGGTATTACGCATGGGCGGCCTCCTTTCTTTTTTGACGGCGGAACAGGCGGCGGGAGTTTCTGCGGTTGATCAGGAAGCGTGGATGCTGCCGTTTGGCCAGCAGTTTCATCAACCCGTGTTCCCCGCATTTCGCATTCAGGTTGAACGTCAGCCATACCAGCACGGAGGCGGCGACAATGCCGAAGCCGATGCAGAACCATTGGTCAATGCCGATCATGTACATGATGACAAAAACCACGAATACGGCCAACAGCCCGCCCGCAAAGATGAACAGGTATTGCGATTTCAGCCCGTTGAACTCGACGCTCTTCCCGATTCCTTTATTTATATTATATTCTGCCATACATCATTTTTTCTTTCGCGTTTTCAATCCGATGATTACATACCTCAATACAGTTTACAGGCTCTCTCCGGTACATTACAATTCCTTCATTTTTCTCGATACCGATAAATTGCCTGTCCTCCAGTACGGCAGCGACAAGAAAACTGCCGCTGCCGCAAGCATTATCAAGAACCACGTCGCCAACATCCGTATAAGTCCGAATAAAATGTCTGCCCAGCTCGACCGGTTTTTGAGTGGGGTGATATACTTTACCTTCTTTTTCTGCCGTTTTGCAGTAGATAAAGTCATCATCATATTCCTCCATCGAAAGGACATCGGTAGGGTATCTGAAACCTGCACTTTTGATATGAGTGGGCTTGTAAGGACTATAGTTGCTTGAATGTTGATCTTTTCTTATACCCCTATCGTAAGGTTTTCCTGTAGTAAATTGCGGGTAATATTTCGGCTTATGCTTGTAGAATACGCACAAATCCTCATGCTTACGCAAGGGTTGAATATTCACAAAAAGAAAATTAGGACACTTGGACTTGATCCAAACCAACTTATAGCGAAACCATTCAGGATTACTTACAATAAGTTTTCCCGTAAAAACACCTTGCGATGTCAGGACAATCACGCCATTGTTTTTTATGATTCTCCTATATTGCTCCCACAAAGCATTTAACGGTATTATACAGTCCCAGTTATTTCCAGTCATACCGTAAGGGAGATCGCATAAAATAAGGTCGATACTTTTATCAGGTATGATTTCCATTATTTGCAGGCAATCCCCTTCATGGACTTTATTAATAATCTGTTCCATGATCTTACAAGAAGAAAGAACGCAGGATGGTGGCGGCTACAATCAGGAAGATACACGCCCCGAACCACGAGGCGGCGGTTTTCGACGTATCGGGGTCGCCGGAAGAGAACTTGTTATAAACTTTGATACCGCCAATCAAGCCGACAACGGCTCCGATGGCATAAATCAATTTCGTGCCGGGATCGAAATAGGATGTTACCATGTTGGTAGCGTCGGTAATACCGCCGACACCGTTGCCTTGTGCGAAGGCTGATGCGGCAGCCAAGATAAAGGCTGCCGACAGAAGAATCTTTTTCTTTGTCATTGTTAATTTGTTTAAGTGGCGGGACGGGGGTGGGATTAGTCCCCCGCACACCGCCGGGAATGAATAATTACTTTATTTCTCGAATTTTTTCAGTGGTGGCCGGCGCGTAGCTAACCGTAATCTCTTTCTTTCATGCCTCCTTATTTTAATTGTTATATACTATGCGAAAGCGCGTACATCAAAATCTTTGGGCGCTTTCACGTTTGGTTCATCCGTTGTTTCACCGGCTTCCCGCTTGCGGCGGTGGTACGCGGCGAAATAGTCATCCATCAGTTTGCCGGCGGTTGTCTTCTTTTTCGGCTCACCGGATACGACCTGTTCAAACATATCCGTGTTGCGTATCTCGGTGATCACCTGCCCGGCTTCTTCCTTTTCTTCGGGACTGGCCTCATCGGGGTTTTCCATCGTTTTCACCATACCCGATAAATCATCGAAGTACAATCCGCTCGCCACATTTACCCCGGACAATCCCCCCGCTTCTTCGCTTTCTTCGGTATCTACCTGATCCTCGTAGTTGTCGGATTCTTCCCCCTCTGGCTTGTCGTCGATTACTAAATCAATCTCGCCGGAATTATCCGCTTCAACATTGGAGAAAAAGACCCGATCCAGTTCGGAGGGAGGGATCGCTGCCGGAGTGTTTTGGGTTTCCTCTTTCGCGTTTACGCCGGCAAATATAGCTGTATTTTCTTCCTGTTTTCCGCTTTTAATCAGCGTGGTAGCTTGTGGCAACGAGTGGCGCAGGTCGAAGCCGCTCTTCCCGATGATGTCCTCTTTCGGGGGTGATTTAAACGGGTTGAATGCGGTTTTTTTCGCCGCATTCCGGCGGCGCTTTACCGACCGTTCCCACACGAGGTAGCAGGCAAGAAAGACCAGGTACACCACGATGGCTATAATGAATATCCGTATCATGGCTATTGCAATTCTTCTAAAAGTTTCTTTTGCAGCGATGTTAAATACTCTCTGAAAATATCCATGTGATTGACAAGGATGTTATCAATAAAACTGCCGACACTGATCTCTATCCCGTCCAAAGCAAATACATGGACGAGCCGGGTAATGGCGGTGTGGATATCCTTGCTGACATAGACCGACTGCCTGTTTTTTAATTCATTTCGCTTCAGGAAGATTTCAGGGTATAGAATTGCCAGTTGTTCCGGCGTATATTTCGGTGCAGATGCTTCTTGTGCTACATTACCCTGTGTACAGGATTCTTTTGTTTCCATTATGTTTTGATTTTTTAGTGATTAAAATACGTTCGTGTTTTTCTTACGGTACAGTTCGGTAATTTCGTCCTGATAGGTGGAAAAATGATGTTCGAGTACGACATCCAAATAAGCAAACAGGGAAAACTCATTTTCACCGATTACCCGGACGATTTTGAGGATACGGTCGTGGTACTCCTTGCGGATATAGACCGCTTTCCCGCTTCGTGTCTTGATAGCAACGTCTTTGAAAAACAGGGTTTCGTATTCCTGCACCTTGTCTTTACTCCGATTGCTTTCTTCTTTCGGATCAACTTTACCGTGTCCGAATACTATTATTTTTTTCATTTTCATTGTTTTTATTAGTTGATTAGAAACTTTTGTCAATGCTGTTCTCATACAATTCATTCAATTCACCCTGATAGGTTGAGAAATGGTGTTCCAGCACATTATCGAGGAAACTGAACAGGGAAACCTCGTTTTTGCCTATTATCTGCACAACTTTCAGGATGCGGTCATGGTGTTCCTTCCGGATATATACCACTTTGTTCACACGGGACTTGCTACCGGCAACCTCCCTGATGAAAAGTGATTTATAATCCTGCGCTTTGCCCCGTTTCCGTTTGGGTTCCTCACGGGGCGCTTCTTTTACCGGCTCCGGTTCCTCCGGCACAGGCATGTTTGCCGTTTCCGGCTGTTCTTCCTGCGGTATGGAGGCTTTCAGCGGCCTTTCCCGGTTACTTATCTGTTCGACGAAAGATGTTTCGTCCGCTTCAATCTTTTCCCTTGCCATAACCTGTTATTTTAAGATTCCCAACAGTTCATCGACAAGTGTATCTATATTGCTGCCTTTTACCAGCGACTTATCCGCCGGGAACAACGTAGAGCGGAACAGGGCTTTGTGGACGATGTTCTGTTCTTTACGGAAACGCTTGCTATCCGGGACAAAGGTTTGAAGGATAACAAATTCCAATTCCCTGATAACTGCCTCATAAACGTCGTACAGCTCTGATTTTTCGCGGCCGTCAACCATATTCCACAGCAGGTAAGTCCCCTTGATGTGGGTTTTACCCACAGCCTTCACCTGGTCACGCAAGGCGATAAGGTAGTCCAGCGTACTTTCCATGACTACCCGGTCGGCAGCAATCGGAGCTATGATGTAGTCCATGTTCAACAGGGTGCTTAGCACACCTTTGTTATTGACGGTGCCGGGCAGGTCGAAGAAGATAAAATCATAGTTGCCCTGCGGGACAAGGTGGTCGGCATCGGCAAGGGCTTCCTCCGGGCTGCTGCCGATGATGGGATAGGCTTTTTTGCCCAATCGGGTAAATTGTTCATAAGCCATGCCTTTGTAGTGTTCGTCTTCCGTGGCCAAACCCAAGTCGCGTTCCCGCATCCCGGCAATAGAGTGCTGCGGAAAATCGCAGTCGATTACAGCTACGTTGTAGCCTTTTACATAGTACAGGTAGCTTGCGACCAATACGGTCAGGGTGGTTTTGCCTGCTCCCCCTTTCTGTGTGGCAAAGGCCACATAAACAGGATTTTCTTTCATTTGAACATTGTTTTAATTATACAATCGGGTATTTAATTATTTATTTGTCTATCCGCCTGTTTACTTTTTTACTTTTGCGGATTTCTAAAATGTTACTTATTGATATACAGCGTTGTTTGAATAAAAAATTAAAAGGATAAATATTTAAATATCTTTTTATTGCTATTTTAATTTTTTACCGTACTACCGTATTATCGCTATAACCGGATAATCCCATATCCTCATATCCTTTTATCTTGTTGTTCATCCGTCCGTCTTTTTATTCTTTTGATTTTCGGAATAAGTACCATTTTAAATCTTCGTTTATTTATCTATTCAAAATTGTTTTCAGCAGCAAAGGAAAACCTTCTTTTTGAGTTAATCACCATGTTTTCGGGAGGTGGCAGCTTGTGGCTTCGATTGGCGTCTATCGGTGACATACAGCGAGTTACATATACCCGTAACTTTGTATCCGATAACGTTACGGTCGGGTTCGGGGTCGCTTCTTAAATGATGGCAACACCCCGGAAGATGCCCTTCCAAGAGCAAACTTTTACCCGTCCATATTGGGGTAAAACTTTGCCCGTCGCGGGCAAAAAACATTTGCGTCTGGGCAAATAGCAAGGTATGTTTCGCGTTACGCGAAACGTTTTCCGTAACCGGAAAACCCTTGCCCTTCCAGGGAGGAAACTACCTCCGAAGTCGGTAGTTTTGGGGCGGTGCTACACCCGCCGTGACGGATTTATGAACCATTAAAAAAATCCGTGTTATGAATGAAAGTAAAGAAACCCGTAAACGGGGAAAAGGCGGACGGCCGCCCAAGAACGACCCGGCAGGAAACTGCGTAATGGTACGTTTTTCCGATGCGCAGTACGCCGAGTTCCTCACCATGTACGAACAATCGGGCGTCCGCTCGAAAGCCTGCTTTATCCTTGCCCGTATTTTCGGAGAGACGTTTCGTGTAATAAAAACGGACAGTGCGGCGCTTAATTTTGTGATGAAGTTGTCCGCTTTGTACGGGCAGATCCGTTCCGTGGGTGTGAATTACAACCAGGTTGTAAAGCATCTTCACACCACTTTTGGCGAGAAAAAAGCGTTGGCGATGCTCTATAAATTAGAGCAGGAAACGATAGAATTGTCGAAAATCGGACGCGAAGTGTTGCAGTTATGCGAGCAGTTTAAGAAAGATTGTTTGGCTGAATAGTCCTTAAAAAATGGTTGCGGATATACACATAGGAAATAATTTATACGGCGCGTTGGCCTACAATCAGGAGAAAATAGATGCCGGTCTGGGTAAGATTTTGGAAACGAACCGCGTCTTTGTTCCTGCCGACGGGCAGTTTTCCGTGAGGGATTGTATGCATGATTTTGAACGGGCGATACCTCCGCAGGTGACAACTACACGCGGGATCATCCATATTTCCCTGAACCCGCACCCGGAAGATAAGATAAGCGACGAGCAACTGTCCGACATCGGGCGGGAGTATATGGAACGTCTTGGCTTCGGTGGTCAGCCCTACATGATTTTCAAACACGAGGATATAGACCGCCGGCATTTACACATCGTTTCTACCCGTGTCCGCAGCGATGGCACGTTAATCAGCGACAAGAAAAATTATGAGAAAAGTAAAAAGATAACCGACGACCTGGAGCAGAAATACGGCCTGCATCCGAAAGACAAGAAGCAGGGCGAGGCGTGGCAGCTTTCTCCGGTGGACGCTTCGCGCAGCGACCTGAAAAAGCAGGTCGCTAACGTCATTAAACCGTTGGCGGCCATGTATCAATTTAAATCGCTCGGCGAGTACCGGGCATTGTTGTCGCTGTATAATATCGGAGTGGAAAAAGTGGAGGGGGACAATCAGGGACATAAGTACACAGGATTGGTTTATTCGGCGTTGGACTCCGACGGCAACCGTGCCGGCAAGCCGCTTAAATCTTCCCTGTTCGGAAAATCATACGGTATAGAGGCGTTAGAGCAGCAGTCTATGAAAAAATCTGCTGAAGAACTCAAAGTCGGAGGACAGGCGGCAAAAACAAAGGAACTCGTTTCTGCATCCCTGGCAGGCTCCCGCACAGGCGGCGAGTTCCGGGCAGACTTGCAAGGGAAAGGTATTGACCTGATACTGCGTTACGGTAACGGGGGACGCCTATTCGGGGTAACATTTATCGACCACAACAGCCGTACCGTCCTGAACGGTTCCGTGCTGGGAAAGGAGTTTTCAGCCAATGCACTCGGCACTCGGTTCGCAGATTTTGCGACGGGAGAAAGTCAGCAATCCATTTTGTCTGTACTAGCAAAAGAAGCGTTACTTCCATTGCAGGAGGACAAACAACCCACTACCGTCAAAGGATATTCGGGTTATGATTTGCCCGTCGGCAATTTGCTTTCTGTGCTGACACCGGAGCCGGATCAGCACGATGCCAACGAGCCAATGCCGAAAAAACGCAAGAAGAAAAAGCGGAGGTATGGGAGGCAGGTGTAGTTATTCTCAATTATAAGAATCTAACTACAGATGACTTAAGTTCATTGGGGACATTATTAATAGAATCCTTGAAGATAATAGCTTCTGAATTAATTCTATCAATATGTTCATCTAATATCTCAATGTCCTCAAACGATAGTCCATATCTTAACATCCATATATGTCTTTCGTCATCTGTTCCATATTTTATATATTTTGCCAATTTGAAAGCCCGGAGGTCATTTTTTCGTTCGTAATACTTGAAAAAAGCGGCATAAAAAACATCACTTAACTTGAAGCCAATCAATTTATCTATATAATCGTATGTATCATACATGACAAGGTCATAATCCACATCCTTTGCCTTTGTACCTTCTGGAAATAGCCCAAAAGCTCTCAAATTCTTATCTGGAATATCATGGAAGCCTGTCATGAATTTAGCATTCAAGGAATCAGTTTTTCTACCCAATCGCTCTAATTTTTCTCTTTCATGTGATTGGCTCACATAAGAATACCTGTACCAGCAGATATTCTTAAACGTTTTTCCATAAACTCGCCATATCATTATTTTAATCGCTGTATTTAGAACATACTTTTCGGCATCAATCAAAGCTCTTCCTAAATGAGTTGAATACAAATTATTGAAGTTCTCATATAGTTGCAATCGACAATAATCATCTGCATTTATATCTGCTAAGGGTATTAACTGATTGTTCCTGAAAATTGAATTTAAAATAGCCTCAATCAGCCTGTTTATGTTGTCAGCTGTTAATATGGACAGTTCTTTTTCTGTGAGATTATATTCATCTGAAAATGTGTCGTTTATAATAGCGTCTTTAAATTCGTTATAGTCATCGTCGTGTTGTTCATTTTTTTCTAATGCGGAAACATTTTCCAGCACTTCATCTTGTATCATAATATTTCTAAAGTTTGAAATATTATTACTGGTACTAATTACGACAAACCCATAATCAAATTCTGATTTTTCTGTTGAACGACCTGCTCTTCCTATCAGGTTCTTAACAGATAATGGCTTGCTTTTTTCCAATCTATCTAAATACACAACATCAAAAGGCATATTTATCCCCTGCTCTAATGTTGATGTTGCAAAGCATATTCTACAAAACCCTGCCCGTGTAAATTGCTCAATAATTATTCTCGTTTGTAACGGTAATGAACCATGGTGAATTACGATTCCTCGTTTCATCAAGGCTATCATTTGAGAATAATAGTTTTTATTGGCGATAGTGTCACCACCAGTATATTGTTTCAATTGTTTAATATATACATCTATTTTCTCACTTGCTATTTCCTTACATAAGTTGATATATCGGCTAAATTGATTAAGAAAACTTCTATTATAAATTTTAGCCTTTGAGATATAAAACAATACTGAACCCTCTCTTTTTATGGTTTCCATAATTGGATCAAAGTCGCATTGAAACTTACGATTCCCCATTATTGATTTCTCAATTCCAAAATGATAAAAATTCCAGTTGTCATCTATGCTCAAAAATATCTGCCCAACGTTCTTCTGTTTATATTGGATTGATGAAGATACTTCTACATCGAAATGATTCTTTTGTATTTGGGAATCAGGATTCTGGACAAATGGATGGGCAAAAACAAATTTTGCATTTGGATATGCTTTTTGGCATCGCCGAACAATACTATCAAAATATAAACCTCTTTTTGAATCTTCATTACTCAATTGTGCTTCATCAAACAAGAATAAATCAACAATAAAATTTTCTTTCTGCCTAAAAAGCTCTCTACATCGCTCAGGTGTAACAATAAAAATATTTCTTTTCGCAACAGATGTATTAATTTTATCTATAAAAGTCAATACATTGACCGTTTTATCGTTTATAAATTCGCAAAGTTTTAAGTAGTATTCATTTATCAACGCCCTGGATGGAACAACCACGACAACATCATGTTGAGATTCAGTAATCCTATCCATAAACACAAAGGACTTACCAGTACTTGTTGGGGCGGAAAAACTAAAACAACGATTTGCATCTATTCCTTTTACTATATTGGCCTGAACAGGTGTGTAATCTTTATGAAAAGTATCCTTTATATACTTTCGATATTGCCCAAATACGACGTCTTTAAGCGTTTGTCTTGATAACTCTTTATAGAATATGCCCATATAATTCAATACAGAATCTTTATGTTGGGCAAATATTTCAGGTTGGTATAAAGCTAAATACGACAAGATTTCCATGTCTGTAACTGACACGGGGCCGCTCTTGTAGATATTATCTAATACATAGGCAAATACCTTATCAAGATCACTTCCCTCAATTATCTTTTTAATCAAGTCGTTCATATATTGACAGCAATACAAATTAATTCTTCATGTGTAGATAGTTTCTTAAAGTCTTCGTTATTACGAATGTTCTGAATTAAGGTAGCTGTAGAAGTTGCTTTAGCTGCAAATGCAGCTATAAATCCTTTCTTATTATGAACAGAAACATTGTTCAATGACTCTCCACAACAGAATTTATCAATATCTACTAAATCCGCAAGATGCCTTTTTTCTTCTTCGAATCGTACTATTTGACTAAATGCACTACCATATGCATTTCTATCTGCAATATATTTTGCTTCTCCAAAGAGAACAATGTTGACCCCATTTACAGTGTAAAAATCGAATCCCGGATTTCCACTTTTCTGCTCTTTTATCAATTCCGCTAATGGAATATCTAAATATTTCAACTCATTAACAATCGTTTTTCTTGCTAATTCTGAAATAACATATTCACCAGAATCACTTGTTACACTATCATCAGTTGACCTAATGATATTATCTGCAATATACTTTACAGTAGCCTCTGCTCTGACAGCAAAACTTGCACGGACGTATTCAGCATCAAAATCGTTAATCCAACTCAAATTGGCTAACGATTCAAATACCTCACGTAATGTTAAAGCAACATTGTCAGGGTTAATCCTGATAAATGTGATATGAGATTCTATTTTTTGATTATCGACTATTGTATATCCGCTCATGCTGTTTGCTATAAGTCTAAATAACAGCCACAAAGATACGTTTTTTATCCAATCTAATAAATTTCTTAATATTTATCAGTACTCAACACATTGAAAGCACAACTTTGGGACGGGAGGCAGGTGTAAAACACAACAAGGCCGGTAAAATTTAAGCGTCCACCAAGCTGCGAGAGGTGTCAGCCAACCTGCATACAAATCCACTATATCCGTGTATTTAGTGGCATTTTGAGAGACTTCTTCCATTTTGATATGCATTTGTCCCAATTTAATTAACAGATTCCAGTTTAATATCTGTAATTTCAAAGTCTTCGAACTTTTCATCTTCAAGTAAGTCGAAATTGAAATACATATCAAAAATGAGGAATTTATCAGCCTTCCATACAAAATTATCTTCCCCTGGCTCGTGTCCTGGGTGATATTCCAAATAATCGGATGTGCATGTTACCGTGACAATACCGGAAACCAATGCCCTTTTGTCGAGAACTTCATAGTCTATATTTCTACATTCGGCAATTTCTATATCCGTTGGTACCATTTCCCCATCAAGAATTCCGATGTAATCAGGAAGAAAATGGTCTAATGAAGTTCGCTCTATATCTTGTCTCAATTTCTTCTCAACTTCTTTCTCGAAGTATTCTTGAATAACAGTCAAAATATATTCATTATCAATTGACAACGATGCAACAAAATTCTCAAATTCTTTCAGCGGTTTTTCGATGATGGGAGATTGAGTTCTGATAAATTCAAACGCAGAATTTATCACACTAAACCGCTTGGAATCTTTTTGCAGTTCGGGATGTAATGTTGTTTTGTCTTTCTTGGTACAAAAATCATCAGTATTGTTAGATAATAGAATACAATCTTTCAAATCGTTCTCTTCGGCGTACTGAGCATAGGTCAACCAAATGATAGCGTCTTTCAATTCCGTCTTATTCTCAGTAAAAGGTTTTCTCCTGCTAACCGCTCTTTCTACTATCTCAGGAAGCATTTCATTTTTATAGGGAAGTATGCTGAAATTGCCGTGGCCTTTATTTAGCAAGTCATAGAACATGTCGAAAATAGCCAATTGTTGCTCTACATCTATCTTGTTTAACTCGATAGAATATTTCATCTTTTCACTATTCTGCTCTATTTTCTTCAAGCATCCATTACTCGCTTCCAATTCGTTTTGATATTGCCGCCGCAACTCTAATCTTACAACTTCGGACATGTACAAATTGAGTAATCCTCTTTGGGCATAATCAAGGAGTCGCTTTACCGATTTCTCATCAAAGAAATATTTTTCAAACAGAATATTGGTATCTATAAATACGTTCATCATTGTTCTATTTCTTATCGGTGGTTTCATCTGCGACATCAGGAACAATCAACTTGTCTATCAGCCGTGCTTTCACTATCTCATAAGCAGTTTGAGGAACATATGTTTCATTGGGTCGAAGCAACGTAGCTGTGTCACCTAAAAACTCATCATTCTCGATTTTTTCTTCCATATTCGCTACATAGAGTGCATGAATTGGGTTCTTATTTTCCCTTTTCATGTATTCCTTAAAGCAGTTTATAACGTTATCAACATCCAAACTGTCGTTTTGGAGGGCTTTATACAAGTCAAACAAATCGCGTCCTTTCCGCCTTTCGTATAACGCCCGTACTTTAGTGCCGATTAGTTCGTCCAATTTATAAGTGATTATTTGGCAATTCCCCGTAAACCATTGGCTCGCCACACTGAAATCAACCCGTTCAAGACCTAACACGTTGAAATGTTCCCTGCAATTTATTTCTACTTTCAGGCGCAGAGACACAACGGGAAGGTCTGTGGAATCTACCCTAAAGACCAGTGTGTTATTATTCCTTTTTTGTTTGATTGTCGGCCTGCCTAAAAAAGATAACACTTCCCGTAACCGGTCGATTATCGGCCCGGCAGGCTCCGGATTAACCTGTACCAGATCTATATCTTCCGAATAACGGAGCTGTGGAGATAGATATAGCTTGTGTAAAGCTGTTCCACCGCGAAAAGCCAAACGAGAAGATAAAAACTCATCGCTGTATATGGCAACCAAAGCACGGCAGATAATTAAATCTTGCTCTACTTGATTCATCTCAACCCAAGGAACCGTATTTCTCCACTCCGTAATCGCTGCTAATGGTATCATTCGTCTATTTCTATTTCTTCATTAATAATAATTTTCCATTTTTTGCTTACATCGTAATCATTCGGTTTTGCGCCTTTCTTTACCACTTTCAAGGGGTATTTCCTGAACTTTACTCCGGCTTCTTTTACTTTCCTATACAATGTGTCGGCTACTTCCTTATAGCCAAGTACTTCATCTAAAATGTAGCCTAACCGCTGAATAACGGCGGCATTGAAATAACCGAAAAAATCTTGCCCTACATTTTCGAAATTCATTACCTCCGCCAATTCATTCAATACTGTGGCAGCTCTATTGATTCCGCCGATTTCCTTAATATAGAGGATCAAATCCATTGCAGTCGACTCGACAGTGGAAACTTGAATATAGCCGTTTCTGGTAGTCATTTGCTTCAGGTAGGGTACCGGAATGTTTTTCTTTGCAATAAAATTTATTTTAACACCCTTTTTGACTTTACCTCGTAGGTTTGTTGAATCGGTCACAAGCGTAAATTCCTGCGGTTGCTGATGTGCGGCACCTTGCAAAGCTGCAGCGCTTAATAAACCGATATAATATTCCCGATTCAGGTATTTCATCAGCTGGTCGATGTACTCTATAGGCGGAACTACCCCCTTTAATCCGTATTCAGGGGGGATAATTACATAGAACCCATGCCATACGGACTGAATTATACCCTTCTTTACCAATCGGTGCAACGCATTTCTGGTATTGGCCACACTCATGGAAGGAAATTGCTCGGCGACATCTTCTTGTGTAAAAATATTTTTTCCCATTTTGGGCAGATTATCAACCCAATATCGAATTTTACTACCTTTTTTCATACTTGTTTTCGACTTCATAACTGCAAAAATAATCATTTTTTGATGATAAACGCAGTTTTGCCGCAATTTATTTAAACTTAGATTTTAGAAAAGAACGACAAAACAACTTCATAACTGCGAAAATCATCATATTTTGATGATAAATGCAGTCTTGGCGTAAAGTGAAATATAAATTCGACAATGCTCTCTATTTATTTTATTACCGACTTCAACGCCACAAGCTGCCATATCGACGCCACAAGCTGCCACGCTCCGGAAACATAGCTTCGGGGCGTTTCCGTCTTCCTACTTTCGCATCTCAATCCATTGTCAAACAATTAAAAACAAATTGATTATGCAGCAGGAAGATGATTTGAGAGGCCTGGCAAAAGTCATGGACTTTATGCGGGCGTTAAGTATTCTGTTCGTCGTGATAAACGTCTATTGGTTCTGTTACGGCGCCATCAAAGAGTGGGGCATTAATATCGGCGTGGTCGATAAAATCCTGCTCAATTTCAACCGCACTGCCAGATTGTTTACCTCAATCCTGTGGACTAAAATTTTTGCCGTCGTTTTTCTTGCCCTGTCCTGCTTAGGGACAAAGGGCGTGAAAAACGAGAAAATAACCTGGAATAAAATATATGTCTGCCTGATTTTCGGGTTTGTTTTCTTCTTTCTGAATTGGTGGCTACTGGTCTTGCCGTTCCCGCTGGAAGCCAACGCCGGATTTTACATTTTTACGATGACCGTCGGTTATATCCTGCTGCTCATGGCGGGTATATGGATGTCGCGCCTGCTGAAAAGCAATCTCATGGACGACGTGTTTAATACGGAGAACGAAAGTTTTATGCAGGAAACCCGCTTGCTGGTAAACGAGTATTCCGTCAATCTCCCTACACGTTTTTGGTTTAAGAAAAAGATGTGGAAAGGCTGGATAAATGTAGTCAATCCGTTTAGGGCAGCGATAGTGTTAGGCACTCCCGGTTCCGGGAAATCATACGCCGTAGTAAACCAATTCATCAAACAACAGATTGAAAAGGGATTTTCGATGTATATGTACGACTTCAAATTCCCTGACCTTTCCACGATTGCCTATAACCACCTGCTGAACAACCGCGAGGGTTATGCCAAAGTCCCGACGTTTTACGTGATTAATTTCGACGACCCGTCCCGTTCGCACCGCTGCAATCCGATTAATCCCTCATTCATGGATGATATCTCGGACGCCTACGAATCGGCGTACACGATAATGCTCAACTTGAACAAGACCTGGGTACTAAAGCAAGGGGACTTTTTTGTGGAATCACCTATCATTTTGTTTGCCGCAATTATATGGTACTTGCGCATCTATCAGGATGGGAAATACTGTACGTTCCCTCATGCGATAGAGTTTTTGAACAAGCGATATGAAGATATTTTTCCGATTCTGACCTCTTATCCCGAATTGGAAAACTACTTGTCGCCATTCATGGACGCATGGCTCGGAGGCGCTGCTGATCAGCTGATGGGGCAGATTGCATCGGCTAAAATCCCGCTCTCCCGGATGATAAGCCCACAACTTTATTGGGTTATGAGTGGCGACGAATTTACTTTGGATATTAACAATCCTGACGACCCGAAGATTTTAGTAGTCGGCAATAATCCCGACCGGCAAAATATATACGGTGCGGCTTTGGGATTGTATAATTCCCGCATTGTGAAACTCATTAACAAGAAAGGCCAGCTAAAAAGTTCGGTTGTAATTGACGAGTTGCCGACTATTTACTTCAAAGGGCTGGATAACCTGATAGCCACCGCCCGAAGCAATAAGGTGGCCGTATTGCTCGGTTTTCAGGACTTTTCGCAGCTAAAGCGTGACTATGGCGACAAAGAGGCTGCCGTCGTGATGAATACTGTCGGTAATATCTTTTCCGGGCAGGTGGTCGGCGATACGGCCAAGACCCTTTCGGATCGCTTTGGGAAGGTATTGCAGAAACGACAATCCATGACCATTAACCGGAACGATAAGTCCACTTCGATAAATACCCAAATGGATAGCCTGATACCCCCTTCGAAGATTTCCAATTTGACGCAGGGTATGTTCGTGGGAGCCGTAGCAGACAACTTCGACGAGCGGATAGAACAGAAAATTTTCCATTGTGAAATTGTTGTCGATAACGAGCGGGTGGCCGCCGAAACCAAAGCATACCGCAAAATACCGATTATCTCCAACTTTATAGATGAAAACGGCGTGGATCGCATGAAAGAAATGATACAGGAAAATTATAACCGCATCAAAGCCGAAGCCAAACAAATCGTTGCCGATGAGTTGGAACGGATTCGCAACGATGAAACCCTTTGCCACCTGTTGCCGAAGCAAGAATAACAACAACAGCATAATAGCATAACAAATTGTAAATCAGTTATACGAAAAGAAAAATCCTGCGCCCGTCAAAATTCCCGGTGCAGGATTTTGTTTTTCCAGAAAATCAGATTATCCATCATACTCCGGGCGGAAGTTTGTCACCCATTCTTTCCCGGCGTTCGAATATTTCGCCATCGGCGATAAACGTACCGTCACCACGGGCGTGCAATATGCGTTTATCCTTATGGCTTTCGTTTATCCACGCCTTAACCCCGTCCAGTACGAAAATATTGTGTCGTTTGATATGATCCGCCACGCGGCATTCTATGTTCACATAACATTCCTTAATCAGCGGGGCGCTGATCTGCGAGGCCGGAAGCGGCGTAAGGCCAAACCGGGCGAATTTGTCCGTCTCCCTGCCCGTTGTAGTTCCCACGTCAAGGATCGTGTCCACGAGATCGGCAGTGGCAATCCCGATAACACACTCCCCGCTTTTCACCAGCGCTTCGTATGAGTAGTTCCACGATCCGGTACATAGCGCGAACCTCGGCGTAAAATCCATGACCATTGTCCAGGATATGGTCATTATGTTATGCTTCCCTTCGTGGGAAGTGGTTATCATCGTTACCGGCCCCGGCTCAATGAGCATAAAGGCTTTCTGTAATTCGAGTTCTTTCATCGGGTCACGCTTTTATTTTCTGTAAGGCAATCAACTGCAATATATTCCTGACCGTTCTTACCGGCAACATAACAAGCCCGATGCAAAGAGACAAACACAGTTTTATCATAAAATAGAGCAGCCAGCCGATGATCGGCAGGAACAGGAAAACCCGCGGGGTGATGCTTGTCAATGTTTTCCAGCCGGGAACAATCCCCGAAAAGATATAAGAGAATATTACATACGACAGTACGCTATGTACAAGTGGATAGGAATGTCCAGCATCCGTCCACCGGGTAAACAGTACGCCAAGCAAAATTCCTAAACCGAACGTGAGGAATATTTCTTTGACGATCCTGCCTTTTTCCGCATTGATTCGCTTCCTGTTACATGTACTACATATGGGTATGGAATAAGCGGAAGCGCAATCGGCGCACAGTCCTTTGCCGCAATCCGGACATTGCGCTACCGCAGGCTGAATGGGATGTTCATAGCAATTCATATCTGTATCCGATTAAAACCCGGTTTTATCATGCAAATATAACCATATTCAGGCATTTGCCCGCTGTCCGGCGGCAAATATTTTGCTGTATTTTCCGACTTCAACGCCACATACGTCCAAATCGGCGCCACAAGCTGCCAACAACTGAAAACACCCCTGTTTTTCAACTGTTTACACATACCTTCGTTCCGCATTAATAGTGATGCGGAATTAAAAAATCTTTTTTTATGGACGAAAGTAAATTGAAAGACCAAAACATTTTATTGGTCAAAGAAAAAGGCAGCGATGAACTGAAAGCTGTCGCGGGTATTGGTAAAAACGGAAAGTTGGAAACGGTGGAAGCCAAAGCGGAAAATGCCTCCCGTTTTCTGATGTTCGACCGCAACAACGGGAATGAGTTGGCAGGCATTATGTCCGACTTCAACCGGAAGGCGGGCAACCCGAAAGATTTTCAACTTTTCCAGGTGCATTATGGGAAGTTTGAGAAACTAAAGGAAGGTTTGGAAGAAGTGTTATCCCTTCCGAACAATGCCGAAGGCAAGGAATTGCTGAAAAAGTATGAGGTCAATCCGAAAGATTTTGCCGCAAAACAAGCGGAGGAAGACCCGAAAGTCCTTTTGACACAGGGCGAAGACGGCAAACTGAAAGCCATTGCGGGAGAAGGTAAGGACGGGAAGCTGAAAACCGTCGATCCCACGAAAGAGAATGCCGGCGACTTTCTCAAAATCGACACGCGCGGCAATGCGTTGGAAAATTTCTTCAAGAAGTTTTCCGAACAACTTAAAAACCCCTCTCATACGGGTATCTACGCCGTGAGCGCCAATGCCGTCGATAAGATAGCGGCGTTCATGGACAAAATCATTAAGATCGACCCTGCCGACAAGGTACTCGACCCGTACCGCGTAACACCGGAGGGAAAGATGCAGGAACAGGCTCAGGGCAGGTACCAGCCGCTCGACCTGAACAAACTGGACTGGAAAGAGGCCGACAAGCTCGGACTTTCCGGGCAGTCGTTGCAGGACGCCCTCAAAGCCATGTCCTACGGACACAAGTCGCCCGGACTGATCGAGGTGCGCATGGAAATAGACGGCAAGGAGTTGCAGGCCAAAGCCCGCCTGTCGTTTGAACAGCAGCCCGACGGCACAATCAAAATCCATACACATCCTTTCCAGGAAAAGCCCGATTTTGAAAAACCGTTTATGGGTGTCCTGTTCACCCCCGACGAGCAAAAACAACTCACCACTACCGGACACGGCGGGCGTGTCTTTGAGTTGGAAATGACACCCGGTGGCGAAAAAGTGCCGGCGCTCGTTTCATTAGATAAGATCACCAACCGTGTCGAAGCCGTTCCGCTTTCCGAAATACAGATCCCGAAAGTGCTGAAAGGCGTTGAACTTTCGGAAAAGCAACAGGAGGAATTAAAGAATGGCCAAGGAGTGCTGGTCGAAAACATGGACAAGAAGCAACGCCCCGGCGAAGAACCCGGCGGCAAGATTACACGTATTGTCCAGTACAACGCCGTGAATAAAAATTTCGACTTCCTGTTTACCCCCGAACAGCGGCAGCAGCGCCAACAGGAACGGGCAGCCAAAGCGGAACAGGACAATAACCAACCGCTCAAACCCCGCAAGGTGGACAATGTGTGGATACGCCCCGTGCAGGGCGGCGTTGAATTGAGCCGCGAACAGTTCAAAGAGCTGCTGAACAATAAGCCGGTCTTTGTGGAGGGCATGATCGACCAGACCAAACTGGCCAAACAGGAACAGGGAGCGCAGCAGACCGAAGCCACCGACAAAAAAGGGCAGAAGTACAACGCATGGGTATGGCCCGATCAGGATGCCGGGCGCATCCGCCACACCGGCCTGCCACCCGACCAATGGAAAGAGGCGCAGGCCAAAAAGCAGGCGCAACCCGCCGAGGGCTTCAAGACACAGGTTGCCGTCAACAACGAGGGCAAGACCAACGAGGCGACCAAGCAATCGGCCGAGCCGCTAAAGAAAGGGCAGACGCAGCCGACCGAAAAGCAAGCGGAGAAAAAAGAGCAAAAGCAACAACAGGAGCAACGCCAGTCCCCGGCCAAGCCTAAGAAAAGGACGGGGCATAAGTTGTAAACATCTTTTTCAACCACTAAAAAAATCAGTATATGCAAGTTTGTATAGCAGAAAAACCGAGTGTGGCTAAAAGTATAGCCGCCATACTCGGCGCAACCCATAAAAAAGACGGCTATATGCAAGGTAACGGCTGGGCTGTTACCTGGGCATTCGGCCACCTGGTCGGGCTGGCAATGCCCGAAGCCTACGGGATTACGGGCTTCAGGCGCGAAAACCTGCCCATACTCCCGCAGGAGTTTACGCTGGTTCCCCGCCAGATCAAGGAGGGGAAAGAGTATAAAAACGATCCCCGCGTGATGAAGCAGCTTAACATCATCAAAGAGTTGTTTTCCAAAGCCGACGGCATTGTCGTTTGCATTGACGCCGGTCGTGAGGGCGAATTAATTCACCGCTATATATACTCTTACCTGCAATGTAATAAGCCCTGCCAAAGGTTGTGGATAAGTTCGCTGACCGACAAAGCGATCAAAGAAGGCTTCCAAAACCTGAAGCCGGGTAGCGATTACGACAACCTCTATTTGTCTGCCAAAGCCCGCAGTCAGGCTGATTACATCGTAGGAATTAATGCAAGCCAGGCATTGAGTATTGCCGCCGGGCACGGCGTATGGTCTTTAGGGCGTGTCCAGACCCCGACGCTGGCGATGATATGCAGCCGTTATCTGGAGAACAGGGATTTCAAACCGCAAACGTATTTCCGCCTGAAACTACATACGGCAAAAGATGCTGCGTCATTCACCGTCCTTTCTGTGGACAAGTACGAAAGCCGTGCCGCAGCCGACGAAGCGCAGCAACAGGTGAAGGTTGCCGGAACCGTCCTTGTTACGGCTGTCGAAAAGAAAGAGGTGAAACAGGAACCGCCTTTGCTTTACGACCTCACCACGCTTCAAAAGGAGGCCAACAGCAAGTACGGATTTTCTGCGGACAATACGCTGAACATCGCCCAAGCGTTGTATGAAGCTAAAGTTTTAAGCTATCCCCGCACCGGCTCCCGCTATATCTCCGCCGATGTGCTGGAGGAAATACCCCACCTGATCGCCACCTTGAAAAACCATCCCCGTTTCGGGAATTATGCGTCGGGAATGGAAGGCATAGCCTTAAATACCCGCTGCGTGGACGACAAAAAAGTAACCGACCACCATGCCCTGATCATCACCGGAGATCCCGCGGAGGGATTGACCGGGGATGAACGTACCATCTACGATATGGTGGCGGGGCGTATGCTGGAGGCTTTTTCCAACCGTTGCATCAAAGAGAACACCACCGTTTCGCTGGACGCGGGCGGCGTACACTTTGCTGCAAAGGGCAGCGTCACGCTACTTCCCGGCTGGCGGTCTGTGTTCAACGCCACCGATGAAGAAGCGCAGGACGAGGATATAACCACGCTGCCCGCACTCGCCGAAGGCGATATACTTTCCGTCCCGGACACGGAAGTATTGGAAAAGCAAACCAAGCCCCGCCCGTTGCATACCGAAGCCTCGTTGCTTGCGGCAATGGAAAGCGCGAATAAAGAGGTGGAAAATGAAGAAGAGCGGGAGGCGATGAAGGATGCCGGTATCGGTACGCCCGCCACCCGCGCCGCCATCATTGAAACCCTCTTTGCAAGGGAATATATTGTACGCGAAAAGAAGTCACTCGTTCCCACCAACAAAGGGTTGGTCGTTTACCTGGCCGTTAAAGACAAAAAGATCGCTGACGTGGCGATGACCGGAGCCTGGGAACTTGCCCTGAACAAGATCGGCGCCGGAGAGATGGATGCCGCTACTTTCCATCGTTCGATAGAGGTTTACGCCTCACAGATTACTACGGAATTGCTCGACATCCCGTTTGAGCAAACCGGCGAACGTCCCGGCTGTCCCTGCCCCAAATGCGGGAAGGGACAGGTCGTGTTTTACCCGAAGGTTGCCAAATGTAACAATGAGCATTGCGGGCTGACGGTATTCCGCGGCATTGCCAAAAAAGAGCTGACCGATACGCAGCTTACCTCGCTTCTGACAAATGGCGCAACGCCTGTGATAAAAGGGTTTATAAGCAGCAAGACGGGCAAGACGTTCGAGGCCGCCGTCATATTCGATGCGGAATATAAGACCGTGTTCAGATTCCCTGAAAACAAAAAGGGCAACCGGAAAAAAGGTAAATGGAAGTAATTCCGTATATTTGCCACTGAAAGAATCTATGACTTGTTAATTAGGGATAATTGCTTGACATCGGATTTTTTTAGTGGTGGCGTCCGGGGCAAGGCTTCGGACGCTTTTCCTTTCCCTCCCGTTTTTATTCACCACTAAAAAAATTAAAAAAGATGAAAGCATTACATACTTCCACAGCCGTGGAGTTATCCTGGTTCCGGCTCTCCCTGTTATCTTATTTACGTGATTCCCATCCCGACAAAGCCACCGACAGGCAGTTTATCGCCTCGCGGGGCGATGCGGCAGCACAGGTCTACAGCGATAGTATCAAATCAGGCGGCTCGCATGATGAAGCCGGGGAAGCAGCCTCCCAGACCCTTTACGCCGGATTGCATTTCTCCCCGTACCGCACCATTGTAAATATCCTGTGGGACGAGTTTACGCACGAAATAGACCCCGAAATGGCAGAGGGGATGGCAATGGAATTATTGCCCCGCCTTACCGGTGTCTTTAAGAAATACACATTGTCGGACGATTTCGCCGGTAGTCAAGAGTACAACTTACTCTACACGGAGCTGACGGGCGCGATCCAAACACTGCTCGAAGATGGCATTCAATAAGAAAGCCCGCCTTCGGGACAATATCGAGGCGATACGTTTAGCGTTCAGCCTCGATAAAGAAGGACGGCAGGCGACGCCCGTCGAACGGGAAATATTGGAAGCCTGGTGCGGTTTCGGGGGAATCAAAGCCGTGTTGAATCCCGCCGGTAAACCGGAAGACGTGCAACAATGGACGAAAACCGACAGCGAACTGTTTCCGTTGGTTACAGAGTTGCACGAAGTATTGCATGCCGGATCAAAAGATACAGCCGAATACAACCGCTATGTTTCTTCCTTAAAAAATTCCGTCCTATCTGCTTTCTACACTCCGCCCAAAGTAGTGGACGCGCTGGCGGCGGCATTGAAGGAAAGCGGCGTCGAGCCGCTGCGTCTGCTCGACCCTTCCGCCGGAACGGGCATCTTTTCGCAGTCCGTTAAGTTGATAACTCCGGATTGTGAGGCAACACAATTTGAAAAGGATATGCTGACGGGGAAAATCCTTTCACACCTGAATCCAGGCGAAAAAGTACGGGTAGAAGGTTTTGAAAACATCGAATCCCGCTACAATGGTTATTTCGACGTGGCCGCCAGCAATATTCCATTCGGAGACGTGCGTGTATTTGATCCGGTCTACCATAATGCTAAAGACGATGTACACAGGTTGGCATCCGGCACAATCCACAACTATTTCTTTATGAAAGGCGTCGATTGCATCCGCGAGGGCGGATTAGTGGCGTTCATCACCTCACAGGGCGTGTTGAACTCCGACGCCAACCGTCCCGTGCGTGAATGGCTGATGGAGCGGTGCGAGCCTGTTTCCGCCGTCCGCTTCCCGAACAACCTGTTTACCGACCATGCCGGAACAGAGGTAGGCAGCGACCTGATCATCCTGCAAAAGAAAACGGCGGCCGGTACGGTTTCCCAAAGGAAGCGTGATTTTATCGAAACCCGAAAACTCTCCAACGGTATTTCGATTAATAACCTTTTCCGGAACTTCGACCGCGTAATCCATGATCATGTAAAAGTCGGAACCGACCCTTACGGCAAACCCGCAATGGAGTTTACCCATTCCGATGGTGTGGGGGCTATTGCTGCCGGACTGCGCGGGATGCTTCGCGAAGACTTCTTGCAACATTTTGACATGGAATTGTACCGGCAACACGCCCCGCAGTTGGAGCAGTCGGTCGCTCAAAGCTCCGATTACGAACCGACGGCGCAGGACTGGCAGGAAATAGATGAATTGCAAGCACAAGCCCAGGAGAAGGATCGGGAGTTGTTTATGCAAGCCCGGCCGGAGGATTACCAGCGGGAAGGAGGAACGCCGGAAATACAGGAGAAACCTGTTCAACCGGAGGTACGACAAACCACCCTTAGCTTTGATTTCCCTGATCCGGTTCCGCCGGCAACGCCGATAGCCGAGACGAAAGCAAAAGCGGTGGAACCGGCGTACAGTATCAATAACCAACCGCTCATATCGCTCTATGATCTGTTCGGGTTGTCCGAAGAGGAACGCATGCAGGTCAATACGCGGCGTTACGGCCGCTCCCGTCGCCGGAAGGAGGCATCCCAACCCAAAACAGGGAAACGGGAACAAAAAACGCAAGAACCGTTGGAGTGGCGGGAAGAACTGATGCTGGAAGCACGCCGGAAAGAGCAGCAGGCAAAACAGGAGCCGGCTGTTTATCCGGTAGCCGATGCCCGGAGGGAGGAACAGCTTGAAAACCTCAAAAGGGAGATGGAACGGGAAGAACGGAAAAAGCCCGTCCCTTTTGCCGTGCCGGAGCAGGGACTGCCGAAACATTACAAAGAAGGATCGCTGGTAACAAACACGGACAACCGTATCGGCTACCTGCGCGATCCGGAAGGTTTCCGTCCCATGTTCCATCCGCTGGAGCTTTCGCCCCAACAACAAAAACGGGCGTCGCTCTATATCGAAATCCGCGATACCTACCACCACCTTTACCTGAATGAAGCCGACACACTGCGGGAAAATACCGCGCTACGGCAGATGCTCAACCGCCTGTACGATGATTTTACGGAAAGGTTCGGCAACCTGAACGATCCGAAAAACCTCGACCTGATCAAGATGGACGCCGGAGGGCGGGAAATCCTCTCGCTGGAGCGTTACCGTGAGGGTAAGGCGGTAAAGGCGGATATTTTTGAGCGTCCAGTAGCCTTCAATACCCGCGAGATTACCCATGCCGACAACGCCCGCGACGCGCTGGCCGCTTCGCTAAACAAACACGGGACGGTTCATCCGGAGTATATGGCATCCCTGACAGGCGGGACGGAAGAAAGCCTGCTGACGGAACTAAAAGGGAAAGTGTATTTCAACCCGCTAGTAGGCGGCTACGAGATAGCCGACAAATTTATCGCCGGTAACGTCATTTCCAAAGCGGACGAGGTACAGAAGTTTATCGACCGACACCCCGGCCATGAGGCAGCCGGTGAATCACTGGCCGCCTTGCGCGAAGCCACACCCAAGCCTATCGCTTTCGACGACCTGGATTTTAACTTCGGGGAGCGGTGGATTCCTACGGGTATCTATGGCGCTTACGCTTCATACCTCTTTGAGACGGATGTAAAGATAAACTATGCTTCCAGCCGGGACGAGTTCAGCATCTATGCGTCGGAAAAAGCCGCCAAGATATGGGAACAATTCGCCGTCAGGAGCGAAAACCGCCTGTTCGACGGGGTTGCCCTGATGTGCCATGCCCTGCACGATACCACGCCCGACATCACCAAAACAGTGATGGTGGACAGGCGCGAGGTCAAAGTCCCCGACGGCCCGGCGATCCAACTGGCCAACGGCAAAATCGACGAGATGCGCAACGGCTTTTCAGACTGGCTGCGCGAACAATCCCCAGAGTTTAAGGACAGGCTGGCAGACCTCTATAACCGCACGTTCAACTGTTTCGTGCGGCCGGAGTACGACGGCGGCCTCCAGGTCTTTCCGGGACTCGACCTGAAAGCGCTGGGTATCGACGACCTGTATAAGAGCCAGAAGGATGCCGTCTGGATGCTTAAAACCAACGGCGGCGGGATCTGCGACCACGAGGTAGGGGCAGGTAAAACACTGATAATGTGCTGCGGGGCAATGGAAATGAAGCGGCTGGGATTGGCCAACAAACCGATGATCATTGCCCTGAAAGCCAACGTGCACGAGATAGCGCAGACCTTCTGCACCGCCTATCCCGATGTAAAAGTGCTTTATCCGGGCAAGGAAGATTTTACCCCCGCCAAACGCGCCCGTATCTTCAACGAAATGAAAAATAACAATTGGGATGCGGTGATTATGACCCATGAACAATTCGGCATGATTCCCCAGTCTCCCGAAGTTCAGCGCGACATCCTGCAAAAAGAGCTGGATAGCGTCGAAGAGAATTTGGAAGTATTGCGTAACCAGGGAAAAGAAGTTTCTAACTGGATGCTTAAAGGCTGTCAGAAGCGGCAGGCCAACCTGGAAGCCCGCCTGAAGGGGATTACCCACCAGATCGAAAACCGCAAGGACGATGCGGTGGATTTCAGGCGCATGGGTATCGACCACTTGTTTGTGGACGAATCGCACAAATTCAAGAACCTTACCTTTACCACCCGGCACGACCGTGTGGCAGGGCTGGGAAACTCCGAAGGCAGCCAGCGGGCGCTCAATATGCTGTTCGCCCTGCGTACCATTCAGGACAGGACGGGCAAAGACCTGGGTGCCACCTTCCTTTCCGGTACGACCATTTCCAACTCGCTCACCGAATTGTATTTGCTCTTTAAATATTTACGTCCGAAAGAACTGGAGCGGCAAGGCATCAATACCTTCGACGCATGGGCGGCCATCTTTGCAAAAAAAACCAAAGACTATGAATTTTCCGTCACCAATCAGATCGTGCAGAAAGAAAGGTTCCGCTACTTTATCAAAGTGCCGGAGTTGGCTGCTTTTTACTCTGAAATTACGGACTTCCGTACTGCAAAGGACATCGGTATCGACCGCCCGGAGAAAAACGAAATCTTGCACAATATTCCGCCCACGCCCGACCAGCAGGATTTTATTCAAAAACTGATGGTGTTCGCCAAAACGGGGGACGCTACCGTTCTGGGACGTAAACCGCTTTCCGAAAGTGAGGAAAAAGCAAAAATGCTCATCGCCACGGACTACGCCCGTAAAATGAGCCTCGACATGCGCCTTATCGACCCGCAAAAGTACGGCGACCATATCGATAACAAAGCCAGCCATTGCGCTGCTGTGATTGCCGGGTACTACAAAACATACTCCGCACAGAAAGGTACGCAGTTTGTCTTTTCCGACCTGGGAACCTATAAACCCGATATATGGAACCCGTACAGCGAAATCAAAAATAAACTCGTCACGCAGTATGGCATCCCGCCCTCCGAAGTACGCTTTATACAGGAAGCCGGAACGGAGAAATCCCGCAAGGCGATGATACAGGATATGAACGAGGGGAGAATCCGCGTGTTGTTCGGCTCTACCGAGATGCTGGGTACGGGTGTAAACGCCCAGAAACGTTGTGTGGCCGTTCATCATTTGGACGCACCGTGGCGGCCGAGCGACTTGGAGCAGCGCGATGGAAGGGCCATCCGCAAGGGTAACGAAGTAGCTAAATTACACGCAGATAATAAGGTTGATGTGGTGATTTATGCCGTGGAAAAGTCGCTGGATGCGTATAAATTCGGGTTGTTGCACAACAAACAGCTTTTTATCAACCAGCTAAAGACCAACAATATGGGTAGCCGCACCATTGACGAGGGAAGCATGGACGAGAAAAACGGCATGAACTTTTCCGAATACGTGGCAATCCTTTCCGGCAATACGGAATTATTAGAAAAGGCGAGGTTGGAGAAAAAAATCGCATCCCTCGAAAGCGAACGGCAGGCATTCGTGCGGGGAAAATCTTCTACCCGCTGGAAGCTGGAGGAAATCATGAAATCGGTCGAAGCCAACAACGGGTTTATCACCCGCATATCCAAAGATGTGGAAGCGTTTGGTGCCCGTGTGCAGACTGCTCCCGACGGGACGCGCCTTAATCCGGTCAGGTTGGACGGCTTTGCGGCGACTGATCCCATATCCGTCGGCAAGAAGCTGAACGAGATTGCCGACAAAGCACGCACGCATGGGTTGTCGGAACCTATCGGATCGCTTTACGGCTTTACCCTGCTGGTGAAGTCGGAAACTACCGTAAAGGACGGTTTCGATCTGGTGCAGAACCGTTTTTTTATCAAAGGTGAGGGAGAGATTCTGTATAACTACAACCACGGGCATCTCGCTACAGATCCGAAGCTGGCGGCTACCAACTTCCTGAACGCCCTCGACACCATGCCCGCCCTGCTTGAAAAGTATAAAAAGGACAACGAAAAGCTGGTGAAAGACGTTCCCGTACTTAAAACGGTAGTGGAAAGCCTCTGGAAGAAAGAGGACGAGTTGAAGGAACTGAAGGCGGAAATGGTCGTTATGGAGCGTAAACTGGAAGAATCCCTGAAACCGATAGAGCAGGGAGCCGGGATCATGAACGGTGTTCCGAAGGAAGACGCAAAACCGTTCCGGATACCCGATGAGTTACGGGCGGCAAAAGAGGTCATGGGTGAGCGGCTTATTATCGCCCGGCCTTCTCATGGAGTGCCTGAAAGAAAAGGCTTCAAAATATAACCGTAAGACCGTCGAAATTCCCGGCGGTCTTTTTTCTGCCCCATAAAAGCGAAGCCCGCCCCTGTCAATCACGACGGTGCGGGCTTCTGTCAGAACAAATCAAATAGTGTTTAAGAAAAAAGAAAAAACATGCAGATTTAGTGGTCATCTATATTATTCGGGATCATCCCCGGTATTTTCGGGGGCATCGTCATCCGGTGTTTCCCCTTTCCGGAAATTAGCCTTGATAAAGGCTTCCACATCGCTCTCTTTATAGAATGTTTTGTGATAAAGCATTTGATAGGGTAACCCGCCCGACGAGCGGTAACGCTGGAGCGTCCGCTTGCTCACATTGAGCAGTTGGCAAACGTCCTGGTTATCCAATAGCCGTTCACCCTCCAGCAATTTTTCTTTTATTGCCATTTTTTCCAAATGCCGCTCTATCCTGTCGAGGCGAGCCATCAATCGTTCAAACCATATTTGCATCAGGTCTTTAAAATCATCATTCATACCCATTACCGCTGTTTTTTATTGACAGCACAAAGGTCGGACGTTTATGAATGGCTGATAACGAAGTCGGTACAACTTTTTTTGAAGTATTTTCGGCTAATTAATTTTCAACTGCTTACAGACCTGTTATTTACAAAAATAAAAACGGAAAAATGGGCGAATACTCGGTATCCGGCAGGTTAAAGGCAAAAAAACGGGATTCTATGCCGAAAAAGGGTGAAAATACGGCAATAATTGGGAAAATACGGGAGGATACCGACTTCGGTATTTATTTTTTCCGTCCCATACGCCTGAGCAGGGCGTCTTTCAGCTTGTCTAAGAACGGAGTAGGCTGGGTGCGTATTTTCATATCGCTGAACGCACGCGACAGGTTTTTATCCAGTTGGATGTTGAATACGTTTTGGATATAGTCGGAGACTTGGGTGAGCGGGATATCGCCGAAAATGCTGTCGCTGTCCCACGAATAGAGTTGCTCCACCAGCT
Organism: Bacteroidales bacterium UBA5382; assembly: GCA_002409745.1. Taxonomy (GTDB): domain Bacteria; phylum Bacteroidota; class Bacteroidia; order Bacteroidales; family Dysgonomonadaceae; genus Limibacterium; species Limibacterium fermenti. The sequence continues at coordinate 68,980 of DHOU01000041.1, forward strand.
CCGTTTTGGTTCCTTTCCACGTCAGTTTGACTTTCGGAAAAGACGATGACGGATAATGCAGATCAATTTCCAATAATGTGATCTCTTGCATCAGGTAGGCTTGCAGCATATCGTTGGCTAATATTTTGGCTACCTTGAAATCGCAGTTGGTAGAGAAATTCGGGTCGAGTTCATAGTAAAAGGTTTCCAGGTATTGTTCGGTATCCATCCTGCCGCGCAGGAAATAGAGGGAATCAAGGTGGGTGGAGCCGGAGCGGTAGTAGCGGACAAAATCCAGCCGCTTATTGGTGTATTTGTGGATGGTGTCCAGTTCTTCATACAGGTATTCCTTCTGCTTGCATGTAGCGGCAACGGGACGGTTCATCTCAATATTGTATAGTTTGCGGTAGTAGATCAGCCGGTAGCAGAATTTGGGCTTGATTTCCTTGAAAAAATTGATTTCTTCCGCTTCGCTTTGGAACTGATAGGAAAGGATGAACTTTTTCAGCTTGTCGAAAGCCTCTGCCAGTATATGCGAAGCATCCAGCGATTTTTTCAGGATGTTACTGTCCGACGATTCGATAAGGTCAACCGCATCGTCTGTTTCTTTACGTAATTGGGCAACATAATCAATCATATTCGTATGTATTAAATTTTTCTTCTTCGGGCAAACCTTATCCGGCGGATTTCCTTATATGCCCTGCGTTGGATTTCCGGGAAACGGGAATGGTAGCGTTCCGATTCCCTGTGTATGCCTTCAAAAAAGGCGGTATATTGTTTGTAGGTATCCGACAAAAGGGCTGTCTCGGCGTCGATACGTTTTATCTCAGCCGGATCGCTCGTCTGTTGGCGGAGTTCTGTCAGACATTCCATTAGATGTTCATGTTTCTTCTTGTCTATTCCTTTCATTTTAAATTCATCATTCGATACATTTATCCCGATAGTTGCATTTTGTATTACTCATTCTTTACAAATTGCTCTTCTATCAGTTTTCTGTAGATAGAAAGTTCTTTCTCGGAGCGGATGGATTTACCGTGTATAAGCCTGCATATAACCCCACGGGGAGGTATGGTACCGGGCTGCCAGGCTGCAATATAGCGCCCTGTTCGCCTTTTTCAGCAAATGGCGGGTGTAATGGACTGAAAACATGATCAACGCGTATAAGGTGGGTAACCTGCAAAATAAGATTTACAGCTCTTTTTTTGTTTGAAAAAGCCCCTGCCGTATTTGCATTGGCAGGGGCTTAGGTAATAATGATAGGAACAAAATCAGTTCCTTCTCCTTGCTGCCATTGCTTTGCGCAATGTGCGGTAGACATCGCTTCCGGTATCGTTGTACAGCTTGGTATAACTCTCGACAATGACGGTCAGTTGCTCCATCCGGGTGTTGTACAGGATGAATTGTCCAGAAAGCATCTGCATCTGCTTTTCCAACTCTTGTTGTTTGATGCGCAACTCGCCGTCCCTGCTACAGGGTGGCAATTCTTCCAGCCGCTTGATACGCTCCTGCAATACTTCATGCCGTTTTTTGTCGATGCCTATCATCATGAATATTAAGCTATACATTACATTATTTACCACCAACTCGGTTTCTCCGAAAACTCTACGATGATCTTATCGATGATGATGGGCACACCCACGTTATAAGGCACCGGTGGATAATTCGGGTTATCCGGATACCGAGATTCAGCTGTTAACGTCCCTCTGTCAAAGGCCTTCAGCCCTTCTTCGCCCATACTGGGCGCACCTGGGGTAATGTATAATGCAGCATGAGTCCGATAGGTACTAAGGTTACTTATATTTCCGCTTACTTCTGCATATTTTTGATCGATATTATCAAAGGTGACCGTGTGCCACACGCCCTGATCGGTAAACACCGCAGACTCGCCGATAATCTCATATCCTATTGTAGAACCAGGAGTTCCTAATGACAACTCCGCTTTGTAAGCCGTGGTATAGCTGTCGTTCCATTCCAGGCTTTTTATCATCCCGCCATTGACCTACACTACTCCCCAGTTGTAGGA
>DHOU01000023.1 GCA_002409745.1 Bacteroidales bacterium UBA5382
GGGTATGGTCGGGAGTAGCCACCATGACGGCATCGATGGATTTACCCATTTCCTCGAACATGACCCGCCAGTCCTTATAGCGTTTGGCTTTAGGGAAATCGTTGAATGTCTTGGAGGCGTATCTCCAATCCACATCGCATAAGGCGATGATGTTTTCGGTTTTCATGTTTGCCAGGTTGCGGCGCCCCATCCCCCCGATACCGATACCGGCAATGTTCAGTTTATCACTCGGGGAGGTATACCCCCGTGCCTTTCCCAATATCGTGTTGGGAACAATGGTAAGACCGGCAGCCCCTAAAGCCGCCGTCTTTAAAAAGTTTCTACGTGAATACGTTGTCATAGGGTTTAAATATAAAATTACTTTGAAAATGATTCCTTTTATGTTATTACGGTTGATTCTTTGTGCCTAAAATTGTTATCCTGATCCCATGTTTTACTGTAATAATAATTATGGACAATGAACGAATGCAAATGTAGAGGATATTTATTTTATGCGCAAACGTTTTCGCAAATATTTATAGTTAATAAACATTAAAGTCTCGCCGCGGTGTTTGTCGTTGTGTTTAATTATTTATATTTGTTTGTTTATTAGATTATTATGCAACACAAAATAAATATAGTAGATATTGCACAAAAAGCAGGGCTATCAATTACAACTGTATCAAGAGTTTTGAATGGTCAGGCAGATAAATACCGAATTAGTAAAAAAACCCAAGAGAAGATTCAATTCATCGCAAATGAGTTGAATTATGTTCCGAATGAATTCGCTCGAAACTTAAGAACCGGTAAAAGTAAAACGATTGCGCTGATTATTCCTTCTCTGAAAAATCCGTTTTTTGCTGAAATAGCCAGCGTGATTAATTCGGAGGTCAGGAAGTATGATTATATCACACTCATCGGAGATAGTGACGATGATATCGAAATTGAGAAAACCGAGATATCTCAATTTACATCGAAGAATATCGATGGGATGATTATCGTTCCTTGCGGAAAGGAGTGGGAGCATTTGGTGAAAATACAGCAAGACGGATTGCCCTTGGTTTGTATCGATAGATATTTTGAAGGCTCCCCGATATCATTTGTTTCTTCCAATAACTATGAAGGTGCGTATGCGGCATCGAAATACTTGATAGAGCAGGGACATAGATCTATCGGGTGTATTCAGGGAATAAAGTACTCTACGCCGAATATCCAACGTGTAAAAGGATTCGAGCAGGCGATGTCTGATTTCGGAATTGACTCTTATACTGTAACAGGGGATGATTTTAGTGAACAAAACGGATACTTGGAGACAAAATTACTCCTCCAACAAAAAGAAAAACCTACTGCGATATTTGCTTTCAGCAATACGATAGCCATGGGGTGTTTAAAGGCCTTAAGGGAAGAGGGTGTCGATTTGCCCGAAAACATATCGTTGATAACTTTTGATGATAATCCTTACCTAAACTACATTGATCCGCCTCTTACTTGTGTGGCGCAACCCATTGAGGATATCTGCAAGATTGCCGTGAAAATTTTATTCTCGACTATTTTGGAAAATGACAAAACGTCAAAAAACATCTTCTTAAAAACTGAACTGAAAATAAAAGGATCTGTGAAAAATATATTTCAACAATGACTTTGCCCGAGTTTTTATATATGAATTTTTTATAAGTCAATAATCATATTCGCCGGTATAATGCGATGTATATGGACGATATGATTGTTTGTTGTGTAAATAATAGCCATCTTTTTGTAATTGAGACGGCGAACATTATTTCCGTATGCTTGAAAAAACGAAGACGTTTGTGTAGCATAACTTTCAGCCGTTTTGGGCATTTTGTAAGTGTACATGATGACATCGGACAAACGTTGCATATCGATATATGCATCCTTTGAGTATTTTATCCGATACATTTTTCAGCGAATACTGATTTTCGTTCCGTAATGTTTCGACATTCGCTCTTCTACCATTTCCCAGACCTCATCGTCGGAGTAGGTCTTACCATCTATTAATTCAGACATAGATAAACTGGTCGAAACCCTGTTTTGGGCGCTTTCGGTACGATATTCTTCCGAAGGTTCTTTTAGTTGCTCTGTTTCCTCTTGAGGATATTCGAACGTCACTTCTTTTTTGCCTTTTAGGTCGTTTAGGATGCAGCGGCCTTCCGGTGTTGAAATATCAATATATGCTATTACTTTGTTGTTCATATTCTATATTTAAGTCCTCTCCGAAAATGACTGTTACACGGAGAAACACAGAGACGCTACGGAGTTCTCTGAATTTTCGGAGTGCATTCATATTTTATATCAATGACAAAGATAGTTGTTTTTTCAAAGAAAAGAGAGTGTAAATATTATTTATATCGGGGGTTCCAAGTTCCATTTCTATAATCCGTATTTTTTAAATTCTTCATGGATAAAAGGAATTCCTGTAAAAGGTATTATGGGTTGGAATTTTTTGTAATTTCATCGGGTATGAGTTTTTATTTTTTTGTTTTCAATATAAAAATAAGAGAAATCTCATACATGGCAAAGCGTTTCGGATTTAAAGGTTACCCGTTATCCGCCACTTTTCGCCATCAGCAGAACGCTTGCCTTTACCGGCGTTTCGCTTGGCACTGCGAGCATGACACTTGGTCAGGTCAGCGGCTCACTTGGCACAATCAGGAGGACACTCTGTCAGGACAAGAGGGCGCTTGGCGCAATCAGCGCGACACTCGGTCGGGACAGAAAGGCGTTCGACGCAACCAGCGCGACACTTGGCCTGGGAAGGAGTTCACCGGACGCCGGCAACGCCCCGCTCGAGCCGGCCAAAAGGCCAAATATAATATTCAATGGAATCCGTCAAGCCGATACCATAGACATATTGAGTGGCTTCATAGATATTCTTGTCACCCAACTTGCGAAAGATATTTATTTTATATTAATGACAAAGACAGTTCCGCTGCTTTTGTTTATTTTTGTACTTCAAAAAACAATAAATAAACAATGAAGAACGGAAAAATAAGAGCAGCCGTTGTCGGCTACGGAAATATAGGTAAATATGTATTGGATACGCTGGAAAGCGCTTCCGATTTTGAGGTGGCCGGCATGGTGCGTCGCAAGGTGTCGGATATTCCCGATGAATTACGAAGATATAAAGTCGTAACATCCGTTTCGGAACTCGGGCAAGTGGATGTGGCTATTTTATGTACGCCGACCCGCAGCGTAGAGACTTATGCGAAAGACTGTCTTCAACGAGGCATTCATACGGTAGATAGTTTCGATATACATTCGAAAATTTTGGATTTGAAGACTTCGTTCGATGAAATCGCCAAGCAACATCAATCGGTGTCTATCATTTCCGCCGGATGGGATCCGGGAAGCGATTCGATCGTGCGCACCCTGATGGAGGCGATGGCGCCCAAAGGAATTACGTATACCAATTTCGGCCCCGGAATGAGTATGGGGCATACCGTTGCCGTAAAAGCTATCGGTGGCGTGAAAGCAGCTCTTTCCATGACGATTCCCGCCGGAACGGGCATACACCGCCGGATGGTCTACATCGAACTCGAACAGGGCGCCGATTTCGATTCGGTGGCGAATGCGATTAAAGCGGATGATTATTTCGCTCATGATGAGACGCACGTCTTTCAAGTGCAAGATGTGGAAGCGCTGAAAGATATGGGGCACGGGGTGTCGATGGAGCGTAAAGGCGTCTCGGGCAATACCCAAAACCAATTATTCCATTATGAGATGCGTATTAATAATCCGGCGCTCACAGCCCAAATGCTTGTCTGTGGCGCAAGGGCCACTTTTAAGCAGCAGCCCGGCGCCTATACGCTTATCGAAGTTCCGGTAATTGACTTTTTACCGGGCGATAAAGACGAATGGATCAAAAAATTAGTATAGCTCTTAAAAAAAAGTTATCTTTGTAACCCATAAAAATATAAACAAATATGCTTCTTTCTGTTACTTGGAATGTAGACCCCGCCATTTTTACGATTCCGTTTATCGATCGTGAGATACGCTGGTATGGATTGTTGTGGGTCATCGGCCTTATTGTTGCCGTGGTCATGGTCGGGAAAATCTTCAAGCACGAGAAGTTGCCTGAAAAATGGTTCGACTCACTCTTTATTTATATGATGGTGGGTATTATCGTCGGAGCGCGATTGGGGCACTGCTTGTTTTATGAACCGGAATATTACCTCGCCAATCCGGTGGAGATATTGAAAATATGGAAAGGCGGCCTTGCCAGTCACGGCGGCGTCATCGGCATCATTATCGCCGTATGGCTTTACTCCCGCAATGTAACCAAAGAAAGCATGTTGTGGACATTCGACCGGGTGATGGTGCCTACCGGCTTTACAGCCGCCTGCATCCGCCTCGGGAACCTGATGAACCACGAGATATACGGCGGCCCCACCGATTTGCCCTGGGGCTTTCGTTTTATCGATAATTTGCATGAATGGATGCTGGGAGCGGAACCGGTTTATACGGCTGCTTCGCATCCTACACAGATATATGAAGCCCTCATTTATTTCCTTGTTTTCGGTATTACGGTATGGCTCTATTGGAAGACCGATGCTAGAAACCGGCGCGGGCTGATTACCGGTGTCGGCATTTCCATCATCTTTATTGCCCGTTTCCTTATCGAGTACGTAAAGAATGTACAGGTGGAATCGGAAATAGCGATGCGTGAGAGTACCGGGTTGATTCTCGGACAGTGGTTGAGTATTCCGTTTATTATATGGGGAGTATGGATGATCGTAAGGGCGTTGAAGAATCCTCCCTCTCCGGATGTCGTACCTGTTGCTGCTAAAAAAACGGCAAAGCGTAAATCTTCCAAATAGAAATTTAAAATAATCGATAGTGAAATATTGTAATTATAAAAATTATGTATACACCATTTGAAATAAAAAAGGATATTTTTTATGTGGGAGTAAATGACCGCACAAAGTATCAGTTCGAAAATCATTTTCTGTTGCCGAAGGGCGTAGCTTACAATTCCTATATTTTAAAGGATGAAAAAACCGTTCTTTTCGATACGGTTGATATTAGTTATTCCGATGTGTTTTTACACAAAATAAAATCGGTTTTGGGAGATAAACCGATCGACTATTTGGTCATAAACCACATGGAGCCCGATCATTCGGGAGCCATCGAATGGCTGGTAAGCAAGTTTCCCGATATTAAGATCGTTGGAAATTCCCGAACGGAAGATATGTTGAAAGGATTTTACGGCATTACGGATAATGTTATCGTTGTAAAGGACAAGGAAGAACTTTCGATAGGGGAAAAGACGTTGCGTTTTTATCTTACGCCCATGGTTCACTGGCCTGAAACGATGATTACGTATGTGCCCGAGTTGCATGCGATTTTCTCGGGCGATGCATTCGGCGCATTCGGTGCGCTTAATGGCGGAATCCTCGACACGCAAATCGATCCGGAAAGATATCACGGAGAAATGATTCGTTATTATGCCAGTGTGGTAGGAAAGTACGGATCACCCGTGCAAAAGGCTTTGGAGAAGTTGTCCGAAATCGAAATCGAGGCTATTTGCTCAACTCACGGACCGGTTTGGGTCAATCGGAAAAATATCGAAAACGTGTTGGCTCTATATGATAAGCTCAGCAAATATGAGGCCGATGAAGGATTGGTCATCGCTTACGGGAGCATGTACGGCAATACCGAACAGCTTGCCGAAATCATTGCCGACTCGGCCGCGCGCCATGGCGTGAAAGACATCGTCATGCATAATGTGTCGAAGAGTTCCGAATCGCATATTCTGCGCGACATATTTAAGTATAAAGGCCTCATTGTCGGGTCTCCTACCTACAACAGCAAATTGTATCCCGGTGTGGAAAGCTTGCTTTCGGCATTGGAAAACCGTCAAATGAAAAACCGGATATTCGGTTATTTCAGTGTCTATGCATGGGCAAACGGCGCTAAAAAAGAATTGAAGGCATTTTCGGAGAAAATGGATTTCGAGTTGATCGGAGAGCCTTTCGACATGAAGCAGTCGCTCAATCCCGAAGCCATCGAAAAGGCTTGGGAGTTAGGCCGACTAATGGCCGAGAGATTGTTATCGGAAAAAGCCGTGTACATTGACAATTAGTAATTCGTAATTTGTAATCAGTAATTTGTAATCAGTAATTTGTAATTTGTAATTCGTAATTTGTAATTAGTAATTCGTTATTATGAGACTTATCATTCAACCTGATGCCGAAAATCTCGCATTATGGGCGGCAAATTATATTGCTGCAAAAATAAGAAAAGCGAACCCATCTTCGGAAAAGCCTTTTAAACTGGGATTACCCACCGGCTCGTCGCCTCTGGGTACCTATCGGGCATTGATACAACTGTATAAAGCCGGAAAGGTTTCGTTCGAGAATGTCATTACTTTTAATATGGACGAATATGTGGGGCTGCCCGATGAGCATCCGCAGAGCTACCACACCTTTATGTGGCAGAACTTTTTCCATCATATCGATATAAAAAAAGAAAATGTACATATCCTCAATGGAATGGCTGACGACTTGGAGGCCGAATGCGAGGCGTATGAACAAGCTATCAAGGATGCCGGAGGAATCGATTTGTTTTTAGGAGGTATCGGCCCCGACGGACACATCGCCTTTAATGAGCCGGGCTCGTCCCTTACTTCCCGTACCCGTGTGAAAACCCTGACGACCGATACGATTATCGCCAATTCACGCTTCTTTGACAATGATGTCAATCAAGTACCCAAGACGGCTTTGACGGTTGGGGTAGGGACGGTACTCGATTCGAAAGAAGTGCTGATCCTTGTCAACGGACATCATAAGGCCCGCGCACTTTATCATGCCGTGGAAGGAGCCATTACCCAAATGTGGACGATCAGTGCCCTGCAACTCCATCGCAAAGGTATCATCGTATGTGACTATGATGCCTGCGCCGAACTGAAAGTGGGCACTTATAAATATTTTCTGGATATCGAGCATGAACATCTCGATCCCGAGTCGTTGCTGTAGTCCAGGCCTGCACCTGAGATGACTTCCTGCCTGCCGCAACGTTAAATGAGTATTGAAATTTCAAATGTAAGGATATTATGCACCCCGTATTAGAAAAGTTTAAAGAAATATTCATTTCTGTAATACCTATTGTTGCTATTGTCTTGTTGTTGCATTTTACTATTGCACCACTCGAACAAGTCGTGTTGGCAAAGTTTTTAATAGGTGCGCTTTTCATATTATTGGGTATGCCTATTTTCCTGATAGGTGTGGATATAAGCATTACGCCGATCGGCGAGAGAATAAGCAGCAGCCTGCTGAGCATTAGCCGGCTGTGGAAGATTCTGCTGGGCGGCTTGGTTATCGGGTTTCTTGTAACCGTAGCCGAACCCGATTTGCATATATTGGGACGTCAGGTTACGGAGGTGACCGCCGGCGGCATCAATTCCGGTTTATTGGTGATGCTTGTGTCTATGGGCGTCGGACTGTTAGTGGCGGTGGCATTGGTACGTGTATTGAAAATCATACCGCTGAATAAATTGATGACGATTATCTATATTATCATCTTTATTTTAGCCTTCTTTTCCGATTCGGAGTTTTTAGCGATCGCTTTCGATGCGGCCGGATCCACTACCGGATCTATTTCCGTACCGTTCCTTCTGGCTTTGTCCGTAGGCGCATCTAATCTTACCCGTAGTAAAGGGAATGAGGAGACCGATAGTTTCGGAATGTTGGGTATTGCTTCCACCGGAGCTATTATTGCCGTATTGTTGCAAGGCGCCTTTAGCAATACCGGCTTGACGGGAACACTCGATTTAGACGCAAGCGTCGGCGAAAACGCCTTTGCCAGTGTATTGTCGCAAGTGGTTACGGTGTCATTCGAATCGTTTTTAAGTTTGGCGCCGGTGTTGGTACTCTTTTTTGTTGTCAATTTTTTACGATTAAAGGAATCGAAGAAGACGATCCGGACGATTATAATCGGGACGGTGTATACATATGTGGGCTTAGTGTTGTTTCTTACCGGTGTGAATGGGGGGTTTATCGATGCCAGCCGCCAAGTGGGCTTCCAACTTGCTTCCCTGGAAATGGAGTGGGTATTAGTCTTAATGGGAGTGGTATTCGGTATTGTAACGATTCCCGCAGAACCTTCGGTACACGTGCTTACCAACCAAATCGAGAATGAAACGGCCGGGGCGATAAAAGGCAATACCGTATTAGTGGCGTTGAGTCTCGGTGTGGGGCTTGCCGTTGGGCTTTCGATGTTACGCATTCTTATTCCGGGGTTGCAATTGTGGCATATTTTGTTACCGGGAATGATATTGGTCATCTTCTTGTCTTATTTTATTTCCGATATCTTTGTGGGTATCGCTTACGATTCGGGCGGGGTGGCAGCCGGAACAATGACGGCTACCTTTTTATTGCCTTACGCTCAGGGAGCCGCGGAATATATGCCCAATGCGAATGTGGTTACCGACGGTTTCGGCGTGATTGCCATTGTAGCCCTGATACCATTATTAACAGTTGAATTATTAGGATTTATATATAAACTAACTATAAGACGGCAGAATAAAAAAGCTGCCAAACAAATACAAACCATAGGGGAAAGTGATTTATGATTAATTATTCGGAGTTATCGTCTCATGATGATACCTACTGCATATTAGGTATTATCGTTAACCGCGGCCAGGGTAAAAAAATATTTCAGTTTGCCCGCAGGATAGGATTCTCAAAGGCCAATTGTTTGTTGGGAGAAGGCAGAAGCAGCCGGTCGAACCGAATCCTCGAATTTTTGGCGCTGGATGAAGTTGACAAAGAAGTAATCCTTCTGGGCGTGAAGTCTCAGCAAGGACAAGAGATGTTGTCGAAACTGGAGAAAGAGTTCAATTTCGACAAGCCTAATAAAGGCATCGCCTTTATGATGCCGGTGAGTTATCCGGGCACACTCGACCGGGAATATGTCCCCGAAAGCCCTTACGTGAACGTGATGATTATCCTCAATGAGAACGTGGCCGACGATTTCGGCAACTTTGTACAAGAGCACGGATTCTCGGGCTTGACGATGATCAAGGCGCGGGGGGCGGCTTCTATCATCCATCCGTTGATGGGAATACAGGTGGAGTCGGCAAAAGTAGTGGCTATGATGATCGTGCCCCGCAGTAAGATGGAGCATTTGATTTATTTGGTATCGCAACGCTTTAACCTGGCCACCGAAAACACCGGCGTGCTGGCTGTGCAGCCTATCAGCCGCCTGGTGGGGATTGTGCAGGACGAAAAGGATGATTTATCCATGAATCCCTCCGCACCCGAACCGATCATCAAACAGATGGTGGTGGCCCTTGTGCCGCATGGCAGCGCCGAAGAGTATTTGCATAATGTCAAGAAATTGGGCGTGTCGGGAAGTACCATTATTCATTCGCGGCTGGCCAATCTGTCGCCCAACAGCGAGGGGCTTCTCCCCATTGGAATCGATGCGGAGGAAGATATGGTCATAACGCTCGCAAGCCATGAATTGGCGTCGAAAATACGCCATGAGTTATCGCGGCAAACTTTCGAAAACCAGGTGGAAAAGCCTTACGCTTTTTCATTTCCGGTAATCCGCACCGAAGGCATCCGTGCTGAAGGATTCGGCGAGTAGGCCTTTCTTACCGGGGGGATCGCTTGAAGCGACGGCCTTGGTTAATCACTGAATTTCGAATGATCTTTATAATACCCGGTAGTAAATCTACTGGGTTTTTTATTGATAATAAGCGTGGAGGGAATCTTGCGGAACTCATCGGCATTTATCCGGAGCATTTCGTTCCAGGATGGGTAGCTGATAAGCATAAAACTGTAATGCGTATACAGGCTATCGCGATTGCTCCTGTTGCCGATAATTTTGATGCGGTTCGAAAACTTCTCTTGTAAATCTTTATACATATCCGACAATAAAGGCGAAGTGTACAGGAGCTCATGCACATCATCGATGTCAATGGTTACCTGCTGGTTGTTGATCATCAAGCGGCGGGCATAACGCAATAGAAACTGATCGGCTTCGGAGCGTATGACGATGAGCGTATGTGTAATATCGGTGAAACTGCGGTTGACGAAAATGCCCACACTGCATTGGCTACGTTCCACGAAATAGCGTGTTTTGTCTTTCATCAGCATACTCGGATAAAAGACGATGCGGCTTCGGAACAAGCGGTTGGCCAGAGCCCGTTGAGCCAGCGGATATTTTTAAAGATCGATGCTTCCTTGAAAGGCGGCTCTTCGGATAATGACAGTCCGCCACCGATAAGAAGAAAATCGTATTGTTTTTCGTTGACAAACCGCACCACATCGGCTTCGAGATCGTCGGTGACGCCGTATTCGGTATGGATGGGGATATTTAAGTGCTCGGCTTGGGAAAGGACCGGACGGAAATTTTCTTCATAGAAATTCTCTTCATACATAGGGTTCACATTCGAGCCGACTGTAAAATGGAATACCGTCACATCCAGGAAATTGCGCATGCTTTCGAAAACGGTCTTTGCCACATTGAGCATCAACTTGCCATTGTAGGCATTTCCCAAGGCGATGGCCGTACGGAAAGTGCCTTCGACTTGGCGCGGCGTGAGATGCGTGTGGGGATGCCGATTGGGAAAAAGGCGGTTGATAATGCCCAGGCTCGGCGAGGTCATAAAGGTGGTCACCAGAGCCATAATCACCATCATGGCAAACACTTCGGGTGTGAGTATGCCCAAGTCGTACCCGATATTGATTACCACCAGTTCCATGAGTCCCCGGGTGTTCATGAGCGCCCCCACAATTAGGCTCTCGCGCCAACTCTGGCGCCCTACGTAACGGGCGGCGAGCGAGCTTCCGATAAATTTTCCCATCACCGCCACTAAAATAATCCATCCGGTCACGATCCAGAGTCCGGGCTCATTGAGAAGCCCAATTTTCGTTCTTAATCCCGTATATACAAAAAACAAAGGAAGCAATAAAACCGTTGCCACATCTTCGACCTTCTCGACAAAGACGTGGCGGAACGATTTGTTATCGGGCATGATGGCGCCGGCCATGAATGCGCCGAACAAAGCGTGTATGCCAATGGTTTCGGTGGAAAAAGCCGATGCGACAAGCACCAGGAAAAAAATGGCTACGACCGATTTATTCAGATTTTCTTTGGTGTTGTGCAATTCGCCGATGCGGTTCAGGAAAGGTTTGACGACCTTTATCATCACAATAACGTATAGTACCGCGAAGAGCACGGTGTAAAGCGAACTACCCACCGATCCGGCCTTGACAATGGCGATGACTACGGCCAGCACGCACCACGCCGTGATGTCGTCCACCGCCGCGCAGGTAAGCACAATGGTGCCGAGTTTGGTTTTATTGAGACCCTTTTCCTGTACGATACGCGCCAGAACCGGAAAAGCGGTGATACTCATCGAAATGCCCAAAAACAGGGCGAACGAAAGAAAAGGCACGTTAAGGGGGGCAAAGCTTTCGTAAAGGAAATACGCCAGCCCCATGCCCAGGGCAAAAGGGAAGATAATACTGGCATGACTGATAACGATGGCTTCGTGGACTTTGGTTTTCAGCACTTTCAGGTCGAGCTCCATTCCCACGACAAACATAAAGAGAATCAGCCCCATGTTACTAAGCATTTTCAGGTTGTTGAACGAATGTTCGGGGAAGAGGGTGGTATAGAATTCGGGAAAATAGGCGCCGATGAGCGAAGGCCCCAACACAATTCCCGCGATAATCTCACCGATGACGGTAGGTTGTCCTATTTTATTTGCTAACCAGCCGAAAAGGCGTGCAACAAGTATTATGGCGAGTATTTGAGCCAACAGGATAGCGAGTGGTTCCGAGTAATTGAGCACGATAGTGTGCAGGAATTCTTGCCATTGTGTCCGGTCTGTGTGTGGAAGAATTACGTTGCGGTCGGTTTCCAGCAGCGAGCCTTTGGTCGCAATCCAATACATGAATAAAGCGCCTCCTCCTATTATTGTGCTATAAAATAGTATGTTACGAGTTCTTTTTTGCATGTAGTCCTTTCTTTGTGAAACGGATTCAGAAGTGTTCTCTGACCAAAATTTATGCAAAGGTAAAGAATTAACTTTAGTATAGGCGTTTTTTTACTGAAAAGTTAGCTGTTGATGGGGGCTTTCGCTTATGTCAAACGATAGAAAGCCGTGACGGGCAAGGTTAACTCCTGGAGGGTGTGTCGGGATATATCCGAATTTTTTGAACTTGCCAAAGCCGGTGCGGAACTTTTAAATCGATATTTTCTTGTTTTATGAGGAAGATATTGTTACTTTAATTTTACAGGTTATCTTTTTGTTAAGAAATGTGCGCTTTTTCGCCAAAGCTCTAATGTCATGACAGAAAAATATTCCCGATATTATAAAAACAATAATTAATGCGAATCAGTATTTAAAA
>DHOU01000009.1:0-10497 GCA_002409745.1 Bacteroidales bacterium UBA5382
TTGACACCGGTAAACGAAATCACTACCGAATTACTGGTAATGCTCTCCGGATCAACGGATGCAGTATAAACAAAAGCCGATAAAGTGGTAAAGCTTTTTTCTTCTCCGTATTGAACTGCGCCGTCATCGACATACGCGCGGTAACGATACGTTTTGTCCGGGGTCAATCCGACGAACTCAACTCCGAAATGATCTCCCGAAGAGATGGTTCGAGGATGTTTTTCATACCCGTTTCCGTCATCCAGTTCTATCCCGTATTGAGAGATTGTGCCGGTTCCCTTATCCGTAATCTTGCCTTTACACATGGCCGTTATATCACTTATTTGCTACACGTCAAGCGTTTCCACCTGTGCCGGGCAATTCTCAGGCGCTTTATTATCACGGCACGACAAGAAAAAAAATAGCACCAATAAAAAGATAAGCACGCTGTTATTTTTCATTTGTAATGTTATAAAATAAATATGATTATCCGCTACTTGTCATAGAGGCTAAAGACCTCCCCACCCCGATATTATAGCGAATCGGGATACGTGTTAAAAATATATCTCTAACCGATATAACATATCACGGATAATCATAAAAGCAGATACTATGTACTCCCTATTTTTTGGTAAACTTCAAAATCCGGACATTATGCCCTCCCCCGAAATAATATTTAATCTTATGCCTTCCTTCCGTCAATGATAGAGTCAGCTTATCCTGTGGGGAAGAAATCCATTTATAATTACCCCAACCGCCCGTATCGGGAACAGAGATGGGACCGGTCGCATCTACACCATCAACTTCAAGATGAAAACTTCCGTTACCGCCAACAGCCGCAAATACCTCTACGCCGTATTCACCCGCATCTTGCACTTCCACAGTATATAACAACCATTCTCCTTCACCGGTATAACCGACGTTATCACCATTTCCCTCAATATCGACAGAAGCGCTTTGGTCATCGCCATTGTTCGCACGATAGTTATTATTCGTTCGGTTTTCCTTGTCATTATCGTGAAAAGCATATCCGTCACCACCTAAATCGAAATTCGCGGCCGGTAATTCATACGCTGCCGATGCGGAAAGGACATGAGGGTCTTTAAACGAACGCGTAAAAGCTACATCCACCGATATTTTTTTCTCTATATCGCCTATGCGATAAACAATATTGGTTAAACCTTCACTTACAACTGTAATTTCACCTCCTTCGTTTACAGTGGCCACATTCTGATTTTCCGAATGCCAGGAATAAGGCGGCATATCGTTCGCGTTTTCCGGCACAAACGTCACGTCGACGGTTTTCTTGTTTCCAGGGAGAAGTTCGAGGGATTCGTCGCTCAGAACTACATCTTGAAGCGGAATCCTCACCACAGCCGTAATTGGCACTTTTGTACTGACACCTGCTCCGGAAGCAATAATACTGGTCGAGCCGGCGCCGACGGCTTCCACTAATCCGCCCGATGTAACGGTAGCCACCGCAAGGTCTTCACTCGTCCAATGATAGGTTCCTTCAGTAGGGCTGGCAGTAAGTTGAAACCGGTCGCCTACGAAAATTGACAGAGATTTTCTATTTACATAGATACTGTTTTCTTCAACCGGTTTATCGTAGTCGCCACAACCGATAAAACCCATTAAAAGCGACCCCAAAATCAATATTATACATTTATTTTTCATATTTGATTCAATTTTATTTTGTTCTTACTCCATTCTTTTCAACGTCTCCTTTATCGTGATCCAGTTATCCCAAACCTCAGGAGTAGTCGTGGTAGCACGGCTTTTCAAGGTGCGGTAACGATAATACAGGTAAAACCGCTTGACGATTTTAGTGTCTGCATACGTTTTCGCCTCTTCATATCTATTCCATTCCTCTCCCCCGTCGAGTTGCTCGATTTGTATCGTCCCATAAGGAGTGATCCGTACCTGATTCTTTTCATCTATCGTAAGAATAATCGAATATTTTTGAATATCCTGAACGGTGGCCGTTTTGATGGTTTGGGTATTGCTTCCGGCATACAAGCGAACGGAATTTTTTGTCAACGGACGAACCAGTTTAGAGGTGGAGACGCCCAGATTATTTCCATCCTCGCTTAACACGTTACCTTTCAACTGATAATACGTATCGTTGAGCTGCTCGGCATAATCATTCTTTATCGTAACACGAAACAGTACAGCCGATTTTTCTTTATTGACCTCGTACTTGGATGTACTTTTAATGGAGAGCGGTATAAAGTAGATCGAATCGGGCGACAATCCTCCTATTTGGACCGTAATGGGCACCTTTACGTATTGGTCGGGATTGTTCGCCGGAAATACCACACGAGTCGTCCCAAGCTGGAACTTTTCCTCCGGCAGGAGGCGGGCGTATTTGGAATAATCGATATCGAAGTTCGACCGATTGTATTTGTCGAACAAGACTTCATCCGGCTCCAGTTCAACGATAAATTCATCCGGATTGGATAAGGATCCTCCGCAGCCGACGGATAAGTACGAAGTAATGGCTCCTTCTTCCGTAATGGCCTCCAGGTCATATTCCGCCGAAAACACATTATCCGTATTTTCACTCAACAGGTAAATCATATATTTATAATGTTCTCTTACCGAAAAATCCTCTTCATTGCACGCTGTCAGGCAAAAAAGCAGAAAAGCAGAGAAAAAGCATATATTTTTTTTCATACATTTAGTTTTTAATTATTTTTTTATACTCCATGTCCGCGTTTAATCTTCCCAGCCCGGATTCTGATCCAAATCCGGAACTTTTCTTATCTCATCCAAAGAGATCGGCAAGAAAATCAGTTTTTTATCCACAATCCTATTCCGCGCTTTTGAATGGTTCAAGTGTACCCGATAATAGAAGCTCTCCTTGCCGGCATCGGTGTCCATGCCCTTGAAAGGTTCATTTTCCGTTTCTTCATAAATACCCCAGCGGCGCACATCATAATACCGCCTGTTCTCGAACAAGAACTCGATCATCCGTTCCCGTTCGATCAGTTTTTGTACTGTTTCGGGCGAAGCGAGTTCCGCCTCGGTTAACCCAGGCAAGCCGGCACGAAAGCGCACCTGGTTGAAAGCGGAACGTATTTCTTCCACATCTCGAGTAAAAGTATATTCGTTTCCGCTTACCGTATCGGTCAACGTATAACTCGTCGTCAGGTTATTCAACGCTTCGGCGTAGGAAAGCAGTATTTCCGCATAACGGATGATAGGGAAAGGTTTATCGATACGGGCGGCTCCTTCCCCCGCCCATGCATCGTCGGGATGAATATACTTGCGCAGTACATAGCCCGTAATAGGATAATTATCGACATTCCCCTGATTGCTTTCTTTTCCCCCGTTGCCATCCTTGTAATATGTTACGACAATATTCTTCCTGGCCGTTTCGGAAGTGGTGCTTGCCGTCCAGAAACATTCGCTGAAACCAATACTGGCATAAAAACGCATTTCCCTGTTAACATACATCTTATTGATTGAATTTTTAAGAAGATATCCGGAAAATGTTTTATCGCTTCCGCCCATAAATCCTTCTTCCGAATACGGATATTCCAGGCTCGAATTGCCTATGTCACGCCCGTCCGCCATATAATAGGCATCTATTACTTTCTGGGTTACTCCCATTCCGTTCCAACCGCCCATAATTGCGACGGGAAATGAATGTCGCGTATAATCCAAAACATTTCCGGACATTCTCCCCCAAACAAACTCCTTATTCTGGGACCCGAGCGATTCGCCATTGAACATATAGGAATACGAACGGAACGGATCGATCCCGCCGGCTCCGTCGGGAAACGGTGCGGACGGTACATTAGCGGGTAGCGGGGGAGTATCTCCCTGCTTCTCGATCGTATGCAGTTTGTAAATGCCCATATCCATGACCCGCTTTGCAGCAAGAGCGGCCAAAGCCCATTTCTTCTCGTCATACGTTTGAGAAATATATTGCGCACCGTCGGTTTTACGCTTCCAGTCGCCAAAATAGATCCGGGCAGCACTTTGTCCGTTATACAAAGGACTGGCGGCTTGCAGGCGTAACCGCGATATCAATCCGTAGGCAGCGCCTTTGGTAGGCCGCCCAAAAAAATTGATCGCTACTTCCACGGGGAGGTATTGAGCCGCTTTTTCCAATTCCCCGCAAATATATTCGATACACTCGTCGTACGTGGCCCTGTGGGTATTATAATATTCCGGCCCTTCATTATTTTCCAGTACGTTATCATCCAAAAGAATGGCTGGCCCATACTGCATAAACAAGTGATAATAAGCGTAGGCGCGCATAAAATAGACATAGCCCAACAAGTCTCTCTTGTCCGTCGCGGTCATGTCTTGGGCTTCGTCCATACGCGCCAGAATGGTATTCGATTTACGAATAATCTGGTACATTCCTCCCCAAATATCCATGCCGTACAGATTGTTCGGTTTCACCTCTCCTAGAACGAAAGCCATTCCATGAAATTCACCGGTACCGAAAAGAGTAAAACCTTCATCCGTCGCAAAAGGGCCTGGTGTATAATTGTTTCCAAAAATTCTTCCTTCATCGGGAAAATAGGCCGCCGTTCCCCACACATATTTTTCCAGGTTCCGCTTATTACTGAAAATGGAATCCTGCTGAAGCGTTTCATTGAAGAAATAATCATCCGTATCCAAAAAATCACATGATTGGAAAAGCGGAAAGAAAGCGAGCAAAAACAAAACAGTTAAGTATATTATTCTATTATTCATATCTATATAAGTTAGAAATTAAGATAAACCTGAAACGTTAAGCGGGCAGGAATAGGATAGGCGCGTCCGTTTTGATGTGCCTGTTCCGGATCCCACAGATCGACCTGATCCCATACATATAAATTATTGCCTACGACTTGCAAATCTATGGAAGTGAGCCCTAAAGCCTGAAAGGCTTTATTTTTCCAATTATAATTGAGGGTAATTTCCTGCAGGCGGAGGTATTTGCTATTGCCCTTCCAAAAAGTGGATAGCTGCGAATTGTTTGCATTATACCCATACGAAAGACGCGGAAAACGGGCATTCGGATTTTCCGTTGCAGGGTCTCCCGAGTAGGATGCGGGTGTCCAGTGGTTTTTGGGATCGGCAAGGATGGTCAAGACATTTCCGGCTTCCTGTCCATGAAACGGGGTATATCCAATACCGTTCGTTTGCCAGCTATAACCGTCCCAGTAGGTATATCCCACGTGAAAGAAGTCGGTATCGCCCGTTCCTTTAAAAAGAATGCCGACCGTGAGGTCCTTGTAACGAAAATCGGCGCCGAAACCATACATTAAACGGGGATACGTCGGATAAGACAAAACAACCTGGTCGTCCGTGTTAATTTGTCCGTCGCCGTTCACATCCTTATATTTGATATCTCCGGGCATCACCTTAAACCCGCCGAAACTTTGCTTGGGACTGCTCTTCACATCCTGTTCATCCTTGAACAGGCCGCTTGCGATATATCCTCTGATGACATTCACCGGGAAATTGGAATATCGCTGGTAGTTATATTTCGGGTAGGCCTGCTCCCAATTCTCTATTTCATTGGTAGAATAGGTAAAGTTTCCCCGCAAGGTAAGCGAGAGGTCTTTCCTGAAGTCATGGGTATAGGAAATATTGCCGTCGGACCCCCAACTCTTCATTTTTCCCACGTTGCCGTAAGGTAAATTAACCAATCCTACATAGTTGGGGATTTGTGCCCGTTGTTGGAAAATCCCGTCGCGCCGGTCCTGGAAAAAGTCGAGGACGAAAGAGACTTTTTCATGAAACAGCCGCCCCTCTATCCCGATATCGGATTTGATGGATTTTTCCCACATCAGGTTGTCGGCGCCTATAACGGTTTCCTGTATACCGCCTTCGGTGCCGCCCCAGCCGGCGGGAGCGTTTTCATTAATACGGGTGATATAGGGAAAGCGGGTTCCCGAAATTTGGTCATTTCCCACAGAACCGTGCGAAGCCCGTATCTTAAAGAAATTCAACCACGACAAGTGGTCTTTCATCCATTTGTAATTCGTGGGTACCCAACCTCCGGCAATAGAAGGGAAGAACCCGAAACGGCGCCCGGCCTGGAAGTTTTCCGAACCGGTATAGCCGAAGTTTACATCCAGCAGATACGTATCCTTATAACCATACGTCATCCGGCTCGAAATCCCCTGGTATCGCTTGGGAGCAGCCGCAAGGTTCCAGTCGACACCCGTGATATCCTGGGTTTTCTTGGAATCGCTCATATAATAGTACACCAATGCCGAAAGGCGGTGATCTTCCCGAATGATTTTTTCATAATTCAAGGTCGATTCAAAATGGTATTTCCGGTATTGGTTCTGCCCATAACCATAGTTGGCCGCAATCTTATTCACCTTTTTGGCAATCTGTAGTTTTCCGTTCACGTCCCGTGAAGAAGCATAATATAATTCGGGAAGCACATACCGCCGTTCCGAAAACCAACTTTGCGTATCGAATGCGCCCTGCGCCCTTATCTTCAATCCCTTGGTGATAAATGACAAATCCTGGTTCAACGCCAGCGTAGCTTTGGCTAAATTCGACTCGTCGGAGGTAATTCCCGTATAATTGATCATGACATAAGGCGAATAATAATTACCTGCCCCCCATGCCGGCAGGTGGCCGGTTGAGTAAACCGTAGGGATCAGAAGCGGCGTCAGGTTCGACTGTGCTTGCCAAATATAATTCGTTGTGGCGATACCCGGCATCTTATTGCGGGTCAGGTAACCGTCCACACCAAAAAAGATCTTAGTCGTTTTGGTTAGGTTGACATCCAGGTTCGTCCGATAAGAATACGTATTATAACCCATATCAACTTTATAGAGGCTGCTTTTATCCTGTTTATAAGCCGCCGTCTCATTCGACATCCCCAAGCTGAAAAAATAGGTCGCAATTTCACCGCCGCCTTGTGCGCTTAGGTAATAGGTTTTCTGGTAACTTACCGGATTTACGATTTCTTTTTGCCAGTCCACATCCGGAAACAGATCCTTATCCAAACCATATTGGATCGTTTGCATATCGCGTTCGGTGTAGAGAGGTTCGTCTTCCCGCACCACACGGGCTTCATTGGCTAATCGGGCATAATCATACGCATGCATATAATTGGGCATCTTTTGTAATTTGGCAATCGTATAGTTGACCCGCGCATTGATTTTCAATTTACCCGTAAAGCCACGTTTTGTATTTACCAGCACGACTCCGTTAGCTCCTCTGACCCCGTAAACGGCGGTTGCCGATGCATCCTTAAGGATGGAAAAGCTTTCTACATCTGCAGGGTCGATCGAGTTAAGATTGCCTTCCAACCCGTCTATAAGCACCAAAGCCGAACTGTTCGCTCCGAAAGTACTGATTCCGCGTATCCAAAATTCCGATATATTTTTACCCGGTTCCCCACTCGTTTGCATAGTAATTACCCCCGGCATACGCCCCCCGATTATATTCGCCATTGAGGTGGCCGGAACTTGCAACTCTTGCGCATCGATGCTGCTGATCGCGCCTACCGTACTGATTTTACGTTGTACGCTACCCAAAGCCGTCACCACCACTTCTTCAATGGCTGTCGTTTTTTCCTTTAAGATGATTATCAGGTCTTTTACTTCATTTTCCACTCTATATTCGAGATTATCATAGCCTATGAAACTAAAAACAATTATCTCCCCTTTCGAAGCCCGGATCGTAAACCGCCCTTCGACATCCGACAGGGTACCGAGCCCGGGACGGTCTTTTACATAAATACTGGTTCCGGGTAAGGGTTCACCCTTTTCCTCCTGAACGATCCCCGATACCGTTAAATTCTGCTGTGCATAAGCCGGAATTACCAGGCAAAGCGACAAACAAGCAATCAATATATTCTTCATAATTTATATAATTTATAGTTATCCAGCTTACTCCACCGCCAATTTACGAATACAATTGTTATTGTAATCGGCGATATAAATATTATAATCTTTATCGATCGCTACCCCTTTAGGGTAGTTGAACAAGGCGTCATCCGGATTTCCGTCCTGATAACCCGCCTTTCCGGCTATCCCGATCAGTGTAGAAACTCTTCCTTCCGGAGTAATCTGGCGAATACAATGGTTACCGGCATCCGCCAAAACGATATTATTGTTCACATCAAAAACCAATTGAACAGGACTGTTGAATAATGCTTCATCCGCTTTTCCGTCTTTCCATCCCGGTGTATTCTTTGATCCTGCAAATAACTTATGTTCTTTCGTCAGGATATCGAATGTGTAAATACAGTGCCGGCTGGGATAGGAAATATACAACATATTGGGATGAAGCGGATCGAATGAAAGAAAACCATCCGTATCGGGGTCGATACCATCAGCAACCAATTGTCCGACTCGTGTTTTCGGGTTGAACTTCACAATCTGTCCCCCGGCAGAACGGGTATAAATCATCCCGTCTAATTTGCACGCCGCAAAACCATGTTTCCAGTTAATTTTAAAATCTTTCATTCCCGCGGCTTGTTCTTCGGCCGACGGATGCAATATCTGCCTCCTCCGTACTCCCCATTGAGCGGCGGGGTCGAGCACATACAACACATCACCGCCGTCGCTGGGAAACATTACGACTTTACCCTCTGCATCGGTCGAAGGTGCTCCGGTAGCGTCGCCGCTATACATCTTGGTTACGGTCTGGTTTTGCTGGTTGATCATGACAATTTCATAGTTACCTCTCCAATGAGAAAGGAAAATATTGCCTTCGTTGTCTACCGTCAAGGTGGATGGATTCATGAATGTAGCCTCAGCAAACGAACCGGATTTCAATTCGTTGGTCCCTTTCTTCCCAACAAGGGTCGTTACCGTTGTTGAGATATGATAAACGAACTTTTCGGTAGCGGTAACAGAATCTTTCCCTACTACCACCGAAATCGTACAGGTATCGCCAGGCTGCCGAGGCGTTACGACCAGCGCTTTTCCTTTATCACAACCGATAATAGCCGCCGGTTTTTCGTTAAAATAAACCTTGATTTTGGAAGGATCGTTACCCAAATTACTACCCGAAATAATCAAGCGTGTAGCCATTCCTCCCTCCGAAGGAGAAAAAGACTCCAAAACGACCGGTTTATCAGGGTTATACTTATAGTCATCGTCCATATCGGAATCGCTCTTTCCGCAGGATAATATGATGAACATATATACGGACAAAACAATACAGATGCTACACAAGATGCGCACATACTTTAAATTGATGTTATTCATACATTTAGTTTTAAATTAGAAATTTATCGATATTTACTATTTAACTTAATAATCATACATTCGGACACATAAGAGAATAATCTTCACAATTTAAGCTACAAGACAAACCCACAGGTTTATCCCTACGCCCCCGCTTTTTCCTTATCTTCCTCTTCGTCCAAACGGGTTTTAAACTCCTTGATCAACTGGCCGAGCTGGGCATACAGGTCTTTCCATTCCGCCTAGTTGCGCATGGCCGATACCAACGCCAATATATTATACAAGGATTCTTCCAGTTCTTTCCGCAACACAGAAGCCGATCCGGCTTGACGCAATTCTGTGTCCCGGCTAGGGATTCGAAATTCGCCTGTGCTGTTTTCAGAGCGTTCAGTTCTTCCGTAAGTCCGAGGCGTGTAACCCGCACCAGGTTTTCTCCGGCCGATAGCTTTTCTACCAACTTGCGCATCATGGTGTTCTGGTCGGCATATTTCCGGCCTTCCATATCGCCCACTTCATCCAATACTTCCAGTAAGGCACGGGCATCATCGCTTTTAGACGATTCGAACCGGAGAAATCCTTTCAGCAACCGCCGGAATCCGCGGTAAGCATTATCCCGTTTCAAGTCGAGCGTTTCCACATCATCGCCCAACCCGCTATACACTTTTTTCACCACCACTTGTTGATAAATGGCGTTCTTTTTTTCCAGATCAGCTAATAAAGGATGGTCTTTCAGGATAGTCTCGACCAATGCTTTCAATAATAACAACACGCGTACGGCGAAATCACCCAGCGCCTTTGTTGATAATTTTGTAAGTGAAATCTTTAACATGACATTCTATTTTTAATTTTGTAAATGTTTTTCGAATGTATTGTGAATAAATACACATTTTCGCCGGACGGCAATGATAATCCTACAATCCCCGGCTACTATTTGCCCGCCGGCAGAAGTCTTCCGCGAATCTCCGACTAATGGTTGCCGGACGGCAAAAGACTTCCCTGAAATGCAGGGTAAGAAAAGAAGGATGGCAAACATCATCCCGGAGTTGCCAGCTAATGTCCGCACATTGGCGGAAATATCCTTTGAGTTTAGAGATAATAAAAGATGACCGGCGGAGGTTATCCCGGAATTCCGAGCTAATCGCCGCAGCTTGTCTTTATCACTAGTTATAAAACAGTGAGACTGATCGTTGTAAAAAAAATAATTTTGTAAAAGTCTGCAAGAGGAAACATGCAGGAAAGATAAAAAGAAGGAATGACAGAGATAGAATAAGTTAATATATGTAAATACCCCCCCCCCCCCCCCCCCCCTTCATCCCCCCCCCCCCCCCCCCCACAAAATTTTTTTTTTTTT
>DHOU01000009.1:10751-95504 GCA_002409745.1 Bacteroidales bacterium UBA5382
TTTTGACATTTAACATTGGAAAGAGGAAAAGCGAAAGGCCAAGACAAAAGGCACGAAGATTACAGGGATAATCCTCAAAACATATCTATAATCCGACAAAATTAGAGTATGAAGCAGCATGATGACAGATTATGATTTAGCTAAAAAAGGTGCAACATCATGGCGTTGCACCTTTTATTATTCAAATCTGCTGCACATATAAATGATCAATGAACGAACGAACTCTTTGACTCAATACTAAAATCCGATTAATTAGTATTGATTCCGCGATATTCCGCTTCCTCGAAAGCCCAAGCCATAAAATTTCCGAAAATATGGGAATTATAGACCGTCGTCGCATACACGCCGGTTCCATAACCCGTATTGGGAACAGGGTTATATGATTCATCCACTCCAAAGGGATAAGCATTCGTATTGGTGCGGTCACCTTTAATATCCCCCGAATTAGCTAAAAATCCTCCGTCCCCGGCAAACACAAGGTTATATTCCCGATGACGGAACAAAGTTAATTCGGTATAAGAAGTTGTTGCCCCCACCCTGTTGGCATCGGTGTAAGCATATACTTTATCCGCAGGGATACCCGCATACGTTGTAGTAGCGGAGTAATCCTCTTCCCATGCTTTTCCCCGATAATCTCCAAAAGGCCCATGGGTGAGCGGATCGTCGATATCCGCCAATGCATAGGCAGCTCCTCCCTGGTTACGCAATACATAAGTAATACCGGCCCCCGGGAATACAAGGGAGAAGAGATTGAGAGGCGAATCATTTTCAATGAAAGCAAAGACTATTCCTCCGTCTTGAAGATACTGAAATAAAATAGCAGCCCTACCGGCATCTAGAGTATAATTATATCCGATTACCACGATATCCGGCTTTGCATTGATGGCTGTTGTAAGCGTCGCGGTATTCGAACTACTTAGAGCCGTATAGTAAATCTCCTCAACTTTGACAATACTGTTTTCCAGTAGCCCGAAGTTGGCGGCGGCTTCCATCATTCCGCGGGAAGAACCTCCCTCCAGGTAATATCCATGATTATTTCCCGTTCCCAAACATAAAATGTTTTTAGCGGAAAAGGCCGGCTGAATACGCGTCTGGCAGGTCGTTTGGTCATAATTATTGGCGGAAATGGTCAAAGCTTTGGGGTTCCGGTTATTTACCGTTCCCGCGCCCTGAAGGGTAACTTGCTGCCGGAGGGCGGTAATCGTCCCCGTGCCACTGAAGGAAATTCCATCCACTGTATTCGTACTCAACTCATAATCATATCCGAATACCGATTTATCGGCGCTCACGAGGGTCAAGGTGATGGTGTGCCCGGCATTCAACGTGAGATTATCGGTATATACTCCGTTAACCTTTACCGAATTGCAGTCGATATAGAAATTTCCCCGGAGGAAATTCTGCACCACTTTTACCCGCAAAGTGAACGAACCCGCCTGGATGGAAAAGTATTCTTCCAGGTAAGCCTGCGTATCGTTTATATTGTTAGCCGTAACGTTAATGACCTTATTATTATAATCCAAATCGGCCATAAAATGGGCCTGTGATGTATTTTCCCACTGAATGGCAACATCCTCTGCCGGCAGATTGGTCTCGAAAGTGATGGCGCCCGCGCTCCCGGCGGTGTGGCTAAGGGTAACTTCCCTTCGGTCGATTCCGAAGTAATACTTACCCTCGACATGCATTTCGAGAATGGACTCATCCCATGGAATGACATTCGTGACGATATTCGAAGGAATGGAGTTCAATGCATCTTCAGGATTCGTAAAACCGGGTCCGGTTACGTCCTTTACATTCATCCGGTAACGGTGGTTACGGAGAATATCCAGATAGTTAAGAATTTTTCCGTCATTATCATATACGGCGAAATCGATTCGATAGTAGGAAACATCCGTCGTGTTGCCTGCGCCGTAATAACCTCCGATTACGATACACGGAGCATTGTCCATGTCGGTTCCCTTATTGGCTTCCGGAAGATATATTTCGCGAATATAACTATCGGCAGCCGTTGTCAATTCATACACCAGGGGAGCGGTGTCGGCATTAGGCGTTGCGTCCGCCGGAATGGTCGGCGCCGTCACGCTTCCGTTGGAATACACCGCTTTGTCAGGAGCCATATGTCCCTTATCGAGGGTACGGTACACCCTCACACTCTTCAGCTTAAAATTAGCCAATCCCAAAACAGATTCGAAGGTTTCGGGAGTATCTTCGAAATTTAACCCGATATCTACCCGGGCTATGGCGCGAAGTAAACGAATCGTTTGTTCGGGAGTGTTTTCTTTCACCTCGATCGGTTCATCAATCTCGCCCCACATGGGGAAAGGGGTGAAATCATCCGAACTTGCAGCATTCCATTTACCATGATTTTCAAAGATGATTTCCTTCAAGACATCTTCCTTTGTTTTTCCTTCGGATACGGGCATGGGAACCGCAGAATTCGCCACGATGACAATTCGGTATTTCACGGCGTCTTGGCTTCGAACCAGTTTAACGGTCAGATTATTGCCGGTTCGTTCGGTAATGGGGGCGATATAGTCGAAAACTTCCGAATTATCAGCCTCTACTTTAAAAACCATAACGTAAAGTCCGTCGTTTCCTATGGCGCTTTCATGGGCTCCGGAGATAGCCCGGAGAGGGATAGCGTTTACCGGCACCTTTAAGTAAATCTTCATATATCCTTCTGTAACCGTCTTATCCGGATCGGTTCCGGGAAACAGTTCATCATGGGTACATGAAAAAAAATTGCCGGATACTGCCGATAAGAGTAAAAAACACAGGAGCCTTTCTATATATAAATTTACTTTCATCTTAAATTGCAATAATTACATTCCGAGTTCCAAATCATTGATCACCCAACCGTTGATAATTATCGTATTCTGCATCCAAAGGTTCTCCTCCGCGTCCAGAAACAAGGTGATCACATATTCATCCTGCCGGTCTAAATATTCCTGTAAACTCCACGCCTGCTTATGCCCTTCCATTTCCGTAAGCGACAAAAACCAGGGCAGATTCAAACGAATGATTTCTTTGCCGTTTTTCTTACCGGAAATCACGAGCCGGGGATTATGGGATTCAATCAAGCGGGAAGTATTCAGTTCTACCACAGCAGCACGGTCGATTTCTTCCGGAGGAAGTGTTTCGGAAGCGTCGGGCAATACATTGGCGGCATAATAGGGCCGGTAGGTGATGGCTTCATCGGGAAGAATGCCGTAATCATAATTAATGTGTCCATTGCCGGCGTCATCGATAATGCTGAAAACATAGTCCTCCACATCGAGGGCAGTTCCACCCAAATAAGGAAGCAACACAACCCTCAACCTACGGGTTACTTTTTTCAAATCGATCGTAACCGGGTGTATTCCTTCCACATTATTTATATTCACTTCGGTTACGCCTACGAGTAAATTATTCAACTCTTGTTGCTGAATACCGGATTCCCTTTTCAAATAATAACTCAGGTCATCCAGAAAAGATGTTCCAACCGTCAGTCGGGGTATATTGAAATAAGCTTTATCCTCTTTTATGTCGGTACTTTGCGCCCATGCTACAAACCGGTAGTTTCCCGCTTTCAAATCGTCTGTTTGCATTTGGAATCCGTCGGAAAGCCGATTTTCTTCACTTACGTGTTTTGCGACCAGCAATCCGTCTTCATCGAATACATACAGGGCCACTTGATCAGCCTGCTGTTCAAAAGCATTGGACGAAAGCATATTGTAACTATAATTAAAACTCACATCGACCCGGCAATCCATAATTTTATCATCAATACACGACGGGATTGCCAATACAACAGCTAAAAATAGTAATACAGGCCGACACGTTATTTTTCGGGTCCGATCCATAGCGAATATTTTTTTGTTTTATCCTTCTTTTTTTAACCGGCAAGAACAAAAAGAAGAGTGAAGCATGAATAACTCCTTGTGGAATGCAAGCTCCACTCTTTCCCGGCAAACAAAAGATCAGAATTTAATATCGATTGTATTAATAATCCACGGATTAACCGTTACGCTTACTTGAATGTACGCTTCTTCCTTGTCAATCGGGGGATTACCCGGTTCTCCGGGTTGGCTCGGATCTACCGTACCTCCGCCGGGAACATCCTCTCCCAAGTCGCTAATAGAAGAAATTTTGAGTTTATAAACCGAATTGCGGAACACGCCGTAATAATCCGATCCGTTATATTGATGAGTGGTGTTCGGATCGAGAATAAAATACGTATAGTACATCACTCCGTTCTCATAAACTTGAATTCCAAGGCCGCGCAATTGAGGTATGCTATAGGTGGAGAGATCGACACCTGAAAAATCAGGAAGCGCATTTATTATAGTTAAAGTTGCATAGACTTGCTCCCTATACTTGTAGAAAGTAGGCGCATTAGCCCCGCTTTTCTTTGCCTGCACCTTATAAATCACTCCGGTCGTTTCCCCCCGTCCGGATGTGATCTTGTTGGAAGCGCCGTAAAACGATAGGGTCGGACGGTTCTCCGTAGTATAAACAGGCCCTAGACCGTACGTGATTGTCGGACTATCCTTGGTTAAATCCGTCATTGCAGTAACATTTCCGGTACCGGCATCTTTTGTCAATTGGGTATAAGTACTGATGTTATTAAAATACTGATCGGAAACCAACTCCGTACCGCCGGGAAACAGCGGGGTGGATAACACATTGTCATCCGCCAAAGGATTAAGGGCTCCATTGGGATTGGCGCTATTCCATTGTTGAACCAGATTAAACTGTTTATTTCCGTTCAAAAGTACAAAGCCGGTAATATCTACCGCATCGAGCAAAGCTGTCTTGGCCGTAAGGTCGGTAATCACCGGAGCATTGGCGGTATAACCGGTCGGATCCTCGATTTTCGCAGCAACACGATCCACATAAATCGTCGCTTGGGCAGGATTGTTAACCGTGTTGGCGGCCGAAACGGTTGTTTGGACACCGGCATGAACCGTATTCGGATTGTGTTGGTTAACCATGAAAAATTTGCCGCTTTTATATCCGGGGGAGGCCTCTTGAGCCGTAACGCCGGAAATAACTCGATCAATGTTCGTTGTCGCAGCTAAATCGGCCGTAGCGATCGGACAATTCACCAGTACATACAAGTAGTATGTCCCCAGCGATATCTGAAACTTATCCGTTGTCCCCGATGATATACTGGGTGTTGCAACATGCTGGATAACACCGGCACTATTGGCGAATACCACCGTCACATCATCAATGACGCTTTCCGCCGGAAGTCCGGGTTCGGTAGGAGTTCCGGTCGTTCGAGCGCCCGGAGGGTTACTTACTGTCAGGGTTATATATCCCTGCAATGCTTCGTTGGAATCCGTTTGTTTCAGATCCTCTTTGCTGCATGCCGAAAGGACGAATAATGTCGCTAAGGCTGCCCAAAAAAAGTAATTGCTGATTTTCATAACGCAAAAAATTTTAATGTAATATACCTGTTAATTATATAGTATTAAAAAACTTATATTGTCATACGGTCTTTCATTGATGGAAATGCTCCATTATTCTTTTATCAAATACGTAACCTTGTATTCGGTGCGTCTCAACAGGGGGAAAATATCCTTTTTCAATATCCGGTATACCCGTCCTCCATCAAGTTCCGTCAAGCGTTTTTTTCGCCACTCAGAGTTTTCGTTACGATGAATGATACCGATTATTTCGTCTTTGCGAAAGACATTCTCCTGTTCGACCAATCGGGCAAATCCGTCCCAATCTTCGGCGACATGAGCGATGAGAAGCTGCCCGGGCGATAAATTCAAGTCGAAAAAAACAGAAATATAATCTGCCAGCGCCTGCGCCCTCTCGCGGGACAATTTTTCGTTAAGAGCATAAGATCCATCAAGGGAAGCATAGCCGGTGAGTGCAATCTCAATAATTTGGGCATGATCGATTTTTTCAATTTGACGGATGGATGCGTTTATTTTAGCTAATTCATATTTATTCCTCCCGAAATTAATATCCAGCATCGAACTCCCTACAGGAAAATCGATATATGCCTTACCCGCTTTTTCCACCCGTTTTTCGGACTTCATCTTTACGGCCGCTTCTTCCGGTACCGGAAACACGGCCACCGGTTCATCGGCAATAACCAACGTTCCCAATTCGATAATTTCCCGGGAGAAATCGCCGCATTTCCACACGGTTTGTTCAACATAAAGATTTGCATTCTTCATCCACTCGCGGTAGGATAGCTGTGTATCGAAAGGAGAAACAATATTTCTTTCCTTTCCCGTGTTTATCAGGAAGGGTTTGTCGGCTGCCGTTTTATGCCCGTGCAAGGCTATCCACCGGTCGTAGGTTCGTCGGCGATCCGTTCCGTTGATAACGACAGGTTGGAAGTAATAAAGGCTGTCTCCGTTTTTCAGGAAGGGATTCAGGAAAACAGACTGGCAACTTGCGATGAGGATTGTGTTTACCAAAACGGTATAATCTGCATTTACGTACGGGCCGTTCTTTTCAAGCACATCAAGTTGAATATCGACGGCTTTATGCTGTTGGGCTGTAGCAATACTTCCCAGGGATACAAGCATGAGGAGTATTATATTGATTTTTTTCATAACCGGTATTATTTAATAATATATATTAAAGAAACAGCGAGTTTAGTCGGTCCGAAATAATGCTTGTCGTTGTCGTATAATTCTTTGGTGCATGTATTGCATTGACGGCTATAGGCCGTATAATCGAAATACACATAACCAAGTCCCAGTGTAGCTTCAAGATTCCATCGGGGGGACAGATACCATTGATATCCATAACCGATACCGGCTCCATATAGATTTCCCTGATATCTGGTTGATTCGTTTTTTTTGGAAGTGAGGAACGGAAAATGGATTCCTCCTGCATTATATCGGACATAAAGTCCATGGATTCCCAAAAAGTGCCCGTTGAAAGGTTCGCAAAACCAGTACCGAATCTCCGGCTGCACCAACAGATGTTTGAACTTCTTATTTCTCCTGAATGTCCATGGATTATAGTTAACCGAAAAATCCATCGTATATTGTCGTCCCGTCTTAAACTCCAGTCCGAGGTTGAGCGTGGAGGTGAGATCGTACAACAAATTTGTTTTTAGTCCCATACTTGCCGATGGAAATGGCACATTGTCTGTTGTAACGGACTGCCCATCTAAATCGGCAAAACCGAGAAATAAGAATAATAGGATAAATATACAAGTTTTCATAAAGTATATTTGTTGATGTCATGTAAAAAAATTCAGCGGCTTTGGAAAATATGCCACTGCCCCTTAATTCTAAAATGATTCCTTAAAAAGGAACTGAAATAGGATGTCAAAGATCAAAACGGATAGCAGAAAAGTCAATAATATTTACAAACAATTGACTAAAAATTGCTAATATTTTAATATTACAAAGGAAACGTATCTTTATCTTAAAACCTAATTTCATCTAGTTAATAATAATTAAAACAGACATAATATATGGATTTAGTTAATAAAACAGACATTTTTACGGTTTAAAATGAATGGGAATAATCTCTTTGATTAGTTTGACGGTGTTTTTAATGATAAAAACTGTAAAATCGAGGGCGCCACTGAAAGCGGCACCCTCGATTTTACAAAGAATGAATAATGCGGGGATAACCCCACGTCAAAACTCCGGAACTTCGGATATGGAAGAAGTTTTTCCGAACGGCCACTACAGTTGTTGTGTGGAGACTTCTAAATCCTTCGCAACACGCATCCATAAAAGTAAACAGGTAATAATAGTCACCCTGCTTAGAACTAGATGACGGCTCATAAGCCATGCCGTTAATTTTTTGGTCGCCCTCTATTTATCCGAATCAATACTCGTCTTGCGTATGATTAATCTTGAAAAGTTTCACAACTTCAACGACGACAATCGGAACAAGCGATAATCCTATTACATACAACCAATGGGTGGTATCCATCGCCGCCAACTTAAAGACATCCCTCAATGCGGGAACCAACAGCACAACCAACATGATGGCTGCCGAAGCCAATATAGCCGCGATGAGCGGTTTGTTGCTGAAAATACTGGTTTTAAAAGACGATTGCCGGTTGGAATGCAAGTTCCGCACATGGAATAATTGCGAAAGAGCCAATACGGCAAAAGCCATCGTTTGCCCCAACATATTTCCACCATCGTGATATCCGAGTAAATAAGCAAATAACGAAATCAAACCGATCGTCATTCCCTGATAAAAGATTCGCCACGTCATCCCTTTGGTGAAAAATCCTTTTTGAGGATCACGCGGACGGCGCGTCATGATATCTTTTTCGGCCGGATCCATACTGAGGGCCAATGCCGGAAGACTATCCGTAACGAGATTCACCCATAAAATCATGATCGGCGTGAGCGGATTACCCAAATTAAAGAGTGAAGCGATAAGAATAAGTAAAACTTCCCCCACATTCGCCGAAAGCAGGAACTGAATTACTTTAAGAATATTATCATAAATACGCCGTCCTTCTTCTACAGCCCCCACAATGGTTGCAAAGTTATCGTCGGTAAGAATCACGTCCGAAGCATCCTTCGCAACCTCCGTTCCCACAATACCCATAGATACGCCGATATCGGCCTGCTTCAAGGCGGGAGCATCGTTCACTCCGTCGCCCGTCATGGCTACGATGTCGCCATGAGACTGCCAGGCTTGCACGATACGCACCTTATGTTCCGGCGCTACACGGGCATAGACCGAATATTTTTCCACATCGCGATAAAGTTCCTCATCGGACATTTCCTGAAGAGTCGTGCCGACAATAGCTTTATCTCCATGTTGATAAATTCCTATTTCGTCGGCAATGGCTACGGCCGTCACCTTATGGTCTCCGGTAATCATTACCGGACGAATACCGGCCGTTTTACAGGTTTTCACCGCCTCCAATACTTCAGGACGCGCCGGGTCGATCATTCCGAGGAGTCCGACAAAAACCAAATCACGTTCCACGGTTTCCGAATTAACCGTTTCCGGCATCTCCTTTATATTGCGGTAAGCTGTTGAAAGGACTCTTAAAGCCGATTTAGCCATACGTTCATTTTCCTCGCGAATAGTGGCAATATCTTCCTCTGTTATTTCACGCACCTTGCCATGCATTTGGATATGGGTAGTAACAGCCAGCACTTCATCCAAACCACCCTTCACATTAATGCGATAAGTCCCGTCTTCCATCCGGTTGATGGTCGCCATACGTTTTCTCTCCGAATCGAAAGGCACCTCGTTCGCACGCGGATAGGCCTTTTCCAATTCATTTTTATTCATGCCGAGCGCAAGAGCCACATCTACGATAGCCGTTTCGGTAGGATCGCCGGCATTTTGATGTTTTCCATCGGGTAACATCTTCAGATGCGCATCGGTGCACAATACCGAAGCATGAAGCAATAACTTCTCATCCTCATCCAGCTCTTCGGGAAGAGGAGTATTCTTGAAGTCCACCCGGTTACCGCCGGTCCATCCTTCTACTACCGTCATTTTATTCTGTGTGAGCGTTCCGGTTTTGTCCGAACAGATAACCGTCGTACTTCCTAACGTTTCGACAGAAGGCAATGTCCGCACAATCGCATTCAATTTCACCAATCTCTGTACGCCAATGGCCAGCACGATGGTCGAAACGATTTGCAATCCTTCCGGAATAGCAGCAACGGCCAAACTAACAGCCATCATAAACATCTCGAGCCAATCATTTCCGTATAGAATCCCGACGATGAATATCACCGCACAGATAGCCAACGCTACATATCCCAGTATTTTTCCGAGTTGCTCCAACCGTTTGGTCATCGGAGTTTCCGTTTGTTCGGTATTTTGGAGCATATGGGCAATCTTTCCCACCTCCGTTTCCATTCCGGTACCGACCACGACACCTTTGCCCCGGCCGTAAGTGACTATACTGGTCGAGAAGGCCATATTTTCGCGATCGCCGATAGCAATATCGGAACTTTCGAGAGGCGCGGTACTTTTCTCTACAGGAACCGATTCTCCGGTAAGGGCGGACTCCTGAATCTTCAAGTTGTGCGCATTCACCAACCGCATGTCAGCGGGGATAATATCCCCCGTATCCAATACGACCATATCTCCGGGAACAATTTCGGTAGAAACCACTTCGGTGACTTCGCCGTCGCGAAGCACCTTCGAATGCGGCGCACTCATTTTATTTAATGCTTCCAATGATGATTGAGCCTTTCTTTCTTCTACTACACCGATAACGGCATTAATAAGCAGAATAGCAAGAATGATAAAGGTTTCTGTTAATCCTTCACCCTCCAACACCCCGATGACTCCCGAGATGATAGCGGCTATAAGTAAAATGACCACCATACTGCTCTTAAACTGTTCAAAGAACATGGTTGCCAAAGATTTTTGTTTTGTCGATTCCAATTGATTAGGACCTACTTCCTCCAGTTTTTGCTTCGCTTCGGCGGAGGACAAGCCTGTGTCGGAGGAAACACTGAAACTTTTCAGCGTATCCTCGACAGATTGATTATAAAAATGCTTCATTATTTATCGATCTTTTATTTTGAATGTAAGTGGTTTTTGAATGTTGAAATAATTAAAAAACGGAAGGTTGGCAGTTAACTCCGGGGTCTACTCCGGAAAGCCATAATTGTTTAAATGTCCAGCATGGAGGGAACTTCACTTCCGCGAAAACCCGTTCAAGTATACAATGAATAGCCGTAATAGTATCTGTTATTGGCATCTTTTCTTATTAATTGAAGATAATAAAACAACAAATAAAAACGGAAATTGTTTTAAGTGGAATAAAGAAAGGCAAATACACGACTCCCGTTTTTTATGTTATAGAACATCATCTCAAATTTTTATCCTATCATCTATTTTTTGTAAATTGCGCCGTTCTTTTAAGACATTGCAAACGATTGCGACTTTGCCTATATAAACGATATGCCAAAGTCGTTTTAATTATAGAGAAATATCAATTATAAATAGTTATTCTAATCATGAAAGTGTATAAAACGAATGAAATCAAGAACATTGCCATCATAGGCAATGCCGGATCAGGAAAGACCACTCTTGCGGAAGCGATGCTTTTCGAGAGTGGTCTGATAAAACGACGCGGAACGGTAGACGCGAAGAATACCGTGAGTGACTATTTTCCTGTGGAAAAAGAGTACGGATACTCGGTCTTTTCTACTGTATTTTCATACGAGTGGAAAGATAAAATGATGAATTTCATCGACTGTCCGGGATCCGATGACTTTATAGGAGGAGTCATATCTTCTTTAAATGTTACCGATGCTGCAGTAATGGTTATCAATGCGGCCAATGGAGTTGAGGTAGGCACCATCAATCAATTCCAATACACCGACAAGCTACACAAGCCCGTCGTTATTGTTATCAATCAATTGGATAATGAAAGAGCGGATTATGACAATACTCTTTCTTCCCTGCATGAACAATATGGTAACAAAGTTGTACCGGTACAATATCCCATCGGAGTAGGATTATCTTTCGATGGCATCGTTGATGTACTCAAACAAAAACTCTATAAATGGACTCCGGATGCTACCACTCCCGAAATATTGGACATTCCCGAGAGTGAAAAAGAACGCGCGGAAGAATATTACCGGATATTACTGGAAGCAGCCGCTGAAAACGACGAAGGATTGATGGAAAAATACTTCGATCAGGGAACCCTTACCGAAGAAGAAATGAGAGAAGGCATTCAGAAAGGAATGATCGACCGTAGCCTCTTCCCGCTGTTCTGCACGTCCGGTGAAAAAAACAGGGCGGTACACCGGCTGATGAATTTCCTCTGTCTGGTCGCTCCTTCCCCCGATCAAGTACCGGCTCCCGTAAACACGGACGGCGAAGAAGTGAAACCCGATGCTTCGGGCCCCACGAGCTTGTTCTTTTTCAAAACCACGGTGGAATCTCATATTGGCGAAGTCTCGTACTTTAAAGTGATGTCGGGCACGGTAAAAGAAGGCGATGACCTGACGAATGCCGACAGGCACTCGAAAGAAAGACTGGCTCAAATATATACCGTAGCCGGACAAATCCGCAACAAGGCGGAGGAATTACAGGCCGGCAGCATCGGCGCGGCCGTGAAGCTGAAAGATGTACGCACACACAATACGCTAAACGAAAAAGGCGTGGAGCAGCGATTCGATTTTATCCGTTATCCCGAACCGCGTTATCGCAGGGCCATCAAACCGGTAAACGAAGCCTATGCCGAAAAGCTCAACGAAGCCCTCACGCGAATGAAGGGCGAGGATCCTACGTGGATTGTGGAAATATCGAAAGAACTGAAGCAAACCATCGTTTCGGGACAGGGCGAGTTCCACCTGAGGACCCTGAAATGGCGCCTGGAAAACAACGACAAGATCGATATCGTATTTTCCGAACCCAAAATTCCTTATCGGGAAACGATTACCAAAGCCGCCAGGGCCGATTACCGTCATAAGAAACAATCGGGTGGCGCCGGACAGTTCGGCGAAGTCCATCTCATTGTCGAACCTTATACCGAAGGAATGGCTTTGCAGGATGTATACCGTTTTAACGGACAGGAATTTAAAATACAAAACCGCGACACCCAGGAAATCAAGTTGGACTGGGGCGGCAAATTGGTTTTTGTGAACAGTATTGTCGGAGGCGCTATCGACGCCCGTTTTCTGCCCGCCATCCTCAAAGGCATCATGGCTCGCATGGAACAAGGGCCCCTCACCGGTTCATACGCCCGCGACGTCCGGGTGATTGTCTATGACGGGAAAATGCACCCCGTTGACTCAAACGAAATTTCCTTTCTGCTTGCAGGAAGAAATGCGTTCAGCACCGCCTTCAAAAATGCAGGCCCGAAAATTCTCGAACCGGTATACGATGTTACCGTATCCGTTCCCAGTGACTACATGGGCGATGTGATGAGCGACCTCCAAGGCAGGCGGGCGCTTATTATGGGAATGGAAAGCGAAAAAGGATTCGAAAAGATCAAGGCGAAAGTACCCTTGAAAGAAATGGGCTCTTATTCAACGTCTTTAAGTTCCATTACGGGTGGGCGCGCCTCTTTCTCCATGAAGTTCAATAACTATGAGTTGGTTCCCTCTGACGTACAGGAAAAACTCCTCAAAGAGTACGAAGCGACACAAAAAGAAGAATGATCGGGACAAAAATAATGTCATTTACAGAACAAGGCGGCTATTTAAGGTTGCCTTGTTTTTAGTTTTTTAGAGAATGAGAGCGAAGTGGAATGATTACAACAAGTGTGCACCTACATGATTATTGGTTATATAACGAATTAAAAAGACAATTGGCACCAATTATAAAAAATTGCGAGTAAAGCCAAACTTATTTTTTCATTAAGACAAAAAAAAACTTTATTTTTGTCCTTGCATCTCACATTCCATATACGCAACCTAAACAAATGAAAAAAATACTTATTACAAGCCTATTCTTGTTAAGCATGCTGCAACTTTCAGCTCAAGAGCTCGCAGGAGCTTTTAAAGAGGGAAATGACTCGATCTCTTTCGCCGGGAATAAAGTCATTTTCAGCCTTAGCGATTTCAGCGGATTATCCAATATAAAAACAGGAGAAGGCGAATTCGAACAAACCGGTCGTTATTTATTAGTTCATACGAATACGTATTCGGGAGAAAAGAGTTCTTTTGAGCCATCGGATGCGACATTAAAAGATAGCACGGTAATAAAAGTCGTTTCCAATAATCATTATGTACTGCCGGGAATCCTTGTGGAACTTTTAAACAAAAGCCATAAAACAATAGCCGGAAAAGTGAGCGATGAGAACGGTATCGTCTATGTGGAAAAGGACCCGAAAATCGTTCATATAAAAATTTCGGCTTTGGGTTACGATGAAATCGAGTTCCCTTATAATCCGCAACAAGATTATCTTGTTTCAGTAGTGAAAAAAGATATCATTGAAAATCAAACGGTGGCTTTCAAAATCGATAAGCCTGATGAAGAAACATTATCTATCTTATTGCTTTCGGATGAATTCGAAGCAAAAAATAATCTCGAGAAAGCGTTAGAAAAACTCGATAAGCGAGCCGTAAAGAATAACCAACTGCCCAAACAGTTGAAGAAAGTATACATCCCGATATATTACCGTTAAACAATAAGAATAAAATTAATAAAAGAGAAAAGGAGGTTACTTCAAGAGAAAAGCTAATCTTTTATAGTAAGGAATAGTAGTTACGCAATAAATTTTCTAACTCACGGACGTCAAAATCCTTATCTTTAAAAGCGGAAACGAAAGATACCCCATAAAAAATAGATTGGAACGTCTCTGCTATTACATTCGTGCTTAACGAAGATTTTATTTCCCCTTTCGCTTTAGCATTATCGATAAAAGAAGTCCAAGTAGTTTGTTCTAACGAGAGTATAAACGAAACCTTATCCACGTACCTTTCATAGTAAGTCAACGCATTAAAAGATAAATTTAAATAAGCACGTAAGATATTTTTCACCTCTGTTTGACGGAGTACGTCCATTGTGCTTTTTATTCCTTCGAGATATTTTCGAATAAACTGTTCCAAGGAATCATTAACATCGCACTTAATCTTGTTATTGATATTCTGTTTGTCAAATATGAATCGCTCAATAACAGCATTAAATAGAGCTTGCTTATCTTTTACATAATAAAAGACAGCGCCACGAGTCATGCCTATTGCTTTTTCGATATCTACGACAGTAACATCCTTATAACCTTTTTCTAAGAAAAGTTTAAAACTCTGCTGAAGGATAAAATCGTACGTTTTATTGTTGTCTCTCATTTTTAATCACGAATTTTCCTCAAATATAGACTTTTGAGGGGTTAATCCCAAATTTTGTAAACAAAAAAAGGGATATCGGGTATTTATATTTTGCACTAAACGTTTTTATAAGAGGGATGTGAAGAGAATATGTTCTATAACATAAAAATAAATTTGGGTGGAAGAATAGAATACCATACATTTGTTATGTAATTATTCTAACTCTTATTGCATTACAAAAAACGATGTACACGAAAGCAATATCTCTTCATTAATAATGGGCATATATGACAAACTATAAAATAATTAGGCATGAAAAAATGGAACAAACCGGCTTTACGGATGACAATATTTCTAATTGTAACCAGCAGCTTGACTTTATCTGCACAATCTATTTCGATTAAAGGACGGGTTGTAGAAGTTGAGAACGAAAAGATTCTCCCTCTTCCTTTTTCTTCTGTTTCGATAGCAAACACAGACTCTGTAAATGTAAATCACGCCACTTCCGACGGAGAGGGAAGGTTTAGCATAAACGTCTATAAAAAAGGTGATTACATACTGATGATTAGCTACATGGGCTTCGAAAAAACGGCTATCAATTTAAAAAACTTAATGGCTTCAACAGAAATCGGAGATATCGAAATGCAAGAGTCTACCGAACAGTTGAATGAGTTTGTTGTTTCGGCCAGTAATATTATTCAAAAAGTCGATCGACAGATAATATTGCCGACAGATAACCAAATTAAGAAATCCAACGACGCTTATGATCTATTGAATAATATGATGATCGATCGACTACGGGTAAATCCTATTTATAAAACATTGGAAGTGAGTGGAGGGAATGTCCAAACCCGGGTAAATGGAATAGAAGTACAGGGTAATGAAATAGCTTCGATTTTAGCTAAAGATATACAGCGAATTGAATTTATAGAGAATCCCGGAAGTAGATATAATGGCACGGAACTCGGGGCCGTAATAAATATCATAACCAAAAAACGCGAAGACGGAGGACAAGTCTCTTTACAAACATCGAACTCTCCACATGTTTTGTGGGGCGAGAACTTTGCTACAGCAAGATATAACAGAAAGAATTCTGAATGGAGTGTGAGTTACCACAATCGGAATAGAGGGTATAAAGAAAGAAGGAGGGATGTGATTGAAAAATTTACTATGCCAAATGTACCGATTGAACGTATCCAGGAAGGCATCAACGATAAAAGTAAATCTTTTTATCATAACATAAATCTTTCTTATAACCTGTCGGAACCGGAAAAATATACTTTTAATGCCACCTTCAGGAATGAAATCAAAAATACTCCTTACGACAATAGAACAGCGAAAGTATTTCCGGGAGGGGAGAATGACTATATATTTTCCAAGGTTCAACTGCATGAGAAGGCGTACTCTCCGTCGTTAGACCTCTACTATCAGCAAAATTTATCCGGAGGGCAAAGCATTCAGTTTAACATTGTAGGAACAATGATCAACACCAATAATCAGCGACAATATAGAGAGTACTCCGAAATTAATCCGGATATTAGTAATATTTTGTCAGATATTGAAGGGGAGAAGCGCTCGATAATCGGGGAAGGGATTTATGATAAAGAAATGGGAAATGTGAAGTTCAGTACAGGATTAAGGTATTTCCAAATGAGAACGAATAATAGATATAAGGGTTCTATAGGCATGAACTCTGCTATGAACCAGTCCGAAACTTATGCTTTTGCGGAGATTAAGGGGAGAATAAAATCATTTAGTTATGCCACGGGAATGGGGGTAGCCCGTTCCTTCTTTAAAGAAAGTGATGAGAAAAACGAAGTATTTACATTCAGCCCCTCCGTTCAATTAAGTTACCGCCCGCATAGCAATTCGTTCATTCGGTATACGTTTAATGTGAAACCTTCGATTCCGTCATTAGGGTCTCTGACAAATGTGGAACAAGCCATCGACACGCTTCAAATTAGTAGAGGGAATCCACGGTTAAAAACGTTCAGTATTTACACAAATAACCTGACATACAGTTTATCGCTCAAAAAGTTTCAAGCAAGTTTAAACGCAAGATATCTCTACTATGAGAAACCGATAATGGAACGTATTTTCATTGAAAACAACAAGGTTATTTATATGGATGAAAACCAGAAACATTATAAACTTTTTAATCCGGAACTTAATGTGGGGATTAATGAGTTAGATTTGTTTGGCCTTCCCGGATTTTTTTCTGCGAACTCAAGTGTTGGATATTCCTATTTTAAATCCAAGGGGAATACGTATGAACATGAATATAATAATTTTTACGTAAGCATTATCGGAACAATCACCTATAAAAACTTCTCATTTGCCGGACAATACCGAAAATTCCAAAACAGTTTATTTGGAGAAACAATTCAAAAGGGAACGGATGCGACTATGTTCATGCTGGCTTATCATAAGGATAATTTTCAAGCTGGAGTCTTGCTGATGTACCCTTTTACAAACAACTACAGGACCGGATATGAACGAGTAAGTTCTGTTGCTCAAGTCTCGTCATACGACTATGTGAATGAAGCGAGCCGCATGTTTGTTGTTCGCTTATCATACAATTTCGAATTCGGCAAAAAGTATAAAACGAATGAGAAAAAATTAAACAACAAGGATACGGATTCCGGAATAATCAAACTCGAGAGGTAATGCCAAAGATTATACAGGTATTTTCACTAACTAGGTAAAAAGTAGAATCAGAGAATGGATAAAGTAAGACTTCTTCCCCTTTTTGCGGCCATTCTTCATATTTCTCTGCCACTAAAGTGCAAAACAAGAGATTATTTTGTTTTGCAGGATATGGAAAGTCGAGATAAGGAAGAACAGAGAACAGATACACTTCTTTTTTACCGATAAATTTTTAAGCTACTTTCTTTTGTTATTCCTGCAGTCTTTGTGACAGTCTTACGGCATTGGCCATGTGAATGTCACAAAGAATCCGGAGTATCTCAGTTTGTTCAGTTCGGGCTTTTACCTTGCGTAGGTGTTATACTATCTATGGCACTAACAAGACACGCAAATACTGTTCTTCATCCCTTTCGACCATTTATACCGGTTTTGTGCGCAAGGGGGAAACAAGTTCGTAATGAGCCGGAAAAAAAAGCAAACTGCGCTCCTTGTTGTCCAAAGAGTGGTTAACCCACCGTAGCTTAGGTACGAAGAAAGAATAGCATCGGCAAAATGAGTGATTTCCTTATGGAAAAGCAGCCGGACATACTGGATGGAGGAATATCCCCCATGTTCTCTCATTGAAAGGGTTGAACAAAATATGTTCAATAGGCACTCTTTTACTCTTTTTAAGACAGCCTCTTCTTTAAAGAGACACTTAACTTTTTAATTATTCAGACAATAACTTCTTTACCGTTTCCGAAATCGCTCTTCCCTCTGCTTTGCCGGCAAGACGTTTGGAGGCAAGCCCCATAACCTTTCCCATATCTTTGGGAGAAGAAGCCCCGGTTTCGGAGATAATTTCCTTTAGCGCCGTTTCCAGTTCCTCGCCGGAAAGTTGCTTCGGAAGGAACTCCTGTATGACTTTCATTTGCGCTATTTCGGGTTCCGCCAAATCATTGCGATTCTGTGAAGCATAAATCTCCGCACTATCCTTGCGTTGTTTCACCATTTTCTGTAAGATGGCCGCAGCCGTTTCGGGCGAAAGTTCATCATGCGCACCTTTTGCCGTTTTGGCTTCCAAAAACTCTTTTTTTATACCCCGCAATGCCTCCAGCCGGACTTTATCCCGAGCCAGCATCGCTTTTTTAATTTCATCATTTACCGTTTCAAACAATCCCATTGTTCTAAAAATTTATTTTCTATTCACAATCAATCTAATCATTTATCCAAATAATGCCCTCGCATAGAAATAATGGATGTGCTTTTTTTATATTCTACTTCCATAGGTCGGAAGTGTCAATAACGACACCCTTATACTGTTAGCCAACTCGTTTCGCGGGTCATATTGTAAAATAATTGTTTTCATTATTGTTTTCTCCAACATTCATTCTTTGCAAAGATACGATTTTTGTCAAAGCCACTGTCGCGAAGCACTCCTCAATCGAACAAAGAAGACGATGCGGATGAAGCATCGGCCTGATACGTACGAGGATTAAAATCACGATCGCGTTTAAAGACCGGCGTTTTCTCCAAGGCCTCCAACACTTTATCATCGTCGAGCTCCTCCATTGTCAAGATGAAAGGCTCGAGTCGATAATTCGTTGTCAACAAGGTCTTCACCCCTTCTTTACCATAATATTTCTCTATCAGCTCCTGATTTTGCTGTTGACGTTTCCGGTCTTCGTCTTCACGGATTTTACGCTCCAACTCTTCGGCTTTAGATTCCGCCATTCGTTGTTCTTGAATACCCGGAACACTCTTAATGGAGAATCCGGTAGCCAATAAAGTGACCTTCACGTCTTCTTCCAGAGCTTCT
The DNA here is from genome assembly GCA_002409745.1 of Bacteroidales bacterium UBA5382. Lineage (GTDB taxonomy): Bacteria > Bacteroidota > Bacteroidia > Bacteroidales > Dysgonomonadaceae > Limibacterium > Limibacterium fermenti. The sequence goes on from DHOU01000009.1 coordinate 29,886, forward strand.
TCGACTGCAGCTCCCCAAATAACTTCGATCTCACTGCTAAACTTCGCCATAAAGTCGTGCAAGGCATTCATCTCCTCCATCATCAACGGATTTTGTTCTCCAAACGACAGATTAATCAGAATTTTCTTCGCACTAAAGACATCGTTGTTATTCAGCAACGGCGAATGCAAGGCATCCTTGATGGCTTCATTCACCCGGTCTTTGCCTTTTCCGACACCACGGCTCATGATGGCTACACCGCCGTTTTTCAATGTCGTATTCACATCGGCGAAGTCAAGATTGACATGACCGTGCACCGTAATAATTTCAGCAATGCTTTTGGCAGCGGTGGCCAACGTGTCGTCGGCTTTAGCAAAAGCATTCAGCATGGTAAGGTCGTGATAAATATCGCGTAAGCGCTCGTTATTAATGACCAAAAGCGCATCGACATTCTGGGCAATGGCCTCGACACCTTTCAACGCCTGCACGATTTTACGCTGTCCTTCGAAAACAAAAGGAATCGTGACAATTCCCACCGTCAGAATACCCATCTCTTTCGCTACACGCGCAACCACCGGCGCCGCACCGGTACCGGTACCACCGCCCATCCCGGCGGTTATAAACACCATCCGCGTACCGTCGTTAAGCAAATTCTGAATTAAGTCTATACTTTCTTCGGCAGCCTGACTGGCCACTTCGGGTTTATTACCGGCGCCCAACCCTCCGGTCGTATGCTCGCCCAGTTGCACCTTCACCGGCACAGGCGACTTCATCAGCGCCTGATTATCGGTATTACACAAAGCGAAGGACACATCGTGTATGCCTTCCTGAAACATGTGGTTTACAGCATTTCCCCCGCCACCGCCTACACCAATCACTTTAATAATGGCTTCGGTGCGACTTTTCAACTGAAAATCTAATATTTCATCATCCATATTATTACGGAATTTTTCGTTTATTCATCATCTTCATCCGAAAACATACTGCTGAATACATCCCCCATTTTGGTAATGAATCCCTTAGACGGTTTCGGTTTCTTTTTCGTTTCTTTTTTGCCATTATGATGGCTTTTCCCCTGATTTTGAAAATGATCCCCATCGGCATCATCGTCATTAGATTGTTCCACGACGATTTCTTCACAATTTTCTTTTGCGAAGAGCAACATGCCTAATGGCTGCGTCAACGCCGGATCGTTGGTAAGTTCAGGAAAATTATTGATAAAGGTCTTTTTAGCGGATGCCTTACGCACGGGCATCTTTAATTTCTCGGAAAGATACTGGTCGAGGTTTTTCAATTGGGAAGCCCCTCCGGAAATGATTACCCCCGCCCCTAATTGTTCTTGAAAACCCGAAAGCCGGATTTGCTCCTTGATATTGGCCGTGATTTCATCCAATCGCATTCGGATGACCTTGTTCAATTCGGTCAGATCGACATCGGATTTATTGGAAGAAAAAGGAGAAGAAAACAACGAACTCTCCTTTTGTTCAAAGGCTTTTCCGAACTTAATCTTCAATTGCTCGGCTTCACTCTCGATAAAATTCAGATCACAAATATCTTTTGTAATGCTTCTTCCACCAAAAGGAATGACTGCCATCCATCGCAAAATGCTTCCTTTATACACCGACAAGGTGGTTGTTCCTCCACCAAAATCGATAAACGCACATCCCAACTCTTTTTCTTCATCGCTGAGAACAATGGCAGCCGACGCCATCGGCCCGACGATATAATCCACAATCTTCACCTGAGCTTTGTTCGACACGCTCTTTTCGATATTCGACAACAGATTCGGACGGCCGACGACCATCTGAAAATGCGCTTCTATTTGCGAACAAGTAACGCCGACCGGATTTTGTTCCGGTTTATCATCGATAAAATATTCAACGTCCGCAATAGCATATTTTTTTTTCATTTCAGGAGTATATTTTTCAGCAGCCTGACGGAGTTGATCGATCACTTGCTCCGTGACGATACCCGATGAAGAAAGTTGCTTTATTTCTCTGAAAGCGACCGTATGCAGCGATTGTCCGGCGAGAGACACATATACCTTCCCTATTTTACGATTGAGTTTATTCTCCAGCATATTTACCAGTTTGCGCACGCGCGCGCCGGTTTCTTCTATATTATAAACCAATCCTCGCCGGATACAATTATTAGAAGGAATCGTTTCACAAGCTAATATGGAAATGACTCCACTGTCATTCTTTCGTCCGACGACTCCCGTAATCTTGGAAGTCCCCAAATCAATAGCTGCTATAAATCCTGATTGTATCATATTATCGTTATTAATTTCAATTCCACTTGGTAGAATATAAGCATATTGAGGTATCGATTGATGACTACCTTTCAATAATTTGGTTATTTAATTGTTTATCAAACGTTCTAACAGCAGTTTTTGTTTTATTTATTAACATCATTTTTATGAAAAAATCCTCTCTTTTTGTTCCTAATCCCCTATTATCTGTTTTTTTGTACAAACCACTTGATTTTCATATTTCAAATTGATTTCTGAATAGCGGTTCCATCCTACGACGTTCAATCCTTTTTCCACAAAAAGGCTAAATTTAGCTAACTTGGCAGGATAATCTTTCAATTCGCCGAGTAAAATCCGAAAATCACCCACTCTCGGGATTAATTCGACCTCTTTGTTTTTATGTACGACAATTTGTTCGATCCAAGCATCCCAATCGGGGTTTTTTAAAAGAAAGGAAGCGAAATCATAAAGTTCGTTTTTTGAGAATTCTTCGTCAATAGCGCCCGTGGCAATCGGCACATAAACGGCAAAATTCGACGAAACCGGCATTATCTCGCGATTATTGTCGATATAATAACTTCCTTTCACATTGGAAATGACACGTAGAAGAGGTTTACGCTGATAAATATTCGCAACGATGACCCCTTTAGGGGTGGTATACACTTCAGCCGATTCAACCAACTTATTGGTTAAAATCGTGTCGCGGATGGCCAGCGTATTAATCTCTCCAAACGTTTTACCCACCGGATACAACCCGAATTTCTTCATCATTGCAACAATATCGCGGCTCTGAACAAACCGCGTATCGAGACTGTCTTTCACCACCACTTCGAAACCTTCGCAAACAGTGTTCTTGGATGTCTTCTCGACAAACGTCAACGAAAACACCAGGTAACCGACAATCACCAACGTTACTAATATGATAAGAAATTTTTTCATTCGTCTTTATCCCTGCAAAGATACATTATGTTGCTATATGTTCGTTCTAATTTTATATTGAATTTCGTTCTGCGGTTTTACGCTCACCGGACGAAATAGGATTATTCCGAATAAATCCGGTCTTTTTCACCCCCTCCGCTTCGCGGTACTCGCCTTCGCCAAAAGGGAGATTATCATTCTTTGCCTGATGATAAGTTGCGGCCCTTACGATCTCCTCTGCTTAAAGGAGATGGGGAAGAAACGACCGGAGGGGTTGAGTTTATCGCGAAACGGGTTTGCAAGAGTTCTTCGATCCCGGGCAAAAGCCGGTCGATATCGCCCGCACCCAATGTCACCAACACCTGCAACGGTTTCTCTTTAAGCAAGCCGAGCAACTCTTCTTTCTTACAGAGTATCTTTTGCGGAGAAGTGATGCGATCGAAAATCAATTGGGAAGTCACTCCTTCTATCGGCTCTTCACGTGCCGGATAAATATCGAGCAAAACGACATCATCCAACAACGATAAGCTTTTGGCAAACGCATCGGCAAAATCGCGCGTACGCGAGTAAAGATGCGGCTGAAAAACACCGGTAATCCGCTTGTCGGGATACAACGCCTTGATAGATTGAATGGAGGCTGCCAGTTCTCCCGGATGATGCGCATAATCGTCGATAAAAACGATATCCTTCGTTTTGAGATGAAAATCAAAACGCCGTTTGGCTCCCCTAAACGTTTCAATAGCGGGACGTATTTCTTCGGGACGAACTCCGCAAAGCAAGGCCGCGGCTATGGCCGCCACCGCGTTTTCGATATTGATCTTGACGGGAACTCCCAATGACAGATCGTTGATTTGCCGGTCGGCCGCGATAAAATCGAATAGAATTGCACCTTCGCCTATACGGATATTATCAGCATGAAAGTCCCCTTCGCGTTCCGAATAAGAAAACAGTTTGACGGACGGATCGGCATGGGAAGAAACAGCGATATCTTTTTTCATGATCAGATAGCCGCCGGGACGAATGAGCGAGGTGAATTTTTCGAAACTTTCCCGATACGCTTCAGGCGTTCCGTAAATATCCAAATGATCGGGTTCCGCCGATGTAACGATAGCCACCCACGGATGCAACCAATGAAAAGACCGGTCATATTCATCCGCCTCGACCACCGTTATGGGGCTGTCGTCGGATAACAACAGATTGTTGTCGTAATTTTTAAGGATTCCGCCCAGAAACGCATTACAATCGACGTGCGACTGACGCAATAGATGGGCAATCATACTCGACACGGTGGTTTTGCCGTGCGTCCCGGCCACACACACCGCATCGCTTGCACGGGTGATCTCGCCCAAGACCTGCGCCCGCTTCATCACCGTAAACCCTTTTTCACGAAAATAGCGTAACTCGCCGTGCGTATCGTGAACCGCCGGCGTATAGACAATCAACGTGTTGTCTTTATGTAAAAAAGCCTCCGGTACCGAGTGTATATTATCTTCGTAATGAATAAAGGCTCCTTCTTTTACCAAGGCTTCCGTAAGGGGGGTCTGTGTACGATCGTAACCTCCCACCCGCTTATTTTTCGAAAGGAAATAACGGGCAAGATTACTCATGCCGATGCCTCCGATACCGATAAAATAATAATGATCATATCGATCGGAAACCGCCTCTGTTTTATTTAATCTATTGTTTTGCATTCAAATCATCATTAATTAGCTAATTAGCAAATTAGCAAATTAGCTAATCCTTTCAACATTTTCTCCATTTCATCGACAATGCGCTCGGCAGAATCGGGTTGAGCAAAAGAACGGATATTTTTTCTCAACGAAGCGAGTTGCTTCTCATCGTATATCAAAGCCAAAGCGTGATCGAAAAGCGCAGAAGGCGCATCCGCGTCACGCACCATTATGGCGGCCTCTTTGCCCACCAATGCCTGTGCATTTTTGGTTTGATGATCTTCCGCCACATTCGGCGAAGGAACTAAAATAACTGCTTTTTCCAATAATGAAAATTCCGAAATAGAACCGGCTCCGGCCCGTGAAATCACCAGGTCGGCTACCGAATAAGCATAATCCATGCGTGAAATAAAATCATACAGACGTACATTTCCGGGGATTTCCCCTTTCACCTGCATCTCCCTCAATTCGTTATAGTAATACTTTCCACATTGCCAAACGACCTGCACCTCCTCGTTAGAAGCCAATTTCGGGAAAGCGGAAATAATGCTTTCATTGAGTGTCCGGGCGCCTAAACTACCTCCGACCATCAAAATCGTTTTCTTTTGCGGATCGAGTTGAAAAAACTCATATCCTTTCTGTTTATTCTCCTTCGACAACACTAAATCCTGGCGGCAAGGATTCCCCGTAATGACGATTTTCTCTTTCGGGAAAAACCGCTCCATCCCTTCGTAAGCGACACAGATTTTATCGGCTTTCTTCGCCAACATTTTGTTGGTGACGCCGGCATAGGAGTTCTGTTCCTGGATGAGCGTAAGAATACCTTTCGAAGCAGCCGCCCTAAGCGTCGGAGCGCTTGCATAGCCCCCCACGCCGATGGCGATATCGGGCTTAAACTCATCGATAATTTTACGTACCACCCGCATACTTCGCAATAGTTTAATAGCGACCGGAATATTCTTCCACACGTTTTTACGGTCCAATCCCGCAACGGGCAATCCGATAATTTTATATCCGGCGACAGGGACGCGATCCATTTCCATGCGCCCTTCGGCGCCGACAAATAAAATATCCGCGTCGTTCCAACGATTTTTAATCGCATTCGCTATCGAGATCGCCGGAAAAATATGTCCTCCGGTACCGCCTCCGCTGATAATCACTTTTACAGGCCTATCCATATTGCTTATCTCCTATACCTTAATGATTTCAAATTCCACCTTGTCCTCTAAATGATCAATAGCCTTATCGGGGGTGCCTCCATTGGAAGAAGGATGATCGTCGTTATCGTCTTTTTTATCCCGTAGAGGATCGTCCTCCTCTTTTTTCCGCCCCATTCCGAAACGGTCGGCACTTAATATAAGGCCGAAATAGGCGCACGTAATTAATGTGGACGTTCCGCCCCGGCTAATCAACGGTAAAGGTTGACCCGTAACGGGAATCAAATGTACCGCTACCGCCATATTGATAAACGCCTGAATCGAGAGCATGAGCGCCGAACCCAACACCAGATATTTAGGGAAAAGTTTGGTCGTTTTCCGCGCAATCATCCCGGCACGGATAAGAATGACGATATACAACAACAACACAAAAATACCGCCCACGATGCCGAGCTCCTCAATAATAATGGCAAAAATAAAATCGGAATATGCCTGCGGAAGGAAATCCCGCTCGGTGCTGTTGCCGGGGAATTTCCCGAAAACACCGCCATTGGAAATCGCAATCTTCGCATGCGCCACCTGGTAGTTTTCATCGGTAATGGTGAAATACGACTCCTCGGTTTGCTCGGAATGCTTCCCGAAATTCTCAATACGGTTTTGCCAAGTTCCTACACGACTAAGGGCTCCGGATTGCGTCCAATCGGCGGGGATTACTTTCAACAGCAATACAAACAAGAGGAGGATTGCGATACCGATTCCCGCCACTTTCAGCAACCGCCACAATTTTACGTTGCCGATAAACATCAGTAGAAAACATACGCCGAAAAGCAATACGGCCGTGGACAAATTGTCGAGGGCAATAATGACGCATACGCCGATCATCAACCCAATCATCCATTTAAACAAGGTACCTTCGTTGGTCTCATTTTGTTTGCTCAATAAGAAAGCGATGGTTCCCATCAACGAAATCTTCGCGATCTCGGACGGTTGTATGGTGATGCCGAAAATAGAAATCCAGCGCTCGGCGCCGTTGACGGTAGTACCAATAAAAGGCGTAAGAATCAATAAAATGATCGAAGCCAATAAAATAAATATCAGAGACGAGAAATACTTGTAGGGGATATTATGAATCAAGATGATTACCCCCACCCCGCCAATCAGGAACATGGCATGACGAAGTATCGGCCCCCATTGATTTTGCTGACGATAGACAATCGTACTTGTAGCACTGAATATCTCGACCAGAGAAATCACGCAAAGGATAATGAATACCGACCATATCACTTTATCCCCTTTGAATATTCGGGAAAGGCTCCCTCCAATGCCCCCAAATGGGGAGGGTGAATCGCCCGAATCTTGCAAAGCGGGATCTACATTCACGTTATTATTATCATCCATATCATTATAAGTTTACTTTCTACTCGTTCATACTTGCCATTTATATTTACGATTAATCGTCTTCTTTCTTCGTACCCCGAAGCTTCCAACGAGTACCCTGAAGTTCCCAATGAGTTTCCCGAATCTCCCAACGATTACCCTGAAGCTCCCAATAAGTTTCCCGAAGCTCCCAATAAGTTTCCCGAGGCTGCTAATGAGTTTTCCGAAGCTCCCAAAGACTACCCTGAAGCTACTAATGAGTACCCTGAAGCCCGCAAAGAGTTTCCCGAAGTTACTAAAGAGTTTCCCGAAGCTTTCAACAAGCATCCCGTCCCTCATACTTCATACTTCATAGTTCATAGTTCATACTTCATACCTCATACCTCATAGTTCATAATTCACACCTCGTTCACAGCTTTCTCACCCACTCTTTAAACTGATCACCCCGGTCTTCGTAACTTTCAAAGAGATCGAAACTGGCACAACAAGGCGATAACAACACGGTATCGCCCTTTTCGGCAGAACCATACGCTAATGAAACAGCTTCCTGCATCGAAGAAGCGTCTTTTATATCCGGGACTTTTCCGTCGAAAAATGCATGCAACTTGCTATTGTCTTTTCCGAGGAATATCAATGTGCGCACCTTCCTCAATACTAAATCTTCAATTTCAGAATAATCGTTTCCTTTATCCTTTCCTCCGAGGATCAGCACGATTTTAGTACGGACACTCTGCAAAGCGTACCAGCACGAGTTGACATTCGTCGCTTTCGAGTCGTTGATGTATTGTACGCCACGAACGACAGCTACCTTTTCCAGGCGATGAGGCACTCCCTTAAAGTCGGCAAGTGATTGACGCAACGTCTCGTCCTGAATATCGAGCAGTTTGGCGACGATTCCCGAAGCCAACGAATTATACAAGTTGTGCGTACCCTCCAAAGCCAATAAATCCAAGTCCATATTGAATGTATTATTATTTACATGTATCACCACTTCGTTATTGTCGGCATAAGCAACAGTGTCGTCGCGCTTCTCCGCCGAAAAAGGGAGGAGTGACGACAGCGGTTTCAGTTTCCTGATTTCTTTGGTCACCACGGGATCATCGACCCAATAGATCAAAGCATCATTCACCTTTTGATTTCGAATGATTCTCATTTTAGCATCGACATACAGTTGCATATCATGATCATACCGGTCGAGATGATCCGGCGTAATATTGAGCAACACCGCAATATCGGCTTTAAAATCGAATACCCCCTCTAATTGGAAGCTGCTTAACTCCAGGACATAGTAATCGAAATGATCTTCCGCCACCTGACGGGCGAAACTCTTTCCGATGTTTCCTCCCAGTCCCACATTAAAGCCCGCAGACTTCAAAATATGGTACACCAAGCTGGTCGTGGTGGTTTTACCGTTACTGCCGGTAATGCAAATCATTTTTGCATTCGTAAACCGTCCGCCGAATTCGATTTCGGAAATGACCGGTATTCCCTTTGCAATAATCTTCTGCATGATAGCAGTCGTATTGGGAATGCCGGGACTTTTAATGATCTCATGCGCCGCTAAAATCGTCTGTTCGGTATGCCCGTTTTCTTCAAAGGGAATGCCATAGTCTGTCAACGTCTTGCGATATTCCTCCTTTAAAGAGCCGCTGTCCGATAAAAAGACTTCATATCCTTTTGCCTGCGCGAGAATAGCCGATCCGACGCCGCTTTCTCCCCCTCCGAGCACCACGATTAATAATTTACGTTCCATATTTTCCTAATCTTCAGTCTTCAGTCTTCAGTCTCCGGTCTCCAGTCTTCAGCCCCGGTCTCCAGCCTCCGGTCTGCAGTCTCCGGTCTCCGGTCTCCAGCCTCCGGTCTCCAATCTCTAACCTCTAACCTCTAACCTCCAGTCTCATCTCATTTTCAATGTCAATACCGCGAATACCGCCAGAATGATCGTTATCAACCAAAAGCGAACCACAATCTTCGGCTCGGTGATCGGGATAATCGGGTTTTGAATCAGGGCATCGATACCGGCATTGCCTTGCTTTTGAAAATGATGATGCAAAGGCGCCATTTTAAACACCCGCTTTCCGAAACCATACCGTTTTTTGGTGACTTTGAAGTACACCCTTTGTATAATGACCGACAATGCCTCCACAAAGAAAACGCCACATAAGATGGGCAATAATAATTCTTTATGGATCAATATCGAGAATACGCCGATAATCCCCCCGATAGCGAGGCTTCCGGTATCGCCCATGAATACTTGTGCGGGATAAGAATTATACCACAAAAAGCCGATGGTTGCCCCCACAAACGCCGAAGCAAATACCATCAGTTCGTCACTTCCGGGGATATACATAATATTGAGATACGAGGCGAAGTCGACACGCCCCGACACATACGCCAATATTCCCAATGCGACGCCGATGATTCCCGACGTGCCCGATGTGAGGCCGTCTAAACCATCGGTCAGGTTGGCGCTGTTCGACACCGCCGTTACAATAAAAATCACGACCAGCACAAACACGACCCATACCGCTTCATCGGCAAAATCGCCCATCCAGGAAACCAACGACCGGTAATCGAAATTATTATTCTTGACAAAAGGAATCGTCGTTTTCGTGCTTTTAATTTCATTCTCCTGATAATTGACTTCTTCAATGACATTATTCACCCTTACTTCCGTATTTTCGCGCGACACGATATCGGGACTCAAAAACATGGTCACTCCCACAATCAACCCCAAGCCTATCTGGGCAATAATCTTGAACTTCCCTTTCAGCCCGTCTTTGTCTTTCTTAAACACCTTTATATAATCGTCGATAAAGCCGAGAACACCCAGCCATATCGTACTGACGATCATAAGAATAATATAGATATTTTCGAGCTTCCCGAACAAGAGGATGGGAACAAGGATGGAAATGATAATGATAACACCCCCCATCGTGGGCGTACCGGCTTTACTGTATTGCCCCTCGATGTCGAGCGCACGGATGGTTTCACCGATTTGTTTCTTTTGCAATTTGTGGATTATATTTTTCCCGAAAAATATAGCGATGACAAGCGCCACAAGGGCGGCCATCGCCGAACGGAATGTCACGAACTGAAACATTCCCGCGCCGGGAAAATCAAATTGATCTAAATATTCGAATAGATAATATAACATGCTATTAATCTGCTAATCTACTAATTTGCTAATATGCTAATATGCTAATATGCTAATATGCTAATTCGCTAATTTGCTAATCTACTAATTCGCTAATTTGCTAATTTATTCATCAATTCATCAACAACTTCCTTATCATCGAAATGATGTTTTACCCCCTTTATTTCCTGATAATCCTCATGCCCTTTTCCGGCAATCAAAATCACATCGCCGGGTTTGGCCAAAGCATAAGCTGTCTTTATCGCCTCACGACGGTCTAAAATGGAAATCACGGCCGACTTTTCCTCTTCGGTGAGCCCGTTGAGCATATCATTCAGAATCTCTTGCGGATCTTCGAACCTCGGATTATCGGAAGTAAACACCACGCGGTCGCTTAACCTCACCGCTTCGCGCGCCATAATGGGACGCTTGGTTTTATCGCGGTTGCCCCCGCAGCCGACAACGGTAATCACCTGCCCTCTTTTGTTCAACACCTCGTGAATGGCATTCAAGACATTGGTCAAAGCGTCGGGCGTATGCGCGTAATCGACAATAGCGGTGATATTACGCGGCGAACGAATGGTTTGAAAGCGTCCCGCCACGGGCTTTAACAACGTCAGGACACGCAACACTTCGTCGCGATCGAATCCCAGCAATAATGCTCCGGCATACACCGCCAGCAGGTTATACACATTGAATACTCCTACAAATTGCACCACCAGGGGTTTATTACTAAACTCGACATACGTGCCGTCGAAATGCTTTTCAACGATGCGTCCCTTAAAATCGGCTACCGTTTTTAGCGAATAGAAATATTGTTCGGCTTTTGTATTTTGCAACATCACGCTTCCGTTCTTATCATCGTAATTGCTAAGCGCGAACGACGAAGCCGGCAAGTCATCGAAAAACGATTTTTTCACATTCCGGTACTCCAGCATATTCTTGTGATAATCCAAATGATCCTGGGTGAGGTTCGTAAATATTCCGCCCTCAAAATGCAATCCGTACACGCGTTTTTGATGGATGGCATGGGAACTCACTTCCATAAAGGCGTATTCGCATCCGGCATCGACCATTTTACGGAGAAACTCATTCAATAAGATCGGATCGAGCGTCGTGTGGGTGGTCGGATAACGTTCGTCGTTTACATAATTGGCCACAGTTGAAAGCAGTCCTGCCGAATGGCCCATCGCACGAACCATATTATATAATAAGGTGGCGACGGTCGTTTTTCCGTTTGTGCCCGTTACCCCTACGAGCGTTAAATGCTTGGAAGGATTGCCGTACCAAGCGGCGGCAATTTGCGCTAACGCGACGGCGCTGTTCTCGACGCGCACATACGTGGCTTTGGAAAAATATTCTTCGATCATCGGCTTGTCGTACACAATTAGTGTGGCTTCCTGCTCGATAGCCTTACCGATGTAGGCATGCCCGTCGGTACAAATGCCTTCGACGGCAATAAATAAAAACCCGGGTTTCACCTGGCGGGAATCGGAAGTGATTCCTTTTATATCGATATCGACATCCCCATGAATGTCTATGACCTTGCATTTTTGAATAAGTTTTTTTGCTTTCATATCGCTTCTCTATTGTAATGTAATACTAATGGTGGTTCCTCTTATTATCTTCTGGCCGGGTAGGAACGACTGCGCGACCACCTTGCCCGCACCGGTTAAATTGACCCTCAAGCCCGACTTTTCGAGTAAATATACGGCATCGCGTGCACCCATCCCGGTTACGTCGGGAACCAATCCTTCCTTGCGCGGCAACGGATTGGGACGATAGGTGTCATCGGCATAAGACCAGTTCACCCATTCGGCCTGTTGGGGCAGTTCTTCCACCGCAAGGTTGAGTTTACGCATCAGCACTTGATTGTTTTCCCAGAACCCGTTTTTCACCACCGGCATTTTTTGCAGAGTCGAATCGACACGGCATTCTTCGGGCGATAAGCGGGCGTTTCGGATATAAATTTGTTCGGCAATATTTTTCAACACAATCGCCGTTTGCCAACCGTAGGCCATGGTTTGCGGTTTGCGGATGCCGATGAAACAGGTATATTGCGGGTCGTCGGCGGGAAAATATCCGCAAAACGAAATGTAACTGCCTCCGCCATATCCTCCCCCCGAAGCGATGAGCGCTGTTCCGGTCTTGCCGGCAATCGGAAACAAATCGGATTTGCCCATCTTTCCGGTTCCTTCCTCTACCACGCCCAGCAACATATCTTTCACCTCGGCCAAGGTGCTTTCCTTACACATTTGCGGAGTGATAACCTCCGCTTCGAACTCTTTCACCCGTTTGCCGTTTTTGGTAAATTCTTTTACTAAAAACGGTTTAATCATTTTGCCGTTGTTGGCAATTCCATTATAAAACATCAACATGTAAATAGGAGGTATCTGCGTTTCATATCCGAACGACATCCACGGCAGAGTGGTTTTCGACCACGGATTGCGTTTATCGTCGGGGTAACGTATCGCCGAAGTCCCTTCGATTCCACTGAGCGGCACATCCCACGTAAGTTGCTTCCTCAAGCCCATCCGGTCGATGGCATCGACATATTTGCGCGGTTGGGCGCCATAAGCTTGAACCGCGAGCTTGGCCATAACAATGTTCGACGAGACTTCGATACCTTCTTTCACCGTCAGGTAACCCCGGTCGCGTCCTTGCCGCCAGTAATGGTCGCGCACCCACTTGCCTTTATATTGATACAAGCCGCTGCCCACGTGAAACGAGTCGGTGGGCGTTATCAATCCGTCGTCGAGCGCCGCCATGACCGTCACGGTTTTAAAGGTCGACCCGGGTTCGCCCATATAAGAGAACGCGTTGGGATTTCCCTCGGCATAGCCGCCGTTTTTCATCCGGTCTAAATTGACAATGCCGCGTATCTCTCCGGTTTTCACTTCCATGATGATGGCCGTACCCGACTCGGCATTGGTTTCGATGAGTTTATTACGCAATTCGCGTTCGGCAACATCTTGAATATCGTCATCGAGTGTCGTCACCACATCGTACCCGTCCTGAGCCGGTATTTCCACCACATCCATCCATTTACCCTGAATCTTTTGCCGGTTTTTCACACCGTCGACGCCTCTGAGCAGCGAGTCGTATTTCATTTCCAAACCGCTGGCCCCTCCCTTGGCCAAGTCTTTATACACACTGCCCACCGTACGGGTAGCCAGGTTTCCGAAGGGTTTCTTGCGCGCGTTCTTTTCTTCGGCTATCAAACCGCTCCTGTTCGAGCGTTGATTGAGGAACGGATAGGTGCGTATCTCCTTCAAATCGACATACGATATATCCCGCCGTATAATCCGCACATAACGGGAGCGGAGAGATACCCGCTTGTCGATGCCTTTGGATTGGTTGTTGTGAATTTGACGGTCTTCCTTTTCACGCAGTTTCCACCCGTTGAGAATGACATTTTTATATTGGCCGGCCGAGCGGTCGGGGAATTTTTTCGATAACGCCTTCGAGAGGTCGCCTACATATTTCATCAAAGTGTCTTTCGACATTCCTTCGGCCCGGAAGTCGATGTAAATTCCGTACAACGGTTCGCTGGCGGCGAGCAGTTGTCCGTCGTGCGTAAAGATATTGCCCCGCTTGGGAAGAATCACCCGGTCTTTTATCACGGTCTCCTTCTCTCCCACCTCACGCCATTTTTTGCCTTCGGCGGAGAAGACGACTTTTCCGGCAGAAAAGATGATCATCACGGCAAAAATCAGCAAAAAGGTCACGATAAGGCCATATCTGCCTAAAATTCGTTTCTTGTCATTTACGGGTTCCTGCTCTTTCATTTTTATTTGACCTATTGTATCGAATTACAGCCGCCGCCCATTCCGTCTACCGGTCGGTAGATCTTCGGCATCACCTGTAATTCGTAATTTGTAATTCGTAATTCGTAATTTGTAATTTGCAATTTGTAATTCGTAATTTGTAATTCGTAATTTGCAATTTGTAATTTGTAATAGTCTCCAATCATCATTTTTTTTCTTTCGAATCACTTTTTTCGATGCGGTAGATCGGATCGGTGGATATCGACAAATCGAGCCCCGCATCTTTCACCGCTTTTTCGATTTGCGTTTGGCGGCTGATTTCGGTCAGGCTCGACGAGATGGTGAGCGACTCGTACTTGGCGTCTTTCAATTCCTTTTGAAGACGTTCTATATCCGCCATCCGCTGCAATACCGTATAACGATGGCTGATAAAAACAAATATGATCACCACCAAAATAACGATGAAGCGCATGTTTCGCATCAAGACGTTTTCCGTAAGAACGCTTCCTCCGAAAACATGCACAAACGATTTCCGTATGTGGCCGAAATTAATTTTCATCTTCTTTATTTCTTCTCCGCGATGCGCAGTTTAGCACTCCGCGAACGCGGGTTTACAGTTTGTTCTTCTTCGGAAGGCATAATAACCTTCCGGTTGATGAGGGTGAAGGGTGTTGCGGCATTTCCGTAGAAATCCTTTACGACTTCCCCCTTAAAGTTGCCCGACTTCATAAAGTTCTTCACCAGCCGGTCCTCCAACGAGTGGTAGGATATGATGCATAAGCGCCCGCCCGGTTTCAGAGCCGATAAGGACTGAACGAGCAGTTCCTGCAACGCCGACATTTCGTCATTCACCTCTATGCGAAGCGCCTGGAATAACCGGGCCAGAATCTTTTTCTCTTTGTCGCGGGCGACAAACGGCTCAAGAACCGTTAAGAAGTCCGTCGTGTGGTTGATTTTTTGTTGCTTTCGCGCCGTCACAATGGCTGCTGCGATGCGTCGTGCATTGTTCAACTCGCCGAAATAGTAAAACACATCCGACAGCTTCTCCTCGGAATAATCATTCAGGATATCGGCAGCGGTCTTTTGCGCCGTACGGTTCATCCGCATATCCAACTCGGCGGGAAAGCGGAAGGAAAAACCCCGTTCCTCATCGTCGAAATGATGCGACGAAACGCCCAAATCGGCCAGAATGCCATCAACCGAGTCGATATGATGATAGCGAAGGAAATTCTTTAAAAAGCGGAAGTTCGCCCTCTCGAAAATAAAGCGCGCATCGTCTATACGGTTGGCCAAAGCATCCTCGTCCTGATCGAAAGCGAGGAGTTTGCCCTCGCTATTCAAGCGGCTGAGAATTTCCCGCGAATGTCCGCCCCCGCCGAAAGTGACGTCTACATACACGCCGCCGGGACGGATATCCAACCCGTCCACGCTTTCAAAAAGTAATGCCGGAGTATGATACGCTGTCATTTCCATATAACTGTTCTTTTATAACACACCTTTCACTCCATCAAACCCTGCATTTTCTGCGAAAACTCAGCCGGATCCACCAACGGCGTTTCCAACTTTTCTTTAGCCCATATCTCAATGGTTTCGTCCACGCCCAAAAAACGGACATCGGACTGGATACCGGCTATTTGCAAATAACGTTTGGGAAGGAGGATACGCCCGCTTGCATCCATTTCAAGCCTTTCCGCATCCAACAAAAACTGCCGGAAGAGTTGCTGCTGTTCTTTATTCCATTTATTCAGCCGCGTCCGCAACTGTTCTATTTCTTTTTCCCATACGCTTCCGGGATAAAGAACCAGGCAATCCTGAAAAATATCTTTCCGAAGAACCAAAAACTCCTCCCCCTCGCTTTGCAAACGCTTGCGAAAGATAGCCGGAATAAAAATGCGGCCTTTGGCGTCGGTTTTCGCTTCTATATTTCCTAAGAACTGCAACATTCGGAGACTCCTTATATACTTATTGTCAATTAAACGCGGTAAAATTACAAAATTAATCCACTTTCCCCCACAGTTCCACACTTTTTTTTCAATAAAGTTATCAACAACCCCACTTTTTTATGTTACGCGCGTGTACGTAGGCATTAATAGACTCGTTCAAAGCTTCTTCAACAGGTTTCAAAACCGACTATATGTAACCGATTCGGCGAAAGCGAGTACGGGCAGAAGACCTTTCTTCATCCAAAACCTGTTTGTCTTTGCTCGACGTCTGGTGATGACCGCCCTTAGGAGTTTCGGCAACGACCGCAGACGATTCGACATCTTCAAAAGCCCGATGTCTTAATTTTTGTCGCAAAAGTATAAAAATAAAATTCCGCTCCTCTATGTGTGCTTTCTTTTATATATTTGCAGCCGAAAAAGATGACATATAAGAAAAGAAAATGAGCGCTAACCCTGCATTTAAAATTGATGTGGACAGCGTCTTAAAATCCAAAGCGCCTAAAATTTACAAGAAGATACCTCGGTTCTTCGTTAATTACCTGAAACGTACGCTCCATCAGGACGACATCAATGGGATTATCGAGCGAAACGAAGACAAAACCGGTGTCGAGTTCATGAAGGCTTTAGTGGATAACGAGTTTAAGCTGACATTACGTATTCACGGTGAGGAAAATATTCCTGACCAGGGAAAATTTATCTTCGCTTCCAATCATCCTCTGGGTGGATTGGACGGTATTTGCCTATCGGCCTATCTGGGCGAAAAATATAACGGGAACATTCGTTACCTGGTCAACGACGTACTGATGCATATTCGTAACCTGCGCACGATTTTTGTTCCGGTGAATAAATACGGAGCACAAGCCAAAGAGTCGGCAAAAGCCATTCAGGAAGCATACCGTTCCGACAATCAAATCATCACATTCCCCGCCGGCTTATGCTCCCGCAAACAAAACGGCAAGATTAAAGACTTGCCGTGGATGAAGAGTTTCGTCTTAAAAGCTATCGAACATCAACGCGATATTATCCCGGTGCATTTTAAAGGTAAAAACTCGGCCTTCTTTTATAACTTCTCGGCCATCCGGAAGTTTGTCGGAGTGAAATTCAACATCGAATTGGTGTATCTTCCCGATGAAATGTTCAAAAACAAAAACCAAACCTTTCATATTACATTCGGACAACCTATTCCCTGGCAATCCCTTGACAAATCCAAGTCTCCCTCGGAGTGGGCGCAGTATATTAAAGAGATCGTATATTCTTTGGAGAATAACAAAAATGGAAAAAATAATTGATCCGGTAGACAAGACTTTAATCAAAAGTGAATTGACCGTCCAAAAAAGAGTCCGCATAACGAACAAGGCCAATAATGAAATCTATGTATTTACGCACCACGACTCGCCGAACCTGATGCGCGAAGTGGGACGGCTGCGTGAAATCGCTTTCAGACACTATGGTGGCGGCACAGGACTCGAAACCGACATCGATAAATATGATACGATGGACAAGCCCTACCGGCAACTCATCGTGTGGGATCCGGAAAATGAAGAAATTCTAGGGGGATACCGCTTTATCCACGGCTCGGATGTGGATTTCGACGAGAACGGAAAGCCGATGCTTGCCACCGCTCACTTATTGAATTTCTCCCATCAGTTTATCAAAGAGTATCTGCCTTACACGTTCGAGTTGGGACGGTCTTTCGTGTCGCTCGAATACCAATCGACTTTGATGGGGCGCAAAGGCATCTTCGCCCTCGATAATTTATGGGACGGGCTTGGCGCACTCACCGTGATCGATCCTGATATGAAATACTTTTTCGGGAAAGTCACCATGTACGGAACGTACAACAAAGAGGCGCGCAATATGATCCTTTATTTTCTGAACAAACACTTTCCCGATCGCGACAAGCTCGTAACAGCCACTCATCCGCTTGAGACGAATACCGACATCCGGAAGATGGAAGAATTGTTTCGTGGAAGGACTTTCAAAGAAGACTATAAAACGCTTAATAAAGAGGTACGCGCGTTGGGATACAACATCCCGCCGCTGATCAACGCCTATATGAGCCTCTCGCCTTCCATGCGGTTTTTCGGCACCGCCATCAACGACGAGTTCGGCGACGTGGAAGAGTCGGGCATCTTGATTGAAATCAATCAAATCCTCGAAGAAAAGCGCACCCGTCATATCGAATCCTATTTAAGGACCAAACCCAGTCGGCGTTTCCTCATCCGATGGAAACGTATTATTTCGGGCAAAGGATTCAAAAAACCCCGCAAAAGCAAGAAAACAACGAACGGGTAATCATCCGACTTTTTCATACGTCCCTTCGTCTCTGACGAGGGGCGTATTCATTTGTCCGTACCTCCAATCCTTCATCAATCTATACGGATCTTCTATCAATCTCTCTTTTCAATCTCTACCAATCGTTTATCAATGCTCCTTATACCCTGAAAGATGCAATCGTTTGCACAGCCTTGCATAGTTAATTCTCCATTTTTAAAGACATCCCGTCAACAAGAAGCGTACATTTGCAACAAAGGAACGTATGACAATTAAATGAAAACAGTTGTTAAGTAACCTTTCATTTATGAATTACTTAAATCCTTGAAACGTGCTTTAAGAGAATGAATTATTAATCAGTTAATCTTATAAAGTTAGCGACATGAGTGTAAATTCTAAAACAAAAACAAAAACGAAAGCATTCCTGGCAACTATAGTTATCGGGATGTTCATGATGATGTCGGCTGTAGCTCAAACGAGTTCGCCGATAAATGTACGAGGAACGGTAACAGATGCGAACGGGGAGCCGATTATCGGTGCCGGCATTCTGTTACAAGGCACAACGACAGGCGTAGTAACCGATTATGACGGAAACTTTTCGCTTCAGACTCCGGGTGACGGCACCCTGGTGATTTCTTATGTAGGGTATGTAACCCAAACAATTCCCATTCAAAACAGGACAATCATCCATGTGATTTTGGAAGAAGATGCTGAGCTGTTGGATGAACTGGTCGTAATCGGTTATGGAACAGCTAAGAAAAATGATTTGACCGGCGCTATTGCAGCTATTGGAGAAAAAGATTTTCAAAAAGGGTTGATTACAGAGCCTACTTCATTGATTGCCGGTAAAGTCGCCGGAGTACAAATTACTTCCAACGGTGGGCGAGCAGGAGGCAGCACGACAATTCGTATTCGAGGAGGCGCGTCCCTGAATGCAAGTAATGACCCGTTAATCGTCATTGACGGAATGCCGGTAGATAACTCAACAATTTCAGGTTCATCCAACTCATTGGCGATGATTAACCCGAATGATATCGAATCGATGAATATTTTAAAAGATGCATCCGCTACAGCCATTTACGGTTCTCGCGCTTCTAATGGCGTTATTATCATTACAACGAAGAAGGGCCAAAGCGGGCAGAAAATGAAAGTCGATTTAAATCTTCAATCTTCGATAGGAACTATAGCCAAGCGCATTGAAGTCCTTACAGGGGATGAATTCAGAGACTTAGTACAAAACAATCCCTATGCAGAAGAGAGCTATACCGACATGCTCGGGACAGCTAATACCGATTGGCAGAAAGAAATTTACCGTACGGCCTTTACTAGCGACAATAATTTGAGCATAAGCGGTATGGTTGGAAAATCTTTGCCATATCGTGTTTCTCTCGGATTCTTGAGTCAGGACGGAACGCTGAAGACAGATAATGTGAAAAGAACCACCATCGGTGTAAATTTCAATCCATCCTTACTTG
This sequence comes from Bacteroidales bacterium UBA5382, assembly GCA_002409745.1. GTDB lineage: Bacteria > Bacteroidota > Bacteroidia > Bacteroidales > Dysgonomonadaceae > Limibacterium > Limibacterium fermenti. Next base: position 49,833 of record DHOU01000009.1, read on the forward strand.
ACAATCATTTAAGCATTAATGCAAATGTAAAAGGAACATATTCTCACTCTCGTTTCGGAAACGGAGATGCTATCGGCGCGGCATTGCGGATGGATCCGACAAAACCTGTTATCGCAGATGGCTTCGACGAGTTGAACGGCTATTGGAGTTGGCTGAATGAATCGGGCGATTTGAATACACTGGCTACCCGCAATCCCGTAGGACTACTTTACGGGAGAGATGACCAATCGGACGTGTATCGCAGTTTAGGTAATATTCAATTCGATTACAAACTGCATTTCTTGCCCGATTTACACGCAAATGTGAATTTAGGTTATGACATCTCAAAAGGCACAGGAGATGTTACCACCCAACCTTGGTCGCCTGCTTTTTATACAAAAGGAAAACCAAGTGGGGAACGTTCTCAATTCAAACAAGAAAACAGGAATCTATTGCTCGAGGCTTATTTGAATTATACCAAGCAATTTAATGAAGCCAACCGTTTGGAAGCAATGGGCGGATATACCTATCAGGATTGGCAGACCACAAATAACAACTATCCGGTGTATTATTTTGACGGTACGACCGTAAAGACGACTCCTACTTTCGAAAAGGATAAACCGCAACATACATTGATTTCATTCTATGGACGTATCAATTATAATCTGTTGGATAGATATTTATTTACGGCGACAGTCCGTCAGGACGGTTCTTCGCGTTTCGGAAAAGATAACCGTTGGGGAACATTCCCTTCATTGGCCTTTGCCTGGCGTGTGAATGAAGAAAGTTTTCTGCGCAATGTGGATGTGCTTTCCAATCTCAAACTGCGTTTAGGTTGGGGGGTTACGGGACAGCAGGAAATAGGAAACTATGAATATATTGCAAAATATAGCTATTCCGACAATACAGCACGCATTCAGTTCGGAGATCAATTTTATAATATGTACCGCCCCGATGGTTATGATGCAAATCGAAAGTGGGAATCAACTACTACAACTAATATCGGATTAGATTGGGGTTTGGCCAACAATAGGATCAACGGAAGTATCGACATTTACAATAAAGATACCAAAGACCTGTTGAACAATACGCCGTTAGCTATGGGAGGAAATTTTACGAACAGTATTGTACAAAATATCGGAGAAATGAATAATAAAGGTATCGAAGCAAGTGTCAACGTCATTCCGATCGATAACCGGGAAATGCATTGGGAACTTGGTTTCAATATTACTTATAACAAATCCGAAATTACTCAATTGACATTGAATGATAACAATCCGGATTATGTAGGGGCTACATTCGGTTCCGTATCGGGAGGAACGGGGAATACATTAATGATTCATTCGGTAGGGTATAGACCAAGTATGTTTTATGTGTATAAACAACTGTACACCTCCGACGGAAAACCAATAGACTATGGATATGCCGATTTGAATGAAGACGGAATTGTTAACGACAAAGACCGGTATCACTTCCAATCTTCTGTGCCGGATTATTATATGGGTTTCAACACCTCTTTCAGTTATAAACGATGGACAGCCGCAACTTCCCTTCGCGCAAGTATCGGGAACTATATTTTCAATAATACGAATTATGATATGGGAACGTTGAATCAAGTAATGAATCCGAATACTTTTCTAATGAATACTGTACCGGAACTAAAAAATACACTGTTTTACCAAAAACAAAATGTGTCCGATTACTTTGTTGAAAATGCCTCATTCCTGAAGATGGATTACATTCAGTTGGCTTATAATTTCGGAGAAGTAGCCAAAGGCTTTAATCTGCGCCTCAATGCAACGGCCCAAAACGTATTTACATGGACAAAATACACAGGTATCGACCCTGAAATACAAGGTGGCATAGACAATAATTTCTATCCGAATTCAAGGACTTTCAGCATAGGGTTAAATCTTAATTTTTAATTTATTGAACGATATGAAAAAGAACATATATAAAATAATAATGGTTGTTTTGCCTTTGTTGGCATTTACTTCCTGTTTTGGCGATTTGGACCGATTCCCGCTGAACGATACGACCTCGGAAATAGTATACTCGACCTTCGACGGAACGAAATCCGCTTTAGCTAAAATATACGGCGCCTATACCCTTTCCGGACAAACAGGCCCAGCCGGTAATCCTGACGTAGCAGGTTTGGATGAAGGTAGTAATGCCGACTTTTTGCGTTGCTGGTTTAATCACCAGGAAATGCCTACCGATGAAGCTCATTGCATCTGGGGTGATCCCGGTATACCGGAATTGAATAATATAAGCTTTACCGCCGATGGAAAATTCACCATCGGATTATATGATAAATGTATTTTGCAGGTAATGTATGCCAATGAATTCATACGAAATACGGAAGGCAGGAACTATGGCGAACAACAGGCCGAAGTAAACTATTTCCGTGGAGAAGCGCGTTTTTTGCGTGCATTTGCCTATTGGGTATTAATGGACCAATTCGGTAATCCCCCTTTTGTCACAGAAAAAGACAACTTGGGAATTTTGGCACAGCAAATTGAGAGACCTGCTTTATTTGCATACATCGAAAGCGAATTGTTGGATTTGATTAATAATAACGGGTTAAAGGCAGCCCGTAGCAATGAATACGGACGTGCCGATATTACTGCCGCCAACGCTTTACTGGCACGAGTTTATCTCAATGCCGAAGTATATACGGGCACAGCCAGATGGACAGAGGCCGTTACATACAGCAAAAAAGTAATCGATGCAGGCTATACTTTAAAAGATAATTATGAACACTTATTTTTAGCAGATAACGATAAAAATAATCCCGAAGTAATCTTACCGATCACCTATGACGGGAAGAATACCCGAGGATACGGAGGCGTTACATTCTTGATAAATGCAGGTTCGAGCAGCGATTATCAAACAAAATATGCCGACAAAATTATTCATTATGGAATATTTTCCAATGCGAACTGGAATGGATACCGTTTTCGCAATAATTTTATCGACAAGTTCGAAGATGCCGATAAACGGTTTCTTTTTGTAGGTGAAAATCGCGCATTGGGAGACGATCCAAGTAAAGCGACCAACGGCCTGCAAACGTATAAATACCGTAATATCACATCAGCATCAACAGTCGGAAATCCCGTTTATGGTTCGGATCAAGAGTTTGCGGACAATGATTTTCCTCTCTTCCGCCTGGCAGAACAATATCTGATATTAGCCGAAGCCGTTGTTCGCGGCGGTTCAGGAGCAACAAAGAGCGATGCGGCAGGTTATATTAACTTATTGCGTAAACGTGCCTTCGGCGATGATAATCATAAAATATCGGATAACTACACCGCCCAAGATATTTTAGACGAACGTGCCCGTGAACTGTATTGGGAATGCTTCCGCCGTACCGACCTAATTCGCTACAATCAATTTACCACTCAAAATTATATTTGGGAATGGAAAGGTGGCACACAAGCAGGACGCGCAGTAAGTAATCATTACAATCTGTATCCTATCCCTTCACAAGATTTGCTGGCCAATCCGAATTTAAAACAAAATGATAACTATTGATTTTAAACTAAAGACGCAATGAAAAAAATAAGTTTATGGATACTATTCGCAACAATACTGTTTGCTTCCTGCGAAAAAGAACAAGATATGTTTAAATTGCTGCCGGCGGATCAAGCCAAAAAGCCTGTACTGGCAGCTCATAATGCAATTGCCATTACGGAGAGTAATATGGCTGAAACAACTGTCTTCAAATGGGAAAAGGCAGATTTCGGAGTACCAACGGCAACTGAGTATACGCTTTACGTAAAGATAGGAGACGGAAAGGCAAGTAACGTTGCCTCTGCTTTTGGAGATTCCTTGAGTATCGAATTAGAAAAATTGAATAAAACCCTTATCAACGCCGGTGCAGAAGCCAATAAGGCTACGGATGCTCAATTCTTCTTAGAAGCGGTCTATAAGGATTATAAAGTGAGCTCTGATGCAATTACGGCAAATGTGACAACCTTTAAACCACTCTTCCCGGATAATGTATATATGATCGGACAAGAATTCGGTAGTTGGGATTGGGGGTCAGCCAATGTTGTCGAGATGATACCGGTAAATGGAAATGACGGTAAATTCTGGGCAGTACGTTATTTTGCAGATGCGAATAATGGGTTTAAATGGAATACGACTAAAGCGTGGGGAGGGGATTTCTTCTCCTTGGGCAAGGATGTAGGATTTACGACAAAAGACGGCAACGCTTTTGTAGCCTCGGCCGGATTTTATATCGTTGTTGTAGATTATACAACAAGTACCATAACCCTTGAACCTGCTCAGGTATATGGTATGGGCGATTGCTTCGGCGGTTGGAATACTGCCCAATATCCTTTTACGCCCCAGGGCAATGTTATGAAAATTACCACGACTAACGACGGAGAATTAAGAATGTATGCAAATGCCGCTGCTGCAGGCGTAGGTGGTGACTGGTGGCGTATGGAATTTATTATTCTGGGCGGCAAAATTGCTTATCGCGGAAACGGCGGCGATCAAACCCGAGTAGAAGTTAAGGCCGGAAAAGTTGTCACGCTTGACTTTAACAATGGGACAGGAACAATTGAATAAAATATAGTGTATTATCGGAAAAGCACGGCAACTCCTTGTCGTGCTTTTTCAACTTTGCTTTTTCGCATACTATTAATGAACAGAAAAACAATGAAAAAAACGCTTTTACTTATTATTATATCAATCTATGCATGCCTTCTCCGAGGCGGAGACATGGAGATGATGCAATTTATCGGGCAAGATGGTCCTTCAAATTCGAGCATCAAAGCAGAAACAGCACATATCGAGCCGGCGTTCTGGTGGAGCGGCATGGAGGAGACGGAATTGCAATTGATGGTGTCCCGTAAAGATATCGCCGGTTACACACCGTCGGTGTCATCAAAAGATGTCGTTATCAAAGAAACGGTGCGGTTGTCAAGCCCGAACTATCTGGTTATTTATCTGGATATCGCAAACAGCCGGCCGGAGACGTTCGAGTTGTCTTTTACTAAAGGGGAGCAGAAGATTACCATCCCTTACGAACTCAAGGCGCGCGACCCGAAGCGGAAGCAAATAAAAGGCTTCGATTCGTCGGATGTATTGTATTTGATCATGCCCGACCGGTTTGCCAACGGCGATCCGTCGAACGATCACATTCCGATGCGCATGCCTTACAAAGTGGACCGGAAAGATCCGAACGCACGGCATGGCGGCGACCTGAAAGGCATCTCCGACCGGCTCGGTTATCTCGACGATCTGGGCGTGACGGCTATCTGGCTGAATCCGGTGCTGGAAAACGACATGGAAGGCGGCTCGTATCACGGTTACGCTACCACCGATTATTACCGTGTGGATCCTCGCTTCGGAAGCAACGAAGAATATGCCGGATTGATCGCCGACGCGCATTCCAAAGGGATGAAAGTGGTGATGGATATGATCTTCAACCATTGCGGAAGCGATCATCCTTGGATGAAGGATGTACCCTCGAAAGATTGGTTCAACAACCTCGACGAATATGTGCAAACGTCGCACATGAAAGAGGTTTATTTCGATAATTATGCGTCGGAATACGACCGGAAAGCATTTACGGATGGCTGGTTCGTACCTACTATGCCCGATTTGAATCAACGCAACCGCCACGTGGCTAAATATCTTATCCAAAACAGCATCTGGTGGATCGAATATTCGGGTGTGGACGGCATCCGCCAGGATACGTACCCGTACGCCGATTACGATAGGATGATCGACTGGTGCAACGCTATCGAAAAGGAATATCCCGACTATAACATCGTGGGCGAAGCATGGCTGAATAATGCTATCGGAACGGCTTTCTGGCAAAAACACAGCAAACTCAACAGCGGAAAGGATACGCAGCTCAAAACAGTCATGGACTTCCGCTTTATGGGACTATCCCATTCGGCCTTCTCCGAAGAGACCGGCGAATGGAACGGCGGGTTGCATGGCATTTACGACCACATGACCTACGATTTCATCTATCCGGATATTTACCACGTACTGCGCTTCCTCGACAATCACGATACCGACCGCTTCCTGAAGGAACTGCCGTCGGATTTATCGGGTTGGAAGCAGGGCATCACGTTTCTGCTGACCATGCCGGGAATTCCGCAATTGTATTATGGTACGGAATTGCTTATGCACGGGACAAAACAGAGAAGCGACGGAGATATCCGTCTGGATGTTCCGGGAGGATGGCCGGGCGACAAGCAGGATCAATTCACGGCAAACGGACGCAGCGCCTTGCAAAACGAAGCGTTCGGTTTTTTGCAAAAGCTATTGAAATGGCGAAAAGGGAATGCCGTGCTCGCTCAGGGTAAGATGAAGCATTATGTCTTGCAAAAAGGCGTCTATGTGTATGAACGGTATCTGAATGACCAATCGGTATGGATATTGATGAACGGGAATTCAAAAGAAACCCAAATCGATCTTGCCCGCTATGCCGAAAGCATTCGCGGAAGACAAACGGCAAAAGATATTCTTTCGGGAAAACAAGTGTCTTTGGGAGACAAACTGACGTTATCGCCCAAGCAAATTTATATATTGGAATAACAAGGCATTCCGGCACCGCAAGGCGAAAGAATGTATGCAACTCAGCCGAAAACATTTAGATATTTTGTGGGGACCCGTCGTTCTCGATGAGCGTAAAAAGAGGAGCTGTTTGAGCGAAGCGAGTTCTACTCTTTTAGCGAACGAGAACGATACCGGGTCATAAAATATCGGTAGTCGAGGCTGAGTTGCATACATTTCCCCTGATTTCCGAAAAGGGTGCCTCCATTAAAACAAACTAAAAATGAAAAATAAACTATCCATACTTATCCCATTCTTTCTGCTGGCTGTTGCGTGTGCCGAAGATCCCGCACCGAACATCCAACCGGAACAGGCTTCGATAGTAATCGAAAATGATGTACGTTATACATCCACTCTACCCGATGCCGATCAGAGTCTCACCATTCAATTTAAAGCGACTTCGACGTCCCCTCTTTATGGATATGAAGGCGACTTGTATTTACATGCGGGAGTAATATCGGAAGGTACTTGGCGTTATGTTCCCGCGAAATGGGAGACGAATGTACCGAAATGCAAAATGACGCAGACCGGTGCGAATGTCTGGACGATCACCCTCTCTCCCTCCATCCGCCAATGGTTCGCTTCGGGAGAAACGCCGGTCAAGAAACTCGGTGTGGTTATCCGCAGTGCCGACAGAACAAGGAAAGGTGTCGAAAAAGATTTAGTCATCAATGTGACCGATTCGAAATACCACGCTTTCCAGCCGGCAGCTATCGTCCGGAAACCGCTTCCGGCTAATATGCAGTACGGTATCAATATCGTCGATGACCATACGGTCACGCTGGTGTTGTATGACAGGGACAAAAACGGCAGTCACAAAGATTTTGCCCATGTGATCGGTGACTTTAACGGCTGGGAACTGACCAACGACGAACAATCGCAGATGTTTCGCGACGATGCGGCCGGTTGCTGGTGGATCACGCTCACCGGCCTCGATGCAGACAAGGAATATGCCTTTCAATATTATGTGGGAATGAAAGATGGCGACCCGACTCGCCTCGGTGATGCCTACTGCCGCAAAATTTTGGATCCGGACAATGATGAAAAGATAGCCTCATCTACTTATCCTGATAATAAGAAATATCCGGCGGAAACCTTCGGCATCGCTTCGGTATTTAAAATACAGCCGGAGGTCTATACTTGGAAAGTAACGGACTTCAACGCGCCCGATGCATCGGAACTCGTGATCTATGAAATGCTGTTCCGCGACTTTACGTCAACCGGAGATATCAACGGGGCGATGGAGAAGCTCGATTACCTGCAATCGCTGGGGGTAAACGCCATCGAATTGATGCCGGTGCAGGAGTTCGACGGCAACGACAGTTGGGGCTATAATCCGTGTTTCTATTTCGCCATGGATAAGGCTTACGGGACCGACAGGATGTATAAGGAGTTTATCGACGCTTGCCACGAACGCGGCATGGCGGTGATCTTCGATGTCGTGTACAATCACGCCACCGGCGCAAATCCCTTCGCCAAACTCTATTGGAATGCGTCGGCGAACAAAACCGCGGCGAACAATCCGTGGTTCAATGTGGATGCCCCCCACCCTTACAGCGTATTTCATGATTTCAATCACGAATCGTCGTTGGTGCGCGACTTTGTGAAACGCAACCTGCAATTCCTGTTGGAAGAATACAATATCGACGGCTTCCGCTTCGACCTGACCAAAGGGTTTACTCAAAATAGGAATGGAAATGCAACCAATGATAATGGCAACTATGATGCCTCGCGCGTGGCGATTCTCAAAGATTATAACGCCGCAATCAAAACGGCGAAAGCGGATGCGTATGTCATCCTCGAACATTTCTGTGACAACCAAGAGGAGACCGAACTCGGCAACGCCGGCATGATGCTTTGGCGGAACCTGAACAATGCATACTGTCAGTCGGGCATGGGATATAAAGAAAATTCGGATTTCTCAAACCTCTATTACACGACCTCTTCGCGTCCGGCTAACAGCCTTGTAGGATATATGGAAAGCCACGATGAAGAACGGGTGTCGTATAAACAGACACAGTGGGGAGTAGGAACGATAAAAACCGATCTTGCCACACGGATGGATCAGTTGAAAGCGAATGCGGCGTTCTTCTTTACCGTTCCCGGCCCGAAGATGATTTGGCAGTTCGGCGAGTTGGGATATGATTTTTCCATAAAAAGCGATTCCGAAGGAATCGTACACGATTACAATAAAGATGATTATAGAACTGCGAGAAAGCCCGTCAAGTGGGAATACGCCGAGGTTCCCCAACGCAAAGAATTGTATGAAACGTACGCGACACTTATCGGCCTGCGCCGGTCGCACAGCGAATTATTCAACTCAACGTCTACACTCGATTGGAAAGTATCGGAGAATGATTGGGAGAACGGACGCTTCCTTACGCTCTCTTCACTCGGTAACGCCAAACAGATAGTCGTTGTAGGGAATCTCACGAACACAGCGATGAAAGTCGAAACGGCTTTTCCGAAAACCGGTACGTGGTACAACTACCGGATACCATCGGAGACACTTACCGTTACATCCTCTACGGCATCGCTTACCGTGCCGGCGAATGATTTTCTTATTTACACCTCTTTCTCGAAAGAGTGAATAAATAAACGCAAAAAGGCTGTCTCAAACCCCAAAATAGAGACAGCTTTTTTTATAGGTATCATATTCTACCTCCGAATCCGACGTTGGACGTCCGCCTTCAGAGGTTCAATACCGGACTTAAGAAGTTCGACGCCGGACTACGGAAGTTCAAAATCGGGCTTCCGATGCCCAAAATCCGCCTTCGGAGGTTCGACACCGACCTTCCGATCTTCAATACCGGACTTCGAAAGTTCGACGCCGGGCTTCCGATCTTCAAAATCGGGCTTCCGATGCCCAAAATACGCCTTCGGAGGTCCAACACCGAGCTTCCGATCTTCAATACCGGGCTTCGGAAGTTCGACGCCAGGCTTCGGAAGCAGGCGCTCAAACCTTTTAGGTAGGAATGGATCGTATCAGAGGCCTTTTTCAGAAAGATACCTTTCGGCGTCGATGGCCGCGCGACAACCGGTTCCAGCCGCTGTTACCGCCTGACGATAAAGCGAGTCGGCCACATCTCCCGCCGCGAAGATCCCTTCGATATTTGTTTTGGTAGTAGGATGCTGCGTTTTGATATATCCAGCGTTATCCAACTCGATATAATCTTTAAAAACACCCGTATTGGGCGTATGGCCAATGGCTAAAAAGAATCCGTCGATGGCAATATCCACCTTTTCTTCATCCGGCTCCCCCATTCGCTTTACCAAATGAGCCCCTTCCACGCCGTTATCTCCGAAAAGGCCGAGGGTATTATGTTCGAAAAGGATTTCGATCTTCGGATTATTCATCACCCGCTCCTGCATAATCTTTGAAGCGCGCAAAAAAGGTTTACGAACAATCATATACACTTTTTCGGCCAATCCCGCCAAATAAGCAGCCTCTTCGCAAGCCGTGTCTCCGCCGCCTACCACCGCGACTTTTTTCTTACGATAGAAAAAGCCATCGCATGTAGCGCAAGCCGACACTCCTTGTCCGGCATAGTTGGTTTCATCGGGAATACCTAAATATTTGGCCGTAGCTCCGGTAGATATAATAACCGTATCGGCTTCTACCGGGCTCTCGTCATCGACCGTCACTTTAAACGGCCGCGACGAGAAATCAACCGACGTCACTCTACCGGGAAATATTTCCGCTCCGTATTTTTGAGCTTGCTTTTTTAAATCCGCCATTAATTGAGCACCCGTCACGCCCTCGGGATATCCCGGAAAGTTCTCGACTTCAGTCGTGGTTGTCAACTGACCTCCGGGTTGTAATCCTTCGAATAAAACGGGCTCCAGATTCGCACGCGAAGCATAGATAGCCGCCGTGTATCCGGCAGGCCCCGAACCGATAATCAAACAACGTACTTTATTTCTCATTATGTCTATTTTTTAATAGCCAAAGGTACGAATATTCCGTTATATTAAAAACGGATATTACCTTTATCTATGATATGTAAACGGAAACGATGCTACCGTAAATCAACTATTTCCACTCCTTTATGGGCGGCTTTATCAAAAATGAAGTCTTGATCGGCAAAACGGTAATTCGCATTATAACGTTCGATATCGATTTTGTTCTTCATACCGTTTCTCATAACGAGTATTACTTGTAAAATCGAATTACTTTGCTTGTCAATAGCGACGGCAATAGAAGTAAAATCGCCTTTTTTATCCGTCGCTTCCATATCGATTACATAAGCCGGCCGGCCGTTCACCGTTTTGGATACCGGCGCTTTAAAGGCATATCCTTTTTTATAAAGGCTCAATAAGGCCAACGGGCTGACGGTCGCCAGTTCATCACCGGAAGGTTGCGACACATAGACTTCTTTGGCATCTTTCGATAGTACCCATTGAGTGATTCCATCGTACCAAATATCGGCTGTATTCGTCTCGATCTTAAATTTATTCCCTTTTGCCATCGCTTCTCCTGTTTCGGAAGATTGTCCTCTTCCCTTGGCATCTTGTACAGCCAAAGAAAAAGACAGTTTGACGCCATCCGATGCCGAATAAGCGGCATACGCCCTATCCAATATCACTTTCGATTCATTCGAGGATTGTGCCGCAGCAATCAAAACGACCATCAATGCAACGAAGGTAAATATATATTTTTTCATCTTCTTTCTGTTTTTATAAAAATCATTTCCCTTACGACCTTTAAAACTCTTTTTAGTTTATTCCTAACTTACCCTAACCCCTCTCCCTGCGGGCACTCCTTATACTAAAGGAAGAGTAATGGGACTTGGCTTCCGCAACTGTCCCCTTAAAATAAGAGGACGAGGGCGATAGCCCGGAGGGGATCATACCGCTCTTTAACGGCTTATTGCAAGGAGTCCAACAGTTTTTCAAGCGAATATTCATCCGAAATATATACTTCGCGGGGCTTACTACCCTGAACAGGGCCTACGATGCCGGCGGCTTCGAGTTGATCCATCAACCTTCCCGCACGATTATATCCGATGGAGAACTTGCGCTGAATAAGAGACGTCGATCCCTGCTGATGGACCACAATCAAGCGTGCCGCTTCATCAAAGAGAGTATCCCGCTCATTCAGATCGACCGATCCGACTTTCTCTTCCCCATCCGGCAAATCGACTTCCGGAAGCGCAAACGCCGATTCATAGCCTTGTTGCTGCCCAATGTATTGCGAAATCTCTTCCACTTCGGGCGTATCGACAAACGCACATTGAATACGGATAAGATTGCTTCCCTGCGAGAAAAGCATATCTCCCCGCCCGATCAACTGATTGGCGCCGTTCATGTCGAGAATCGTACGCGAATCGATTTGCGAAGTCACACGGAAAGCGATACGCGCCGGAAAGTTCGCTTTAATGGTACCCGTAATGATATTGGTGGTAGGACGCTGCGTAGCGATAACCATGTGTATGCCTACCGCACGCGCTTTCTGCGCAATACGGGCTATCGGCATCTCTATTTCCTTACCGGCAGTCATAATCAAATCGCCGAACTCATCGATAACCACTACAATATAAGGGAGGTAACGATGCCCGTTCTTCGGGTTCAACCGTCTTTTAATAAACTTATCGTTATATTCCTTAATCGTTCTGACATGCGCCTTCATCAACAATTCGTAGCGGTCGTCCATCTCTTTGGTAAGCGAATTAAGCGTCTGCGTCACTTTGGACACATCCGTGATAATCGCCTTTTCGGCATCGGGTAATTTGGCCAGATAATGCCTTTCGATGGTCGAATAAATATTGAATTCAACCATTTTCGGGTCGATCAGCACCATCTTCATTTCGGAAGGGTGCTTTTTATACAGCAAGGAGGTGATGATCGCGTTCAATCCGACGGATTTCCCCTGTCCCGTAGCGCCGGCGACCAATAAGTGAGGCATCTTTGTCAAGTCGAAGATAAAGACATCGTTCGTAATCGTTTTTCCCAACGCCACCGGAAGATCGTACGTACATTCCTGAAACTTCTTGGAAGAAATAACCGATTGCATCGAAACGATTTGCGGATCTTTGTTCGGCACCTCGATGCCGACCGTTCCCTTTCCGGGAATAGGCGCGATAATGCGGATGCCCAAAGCGGACAAACTAAGAGCGATATCATCTTCCAGATTGCGGATTCGCGATATGCGCACACCGGCTTGAGGCACTATTTCATAAAGGGTTATAGTCGGTCCGACCGTCGCTTTGATGGAAGTGATTTCGATTCCATAATTCCGCAACGTACGGATGATCTTATCTTTATTTTCATTCTGCTCCTTCATATCGACCTCCCGATTCTGTGTTTGATACGTTTTCAGCAGATCCATGGTGGGGAAACGGAAAGAAGAAAGATCTTTCTTCGGGTCGTAATCTTCCATCGGTTCCTCGTCCGGATTGGATGATAACGAGGCATCCTCCTCAACAGAACCGGTCTCATCCATTGGTTCGGGACTTTCGGGCTCCAGAACGGGCTCTTCGTCTTTCGGAACGATTACTTCGAAGTTATCCATATTCCGCCGTTTCTGCTCAAATTCTTTTGCAAACGGCGTTATCTCTTCTTTTTCAGGTAAAAAAGAAGATTCGTCCTGCGGCTCATCTTCCGGTATTTTTTTATCCGGAGAATGAGCAAAAACGGCTTTTGTTTTCTTTAAAAACCTCTGAAGAAAGGACGGTCGTTTTTCGCGGGCGTCTTCTGGAGAATATTCTTCTTCCGAGGCCGCATCCTCATCTTCCGGAAAAGATTCCTCTTTCGGATTATTCCCGAATGTGGATTTTCCTTTGATGATCGTTTCCTGCATTTTATACATGGAGTTTTTTTTGAAAATCACCACGATAATCACGATGCACAAAACAATAAGAAGAAGCAATCCCGGCCAACCGATACTACTTTCCAGAAAAGCTTCTATCCGGTTTCCGTGAACACCGCCCCAATTTATATGGCTTGTAGGAAATAGTTTTCCTAAAACAAAGGCGCTGGCTATAGATCCTCCGATAAGGATCAATGCCGAAGAAAGTAACGTTTTGAAGAATGACAAATTAGAGACGTCCATCAACCGCATACCCAAATACATAATAAAGAGGGGCACAATAACGGAAAAGATACCGAACCACCCGTTCACCATATATTCTGCGATAAAAGCACCGCCAACACCTGTCCAGTTTTGGACTTCCAGCGTTTTATCCCGTATCAACTCCCAAAAGGATTTGTTCAAAACCGCACTTTGATCGGCGGCCCCGGTAAAGAAAAAAGAAATAATGGCCAACAACATAAAAATGCCGATGAAAGCAAGAAGTACTCCAAAAATGAAATGCACTCTTTCATTTTTGAGAAACTCCATCCATTCCTTTTTTTGATTACGGGGTTTTCCGTTCGCTTTTCGTCTTACTCTCTTTTTCTTTATTGTCGCCATAGTAGAAAACAACTTCTATCGCCTTATGTAATAGAAGTCAATGAAACAATTATCCTATTCCGTGCAAAAGTACGAAAAAGATAGGAGTTTTAACGGGCACGCAACTTATTTTATCTATTGATTCTTTCTTATCGGGGGTGCTTTATCAATCAACACCCCCGACAACACCGGTGTAAGGATGAATCCGTCGCTATTTCTTTTTATTCCCTACGAGATAAACCCCTCCGACCAACGCAACCAACGCCAGTCCGAGTTGCACATAAGAAGTCTCTTTTGCTCCCTGATCTTCCGCTCTGAGTTCGATACCCAGGATGTTTACGGCTTTAGAGCTTTCCTGTAACCCTGTAACACCTAAATAACCCAAAAATAATGCGCCTGCAATAAGAATAATACCGATACCTGTTTTCATTTTGTTCAAATTATGAATTGTTTATGTCCTCTGTAATGATTCGTTGGAATGAGTTTCATCTGTCAGATTCACTTTTTCTTTATGAATTGTTGACACCGAAACGTTCTCCTGCTCTATTTCAACCGTTTTTGTAGCAACGGCATAATCATCGGGAAATATTTTTCCGCCTTGATTATTCGCCCAAGCTTTCGTAAATTCCGCTCCGATATATATAATGATGGAAGAGTAATATATCCACGTAAGCAGTATAATGATAAATGCTGCGGCACCATATACCGAAGTGACATTCCGTGTGCCCATATAAAACGAAATAGCATATTGGCCAACAAGAAACAGGACGGTCGTAACAACCGAGCCTACCGCCACATCCCGTAACTTGATTTTAGCATCCGGCAGCACTTTAAACATCAACACAAATAAGACCGATATAACGATTATATTCACCAACATCCCGACACCCTGAAAAAGAAGGGCTGTCACATCGGGGAAAAATGCCGATAACCGATCGCTCAATCCGGTAATAAGCGTCGAGAAGAATAAAGTCACTAACATCAGAAATCCTAAAACTAAAATCATAGAAAAAGAGAGCAGTCTGTTCTTCAAATACAAAAGCCATCCTTTCTTCGGTTTGGGCTTAATGCCCCAGATGGTATTGAGCGATGTTTGAATTTCGGCAAAAATAGCGGTTGCACCGAATATCGTCACACCCAAGCTTATGATGGTGGCTAAGGAAGACGTATCCGCAGCCGAAGCATTGTTGAGAATAGACTGTAATTGTACCACGACGTCGCTCCCCAATAAAGGAGTCATGCGGCTATACATTTCGGAGGCGATGTCCTGATGAAATATAGCGCCGATAGATACAATCAACGTTAGAAAAGGGATCATCGCAAAAATAGTCGCATACGCCAGCGAAGCACTCAATTTGGTAACCTTGTCGTCGGTAAATCCTTGAATGGTCAGCTTAATGATATCGAATACCGATTTGAACGTAATTTTTGCAGGAAGCTCCGTTTTTTCCATAAATAAGGGATTGATCAATATTTACTATACAACAAAGCGGGGAGCCGGTTTGTTCTCTCCCTTCAATCTTCCAACAATCTCCCATCAATCTTTTATCAATCTTTCATCAATCTTTCATTTGCCTTGTAATGCCCCTCTACCGACAATACGAGAACGGTTACCGTCTCATCATGAATATCATAAATCAGTCGATCTTTTCCGCCGATCCTGCGGGAATAGGTTGCAGAATTACCCGAAACGAGAGACTCCGGGTGTCCTATTCCACTTCTTGGGTGTTCCATGATCTCATCTAATAACTTCTCCAATTTTTTGTAAAGTACGGGATTTGACTTCTTATACTTGGCTACTACTTTGGATGCTTCCTTTGAGAAATAAATCCTATATATCATAGAGAATCTAAGAAACGATGAAGCTCTTCCTTTGTTTTGCACGAAATGGCTTTACCTTCCCTATATTCTCTTCGGCCTTCTTCGAGTCTTTTCTCGAGTTCGGGAGTAATCACAAAGTCGCTGTCATCATCGACAGGAGTAAGTTTGTAGGCCTGTTTCCGGCCACGTTTGAGAATAATTTGCGCCCCGCTATCCGCGAGATCTAAGTAAGCCTTCTGTTTTTCCCTAAATTCCCTACTTGAAATTTCTATCACTCGTTCCATAATCAAAAAATTTAATTTGCACCGATTGCCGTACAAACGTAAATAAAAAAGAGATACTGACCAAAATTACTCTCCGATCTTATCCAGCGAAAGATTATCATCTTCTATCGGAGACAGTCTCTAATCTTCGTGTCCTCCTCCATGCAACTCTGCGTAACCCCATCCATCTGAAAGCGAAAAGCCCGCGAATCACTTCGCAGACTTTTCTTGTTAACACAATCTTCATGAAACAAACTACACTATCGAGTTGATTGCAGAAAGATAATCAGGTTCCTGTGCAATCTCAGGAACCAGCTCTTTATATGCTATCTTCCCTTGTGGGTCTACCACCACTACGGCTCTAGCCAATAATCCTTTCAAAGGACCATCGAGCATGAAAACGCCGTAATCTTTGCCAAATGCTGTATCGCGGAAAGTGGATAACGTGACGACATTATCAATACCTTCTGCGGAGCAAAAACGTCCCGAAGCAAAAGGCAGGTCGGCCGATATGCCTAATACCACTGTATTATTTGCGGAAGCAGCTTCTTTATTAAAGCGACGCACGGATGCGGCGCAAACACCGGTATCCAAACTCGGGAATATGTTTAGAACGACATTCTTTCCCTTAAAATCGGATAACTTCACTTCCGACAGATCACTTTTCACCAATGTAAAATCGGGAGCCTGAACACCTACCTCCGGCAAATCGCCACTCGTTTGCACGGGATTACCTTTAAATGCAATTTTTGCCATATCAAATATCTATAATTATTATTTTTCGTTGCTTAATAACACCTTATCATTTGTAACCAATTCGTATGCATTAATTACACAAACTAAACAACAGCGTTATACAAATGTTCATTCCCGATTCTTATTTAACTTTTATCTCGATTCTTTTCTTTCATTTCTTCTTTCAGGTATACAGCGGTATAGCTGTCGGAGTGCGCGACAATGTCTTCAGGCGTTCCCGTAGCCAGTATATTTCCGCCTTTTTCTCCCCCTTCGGGGCCCAGATCGATAATATAATCGGCCGATTTTATAATATCCATGTTATGTTCGATGACAATGACCGTATTTCCCTTTTCGACCAACTTGTTGAGGACGCCAAGCAACACCCTGATATCTTCGAAATGGAGTCCGGTCGTCGGCTCGTCAAGCACATAAAGCGTATTGCCGGTATCCATGCGTGAAAGCTCCGCAGCCAATTTCACCCGTTGACTTTCACCTCCCGACAAGGTGGTCGACGATTGCCCCAATCGGATATATCCTAATCCGACCTCTTGCAACACTTTTATCTTATGTAGAATAGATGGAATATTTTCGAAAAATTCCACCGCCATATTGATCGTCATATCCAGCACATCGGCTATCGATTTGCCCTTATAACGTACCTCCAGCGTCTCACGGTTATAACGCGTGCCATGACACACCTCACAGGGCACCATCACATCGGGCAGGAAATTCATCTCGATGGTTTTGTATCCGTTCCCTTTACAGTTCTCGCACCGCCCGCCTTTCACATTAAAAGAGAAGCGCCCGGGTTTGTATCCGCGCACTTTCGCTTCGGGCATCCCCGCAAATAGATTCCGTATATCGGAAAACACACCGCTGTACGTAGCGGGATTCGAACGCGGGGTGCGGCCTATAGGCGATTGATCGACACTGACAATCTTATCGACATGTTCCACGCCTTTTATCGATTTATAAGGAAGCGGGTCTTTTATCGAACGATAGAATTTCTGACTCAAAATCGGTTGTAGCGTTTCGTTAATCAACGTCGATTTTCCGCTTCCCGACACGCCGGTCACACATATCAGCGTACCCAAAGGAAACGATGCCGTCACATTTTTCAAATTATTGCCGGTAGCGCCCTTAATCGTTAAGGTATTTCCATTCCCTTTTCGGCGCTTCTCCGGAAGATCTATTTTCAGTTTTCCGTTCAAGTAATTCGATGTGAGCGTATTTTTCTTCAGCATTTCACCGGGCGTACCGGCGAAAACCACGTCCCCACCCTTCCGTCCGGCAAAAGGGCCCATATCCACAATATAATCGGATGCCAGCATCATGTCCTTATCGTGCTCCACGACAACGACCGAATTTCCGGAATCGCGCAGTTTCTTCAACGAATCGATCAACCGGTGGTTATCCCGCTGATGCAACCCGATACTCGGCTCATCCAATATATACAAGACATTCACCAGTTGGGAACCGATTTGCGTCGCCAGGCGTATGCGCTGGCTTTCGCCTCCCGACAGCGACGAAGAGGCGCGCGAAAGGGAAAGATACCCCAATCCGACATCCAATAGAAATCGCAGGCGCGATAGAATTTCTTTTTTAATCTCTTCGGCAATCAAACGCTGCTTTTCCGATACATGCGTATCCATATCGACCATCCAATCATACAAATGACGGATATCCATATCGGCCAACTCAGCAATATTTTTTCCGTTTATTCTGAAATGCAATGCCTCCTTGTTGAGCCGCTGCCCATGGCATTCCGGGCACACGAAAGTGGTCACGAACTGATCGGCCCACTTTTGGGCAGAGGCAGAGGCTTCATCGTCCTGCTGCATTTCGATATATTTGACCACTCCTTCATAAATGACCAAATAGTTTGAATTACCCAGCGACTCATTCTTTATCTTCAGGCGCTCATTCGTTCCATACATGATTTCCTCGATGGCTTCCTGCGGAATATCTTTCAGCGGGGTCTTGAGGGTCACTCCGTATTTTTCACAAATAGCGGCTATTTGCCAAAAAATAAGACTGCTGCGTTCTTTTCCCAAGGGAAGAATGCCCCCTGCGGCAATACTAAGGGCCGGATTGGGAATAATCTTTTCGATATCGATTTGTTCGACAATGCCGAGGCCTTTACAACGCGGACAAGCGCCTTGCGGCGAATTGAAAGAGAAATTGTGCGGTGCAGGTTCGTTGTAGGACAATCCGGTTGTCGGACACATCAACTGCTTGCTGTAATGGCGTACGTCGCCGCTATCGGCATCTTCTATGAGAATCAACCCCGAACCTTGCTTCATGGCTACACGCACGCTGGCCTTAAGCTTGTCTTCAAACTTGTTGGAGACGGAGAGTTTGTCAATTAATATTTCGATGCTATGGTTTTTATACCGATCGACCTTCATGCCGGGAAATATTTCCTGAATCTCGCCATCGACACGCACATTTAGATATCCTTTTTTACGTATCTGCTCGAAAAGTTCCTTATAATGCCCTTTACGGTTCCGCACCACGGGGGCAAGGATATAAATCTTTTTACCGATATACTTTTCCAGGATCAGTTCGACAATCTGTTCTTCGGTATATTTCACCATTTTCTCGCCGGTATTGTAGGAATAGGCTTCACCGGCGCGGGCAAAGAGCAGCCGCAGGAAGTCGTAAATTTCGGTCGTCGTTCCTACGGTCGAACGCGGATTCTTGTTGGTCGTTTTCTGTTCGATGGAAATAACCGGGCTGAGTCCCGTGATCTCATCGACATCGGGACGTTCCATTTTACCCAAAAATCCGCGCGCATAAGCCGAGAACGTTTCGATATAACGGCGTTGACCTTCGGCAAATATGGTATCGAAAGCCAAGGATGATTTTCCGCTTCCGCTCAGGCCGGTAATCACCGTGAGGGAATCACGCGGAATCTGAACGTCTATATTTTTAAGATTGTGTACGCGCGCACCGTACACCTGAATAAATTCTGTTTCAGTCATATTTATTTTTGCACCCACCGCGAATCGTGCACCGGATATTTTTCACCTTTCCGATAATACAAACTCTCAGCCGTAGGGACGAGCAAGAGGTAACTTTTACCGGTTTTATTCGTCAGCTTGTCACTTCGAAGCCACGAATTAAAGTCTTTCAGTTGGGCATACGTCACGCCGTTTTGTTTGGCAAAGGCAATCAAATCGGGAATAGAGCCCGAAACGTTGATTTCTTTAAACCGGATAGGGCGATATAATTGGTCGGGACGAATAACGAACCCGTATTGTTGAGGATCTTCAAAAATCAGTTTGACGGCAAGCATGCGGTAATAATAACGCGTAGTTTCTTCCACCAGCCATAAATCGAGCGCTTCGTCCGCCGCCTGACGGCTCAATTCGTTCGTAATCCTCGCCTGACCGCCATTGTAAGAAAGCAACGCCGCACTCCACGATCCGTATTTACGGTAAGCGCTTTTCAAATAGCGGCAAGCGGCAAGAGTGGATTTTTCTATATGGTAGCGTTCATCCACCTCCGGCGATACTTCCAATCCATATTGGGTAGCGGACGAAGAGATAAACTGCCACAAGCCGGCGGCGCCGGCCGAAGAAACGGCACGTGGGTCGAGGCTGCTTTCGATGACCGCAAGATATTTCAAATCATCGGGCATTCCCTGTTGTTTCAGAATAGGCTCAATGAGCGGAAACAGGCGGTTGGCCCGTTTGAACAGCAGCAGCGTGGTGGAGTGGAAATAAGTGAAACTATTCAGTTCGCGATCCATCCGCTCATGTTTATCGTAGCGATCGAAGACGATTTTTTCACCGGCAAACACCATTTGCCCGGGAATAGTTACCGAAGCCGTCATCGACAGTACCTGCGGTTGTCCTTCTTCTATCTTTTGCGAATCACTCCCCGATAGGCATACCCATAAAATGGTTACCAGCACAGCCGGAAGGAGAATAAGAGGGAGGCTTTTCTTCATCTTCATATCTTCAGTTATTAATCTATCCTATTATACGGTTATCAGGAAAACAGCCGCTCGATACCGAGCCGGTTATTGGAAGCAAGGCACTCGCTTACCTCGATTCCCCTATGCGAGAATAAGGCAATGCGGCCAATGTTTCGGCGATCTTATCTACCGCTTGCTGAATAGGCTTGGAAACCATGGAGCGGAGAAAGGGATTGATGTCGGCTTTGAACGTAACTTTCATCTTCGTATCTTTCTCTTCTTTCTGAACGAGTTGTATCCAACAATGAGCTTCAAAAGGCAAATTCTGCGATTGAAACTTAACGAACTTATTGGGCTCTCGCGTAACGATCAAAAACGTAACAACCCCGATTGGTTCTACATGAAACGAAAAGCCATCGCGATCGAAAGTAAAACCGGATATCTTGTCTTCAGGTAATTGATCTTTCACCCATTCCAAGTTATTCATATCCGACAACACCCGGAAAATATCGCCATCGTCATAAGGAATTGTTTTTACATCACTGGTAAATTCCGTCATTTTTTCAATCTTTTAGCCGAATCGCCCCAGTTCTTGGGATCTTTGCGCCAGTCCTGCAACGTTTTCAATTCCGATTCATCAATGTAATCCGTAAGAAGCGCTTCGTCCAAAATGGCATCGTAATTCGACAAGGTTGTCAACTCCACGCGGGCTTCTTTCATATTTTGTTGTACAACGGGAAAATCATACGTGAATACCGCCACAATGCCCAAGACATCCGAACCGTCACGCCGCACGACCTCCACTGCCCGCAGACTGCTCTGACCGGTAGATACCAAATCTTCCACCACGACAACCTTTTGCTTCGGTTTCAAATCCCCTTCGATGAGGTTTTCCAGACCATGATCTTTGGGTGCGGAGCGGATATAGACGAATGGCAAACCCAGCGTGTCGGCAACCAATGCACCGGGGGCGATAGCTCCGGTAGCCACTCCTGCGATCGCTTCGACTTGAGGATATTTTTCCAGTATAAGGCGGCAAAATTCCACTTTGATAAAATTTCTTATGGCCGGATAAGACATTAACTTTCTGTTATCGCAATATATAGGCGATTTCCATCCCGATGCCCAAGTAAAAGGATTCGAAGGCTGCAATTTTACGGCCTTAATTCTTAAAAGTTTTTCCGCTGTTAATTTCTCTAATGTACTCATGTTGCTTTTTGACTTTACTCCGAATGAATCACAAAAATAGTACTTTTATGCCGATTATGGGAGCATTTTGGAAACTTTTTGTTTTAAACAGCTTGACCGATAGCAAGAACGCTGATTTTCAGATCGACACACACCGCCAAAGCATGAGCGCATGCTTCAATAGTAGCGCCGGTAGTCAACACATCATCGACTAACAGCAAGTGTTTACCGGCAAATTGTTCCGGGTTGTTCACACGAAAAATATCCTCGACATTTTTCCACCGTTGTATTTTCGAACGTTTGGTTTGGGTGGAATTATATTCGACACGAACCAGATTACCGGTAAGCACAGGTATGGATAAGACTTCCGATAAACCGTCCGCAATGATTTCCGCTTGATTAAATCCGCGTTTGGTTTGTTTTTTCGGGTGCAACGGTACGGGAACAATCCCTTCGAGTGGCGCAAAAAAACGACTGCCATACAATTCTCTACCGCAAATACGCCCTAAAAGCAATCCGATTTCTTTCCGTCCTTCATATTTAAGCTCGTGAATCAGCGGGGGCAACATTCCTCCTTTCGAATAAAGACAAAACGTAGCGATACGGACAAACGGGAAACGTCCGGACATCAACACTTCAGCTTCGTTGCCGGGAATATCAAAATTATGGGTGCGCGGCAACCGGTAAAGGCAATCGAGACAAACGCCCTCCTCCCCGGACACCAATTTCTCACCACAGATTAAACAAGTGCCGGGGAAAAATAATTGAAGAAGATCTTCAAAAAGACCATGAATCGTCCTTATTATCATCGTCTATTTGCATTTTATCGAAACAACGAAGAACGTCGTCCATGGGAAAACCCCTGCCGAGAGCAAAACGGATAACTTTCGACCGCTTCTCATAGACCGATTGGGCTTTTACCGTTCTCCATTTTTTTTCGAGTAACGGCTGCAACGATTCGAGGTCCGCCCCGTCGGGAAGTTCCGAAAAAGCAGCCTCTATTACTTCAGGAGATATCTTTTTTTGTTTTAAAGCCATTTCGATTTTTCTTTTCCCCCATTTGTTGAGATGCAGTTTGTCGCGGATAAAACCACGGGCAAAACGGCCGTCATCCACATAAGATCTTTTCTGTAACTTAACAAGTACGCTCTCTATATCCTTGTCAGAAAGATTCAACTTCCGCAATTTCCGACGGATATCCTCTATACAATATTCTTTACGGGCACACAGACGCGCCATGCGTTGCCATGCTTTCTCTTCCGTAATTATTTTCTCCTTATCCTCCATCGTTCATTCCTCATCATTCATCCCTCATCATTCATCCCTCATCGCTCATCGTTCATCCCTCATCGCTCATCATTCATCCTTCATCCTTCATCATCCTTCTTTTCTTGCGAACACCATCCGGTCATTTCCTGAAAGATCTTTACGCAGACAAACGTCAATAAATCCTTTTTCGGAAAATAGAGCCATGACATCGGAGCCTTTCATGCGATTTATCTCCATATAAATCCCCCCCTGTGGAAACAGCAACACCAGCGCTATGTCCGCCAGACGCTCATAGAACAGCAATGGGCGAGAGTCCGGCACAAAAAGAGCCTTTGCAGGTTCATAGCGAAGCACATTCGGCTCCATTTCTCGCTTTTCCGATTCCAACACATACGGCGGATTGCTCACAATGACATCAAATTGTTCTTTTTCGACAAACGAACTGAAAAGATCGTGTTCTGAAAAGCGGACAAAAACCTTATTATTAGCGGCATTTTCCTCAGCGACTTCCAAGGCGCGAGAAGAAATATCCCAAGCCGACACCCGCGCTCCCGCTATTTTTTTCGCCAGTGTTACCGCTATGCAACCGCTTCCCGTACCCACATCCAGAATAGAAGGATTGGGTTTCTGTTTATCCGTTATAATCCACTCCACCAGTTCTTCCGTCTCGGGGCGCGGAATCAATACGGCAGGAGTAACCAAAAACGGTAAACCATAGAACTCTGTAGTTCCTAAAATATATTGAATAGGCTCATCATTCTTCAATCGCCCAACAATATCATCCACAACAAGGTGTTGGGTATTGGATAATTTGTTAATTTTGCGAGTTAGAATTTCTAAAGACGATATTCCACAGACTTTCCCGAGAATGAGGCTTACATACGTTTTCACTTCTCCCGGGGAATAATGGTCGCCAAGTTCTTCTACAATATAATCGATGATGTTTTGCATTACGACTGATATAAAAAACAAAGATAACTAAAATGGGAATAGACGAAAAATATATGTTCCGTTGTCTTCAACTGGCAAAAAAAGGAGAAGGATACACCCGTCCCAACCCCATGGTGGGTGCGGTGATCGTTCACAACGGAAAGATTATTGGCGAAGGATACCATCGGAAATATGGAGAACCGCATGCCGAAGTAAATGCCGTCCGATCCGTCAAAGATCCGTCGTTATTGCCTCAATCGACTCTGTATGTGTCGCTCGAGCCTTGCTCGCATTATGGGAAGACTCCGCCATGCAGCGCAATGATTATTTCCCATAAAATTCCCCGAGTAGTTATTGCCGTAACCGATCCGAATCCCAAAGTCGCCGGGAATGGTATCCGAATGCTTCGGGAAAACGGGGTGGACGTAACGGTAGGTATATTGGAAAAAGAAGCTCGCGAATTGAATAGATCCTTTTTTGTAAATCAGCTCTATTGTCGTCCTTATATCATCCTCAAATGGGCACAAAGCAAAGACGGCTATCTCGACAGGCATCGCACATCACACGAATCAGCTCCTCCGGCTATGCTTTCCAATACGCTCACCAGCATACTCGTTCACCGAACCCGTACGCAGGTACAAGGCATTATGGTCGGCACCCGTACGGCATTGCTCGACAATCCGCAATTAACCGCTCGAAAGTGGTACGGCTCCAATCCCGTAAGAATCATAATCGACCGGGAGAATAAAATTCCTGCCGATTTCCGTATATTTCGTCCCGACGCACCCACCCTTGTGTTCACCGAAAAAGCTCCGCCTCTCAGTCCGGACAACAAGTTTGTCAAGTACATCGAGCTCGATTTCTCAAAAGATATCCTTATCCCGTTATTGAAGGCAATATACAAAGAAAACATCTATTCGGTGTTAGTGGAAGGAGGCAGTCATTTATTATCCTCTTTCATAGAAAAACAGCTTTGGGACGAGGCTTTTATTGAGATTACCGATACGGCCCTTCAAGACGGCATTAAATCTCCTGAAATTCAAGGACAAGACATCGATATTCAAAAATATTCAGGCTCGGTTCAAATTCATTTAAAGAGCAAAATAACTCGAAATTTTCTTTAAATAACTATTTTAATGCGGTTAAAGCGAAAAATCTTTCTACTTTTGCATAACTTAAATGCAGTGATTTATATTTTTTTGAAACAAATGACATCAACATATCTTTCTTGGGCGTCTGTTATCATAGGAGGCATTTTACTTTTTTCCTCCTGTCTCAATTCGAACAATGCCAATATTGACAAATCGAGCGATGCTCAGGTTTATGCTTTGGCTTTATCGTCTAATGCCGACTCAACGGGAGTTTTATCGGCAGCAGAATTCACCATTGACCAAGTCGGCAAAAAAATATTCAATCGGGATTCTTTATCGTATCTCTTTGCCGTAGATAGTGCGAAGCTCACCCTTTCCGCTTCAAGCACCTACAGCCCATTCTCCCAAATAATCCTGACATTAAAGAATCCCGACAGCACCTACAGTTGGAACGGAAAGGATTCCATCCCTCCTCTGAGGCTCTCTTCCATCATTACGACAGCGCAAGACGGAATTACGACGAAGCCGTACGATTTCAAACTGAACATCTATCAACAGGATCCCAACATCCTCACTTGGACTAAAGTGACGGATAACTATTTAGCATCGTCTGTTTCGGCTCAGAAAACGTTGGCTATCGGGAATACGTTTTTCACCTATTATGTTTCGGGGGGAACCCTCAAAGGAGCATCAACCGATGCATCCGGAGAAAAAAACTGGACAGAGATTGATATTGTCGGGTTACCCGCGGGCACGACCCCTGCGATGATCACAGCCGCCGGAAAAGGCGCCTATGCTCTGGGGACGGATCAAACCGTTTACTTTACGGCTAACGGGGCTACGTGGACGAGTGTGACAACCTCCTACCACGTTAAAGCCATATACGGTGATCTCCCTTTAACCACGGGCAAGACAATTCTAACGGTAATTGATGATGAAGGGACGTTGAAATTTGCCGAGACCGAAAATTTCGCGGCTATTCAGGTTTTAAATACGATCAAATCGGCTTTTCCCATATCGGCTTTTTCAACGGCGCAAGTGAATAATCCGACTGTTTTTTCAGCGAAATATATTGCCGTTTCAGGCGGATTACGTAGCGATAATACAGCGAATAATGCCAATTGGCTTTTACAGCGCAAAGGCGAAACAATCGAAGCCATTGCGACGGAGACTTCTTTTTCGCAGCAAGGAAGCAGCATTTTCTTTTATGACAATAAGTTATATTTGATGTCATCCGAAAAAGAGAATGGTCAAAATATTCTTTATAACTCGAATTATGGATTGAATTGGACAAAGGTTGGAAAAAACCAAACTTTTGATCCCGAATTTACATATAGAACCCAGGCATCGGTGATAACGGATGCTGAAAATTACATTTGGATATTCGGCGGAGTATCCGATGCTTCTCAACAACTTGTTGAAGTGTGGAGAGGCAGGCTCAATAAATTGGCCGGTGAATAAGCAGTTCATCGCTATATTATTAGTCAGTGCTTATTCCAATATTGCTTTCGCTCAAGAATATAAGTATGAAATAGGTGGAGGGACAGGCGCATCGTTTTATATGGGCGATGCCAATAAGTCAGCCCCCTTTTTATATCCCGGATGGACGGGTTCGGCTATCTACCGGTATACGATAAATTTTCATTGGGCCGTTAAAGCAAATGCTTCGATAGGACGTTTATGGGGAAACACGGATCAATCCGGCAACCGTTTTCCTTTTGAAAAAGGAACTTCCTTTAGTCGGAATTTTGGAGAGCTTGGGGGACAAATGGAATTTAATTTTTTCCCTTACAGCGACAAATATTCTTATTTGGGAACGAAGCCCTACACGCCCTATGTATTAGTGGGCGGTAGTGTGACGATGACGACAATAGAAAATAGTCCGTCCCTTTCCGTCGCGATTCCGTTGGGGATCGGATTTAAATACAAATTAAAAAACAGATGGAACGTAGGGGGTGAGTTTTCTGTAAAAAAATCGTTGGGAGACAAGCTGGATGTCACTCAAAAAAATGCCGGATGGGACTTAAACGGCCCGTATGGTATTAAAAGCAGTTTTCTGAAGAATCAGGACTGGTATTTGCAAGCAATCTTTTACCTGACATGGGAATTCGGATTACGAAGCGATCCCTGTCATGGTATGTAATAAAAATAGGTAATTAAAAAAATGTCATTACTTGGCAAAATTGATAAGGCACGCATTCCGGAACATATTACCATTATAATGGATGGTAACGGACGCTGGGCGAAAGCTCGGGGGCTGGAACGGGTAGAAGGGCACAAGCAAGGGATTACGGCTTTACGGGAAGTGGTAGAAGCGGCCTCGAAAGTGTCGGTAAAATACCTTACCGTATATGCTTTTTCCACCGAAAACTGGGATCGTCCCAGCGAAGAAGTAGATGCTTTAATGGAATTGATTGTCTATGCCGTAGCCAAAGAAACACCCAGCTTAATCGAAAATGGCGTGCGGGTAGCCAGCATCGGGGATTTAAGCCGGCTCCCCGTTAAAACACGACAATCATTGCAGGATTGCATGGACAAAACCGCCCCCGGAAACGGGTTGACTTTGGTGTTGGCCTTAAGCTATTCGTCGAGATGGGAACTAACGGAGGCGGCCCGAGCCATTGCCCGTGATGTAAAAAACGGATTACTGTCTCAGGAAAGCATTACCGAAAAGGAACTGTCGCGGTATCTGACCACCTATACGCTCCCCGACCCCGACCTGCTTATCAGGACGGGAGGCGAAAAGCGTATCAGTAATTTTTTGCTTTGGCAACTGGCCTATTCCGAGTTGTATTTCACCGATACGTTTTGGCCTGATTTCGGAGAAGAAGAATTATATGCCGCCATCTTCGACTATCAACAGCGTGAAAGGCGATTCGGTAAAACAAGCGAACAAGTAAAAAGCAAATAGTAAAAGATCCAACAATATATCAGCCGGTAATATATACTTATCGTAACGAAAAAATTAAAATGTTAAAGAAAACATTCTATTTAGTCATCGCACTTACATTCTTTTTGCAGATATTTTCTTTCGGGCAGGTTGTTCCTTCGGAAAACGCCCTTCCGCTTGCAAAAGATAGCATAAACAAACTACCCGTTAAGGATGAATTGGTCGTCAACTATATGGGAACACCCAAAAAGTATATTATCGCCGATATCGACGTGACGGGGGTGGAAGGAACCATGTATGAAGACCAAGAATTTGTATTGGTCGGTTTTTCGGGATTGGCCAAAGGACAGGAAATACAAATACCCGGCGACGACATTTCCAATGCCGTGCAACGATTTTGGAAACAGGGCCTGTTTTCGGATATCAAAATAGTACAGACTAAAATAGACGCTGACAGCGTATGGCTTGAGATACGCCTTACGGACCGTCCACGGGTAGCGGACATCCAATATACGGGGATGAAAAAAAGTGAACAAAAAGACATCGATCAGAAGATACAAATGGTGAAAGGAAATCAAATCACTCCCCACCATATCAATCGGGCGAAAGAAGTCATTAAAAGTTTTTTTGCGGAAAAAGGCTTCGGTGAAGCGGACGTGAATATTTTACAACATCCGGTGCCGAATCAAAAAAACCAAGTCATTTTAGAAATCGCCGTCGATAAGAAAGAAAAGCTAAAAGTCAACCGCATCAACATTGAAGGGAATGAGGCTCTCACCGACAACCAACTGAAATGGGCGATGAAGAAAACCAATGAAAAAGGAAAACTGAGAAACCTCTTCAGAAGTAAAAAGTTTGTGGATGAATTGTATGTGGAAGATAAAAACAATCTTATCACCAAATATCACGAAAAAGGATACCGTGACGCAGAAATTCTTAAAGACACGGTATATAAGCATGACGACAAAAGTGTGAATATAGACTTAGTTGTAGAGGAAGGCCCGTTGTATCACATCCGGTCTGTCAATTGGATCGGGAACACGCAATTCAATTCGTTAGACCTCGACCGGTCACTCAATATGCATTCGGGCGATGTCTATGACCAAAAGAAGTTGCAACAACGGCTTAAATCGGACGAGGATGCAGCCATCAATATTTATCAAAACAACGGTTATTTGTTTTCGGACATCGATCCGGTGGAAATCAACATTGAAAACGATTCTGTGGATTTGGAGTTACGGGTAACGGAAGGTCCGAAAGCAACCATCAAGAAAGTAATCATTCAAGGAAACGATCGATTATACGAAGACGTCATCCGTCGCGAATTACGTACGAAGCCCGGCGAGGTCTTCAGTAAAGATTTGCTGATCCGATCCATCCGTGAAATTGCCCAGACCGGACATTTCGATCCGGAAAACCTGCAACCGGATGTACAGCCCGATCCGGAAGACGGGACCGTAAACATCGGTTATCCGTTGACCTCTAAAGGGAATGATCAAATCGAATTCTCTGCCGGATGGGGAGTAACGGGTCTGGTAGGCAAACTCAGCTTAAAACTGAATAACTTCTCGTTAAAGAATATGTTGAATCCGAAACTATCCAGAGGGATCATCCCTCAAGGAGAGGGACAGACATTGGTGCTTAGTGCGCAAACCAACGGCGATTACTACCAAGCCTATCAGTTTTCGTTTATGGAACCGTGGTTCGGAGGAAAGCGCCCGAATAACTTTTCGATAAGCGCTTATTACTCCCGATACACCGGATTAAATCAAGACTATTACAGCAACAGTATGTCGTCTTATTACAACCCGTATATGTACAGTTCGTATGGCGGTTACGGCGGCGGTTACGGAAACTATGGCAGCTATTACCAAGATATGAGCCAATTTGCTTACGACCCCAATCAGGTTTTCAGCATCATCGGGGTTTCGGTAGGGTACGGAAAGCGGCTTGAGTGGCCCGACGATTACTTTTCGCTGCAAGGAGAATTGGGTTACCAACGTTACAACTTAAAAAACTGGACGTATAACTATTTCCCTTTTCAAACAGGCTCCAGCAATAGTTTGACATTAAACTTGTCCCTTTCGCGGAGTTCTATCGACAATCCGCTTTACACGCGTACCGGATCGCAGTTTTCGTTGAGTGTAACCGCAACTCCGCCTTTCTCGTTATGGGACGGAAAAGATTACAAGAAGATGGCTTACGCAGACCCGGCAAAATATACGTGGAACGAATATCATAAATGGAAATTCAAAGCCCGTACATTTACACCGTTAACGCCGTTAACCGTAAAAAGGACGCCGGTTATCGCCACCAGGGTCGAATTCGGATTTTTGGGCGACTATAACTCTTCTAAGCAAACGCCGTTCGAAACATTCGATATGGGAGGTAGCGGAATGACCGGTTATACGACTTCGTTTGCTACGGAAATAGTGGCTTTACGCGGTTATGAAGAAAACTCGGTAGGCCAACAGGCAAGGGCTTATTCGCGATTCGGAGTGGAACTCCGCTATCCGTTCATCTTAGAACCCAATTCCACCATATACGGACTTGCTTTTGTGGAAGCCGGTAATGCATGGTTGAATCTGAAGAACTTCAATCCGTTCGATTTGAAACGTTCGGCGGGTGTAGGCGCCCGTATTTTCCTTCCGATGATCGGATTATTGGGGATCGACTGGGCATACGGGTTCGACACGGTTTACGGAACGGGTGCACGGGAAAGAGGCGGCAGCCAGCTCCACTTTATTATCGGACAAGAGTTTTAACATTGTTTATTTAACGGCCTGTAAACGATTTAGCATTTGAGCCGTCTTCTTCTTTGTAAACAAATAAACATAGCATCATTATGAAAAGAATAATAGCAATTATCGGAGTATTTATGGCTTTAGCCGTGAGTGCAGGTTATGCACAGAAATATGCCTTGATCGATATGGAATATATCCTCAAGAAAATACCGGCTTATGAAAGTGCCAATCAACAACTGGAAGGGATATCCAAACAATGGCAGAGTGAAATAGACAAAGAAACCAAAGCGGTTGACGAACTCTATAAGAAGTATCAAGCCGATTTAGTCTTTTTAGCGGGAGAAGAAAAAACAAAACGCGAAAACGAAATCGTCACCAAGGAGAATGCCATACAGAGCCTCCAAAACAAATACTTCGGCCCGGAAGGAGAGCTTTTCAAACGTCGTGAAGCATTGATAAAACCGATACAAGATAACATATACACCGTTGTCAAAGATATTTCGACGGCTTCCGGATATATGCTTGTAATCGATAGAGCATCGGCGACGTCGGTCATTTTTGCTTCACCCGGCATCGATATCAGTGATGAGGTATTGTCCCGGTTAGGTTATTAAAAATAAATCGCTATCTTTGCACTCTATTTTAATGAATTCACTAATATAATTATTACAAAAGAACGAATCATGTTGAAAAAATTATTGATCTTATTCCTAGCAATAGCTCCCGTAGCAGCCATTGCACAAGATGTGAACATCGCCTATATCAACGTTCAGGAAATATTCGCTGCGATGCCCGAAATATCAGGGATTGAAACCCAATTGAATACCAAAAGAGAAGAAGTTACCAAAAACGGACAAGCACTCGTTGACGAGTACAACAAAAAGGTCGAAGAGTTTCAAAAAACGGCTGCTACGGCATCCGAAACGGTGAAAGCCGACCAACAAAAACAGTTGGATCAAATCAACGAACGTTACCAGCTCTTTGCACAAAACAGTCAAAAGGAAGTGGAAGAATTGCAACAAAAACTTCTTTCCCCGGTATATAAAAAGATTAATGATGCTATAAAAGCTATCGGAGACGAAAAAGGATTTGCCTATATCCTCGATATCAGCAGCATGCCCAGTCCGATTGTTTATAACAATCCCAAAAATACCGATGCGACTCCTCTTGTCAAAACAAAATTAGGCTTGAAATAATTCAAGCCTCCAAATCAAATCATATATAAATAACCGTGGGCATCGCAGGAGCGATGCCCACGGTTATTTCTTACAAGCCTTTAATGACTAACAGCGGCGTATCGGAATGGAATAACATACGGCGGGCAATCCCCGGATTAAACATTTTCGCAAAAATATTTCTCCGTGAACTGGATAATGATATCAAATCAATTTGCTCGTCCTTCACAAAAGTCTCAATCGATTCTTCGAGGTCGTCCGAAGGATCGATTAGCTTATACGCAATCTCCATATGCGGATAGAGTCCGGAGAGATGCTTCTGGATACCCGATAATTTAATTTCGTCCCATACATCCTCTTTCTTGGTGATATGCGCTAAATAAACCTTTACGGAATATGATTTGAGAAATTCCGCCATTATTTCGAACGCTTTCAACTCCCTTTCCCTGAAATTGGTAAGAAAAAGGATATGCTTCATTTTAGCCAAATCGCGATTAGCAGCCTTTTCGGGAACGGCAAAAACAGGCACTTTACTCCCTTCGAACACTTCGGCCGTCACACTGCCGATCAAATCAAACTCTTTTGCATTTTTACCTTGGGTACCCATTACAATGGCACGGGGACGAATCTTCTTCGAATAGGAAATGATTTCTTCTTCGGCAATCCCTTCGACTAATACAGAAGTATAAGCGACATTGGGTAACACACCGGACGTAATTTTTTCATCGATTTTTCCGATTAGTTTTTTCATTTCCGCCTCCGTTTTCTGGCGGGTATCCCTGTAGATGTTGGGATCCGTGGAATGCAAAGAAAAAGAATCGCCAAAAGGTACGGAACCTAAATAAAAAGGCGTAAAAAAGACATGCATCAGCTTGACACTCGATTGCGTATCACGGGCCAAACGAAACCCAAACTCACATGCTATCAATGAATACTCCGAAAAGTCGACCGGTACGACTATTTCATCCTTCACTTCAGGAGAATCCTTGGATTCAGAATCGAAATCTGTTTGTTCGATGATCTCAAGAGCTCTCGGCAAATCGGACTCGTTAATACGGATGCGCACATTTTCCGGCACCACCGGCTGGATGAGATTAATACTATGAATAACCGTGGGTATCCCTTCCGATTCGAGGATTGATTTCAGAATAACCGCCTTGTCATAGGTGTGAATGGCAACGGTTACTAATTTACCATCATTATCGGGGGTTTGTTGTTTATTATCTTCTTTTTTCATATCCTCTTCTAATTAACTGATTAAATAAAAACAGGTCAAAACCCAATATTTGCATAAAACGATTCTATGAAATATTGGGTTAGCAAAAAACTTATTCTCCTTGATCAGCCTCCATATCGACGGATGCCGGCTCGGGG
Organism: Bacteroidales bacterium UBA5382; assembly: GCA_002409745.1. Lineage (GTDB taxonomy): Bacteria > Bacteroidota > Bacteroidia > Bacteroidales > Dysgonomonadaceae > Limibacterium > Limibacterium fermenti. The sequence goes on from DHOU01000009.1 coordinate 83,189, forward strand.
TAATCTTCAAGCCCTAAAATCTTCAAGGCCCTATCAAAAATGGTCGTATCATCAAGAACAACGATACCACCATCCGGTCCCGGTTCGATGTGAATCCCCACACTCTTACCGTTCTTAAAATTATATCCACCAAAATAGTTTCTTACAGTTTCGGGTTCTACACCTAATTCCTTCGCTATTTGGTGGATCGTCCCGTCGGGCAGTTTGTCTTTGAGAGCCCTTAATTCGTTGAAAGTAATTGTTCTTGCCATGGTTGCTTTACTTTTATATGATTAGTAATATAATGAATAATTATCGTGCCGTAAACATACTGAAATTTTCAATGATAGACAATTATTATGAGATATATTTACGAAAATGTTTCATTTTATATCTATAACAAAGTTAGTGTGGTAAAGTTGACAAAAGAGGACTAAAAATTGCAACAATGCCGATATAAGCGATCATGCAAGCGGCCAGTATATTAGAATTCTCGTGATAATAAAAAGGTTGATTCTGCTCCGACAGCAGAGCCGGAGCCTTTTGAAAAAGCCACTTTCTTCGAAGATATCGAAAGAGGGCGAACAAACAGAAAGCGAGGAGACATCCGAGAACCACCCCCCCGATAATATCCGAGATAAAATGGACGCCCAAATAAATACGGGAATAACTGTTCAGCGCCGCCCAAAAAAGAGTGGTGAAAGTAATCAAACGACTCTTGTAGAGCAACGCTAAAAAAGTCGCCATCCCGAAACTATTGGTCGCATGGCCGGAAACAAAGCCGTAGCGCCCTCCCCGATAATCGTTGACGATATCAACCAGATATTGAAAATCGGGATGATGAGTCGGCCGCAAACGCTGAAAGAGCGGCTTGAGAAAGCCGGAAGAAACCTGGTCGCACAAAACAACCAGCAAAATAAAAAAAACGACTGTCAAGAGAGCTTCTTTCCTCGGTACTTTATAGAAAAAAAAGAAAAGAAGCAGCAGAAAAAGCGGAAACCATACGAACCGACCGGTAACGGTCCACATCAAATTATCCATCCAAACCGATTCGCTGCCGTTTAAGGCTATGAACCACTCACGTTCCAAGGGCAGAAGTTCCTCTATTACTTTTTTCATATAATTTCCACATTTTCTTTCGGAGTCCAGCCCACGCTTCCATTCTCGATCTCCACTTCAAACCAGTTTACATCGGTATTGGTTATGCGCACTTTCGCCCCTTCGTGCAGCAAAAAGAGTTCATTGCTGTCGGCATCGGGCGAAGCCATGACGGAAGCCGAACCGGTCATTACAATTCCCGTTTCACGATGAATCAACTTATTTTTTTGACCAAACGAGAAGATATTCGCCGCCACCACAAAGATAAAAACGGGAATCGCCGCATAAAAGGCAACCTTCTTCACCCACATTACCCGGAAGAAAAGAAACGCGCCCAAACAAACCAGAAAAACCAGAAAACACACAATGCCGATCACCGCCCACGTATTGGAACTAAACAGATTTTGAATGCCCGCTATCCAATTGGACAAGAAGAAGCTTCCGGCGGGAATGATGCGATCTTCGGTACGCGTACGGGCAAAACGCAGATTGTGACGGATATCCCGGTCACCGGGATCCAGCAACAAGGCACGCTCATAATTGAGTATGGCCTTTCCCGTTTGGTTATTACGGAAATACGCATTCCCCAGATTATAATATATTTCGGCCGATTCTTTGTCCTGCGCCAAGCCTTGCGAGGCCAGTTGTTCATACAATTCAATACTCTTCTTATAGTCCTGCCCCCTGTATGCCTGCGAAGCCTGCTCGGCGGTTGTTTGCGCCCTCAGGCTAAGCCCAAGAGAACATCCTATTATCCATAGAAAAAAAGTATATTTGAAAACGTCCATATTCGCTTGCTATTGAATTATTTTTTCTTGAGTTTACTTTGCATTTCGCTGATCGCACTCACCGTATCGGCATATATGTCATCCATCTGGGCATTGCTTTCGGCGGGGGCATAACGGGCGAATTCGCACGTATTGAGAATCTGCATAAAACGCCCAATCAACTTGTCATCGATGCCATAGTTCGACAACTCCGAATCGATGTTGTCCTTCGATAAGTTTGCCACCGGAATCGAAAGCTTGTCGCTAAAATACCCCCATAATGCCCGGAGGATTTCCTCATAGAAGCTTTGTTTATTATGATCTTTCAAATGCTTCTCAGCGGCTTTCAACCGTTTCACGGCCACCTTATTCGCTTTTTTGGTACGCATTAAGGCCACGTTGGCGTTTTCCTTGGCCCGTTTGCGATTCAGGCTATATCCAACAATAAACAACAGGAAAGGAATAAGATACCACAACCCATAAGCAATGGAGCCGGCAAAGAAATTCGTTCGGGAATGATACGCAGGCTCATTCGTTTTCAGGAAACGGATATCCTGCTCGACCTTTACATCCTGCTGGTTTACGAAATTGCCGACCGATGCTTTCGAAGGATCGCCTTTCTCGACCTGCACGGTATAAGCCGGCGAGGTAAGGGTGCGGTAAGCGCGGCTATTCATATCGAAATAAGCAAATTCGATAGCCGGTATCGTATAACTGCCTTCAGAGCGGGGAATGGCTAGATATTCAATGACTCTTTTACCGGTAAACCCATTCGTTGTAACCGTCAACGAGTTGTTTACCGTGGGATCATAGACTTCAAAATCGGAAGGAAATTTCACTTCGGGATTCTTAATCAGCTTGAGATTTCCCATACCGGAAATCTCGAGTTTAACGGTCACCGGTTCATTGGCTTTCACTTTCGCGGGGGTGATGGTTGGCGAGAAGGTAAACGTGCCGACAGCTCCCGAAAAGCTTTCGGGCTTGTTAGCCGGAAGAGCCGAAACATGGATGGTAACGGGATTGGTGACCATCGCCTTCTTCACATCGACCATGACTTCCTGCGATCCGAAAAAGGTGGAAACGCGACGCCCCGAAGGCGCTGAAAACACCATTTCCAAGCGGCCGCTGGGAATGGTTATCGGGCCGGACCGTTGCGGGAAGAGTAATGTCTTGCGAAGGTCGGCCGTATAATAGTTCTTACCGTTATAGTGCTCCATTTTGAGCTGTTGATTGGCCGGGATGTCGATTTCTTCGACCATAAAGCCCTCGAATTCGGGAAACTGTATCTTCCCGAAATCCACCACATTCAACGTTGTATACAAGCGGAAAGTAACGGTGAATCCCTCCTGCTCATACACCTTATCTTTCGAGAGGATCGCACGGATAAACGCATCTTTCGCCGACACGGTGCCGGTAGCCGCCGCTCCGCCGTTATCTTCAGAAGGACGGGAATCATTGCCGGAAGAAGACTCGTCGGCCGGAAGGACTTTTATATGCAAGGAATTGGACCGATAGGTACTTCCGTCGACCGTAATGCTTGCCGGATCGATGGTATAAGTTCCCTCTTTGTCCGCCATCAAAATATAGGTATACGTAAATGAACTTTCGGAGCTCGATTTACCGTTCACGATACGCTGGCTGAAACTGCTGGAAACGGTCGGGCCGAAAAGAATATCGAATCCCTTAATGTCAGGCAGCCGCAAGTCTTTTCCCTCCTTGTTCAAGACATAGCTCAAACGGAATTGCTGCCCGGCTTCCACCGCAGCGGGCGCCGATGCCTTGAAAGTTACCTGCGCATGCGCCCCGGCATACGCCGAAAGGCCCATGCATACTAAAAAAGCAATCGTATATAACTTCTTGAAATAACTCATCTGCAATATATTCTCCTGAGGATTACCAGTTCTTGTTTTGTCTTCTGTTGTCTTCGGCCTGTTGCTTGCGCTCTTCGGCCTTCATGCGTTGCACCTTTTCCTGCGTTTCTTTCTCGTCTTGTTCAATCGCCTGCAACATCTGGCGGGCATTGTCGCGGGACATTTGCTCCGGCTCGTTTTGTTCTTCGGGACGCTTCTGCTTATCCTGCTGGTCTTGCGGCTGGGGCTGTTGTTGTTGATCTTGATTCTGTTGCTGATCCTGCTTGTCTTTGTCTTGTTGCTGATCTTGGTTTTGCTGTTGATCCTGAATCATCTTTTGCACCACCGCCAGATTGTAACGCGCCTCGTTATCTTCGGGATTCAACCGAAGCGCCATTTTATAGGCTTCCATCGATTTCTGCAAATCTTTTTTTTGCAGCGTGGCATTGCCGATGTTATGGAAGGCAGCCGACCTGTTAACCGGGTTTTCCTGTTCGATCGATAAATAATGATTCATTTGCGCGATCGACTCATCCCATTTTTTTTGTTTATACAACGTATTGGCTAAATTATAATTCGCCTCTTTCGACGCCGCATTTTTTTCAATCGCTTCCTGATAAGAAGTCGCGGCATCGGAAAACTTTTGCTGCTGATAAGCCTTGTTTCCCTTGCGTACGCTTTTGCGCACGTCTTTCTGCGCCGACATCGCCACAGGAACGAGCAGCAATAACAAAAACAAGCCGTATTTTATGCTAAACGTTTTCATTTGAATAACTTGATATTTTTGAATAACGGATTTTTCTTATCATAAATAAGAATTTCCACGACCAGCAATGTCAATAATACCCACCCGAAGAGCGGGAACTTCTCATCGTATTCGGAATAAGACAAACTGGTCGAGCTCTTGGTTTCCAAACCGTCCAACTGCGTTTCGAGAGCCCGGATAGCCGTACTGGTATTGTCGGCCAATACGTATAACCCTTTCCCGCTTTGCGCCGTTTCGATACACATCTGTTCGTTCAGCCGCGAAACCACCACGTTTCCTTCGTTATCGGTCATGAAAGAATTGCTGTAAGCCGAGGTGGGTACGGGCGATCCTTCGGCCGATCCGATACCGACCACATTGACCATGATTCCGGCTTCGGCAGCCTGCTGCGCCGCCTTCAACGCATTGCCCTGATGATCCTCCCCATCGGTGATCAGGACGATGGCTTTGTCCACTTCCTTATCGGTCGAAAAAGAACTCACGCCCAAGCCTATTGCATCGGCCACCGCCGTACCCTGAACGGGAACAAGACTGGGATCGATGGAATTGAGGAAGATTTTAGCCGACTGCGTGTCGGACGTTAGCGGCATTTGTACGAACGCCTCTCCCGCAAATACGATGAGGGCAATTTTATCGTTCCGGCGCACATCGATGAGGCGCGACAAGATTTGCTTTGCCCGTGAAAGCCGGTCGGGCGACACATCCCTGGCAAGCATCGAGTTGGAAACGTCGATGGCGATGACCAATTCAATCCCCTCTTTTTCGACCGTTTCGACCTTCGTGCCGAACTGCGGGCGGGCAGTCATGACGATGCCTACGCACAATGCGGCAAAGATAAGCCAAAATTTCAAATAAGAACGCTTCAGCGATAACTCCGGCATCATCTTTTTCAACGTCGAAAGTACGCCGAGCTTCTTCACATCGTTCCGTTTCTTTATATTCAGGAAGATATACAATGCCAGCAACACCGGCATCGCCACAAACAACCACAAATATTCAGGATTTCCAAATCTAAACATATATTTTCTCCCCTGTTACGGTATATTTCTTAACCATGTCCTACGTAAAAGCAATTCCACCACCATCAACGCCAAGGCAAGCAGTGCGAAAGGCAGGAACAGTTCCTGCCGGCGCGTCACGTTCTGCACGCTGATTAAATATTTTTCCATTTCGTCGATCTCGTGATAGATATTGCGCAAGCCTTCGGTATCTTCGGCACGGAAATATTGCCCGCCCGTGAGCGCCGCAATTTCGGTGAGCGTCTTCTCATCGATATCGACCTGCATGTTCTGCATGCGGATGCCGAACGGCGTTTGCACCGGTGTGGGAGCCATTCCTTTGGTTCCGACACCCACCGTATACACCCGGATGCCGTATGAACGCGCCAAATCGGCCGCGGTGAGAGGAGCAATCTGCCCCCGGTTATTGGTTCCGTCGGTAAGCAAAATCACGACTTTCGACTCCGATTCGCTATCTTTCAACCGGTTGACCGCATTGGCCAAGCCAAGCCCGATGGCCGTTCCATCCTCAATCAAACCGAAATCCACATCATTCAACAGATTGAGCAACACCTTATGGTCGGTGGTGAGCGGACACTGTGTAAAACTTTCGCCCGCAAAGATAACCAGTCCGATATTGTCGTTCTGGCGGTCGGTAATAAACTCGGCCGCGACCTTTTTGGCCGCCTGTAACCGGTCGGGCTTTAAATCCTGCGCCAACATCGAGCCCGACACATCGAGCGCCATGACCATGTCGATACCCTGCGTTTCGGTTTCTTCCCAACTGTTTACCGCCTGAGGACGCGCAATGACAATAATCACCAACGCAATACTGATCATCCGCAGCACGAAAGGCAAATGACGCATATACACCTTCAGTCCGGGACGGATTCCCTTAAAAGCATCGGTCGATGCCAGTTTAAATGACGCCTGCGTTTTCGACAGACGAATCACATACCATACCGCCAAGGGCAGGATCAACAATAATAGATATAAATATCCGGGGTGTGCAAATTCCATCATTCTTCTGTCTTTTGAACCTGTTCGTTCTGAGAAACACCGTTATCGCCTTGCGCCTTCAACGCGTCCTTGTCGGGAACGGGATCGGGCTCTTTCGTTTGATTGACGAAGAAATACGCATTCATTATGCTTAAATCGTTTTCGTCGGGATACGGCTTGTATTTCGCAAACTTCACCAAGTCGGAAGCCGATAACACCTGTTTCAGGTTTTCATATACCGAGTCCGATTCGGAACGTTTGCGCATTTCGTTGAGAATTTCGCCCGAAGTCATTTCCATCGCCTTTATATCGTACCGTTCCTGAATATACACACGCAAGATATCGGTCAAGTCCGTATAAAATTCCTTCTCGCGCCCCTGCTGCCATATCTTCTTCGCTTTCAATTCGTCGAGCGATCGAATGGCGCGCACATGCGGCGGGAGTACCTGCGGCGGCGTAAAGAAATAGCCTTTTTTCTTTTTCTTCAACACCAAGTAGATGATTAGGCCGATCAAAGCCAAAAGAACCGCTACTCCCAATACGATCCACACGATCCACAGATAGTCGGTCCAAACGAAAGGAGGCTTCTGAATCGGTTTTATATCATTTAACTGAAGCTGGTTAAAATCGATGGAATCCGTCTGTCCGGTGTTCATCTTTTCCAGATAAGCCAAGGTGGAATCCGACAGTTCGGGCGAAATGACTTTCAGTCCGAAAGAGTTGGAAAAGATGGTATCGGTTCCGTCAAAAACAGACATCGAAGGAATATGGTACAAGGTGGAGTCGAACGAGGTGATGAGATATTTAAAATTCAACGTCATCACATTGTTCTCGATGGTCGTGTCGGGGGGAAGCATTGTCAACACCTCGATGCCGGGCACGATTTCCGACTCGAACACCGGAAACTGGATCGATTTGTCCTTGGGCGTAATCACTTTCAGATTGATGAGCGCCTGCTCGCCGATCGTGATCTCGGTAGGTTGTACGGTAGCCTGCACCGACACTTTCTGCGCCGGCGCCGATGCCACGTACAAGGCAAAAAACAAGGCCATAAAAACAGCCGTTTTGCCGATAAGCGTATATTTCTTTTCTACTATCAATTTCTATCTTCTTTGTTGAAAGAGTTGCAACAACGATTTCACATAATCATCTTCGGTCGAGACCGACACACTGTCGACCCGGCTCTGCTTAAAAGCGACATCCATTTCGGCCTGACGCCGCGTCCACCATGTGCGGTATTGTTCGCGCGTTTTCTTCGACGAGGTATCGATCCACGTATCCTTGTCGCTTTCCGGGTCGTGTACTTTCATGAGCCCCACGCTTTCCAGGCGGGTACTCAATGCGTCATAGACCTGAATGGCGACCAAATCGTGCTTGCGGTTCGCAATGCGCAGCGCATGCTTATAGTCGTGCGAATCGATAAAGTCCGAAATCAAAAAGGCCGTACAGCGTTTTTTAATGCCGTTGGTCATATAGCGCAGCGCCTGATCGATTTCCGTTCCCGAACTCCCGGGGGTAAAACCGAGTATCTCGCGGATGATGAACAGGATATGCTTTCTTCCCTTTTTAGGGGGAATAAACTTTTCGATTTTATCGGTAAAAAAGATGACGCCGATCTTGTCGTTATTCTGAATGGCCGAAAAAGCGAGCGTAGCGGCAATCTGCGCCACCATATCGCGCTTGACGATGGACGTCGACCCGAACGATTGGCTTTCCGACACGTCGATGAGCAACATGACGGTAAGTTCGCGCTCTTCTTCAAAGACTTTCACGTACGGACGGTTGTAACGCGCCGTCACGTTCCAGTCGATGTCGCGCAGGTCGTCGCCATACTGATATTCGCGCACTTCCGAGAAGGCCATACCTCGGCCCTTGAAAGCCGAATGATACTCCCCCGCAAAGATATTGCGCGACAGTCCCCGAGCTTTAATTTCAATATGCCGTACTTTCTGAAGTAATTCGGATGTTTCCATTTTCTTTACTGTTGATTAATCTCTCAGAGATGATCTCAAAACGCATCTCTTTATCTGCATTTATCAGCCTTATCCGCGAGAAATATTCTTCCACATTACCATTCATTCTCTTTTACCTTCATCCCGCTGGCGCAGACCGTTTCTGTCCGTTATCTCCCCTTCGCGTAAGAGGAGCGCCCGAAAGGCGAGGGATTATTTCCTTCACTCATCACACATGATACATCATACATCATACATCATACATCATACATCATACATCATAGATCATAGATCATAGATCATAGATCATCCCTCTTATTACGGAACCTCTACCTTATTAAGAATTTCGCTGATAATTTCTTCCGAAGTCAAGTTGTTGGCTTCGGCCTCGTAGGTAAGTCCGATACGATGACGGAGCACATCGTGGCATACGGCGCGGATATCTTCGGGCACCACATAACCGCGGCGTTTGATGAAGGCATACGTACGCGCTGCAAGCGCCAGGTTGATGGAAGCACGGGGCGAACCGCCGAAACCAATCATCTCCTTGAGGTTGGCCAATCCGTATTGGTCGGGGAAACGGGTGGCGAACACGATGTCGATGATGTAGCGGCTTATTTTTTCGTCGATATATACTTCGCGAACCACTTTGCGCGCATCGAGAATTTCATCGACGGAAATCACCGGCCGTTCGATGGTTCGGGGTTCGAATATATTCTGTTGGACGATTCGTTTTTCTTCTTCTTTTGAAGGATAGTTGATGACTACCTTCAGCATGAAACGGTCTACTTGCGCTTCGGGCAGCGGATAAGTGCCTTCCTGCTCGATAGGGTTTTGCGTCGCCATCACCAGGAACGGATTCGGCAGCTTATAGGTTTGCTCTCCGATAGTCACCTGACGTTCCTGCATGGCTTCGAGCAAGGCGCTCTGCACTTTGGCCGGAGCGCGGTTGATTTCATCCGCCAGCACGAAGTTGGCGAAAATCGGTCCGTGTTTTACCATGAACTCTTCGTTGCGCTGGCTGTAGATCATCGTTCCGACTACGTCGGCCGGCAACAAGTCGGGCGTAAACTGAATACGGCTGTACCGGGCGTCGATTAACTGAGCGAGGGTTTTGATGGCAAGGGTTTTTGCCAATCCGGGCACCCCTTCCAACAAAATGTGTCCGTCGGATAATAATCCGATGAGAAGCGACTCGACCAAATGCTTCTGCCCGACGATCAATTGATCCATTCCGGTGACGATGGTCTGAACGAACGTGCTCTTACGTTCGATTTTATCATTTAATTCTTTAATATCAACTACTTGACTCATATTTACTGAAAGTTATAATGTGTAGGTCTGTTTTCGACATACAAAATTAGAAATGTTAAATCTGTTTTGTCATTATTTGCCGTTAAAAATGTTTAAGTTAGACGGATTGTATCGGTAAAGAACGTAAAAGCAGGGATATTTTCGAAAATGTTGTCCTTCGGGAAAATTCCTACGACAACAGCAGTTCATTTCTCCGCCGCAATCCGTATGAATACGAAGCCCCCAAAAAAATCCGGGCACGCTGTCGTACCAATACGAAGCCTTCAAAAAAACCCGGGCACACCCTCGTACCAATACGAAGCCTTCAAAAAAACCCGGGCACGCCGTCGTATCAATACGAAGCCTCCAAAAAAATCCGGGCACACCGTCGTACCAATACGAAGCCTTCAAAAAAACCCGGGCACGCCGTCGTACGAGTACGAAACCTTCAAAAAGATCCGGCACACCGTCGAAGCCCTACCGCGGCTTCAAAAAAAAAGTCGACCGCTCCTTCCGTCATCGTCGGCGGACTTCCCCCGATCGGCGTTCAAGCGCATTTCAAGTCCATTGCGAACACCCGGCAAAAGCGCTCTTTAATCTTGTCCGACAGTTCATCGAAATCGACTTCCGCACCCAGTTCCTGCTGCATAGACGTCACGCCTCGGTCGACAAATCCGCACGGATTGATCAGATGGAAATACGACAAATCGGTATTCACGTTCAGCGCCAAACCGTGCATCGTCACATAACGGCTGGCGCGTACGCCGATGGCGCAAATCTTACGCGCCTTCCGGGGATCGCCGGCATCGAGCCATACCCCCATCGCCTTATCGTCTTTCTGCGCGTGAATATCGTACGCTTGCAACGTCTCGATCACCACATCTTCCAACATCGAAATATATTGCTTAATGCCGATACCGAACGCTTCCAAATCCAATATCGGATACACCACCAGTTGCCCGGGCCCATGATACGTAATGTCCCCGCCGCGGTCGATGGGGAAAAAATCGATTCCCCGCTGCTTGCACGTCTGCTCCGTAATCAACAAATTATGTTTATCGCCGTGCTTGCCTAACGTAAACACGGGTTCATGCTCACAGAAAAGAAGATACTGTTCCTGCGGAAAGGTTTCGTTTCTTTTGGAAGCAACGAGCTTTCCAAATCGTTCTTCCTGATAATCCCACGCTTCCTTATAGCGGATGCGGTGCAGGTTTTGAAAAATCACGTTACGGCTCATTTTTCAGACATGTTTTTCGGCGTGATAAGAAGATCGTACCAGCGGGCCGCTTTCCACAATGTCGAACCCTTTGGCGAGGCCTTCTTTGCGGTAGCGGGCGAACTGCTCGAGAGGCACATATTCATGCACGGGCAAATGATGGGAAGAAGGCTGCAAGTATTGTCCGATAGTCAACACCTTGCAACCGGCCGCGAGCAGGTCGTCCATCGTTTCGAGCACCTCCGGCTCCGTTTCGCCCAGTCCGACCATAATGCCCGATTTGGGTTTCACCGCCCCGCTCGCAGCAACGATGGAAAGCGTTTGCAGGCTTACATCGTATTTGGCCCGGCTTCTGACCTTCGGCGTCAAACGCCGGACGGTTTCCATATTATGGGAAATGATTTCCGGTTTGGCGGCAATCACTTTTTCAATCAACTCCTCCCTCCCGTTGAAATCGGGAATGAGCGTCTCGAGGGTCGTTTCCGGATTCTTTTCCCGCACGCGCCGGATGGTAAACGCCCAAAAAGAAGCGCCCAGATCCGGCAGATCGTCGCGGTCGACACTCGTAATGACGCAATGTTTCAGCCCCATTTGCCGGATGGTATCGGCCAGGCGGTCGGCTTCATCCCAATCGATGGCGTGCGGCTTGCCGGTGATGGTCGCGCAGAATTTGCATGAACGGGTGCATATCTCCCCCAAAATCATAAAACTGGCCGTGCCATTTCCCCAGCACTCCGACATATTGGGGCACTTTCCGCTAAAGCAAATGGTGTTTAATCCTTTTTTATGTATAATATCCTTCAAGGCAAAATACTCCTTCCCTTGCGGCAAGCGAATTTTGAACCAATCCGGTTTTCTTCGTATTGTTGTATCCATAAGTTTAATGTCGAATGTCTAAAGTCGAATGTCGGCGGTCTTCACTCATCAGTCGCCGGTCACGAACCTCTAATCCCCAACCGCCCGTCTCCATCCGACAAGACGCAAATATACGATATTTAGAGGAACGACAAAAGATAATAGATAAAAGATATAATATATAAAGAAGCAAGGCACGCGCCAAACGAGTTCTGATTTTTGATTTCTGAGTTTTTAGTTTTTTAGACTTTTGACTTTCGACATTTGGCATTTGACCGGAGACTTGCCTTCAATAACTATTTTGCATTTATACGACTATGAATTTCACTTTCGGAGAGTTTAAGAATCCGGTGACAATAGAGAAAGTAACCACGTAAACGTTCCGGAGTAAGGTCGTCTACGGAATACGATCTGAGGATATAAAGCAATTGAGCGAACTTCGGAGTGTATGTCCGAAGCGTATTTTCGCTAACTATTGACATAAAAGTTGGATAATCGAAAATCCAATAAATTTTGTACCTTTCTTCTATAAATTCCCCCCAT
>DHOU01000004.1:0-15013 GCA_002409745.1 Bacteroidales bacterium UBA5382
TTGCAGGACTTTCAATTCTGTCTGCTTGGAAGGTTTGGAGACAGGTTTGCTGTTTTTCTCTTCGGGATTCTCCGCGATTTTTTCTTGTTCATATGTTCCGCAGAACATATTTGTATTGCCTATTAAAAAACTAAGCAATAGTGGTAAAAACAATTTCACTTTTATCATAATCTAAACGATTCATTTTATTTTTAATAAATTAATTATTCCTGCAAAATCCACATAAGTTTGTTTATTTCGTCAGAGCCTCCGAATTGCCGTTGAAGAGCTTCTTCCAAATTGGCTTTATTGTAGGATATTTCTACTTCTGGATATTTCCAGCGAACAGGAATTTTATCAGGAGCGTTAAAATTCATATTTGTTTTTGGGTTTATTGAAAATTTAGGGTACCCAGTACGTCTGTAGTCGAAATAAGGCTGATAGGGTAGTTGCATAAATGCAGCAATGTATTTTTGTTCCAATATTTTTTCTAATTTATCATCCAAAGAACCGGTTAACTGTACAGATTCTTTTTCTATAAAGGCTGATATATATTCTGGAGTCAACGGATGACCATAGTGATAGGTTATATCGTCAGGAGTATATTTACTGATAAATTCCATATTTGCCCGAATTCCCCTTTTGTAAAATTCATTGGGATCACCATTAATCCAACCGCGTAGAGCAGCTTCTGCTAAAATGAAATTTTGTTCAGCGTATCCCAATGTAATAAAGGGTTCTCCCGGGATATAAGATACATAACGGGCATTCAGTCCGCTACAAGCTTTTTGTGCAAAAAGACTTTTGATTTCTGCTAATGGAGCCGTCGGATCAACCCCGACAAATGCATCCCATGAATTAGAGGATATTCCTTCATCTAATTTTATTTGAGAGGGCTTAGCATAATAAAACAGGCGATAATCTTGATTCCTTTTCAATATATCGATCATGAAATCAGAGACCATAGGGTATTCCCAATGTTGATATTGGGATGAATTTATTGGATATAATTGACCCGCTTTATCAGAAAATGTTAACTGCAGATTATCTGTATTCGATTCCATTAATAATCCGGTATCGTATACTTTTTTGAATCGTTCAACTATCTTCAAATCTTGATCTGTGGCCTTTTTGGACAAATTAATTAAAACACGCAGTTGAAAAGCACTGACAACTTTTGCCCATTTCTTGGAGTCGCCGCCGTAAACAATATCGCCCTCGAAATCTGTAGCATTTGATAATTTTGAATAAGCTGTTTCCAAATCTTCTAAAATATGTAGGCATACATCTTTCTGGGAATCATATTTAGGGGTAAATACACCTTCCTCTCCTTGCAAAATTTGACTATAAGGTATATCTCCGACACTAATTGTTAGATTGAATAAGGTTATAGACTTTATGAGTAAGCCCAATCCTTCATAAGCATTTTTAGCGTCGTCGGGCGCTAATTCCGCCATAGTTTCACAATCCTTTAATAAAGTATATTTATCAAAATTTATTCTGCCGAAGTTATTATATTGTTCACCTTTAGTCCCTTCTCCCCATCCTAAATACATGGATACGAAGAGATGATCCGTAAAATTATACATTGATACGGGCTTAACCAAATTTGATATGACCCCGGTCGCTAATAAGGATGAATTTACTTTTGTTGAAGCATCTGGATTTGTATTGATATCTTCAAAATTGGAGCAACTAAAGTATATGATAATACTTAGTGCTATTGATATATATTTAATAACCTGTTTCATAATGCTAAATTATATGTCGAATTTCATATTAAAACCAACTAAACGTGTGGATGGTGAATTAACGTCTTCCAACCCCTTGTCAGGGTCTGAAAAACGAAATGCTTTTGTCCATATCCAAAGATTTTGCCCTACAACACCGATAGAAAAACCTTTTATCTTCATTTTTTCACTTATTCGTTTGGGTAAAGAATAATTTATTGCAAAATTACGCAATTTAATAAATGTGGGGTCTAAATAATTTTGGGAGCGCATACTTCCAACCCAAGGATTTGTCGTTGTTTGATAAATTTCATAAGAAACTTTAATGTCATTTGGAGCAAAAACACGATTATCGCTCAGAATGTTTCCATAAGAGTCCCATTCAGCGCTTCCAGAGACCAATTTAACGCCTTGTCCCACAAAAGTTTTATTGCCATTTACAACTTCTTCATAGCGGTATTGATTATCACTATCTATATGGGCGCCGGAATTCCATAATGCTTGATCTATTTTGGAAAACATAATACCTCCAATCCTTCCGTCGAACCCGATGTCTATAGAAAAATTTTTCCAATGAAAAGAATTCGAAAAGCCCCATGTCCAGTCAGGAGCAGAATATCCAAGAAGTGATTCATATGGGTTAAGCAAAGGTAATCCGGAAGCGTCATGAATAATACTTCCCTCATTATTTCGTTGATAATCATAGACGGATACCCAGTCCCAACGTTTCCCTTTAGCAATCCAAGGTTTTTGTGTTGAATAAATAGGGTCTATTTTTTCATAATAATAACGATCTCTGGCCCAATTGAAAATACTGCTCCAATTTAAATTCTTATTTTTGATGATATCTGCGGTTATTGTCAATTCATGTCCTTGACGAAGTTGATTTTCATTGAAGTTTATTAAAGTGTTAGTATAGCCGGTTGTTGGACTCAGAGGAACATCTCGAGTATTATTGTAATTGGATTTATTGTAGTATGTATAATCCACACGTAAGCGATTGTCTAGGAAAGAAAGTACAGTACCTATTTCATAGGTGCGCGATGTCGAAGGACGTAGCGTTATACTTCGAATAGAGCGAGGATTATAAGCAGCACTCATATCATTCCACACATTTGTACTAATATTGTATACGGTATTGATGTCATAAATTCCGGCATCGTTTTTTGTTTTTGTCCATGATGTTCTGAATTTCCAAAAATTGACCCATGAAGGCATGGAAACGAATTCAGATATTATAATACTTCCGGATACTGATGGATAGAAATACGAACGACTATGCTTGGATAATGTCGATGACCAGTCGTTGCGTCCTGTCGTTTCGATAAAAACAGTGCTTTTCCACGAAAAAGCCATTTTCCCATATAATGAATTAACTTGTTTTCGAAGCATGCTTTTACTTGATGTCGATGGTTCAACAGAAGCTGCCAAAGAATAGTATTCGGGAAGAATAATGCCATTTTTTGTTTCCCCAGTTAGCATATTTGTATTGTAATAGTAAATTGTTCCTCCAAAAAAGCCATTGATGGCAAAATCATTTAATGATTTTTCTCCTATCAATAGAAAGTCGTTATTGATACTGAAATTATTTTCATTTTTTATACCATAATATCCCTTCTTACTTCCCCATCCGGCCGAAGTGCCAATTGGAGTTTGCCATTCCGTTTTACCTGAAGAGAAATCAGCTCCAGAACGTAAGATCATTTTCAACCATGGCGTAATTTCGTAAGATGTATTTATATAGGCATTCATTAGATTATAGTCATTGGATGTCGTTACTTCATTTGCAATCAAATAAGGGTTTTCGTACCAACTCCGATCCATCCAATTAGACAGTTCACCTTCTTTTAACCAGTAATTTTTATAATCGCGAATATCGAAGTCCGTTCCACTCCAAATTAAGAGATTATATAAATATCCGCTTCCTCCATAACCTTTACCTCCCATATTTGGATAGAAACGTTTATTGTAGGTTAAACCAGCTTCCGATTTGAATTTATCAAGATTCATTTCACCTGCAACCGTATAAGTAAGTTTGTTTAGCTTTTCATTTGGCCATTGACCTTTATTATAAATATGGGTCAATGAAGTCCTAAAACTGCCATATCTTCCTTTTTGAGTGATACTGATATTATTATTCGTTACGAAACTTAATTCCTGAAAGTTCTTCAGATTGTTTTTACCTTTGGAAACCAAAAGTTGCATTTCCCATTCGCGTGTCTGTGGATTCCATTGTAAGGCTTCACGACCAATATTGAGTTTGTTTCCCCATACATAGCTGCCTGCCAGATATTCTCCGGCCTGCCCCGTGCTATAAGACGTCTGTACTTCCGGAATTTTTAAATATCCGGCATTAAACATTGTGCTACTATTTACGGATATGTCTACTCCTTCCTTTTTTGCCCTTTTTGAAGTAATCATAATGGCTCCACTCCCGCCACGCGCACCGTATAGTGCAGAGGCTGTTGCTCCTTTTAATATATCTATGGATTCGATATCATCAGAAGCAATATCCCGTAATGTCATATTTTTATAGGGAATCCCGTCTATAACTAATAAAGGAGTTTCTCCTCGTAACTGCAAAGTTGGAGTTTCATTAAATTCTGTACTATTTTGAACATCTAACCCCGCGACCTTACCTGTCAGATTCGTTGCGAAGTCAACAGATTTAACTGTATTAATACTTTCCCCTGAGACTTTTTGAACGGAATATCCTAATGCTTTCTCTTCTCGCTTTATACCGAGTGCCGTAACCACTACTTCTTTCAATGTCTCTGTACTTTCCTGTAAAACAATATTAAAAGTTGTTTTACCAACGGTGGAAATTTTTTGTTCCAGATATCCGATATAAGAAATATGCAGGATAGCGTTTACTCCTACTTGTAAGGAAAAATTCCCGTCGGTATCCGTCATGGTACCGTTGGATGTTTTTCCCACTTCTATAACATTAGCGCCAATAATGGGGGCACCACTATTATCTACAATCGTTCCGCGAATGGTTTTTCCAGGTTGCTGGGTAATTATCAAATCACGGATCTCCGATATTTTCTTTGAAAGAACGATGTAATTATTCTCAAAGTCATATCCCATATCGGTATCATGAAGTGCTTGTCGGAGATAATTCGATACTTTGTCGGATTTGTGTTTTAGATTTATTTTCCGCGATGTATCTAATTCCCGATTACTGTAAACGACTAAGTAGTCCGTTTGCTTTTCAATTTCGTTGATCAATTGACCGACGGTTATTTGGCTGTTCTGTAATTCTATAACAGCATCTTGTGCTTTTGTACTGTTCGCCGCCAACTGAAAGGATACTATAAATAAAAAAATTAAAGCGACTTTCATTATTCTAAGTAAATGTTTAAATGCGTCTTTTTCTGAATGAAAAGGCGATATTAGAAATTTTATTTTCATATATTTGTAACTGTTTTAAGTAAATACTATACTATACTGAGTGTTTGCTTTTCGGGCGATAGGCGTGGCAGCGCTTATCGCTCTTTTGATTTTGCTCTTATTCTTCATTGACCATAGGCAATATGTTTTAAAGGGGTCTACATTATATTTTAATCGGTTGCTTATTCTACCGTCACTTTGTTATGGTGATTCTGTTATTTTCGATGTCTCTATTTATTTTAAACGGTTTCACTTTCCGGATAATGCGCAGGATTTCATCGATACCATCCCGTTGACGGAATTTTCCGGTGTAGCGAACATTAAAGATTCCCGGATCTTTCACGATGATTTCCACATCATAATATAGTTCGAGTTTTTTTAGGATGTCGATCAGCCGTTCATTCTGAAAACAATAAATCCCCTCTTTCCAAAGAAAATGCTCATAATCAGTTATATTATTTACATGCATTTTCCCATCCCGAATGATCAGCTGTTCATTCGGTTTCAATATCGTTGTATTTTTCTCGTTGTCTCTTTGTACGATCTTGAGTGATCCTTCTACCAAGTCGGTTTGTATGTACTCATTTTCGGGATAACTGTAGACGTTGAATTGCGTTCCCAATACTTCCATTTTTATATTTTGAGACGAAACGATGAAAGGCTTCTTCGCATCCTTGGCGACATCGAAAAATGCTTCTCCTATCACTTTTACTTCGCGGCTGTTGTTTTTGAATTGGGAGGGATAAGTGAAGGTCGACTGTGCATTAAGCCAAACAACCGTGCCGTCACTTAAGGTGAGTTGGGCTCGTTGTCCGGCAGGGACATGCAAGCTATTCATTGCTAGCGGAGGTGTTTCGGAAGTTGAGAAATGAAGTGTTGCCAAAACAGTCGACGCAATAAGAAGGGCAACAATGGCCGCATATTGTAATGTTGTCTTGATGATCCTTCGTCTTTTCTGGTGTTTGAGCCGTTGCAGGAAACAATCGAAATGCTTTTGTCCTTCTTGTTTATTGATAGCCTGTTCCGATAACAGCGTGAGTGCATAGGTGTTTTGTATACGGATAAATTCTTCTTTCAACGACTTATCCGCTTCAAGTTGTTTTCTCAATGCCGCTTTTTCGGAAGTATTGAGTTCTCCAAGGACATATTTTAGTATTCGATCCTCCATTTTTTAATCTTTGATATTCATAAAACGAACGAACTGGAAAAATCCGCTAAAAGAATTTAGAAAAAAATGAAAATAAAGTCATACAGAGAAACCGGAAGAGCGTGAAGATTCGCCCGATAATGCCTTCGGCGACAAACGCTGCGCGCGATAATGGCTAACGCCGATAGTCTTAGACAGGAGACAAGGGGATTGGCAAAATATTATATACTAAAAAGGAACAAAAAAAGTGGCGCTAAATCTTTTAAATCTTCTTTGAGTTTTTTGTAAGCAATCGCCATCTGGCTTTCGACCGTGTGAATGGAAATGTCGAGTTCTTCGGCAATGATTCGCTGTTTTTTCCCCTGGAATTTATTCATAATGAAAATCTCCCGGCATTTATCGGGAAGGTTATTGACTGCATTCGTGATGATTGCTTCTATATCCGGTTTCGAAAACAGTTCCTCTTCAAAAGCTTCCAATGACTGTAGTTTCATCTGAAGGGTGTAAGCATATTCTTCTTGGAGCTCAGAGGAGATTTTTAGCGAACGGGTTTTTCGGCGAAGAAAGTCAATGCAACGGTTTTTGACCGAGGTGAATAAGAATCCCGACGAATAAACGTAGGTAGAAAGGACTTCCTTGTGTTCCCATAATTCGAGAAAGACGTCTTGCACGATATTCTCCGCATCTTCTTCGTGAAGGACGTATTCTTGCGCAAAGCGTTTCATTCTTGAATAATAGGAACAATAAACTTTTTCAAATTCGATCTTATAATCCAACTCGTTGTCCATGGACTGTTTATTTGCACTTTTCACAAACTCGTGAGGCAAAGGTACAAAAAATACCATTCAAAGATATTTAATGACAAAAAATTATAAATGGAGTGATGTTGTGATCGTATTCTTGGCGTCTTGATAATCTTATTTTTTTGTCTTTTTTATTTTTAACTAAAACGAATCGTTGAAAAACTATATTATATAGTTGCTAAACTAAAAATAATAGTTACCTTTGTCGTGTGAATCATAAAATGAGAATTTATATGAAAGATTTAACGGCAAAAGAAGAAGAAATCATGCGCTATTTTTGGGATAACGGACCCTTGTTTGTCCGGCAACTCGTACAGATGCATCCCGAACCGAAACCCCATTTTAATACGTTATCGACCTATGTGCGGGCGTTGGAAGAGAAGGGGTTTCTCTCTCACGAATCGTTCGGCACCACGTACCGGTATTTTTCCCTCGTCGGAGAAACCGATTATAAAAACCAAACACTGAGGCAGGTCGTGAAAAAATATTTCGATAACTCCTACTTGAGTGTTGTTTCGTCCCTGATTAAGGAAGAGGCGCTTTCGGTAGAGGAAGTGCGCAAACTTCTCGATGAAGTGGGAGAGTCCGACACTAAAAAATCATGACCGATGGAAGCCTTTTTGTATTATTTGTTGCGTGCCTCCGTCCTGCTGGCTCTGTTCTATGGCTTTTACAAACTGTTTTTAAGCCGGAACACCTTCTATCGATTAAACCGGGTGATGTTACTCATCATCATGTTCCTGATCTGTGTCCTGCCCTTGTTCGATTACGGATTTTTGCCCGTTTCGGAAGAGCAAACATTGAAAAGGAATGGTTTCGATACGGAGCAAATCCCTATCGACTTTCAAAAGAATAAAGCAGCTCAGCCGTTGGCCGCCATTCCCTGGGTTCCGGCATTCATGGTTGTTTTTGTTGCCGGATGCGCATGGACGGTGATGCGGTTTCTGATCGGCTTTTATGCCCTGATGCGTATTATCCGGCGGTCGGAGAAACATCCGCTTGCAGGAAAAACGCAATTGTGTATTACCGAACAAGCTGTTTCACCTTTCAGTTGGATGAACTATGTGGTGATTTCACGCAACGACCGGCAGCCGGATCATCAAGCGGTTATTTATCACGAAGAAGCCCATGTTCGTCTGCGGCATTCGGCTGACGTACTCTTGGCCGACTTGTTCACTTGCCTGTTTTGGTTCAATTCTTTTTCATGGTTGCTCCGAAGGGAGGTCCAAGCCGTGCATGAATTTCAGGCCGACGAACAGGTACTTACTCAAGGCATCGATGCAAAACAATATCAATTATTATTAATCCGCAAAAGCGTGGGAGAACAAACATTTGCTCTGGCAAATAATTTTCAACGGCGCGGTTTGCACAAACGTATTTACATGATGATGAAAAACAAATCAAACAACAAAAAGAAATGGCTGTATGCCATAGGAGTTCCTGTGCTGGCTTTATCGGCCGTGATTCTTTCCGTGCCTTCGTTACAGGCGCAACCGGTAGTGGAAAAAAACAAAAACCTGCCGGACGATAGTGTGAAAGTTATCGGTTATGGCGATATGCCGACGTCTATTCACCTGCTTGCCAGAGATAAAAAGAGTCCCCTTGATAATCCTCTTTATATCGTGGATGGGGAAAAAGTGAAAGACATTTCTTCGATCAATCCCGAGGATATCGAGTCGATATCGGTATTGAAAAATCAATACGCCGTCGAACAATATGGAGAAGAAGGGAAGAACGGAGTAGTTCTCATAACCTCTAAAAAACAAGCGGGCACGGATAACACGACGAAGGAAAAAGTGACGTCGAAAGAGGAAGCCGGGCAACCGGAAGGCAAATTAAAGACGACGATACAGTATTCACCGGATAAATTTGTGGTGACGGGGCAGTCCGCCGATAATCCGTCGTTGGAGAATATTCCGGTTGAAAAACGTCCGTTGGTTATTCTGGACGGAAAGACGATAAGCGCCGAAGAAATGGATGCGTTGGATGCGAATGCTATCGAATCGGTCTCTGTTTGGAAGGTGCCTCAGGCCACAAAAGAGTTCGGGGATAAAGGCAAGAACGGCGTTATCATTATCACTTCGAAGAAAAAATAATCGGGTCGCAGTTTTTTATCGGGGGCGTTGCGTAAGGCGATGCCCCCGATTCTATTTAAACGGGATACTCACACCTCGGATGAAATCAGAGTAAGCTCAACAAGCCTTGAAAATCGAGCCGGCGGGTATACATGTCGAGAGATCCGTCCGGTTTTTTAGGCCATTGGTCGCGGGGGCGGTCCCAATAAAGTTCCACACCGTTTCCATCGGGGTCATCCAGATAAATCGCCTCCGACACGCCATGATCGGACGCTCCCGTTAACGGATAGTCTGCTTTTAAAAGCCGGTCTGCCGCAACGGCAAGGTCACGACGGGTAGGGTAGAGGATGGCCATGTGGTACAGGCCCACGGAATAAGGAGACGCAGGAGGCGCATTCTTACTCTCCCACGTATTCAATCCTATATGATGATGGTAACCTCCGGCCGAGATAAATGCCGCATCGGCACCATACCTCATGGTGAGTTCAAACCCCAATAGATTGCAGTAAAATTCAAGAGACCGTTTTAAATCGGAAACTTTCAGATGAATGTGTCCGATTCTTGTTGCCGGAGGAATACGATACGGATCGGCCTCTTGCTTTATAGTTTCATCGTTCATAACTTACTTGTTTTCCGCAAAAATAATCAATTATTTTGGTTATTTATGCTTCAAATATCATTCATTCTTCATTGTGCATTCTGCATTTTAAGGCCATCGGTTTGTTTTTGTCGGGGAAAATGTGTTAATTTGCAATTCGTAAAGTCATATACAAGGACTATGAAACGATTTTATTCTTTCATTATTGCGCTTATTTGTACGTTGGCAATCCTTGCACAAGATTCGGGCAAGGCGTCATTTTATGCTTCCCGTTTTCACGGAAGACGGACGTCGAGCGGAGAGCCCTACCACAAAGACAGCCTCACTTGCGCACACCGCACATTGCCTTTCGGGACATTGCTCGAGGTGACAAATCCGAGGAATAAGAAAACCGTTGTGGTGAAAGTGACCGATCGCGGGCCGATACATCGGAGTCGGATCATCGATTTATCGTTTGCTGCCGCCAAAGAACTCGATATCGTGGGGCAAGGTGTGGCTACGGTCGAACTTAAACCGTGGCGCTTCAAGCCGGTGCTTCCCGTTACCTGGCTGTTTGATAAAGATAAATGGTTCATTCGCACGAAATCGACGGACGAAATTTATGCGGATTTGCGATTGCATACTATTCCTTCGGTTGCCGCAGAGCAGCGACCGGCGACGGAGAATCGCTAAGGAAATTTATCGTTGGTTGAATATAAAATCCAATCCCTGTCCGGTATAGTACCCAAACTCGTGATCGGAAGAGATGAGCGGTATCCTGTCCGAGATGGCTTGTGCGATAATGGCATGGTCGTTCATATCCTTATGCCCGTCTTCTATTTGCAACGATGCATAGGCGTCGAGATAAAATAGACAATGCGTATATTCGCTTTCTTTATGCCATTTATCAAATCAATTTCGGATTTATAAAATTTAGATTTGAACTTCCCGATACGGTACAAAAGAAGTAGTTCCTGTACAGCAATATTGCTCGCATGCAAAATAGACGCATAATCTCTAAGAAAGGCCTGTACATTGCGGTCTATTTCGTCAAATTGCTTTGACAGAAAAAAGACTAAAATATTTGTGTCTAAGTAATACTGCATAAGATTATTGCAGGATCGCGTCCATATCTACAATTTCAATCGCTCCATCAGGTATCGATTCCCAAAACAATTCTAATTTCGATTTCGGCCCCTGTCCCAGTTTGATGCCTTGTTCTTCCAGTTCCCGGATGACATCGGCACCGGTTTTAAAGCTTCCTTTCGGGGCTGTTTTTTTTGGAAAGGAAATTGCCTTTTCCGTTGTTTTCTTTTTAATAGCCATACTGATTTTCTCCTATATTGTTCAGACAAAGATATAAAATAAAGAATAAACAAAATCAGATCATTCGGAAAATTCCAAACAGTTTCTAAGAATCAATATTCTGTGGTCGCATTAACGGGAAGGCCCGTTTAACTCGGAGTCCTCCCGGTGAAAATACTTATTTATCGTCCGTTTTATCCGGTTTCTTTTTACTGTGAGCTTGGCGATGGACAAGCAACTCGGAATAACGTTTGCGGATTACATTGATAACGGTGAGCAGTTTGTTCCACTGTGCATTGTCGGGATATGCTTTGGCCATGACATACACATATTCGCAAAGGTTGTTGTTCGCCGATTCAAGTGTTTTGCGCAAATCTTTGGCTTTGACATTCTCATGGGTGGTCTTGACCGAACGTTTGTCGCTTTCGGAGGCGCGGAAGTCATTGTTCGTTTCTTCGATAGCATTCTGTTCCGGCGACATGGTCAAGGTGGTGACAGCCGAAGCGAACGGTTCTTTCTTGAGGTCGTTTATAAAATTGTCGGTTGACCCGGTTTGGTTTTTCTTATTCATCGACAAGATGTCGCGATGTTGAATCCACAGCGGTTCGAGAGTTTCGAATGCCGCACGCTCGTCGGGATCTTCCGAGAGTTCGAAATAATAGAGCCGCCTTCCGAAACGGCTGATGGCTTTATCCCGGCGTTCATCTTTTTCGTTGATAATCTTGTTTTTGGGGTCTTTCCTCGGGTTTTTTGTTGCCGCTTCGAGCGGATCAATACCGTTTTTGACATCCACCACATACTTTTTCAGGGGAGCATCGGCGGTGAGTATCTCCACGGCAGTGGCTTCGATATCAACCACTGTTTCACGTTCCATTGTGACAAACTCCATGTTTTGGAGAGCACTCTGTCTTACACTTTCAAGTTCATTCATGTCTGATTAATTTTAAAATGATACATCCTTTTTATGATTATATCCTTATCGTTAAGGAGAATTTTTCCCTTTCGATTCAGGCGCGGATGAGTCTCGGATGAGCATAATGGAATCATTGTGTAGAGAGCTGAGGCTCGTCTGGTCTTGGAAGTAAAACGATGTTTACCGGCTGAGGCCCGGCAGGTTTAAAAAAGTAGTTTTTAAGATAGGATGGAGGATTGTCAGGCGTGATATTTTTAATTTTTATGTCGGCTGAGGCTCGGCTGATGTGATCCGGAAACTTTTTACCTCGTCTGAGGCTCGTCTGTAATAAAAATTAAGCTTTTCGCGTTGGCTGAGCCTCATCTGTAATAAAACTTAAGCTTTTGATATCATCCGAGGCTCATCTGAAACAAAAATTCATCTTCTCACTTCATCTGAGGCTCATCCGGTATGCAAATGAACTTTTTCGCTCTACCTGAAGCTTTGCCGGAAGAAACATCTGCTTACTTGCGTTTCTTCTGTTGATTTTCAACAAAAACATAGCAAATATAGCGGGTCTTTTTGATATTTCCAATAAAAACAAGAGGAAAAATGCGTTATTTTGGGAAGATGCTGTTTTTTTAACAAAGTTTTATCGTTCCCGCTTATAAAAGCAAGCGAGGACATCCATTTGCACGGATGTCCTCGCCCGGAAGAAGCTGTCATTTTTCCCTTTAGCGGTTCTCGTTTGAGAACGAATAGGGGAAATCGGCTTTTTGAGTGCCTCTGTTTTTATTCGGCGATTCCGACATGCGGATATCGATCTTTGCCCCCTTGGTTAAGTCTTCGTGGGTAAAGAAGTTCTTCGAATACGATTTTCCGTTCAGCTTCAAATCGGAAATATAGCGGCGTGAAAAGTCGTTATTGCCGGCATTGATTTCAATTTTATTGCCGTTTTCGAGATGCACTGTCATTTTGTTGAACAGCGGCGATCCGATTACATACTCGTTGCTGCCCGGGCATACCGGATAGAAACCCAGCGCCGAGAATACATACCAAGCCGAGGTCTGGCCGTTGTCCTCATCGCCGCAATAGCCGTCGGGATTCGGCGAGTAGAGCTTGTGCATCACCTCGCGCAACCAATACTGCGCCTTCCAGGGCTCGCCTGCGTAATTGTACAGGTAAATCATGTGCTGTACGGGCTGGTTGCCGTGGGCGTATTGCCCCATGTTCATGATTTGCATTTCGCGTATTTCATGAATCACGCCGCCGTAATAACTGTCATCGAAAACCGGAGGCATAAGAAACACCGAATCCAGCATGTGTACAAACTCGCGCTTGCCGCCCATCAGGTCGATGAGCCCTTGCGGGTCGTGAAACACCGACCAGGTGTAGTGCCAGCTATTGCCTTCGGTAAAGGCGTCGCCCCATTTGGTAGGGCTGAAAGGCGATTGGAACGAGCCGTCTTTGTTGCGGCCGCGCATCAGTTTGTGCTCGGGCGAATACAGGTTGCGGTAATTCTGCGAACGTTTGGCGAAGAGATCTATTTCTTCCTTCGGGCGGTTCAACGCTTTGGCAAGTCTGTAAATCGTCCAGTCGTCGTAGGCATATTCGAGGGTACGCGCGGCGTTTTCGTTGATCTTCACGTCGTAAGGCACATAGCCGAGCGTATTGTAATATTCGTGTCCGAGGCGTCCGGTAGCCGAAACCTTGGGATGCACGTTTTTCGTGCCGTGCAGTACGGCTTCGTATAATGTTTCGATATCGTATCCGCGTAACCCTTTCAGATAAGCGTCGGCGACGACCGAGGCCGAATTGTTGCCGACCATGATGCCGCGGTGTCCCGGGCTGGCCCATTCGGGAAGGAAGCCGCTCTCTTTGTAAGCATTCGCCAGTCCTTCCTGTATTTCTACATTGATGGACGGATAGACCAGATTCAATAGCGGGAACAGTGCGCGGAACGTGTCCCAGAATCCCGTGTCGGTATACATGTAGCCGGGCAATACCTGGCCGTTATAGGGACTGTAATGCACGACCTCCCCTTTGGCGTTTATCTCGTAAAGCTTCCTCGGGAAGAGGGTCGAACGATAGAGCGTGGAATAGAACGTGCGTTTTTCGTCGAGCGTGGCGCCTTCCACCTCAATCTTACCCAGCACTTCGTTCCAAGCGGCGCGGCCGGCTGTTCTCACCGTTTCGAAATCTTTGTTTTCGACCTCTTTGAGATTCTGCCATGCCTGTTCGTAACTGATAAACGACGAAGCGACGCGCGCGGTTATCTGTTCGCCCCGGCCGGTGCGGAACGAAACGAATGCCCCGGCGTGCTTGTCTTCGGCTTTAAGAGCGTTGACCTCCGTTTTTCCGTTTTTTACCGCATGGTTTTCGGCGAAAGGTTTATCGAATACCATGACGAAATAGTTTTTGAAGTTTTCGGGCACCCCTCCGCTGTTGCGCGTCGTGTAACCGATAACGGCATTTTTTTGCGGGATGATTTCCACCGCCGAACCTCTATCGAACGCATCGACCAGAACGATGGCCTGCTCGGTTTCGGGAAAGGTGAACCGGAAGATAGCCGCACGTTCCGTAGGCGTAATCTCGGTGGTCACGTCATAGTCAGCCAGATACACGCTGTAGTAATAAGGGCGTGCGACCTCGGCCTTGTGCGAAAACCAACTGGCCCGTTTTTCCTGATCGAACTCCATCTTGCCGGTCATGGGCATGATGGAAAACTGTCCGTAATCGTTCATCCAAGGACTAGGTTGATGCGTTTGTTTAAATCCTTTTATCTTATCGGCATCATAGCGGTATTGCCATCCGTCGCCCATATTTCCGGTTTGAGGAGTCCAGAAGTTCATTCCCCACGGAACGGCTATTGCCGGATAAGTATTACCCGTCGATAGCTCGAATTTCGATTGAGTCCCTACCAATATGCTCACATAGTCCACCGGTTCGTGGGTGGTTTGTGCCATAGCGGAGGTAGCGGCTGCAATCCAGAGTAAAAAGAAAATTTTTGTCAGTTTCATTTTATTGTCTAATTGTCTAATGTCTAAAAGTCTAATGTCGCCGGTCTCCAGTCTTTAGACCTTTGACTTAATTTGCTAATCTGCTAATCTGC
>DHOU01000004.1:15164-28924 GCA_002409745.1 Bacteroidales bacterium UBA5382
CTAATCTGCTAATCTGCTAATTTACTAATCTGCTAATTTGCTAATGTCTTATGCAGGCAGCAAATGCAATTTGTTTTCGTTATCGAGTTTCAGAATCAATTCACCGAAAAGCGTATTCACCCAAGCAAACCAGGTACGGGTGAACTTTTTAGGATTGTCCTTGTGGAACGATTCGTGCATAAAGCCCGTATCGCCGTCGGTGTCGCGGAGCATTTGCAGGCAATGAGCGATTTCCTTGTCGTCGCTACTTGTCATGGCGCGCATGATAATGCTCATCGGCCAAATCATGTCATAGCCGATATGCGGGCCGCCGATACCTTCGCCGGCAGTTCCTTTGAAGAAGTACGGATTGTCCCCGCTCAACACCAACCGGCGCGTGTTTTGATAGACCTCGTCGTTTTTATCGACCGCTCCCAGATAAGGAAGGGCCAGCAGGCTCGGCACGTTGGCGTCGTCCATGAAATACGTATTACCGAAACCGTCGACCTCGAAAGCATATACCCGTCCGTATTTGGGATGCGTGGTGATAGCATACGTTTCGATGGCCTGTTGCACTTCGTCGGCCAAAGCGGTACAAACCAGGGAGAAACTCTTATCTTGCGTCACCTTTTCCGATAGTTCGGCCACTTCCCTGAGGGAGGTTACGGCGAAAAGGTTCGAAGGAACCAGGAATCCGAATGTGCTGGCATCATCCGAAGGGCGGAAGGTCGAGACGATCAATCCCACCGGATTCACTGGGTGTCCGTATCCGTCGTTGGGAACGGTGTCCAATGCCCGGTCGGTCACGCGCAGGAAGCTGTAGGGACCTAATCCGTCTTTGCGTTGTTGTTCTTTAAACGTTTTCACCACGAAGGCCATCGCTCGTTTCCAGTCCGCATCGAAGACCGACGTGTCGCCGGTGGTTTTCCAGTAATGATAAGCCAGCCGGATAGGGTAGCAGAGCGAGTCGATTTCCCACTTGCGTTCGTGAAGTTCCGGTTTCATATCGGTCTTGTCGGACATCCATTCGCCGCCTCCGGCCTTTCCATCGGCATAGAAAGCGTTGGCATACGGGTCGATGAGAATGCATTGGGTTTGACGGCGGATGACGCCGGCAATCAATCGTTTCAACGGCGCCTCGTCTTTTGTCAAAGGAACGTAAGGCCATACCTGGGCCGAGGAGTCGCGCAGCCACATGGCTTCGATGTCGCCGGTAATCACGAAGGTGTCGGGCTTCCCGTTTTTAACGGAATAGTTGACTGTGGTGTCCAAGGTGTTCGGAAAACAGTTCCCGAACATCCATTTCAATTTCGGATCTTTTATTTTGGAGGATACGCGTTGAATGGCTTTTTCGACGGATTGTGAGGTGAAATGACGGCTTTTGCCTGCCGGACGCTTCGATACGAATCCTCCGTTTTGCCGGATGGCGCCGGTGGAGGAAAAAACCATCGAGGGTTGTACTGCTAATGCGGCAAGTCCTATACCGCCTTTCTTAAGAAAATCTCTTCGAGTTGTCATGTTGTTTTAATATTGAATTTTAGTCATAAACAAGAGTCGCGCTTCGGGTGGCGACTCTCGCATGCTTATTGATAGTCGTTGCTGCAAAGATAAAAAAAAATCGATACTTATTTTTGATTGAGCGAGGAGAACTCCGAAAAAAGTTCTATCATGCACGCATTGTCCAATAACCATTTGAAGCGGTTATCGGAAGGCTTGTTCCACGAGTTGCCGAATAATCCGTTTTCGTCCCGGCTATGATTCAGGGCGTAATAGGCATTATCGCGCATCAGCGAAACGTACGCTTCATTTCCATCTTCCGCATACAATGCTTTCAGTCCCCTGAACAGGATGGTGTTGAACCATGGCGACGACGGATAAAATAATTGTTCGCCGTCGGTTGTCGGCCTGTTGCTTGCGAAATGTTTGAAAGAACCTTCAGCCGTTTGCTGCGCATCGCGGAGGAAGGTTGTGTCTCGGGTTGCCCGGTACAGCAAAACCCCCGCCTCGATCATTTGTCCGCTGTTGTAGGTATATTTGTGTTTGCTGATGTCATCGGTCAAACTAATATTATCCCAATACACGTGATCCGAGGGATCGAGCAGGTGTTGCTTTGTCCATTGGTAGGTGTCGATGGCTCGATGCAAATACATGCTGTCGCCGGTAATCGTAAATAAGCGGGCGCAAAGCACCGCGCCGGGAGCGTTCGAACAGGTATTTTTGCTTTCCTTCTTTTGTTCGCACCAATAGATGCCGCCGCCGAGTTTATCGTCCCATCCGCTGTAGATGAACTTGTATAAAAGCAATGCTTTATCGAGATACGTTGTATTGCCCGTCGATTCATAGAGCGAGCAGAAATCCAACGCCAGCCACACGTTGTCGTCGTAGAAACGGTCGCTATGTCCCGCGAAAACCGGGTACGATTGATAAGCCGCCGGTTGCCGCGACGCGTCGAAATACTTATCCAGCCCCGGGAGCAACCGTCCTTCGAGCAGTGACAAATACGTTGAGTCCTTTGTCTCCTTATACAACGACACCACCCCGGATATCACGCCCGAATACGGCCACAAAAACGACACCTCCTGCTTTTGCTTTTGAGCCGAGCCGTCGGCTAGGTAATCTACCTGATGATTCGGGTTTACCGGATAGGTTTCCGTCAGCAAACCATGCTGCGGAACGGCATACAACTCCAGTATCCTATTCAATATCGAGTCGGCAACAACGGCCGGCTGCTGATGAACGGTTCCGGACACCTTTTTTTCACGCGGCGAACCACAATGGATAAAGGAAAGAATAAAAAATAAGTAAAACGTTCTTTGGATGGTTGGTTGCATTATTAACATGATTTTTTATTTCTCTGTTACATTCAATTTTAAGGCAGAAGTTCTTTGCTCTCGAGCAAGGCCATCGCTTCTACAAGCATGCTACCACTTAACTGTTCGCTTAATCCCGTAGTAGAACCGGGCTTTTGCCTCCAATTCGGGCCGAATAAAACGGTGGGCTTTGAGGTACCCTCTTTCCACAATGTTTCGGCATTATGTTTTATAAATTGGATATACCGTCTTTTTGCCGTTGCGTCCAACCGGTCTTGTTGGATCAGTTCTGTAAAATAACGGATGAAAATACCTTTAAAAAGTCCCCCGTCGCCGGTTCCTTCGCTTTTCAAAATCGAATTGTCAACCAGGCTGCCTGTCGTATGATCTGCCGCCAACACAGCGTCGTTCAGATAAGCTTTTTCATTGAATATTTTGTATAATTCTACGGCAGAACCGATGAAGGTGCCTTGATTATAGGTAAATATCCAGTCTCTGTTAGTATTGCCGGTGGCGATTTCTATATTATCGAATACCGCACCGTTATTGGCATTAAACAAGACGGATTTTTCCCAATTGTAAATTTTAAGAGCCCACTCTTTGTCTTCTTCATTTTTAAACCGTTGATAGAGGCGCGCGGCAAAGATGCAGGCAGGCCCATTGGAACAGGCATTTTTGCTTTTCCTTTCTTTGTTCCAATAAATGCCGCCTCCCGTTTCTTCACTCCAACCGGTCTTGATATATTCCCATATCTGCAATGCCGCCTCCTTAAATTTCGTGTCTTGTGTGGCATCGTACGTGCGGAGCATCGCAAGGCCGATCCATTCCATATCGTCGTAGAAATGATTATCGAAAGTGTTTCCGTTCTTTTGACGGACGCCCTCATACCATCTATCGAAATAATTTTTATAAAACGAATCGCCTGTCCGGTTATAAGCGTCTACCAATACATCCAGACCGTGTGCTTGCGGCCAATAACCGAATGACAGGTCTTGTGCGCTTTTGTTATTGAAATAGTTGCCGGAAGTATTCCAAAAATTATTTACCAATGATTTGCTGCTACTATCTGCCGCGGCCGCCCAACTTACTTGATACGGGTCTTCTCCGTTGGGGGTCGGTTCGTCTTTCTCACTACATGCTGCAAAAAGCAATCCTATAAGAGCAAAGTATACTATTCTTTTCATATTGTAATAATAAGTTTTACGCGTTGGTTATTCTGTTAGAATGATTAAGTCCTTGTTATTTTTCAATTCATTATGTGTAATAAAATATCCGTCTATTTTTTTTCCTCCGGAAATAATAGAGGTTATTTTGGTGCCGGAATTTTGTTTTGTGATCGTACAGTTGTCATCATCTCCGAGCCAAAGGGTGGTCTTCTTAAACAGCGGAACAGAAACAATATATTCCGGATCGGCGGGCGAAAAAGTATATAGCCCGATGGCGTTCAGTACATACCACGATGACATTTCTCCCGCATCGTCCATGCCGGCCAATGACAATCCTTCTTTCCCCATCCGGTAAAAATGATTCATAATATGGTCGAGGATGGCTTGTGACTTTTCTTGCTTGCCTACAAAATAATATAAGTAAGGAAAATTATGGTCGGGTTGGTTGCCATGGCAATATTGACCGATGAAAACCGACAGATTATGCGCTTCGTAGCCTCTCCACGGAATGGAGAACAGCGAATCGAGCTTGTCCTCAAAAGCTTTTTTGTCGGGATATAAACCGATCAGACCCTGCGGATCGTGGGGCGCGAAGAAGGTCGATTGCCAGCCATTCGCTTCCCGGTACATATATTCATAATACGGCACTTGCGGATCGAAGTTTTTAATCCATTCTCCGCTCTCGAGTCGAGGACGCATATGCCCGGTGGCAGGATCGAACAAGTTTTTGTAATTCTTGCTCCGTTCCATTAACGAGGCGTGATTCTTTTCATCTTTCAGCGCTTTAGCCACCAATGCCACGGCATAGTCATCATACGCATACTCTTGTGTTTTGGTAACCGCCGCTTTGGCCACGGTCTCGAGTTTGGGATGAGGAATATCCATCTCCGAGATATATCCTTTGCGGATATATTCATTCAAATAAGGCCGTCCTTCGGCGCCTTCAATCGTCGCATTTTTCAGAATCAACCGGTAAGCTCGTTCGATATCGAACCCCCGGATGCCTCTTAAATACGTTCCGGCCACAAAAACGGAGGCATGGTCGCCATGGAAAAAGGTAGGCATGAATCCTTTTTTCTCTCCTTTATCGGTGATGGAGTTGATTACGTCCGCTGCCACATCGGGAGATAGTATTCCCAATAATATCAGCTTATTCCGATAATCGTCCCAAAACGAAGGATTGGTATAATAACGGAATCCGTTATTTGCTACTTTGCCGTTTACATCAACATATTCACCGTTTCCATCGCTTCGAAGTGCTGGCCATAAAAATGACCGGTACAAGGAGGAATAGAATGTTTCGTACTGCTCTTCACTCCCTCCCGATACGTCGATTTTCGACAATAACGCTTCCCATGTTTCCTGAGCTTCCGTTTGTATTTGAGCGAAACTTTTTCCGGCTATTTCTTTAGAAAGATTTTCTTTTGCATTTTCAATACTCACAAAAGAAAAACCGATCTTTAGCTCCAACGGTCGAGCCGCGTTGTCTTGAACAAAGTCGACTAAAGAGACGATGTTTTTGTCTTTGCCCAATGATTGAACCGTCGAGATACCATAATTGGAAACGGCATAAAAATAAATTTTTTCTCCCGTTTCCTGAAATCCGGTAAAAACATTTTTCCCTCTTTTTTCGATGTGCCAATCCCTTACCCGTTCATTCGATTTGGATAAATCGGCCAATAGTTGAATGTGATCCCCCTTTTTATAGGTATATTTGTGATAAGCGCACCGAAGGGTAGACGTTAATTCGACATTTATTCCGTATCGTTCTAAAAAAACTTGATAGTAACCCGGATGTGCCGATTCGTTACTATGCGTGTAAGGAGATTGGTAGTTGTCGGGAGACACCTTTCCCGTCACCGGCAATAAAGGCACATGGCATAAGTTCCAGTGGCCTTTGTTGGTATGCGTAAACGCATAAATGACGGAGTCTTCGTATTGGTATCCCGATCCGCTTCCGAATAATGTAACGGGACTTACCTGCACCATGGCATTCGGTAAAGAGGCGCCGGGAAATACTTCTGCCCCCCATGTACGACGGGTAGGGGTGTAGCCCAAATCGTTCGCGTCCCAAAGAGTCGCCGTGCCTAAAAAAGGATTGACGTAATGAGTCCGTGGTTGTTGTCCGGGCAGATGATTACAAAAAAACAGTATTGATAGAATTAGAATAATATTCCGTTTCATAAAATATACTTTATTTTACATTTAAAAGGTTGCCTGAATGAATTAAATGGATGTAAATTTCATTTTCAGGCAACCTTTTCAGATAGTTTTAATTATTAACCGTTTTATTGGCTGCCCACTTTTTTTATTTCATGGGTATACGGTTTATCTGCCTGCATATACAATGTTACATCGACTAGAGCCAAGTCCATTTCTCCGGCAAATTTCCATTTTTGATCCCATTGATTTGTCGGGGTTTCTTTTACGTAATAGTACGATTCGGGACTTGCAGCGCTCGGGCGGCTGTCGGTGTCGTTTAATGTACCGATCATCTGGATAAATTCTTCGCCGTTCGAGTTGATTCTTGTCGTCACGAATTTGTAACGTTCATCACGTCCCCAACCCTCCTGTTTGAAAGTAACGGGTTGAGAGGATGCCTTCCAGACACCTTTTCCGATATAATTCAGCGGGAAGAGAACTTTGTTTTCAGGACTGAAGAACAATCCTACTCCGGTTATTTCGTTATAGACGGCAGAACTGATCGTGAAATCCAATTCGATTTTATAAACACCTGTTTTTGTAACGGTACTCGTACCGTCTAACTTCAATACTCCTTTGCTATCCGTATAATATTGAAGAGGAGTTCCCGAATTTGCATTCGTGAAGAAGTACGGTTTTCCAGCGGTCAATTGAGTATATATTTCAAATTTTCCCGATGAGACGCCTTTCATTATTAATGCCTTCGAAAGGTCATCTCCCGCTTCCGATCCTTCGCCCGTTAAATAGACATCGTCCGGTATTTCGTCGAATCCGGCCAACCGGGTAACCGTAATGGAATGTTCTTGCGCCGCTTTTAGAGCGTTTGTTCCTTTCAAAGAAAAGGCCGTCCATTTAAAAGTGCCTGATTCGGAAGGATTAATACCTATTTTCCCGGCAATTTTGTTCATTAATTTATGGGAAATGGTCGCATGATTCTGGAATCCGTTATTATCGGAAGAGGTCACATAAACGGGATCTGAAAAATCTCCGTCCTTTTTGTCGAAAGCTATCTGATAGACTACTGCACCACTTTCTGCCGCATTGGTTCGTTCCCATTCAAAATAGAGTTCTGCACTGGCGGAAGGAGATAATTCTATGGATTTCCCTTCAACCGGCTCAATGAGCGTTTTAACCTCCGACAGGCGATGGTCGAACTTCCCCATGGAATCGTTACATGCCGTGGCGATAAGGATGAAAGAAGCTAAAAAGATCAGTTTATTTACGATTGTTTTCATACTCTTTCTTTTATTATTTGATAACTAAGTTATGGGTATATTCACTCTGAGCATTTAACGAGAAAGTGATATCGTATGTTTTATCGCTCCATCCGGTGGTTGAAGGCGTCTTCCATACTTCATTATCCGTCCATTGCTCCACATTGTTTTTCTCGACCATATAATAATACGATGCATCACCTGTGGGTTTGCTGTCGTTTCTTATCGCTCTCCATTCGGTTTCACCGGCGGAGCTCTCCATTCTGAATTTATATCGATCGTCGGAATTGTCATTTCCCGAAAGTCCGGTAATGTTATGGTTCGTCACTTCCCATAACCCCAATCCTTTATAGGGTAATTCTATTTTCTTTTGAGACCAGTTCAGGAACAAACTTACTTTCGTTACTTCCTTCATGGTGAAAGCGCCTATATTGAAATCCAGATAATATTTATAAATGCCGGTTTTTGCAACGGTATTTGTTCCTCCTAATACGATTTTTTCTCCGTCAACGGAATATTCTTCGGGCGTTCCGTTCGTGCTGCTGACAAACTTAAATGTTTTCCCTTCCGTCAGTTTCGTATAGATTTCGAATATTCCCTTATCCGTTTTCTTCATGATAAGGGCTTCCGCCAAATTTTCGCCGGCTTCTGTTGCATCACCGGTAATATATAGCTGTTCAGGAATCTCGG
The DNA here is from genome assembly GCA_002409745.1 of Bacteroidales bacterium UBA5382. Classification (GTDB taxonomy): domain Bacteria; phylum Bacteroidota; class Bacteroidia; order Bacteroidales; family Dysgonomonadaceae; genus Limibacterium; species Limibacterium fermenti. The sequence continues at coordinate 23,226 of DHOU01000004.1, forward strand.
CGAATCCGGCCAAACGGGTGAGTATCAATGTACGTTCCTCCTCCGCTTTTACCGCTTTATACGATTTCGAAGAATAAACCGTCCATTTTAGTGTTCCCTGTTGAGCTGATTCAATGCCGGCCAAAGCGGCTATCCTGTTCAAATCTTTATGCTTTATTGTCGCAGAGGTGGCAGCGCCGTTATCATCCGAAGCCAACAGATAAACCGGATTTGAAAAATCTCCGTCCTGTTTGTCGAAGGCTACTTCATACAATACCCCTCCGTTATCTTCGGCTCTGGCCGGCTCCCATTCGAAGTACACCGAAGCATTGTCGGAGGCTTTTAGGATAATGGCCCTTCCATCGTTCGGTTCATAGAGCTTTTTTACGGCTGTTACGTCCGTCTCGCGTACTTCGCCGTCGTTGCTGCATGCTGCAAAAGCAAAAAACAGAGAGGCGAACAGTACTATTTTTACTATTATTGTTTTCATATACTCTTTGTTTAAACTCAAAACTGTTACTTTCATTAATATCCCGGATTTTGGGTAAGGTTTTTATCGATATCCCGTTGTGATTGGGGAATAGCGAATAAATAATCGCGATCTTTGTTGAACTTCCTTTGATCAAGAAGGATGTGCGTGTTATTTGCTCCGAAGCGATCTCCCCGGGGACGAATGTTCAGTACGGTTTCGATCAGTTTCCAGCGGCGGATGTCGAACAATCTTAAGCCTTCTATCGCTAATTCCGAACGGCGTTCGCGGCGAATAATTTCCTGTAGCTTCGAAGCCGGGAAGTTGAGTGCAGAAGCATCGGTAAACCCGGCGCGTTCACGTATCGGTCGAATCGTTTGGTTCCAAATCGTCTCGTTCATTTGTCCCAGTTCATTTTTCGCTTCCGCATACATTAATAATACATCCGCATATCGCATCAATATCAAATTGAGTCCGGCAGCCATTCCTTCCGGCGCAGTCGGGTCGTAATATTTTCGGAGATAATATCCTGTCGGCGTGGCATTCTGTCCCGGACCGGCATATTCGTCCCTCTTATCTGTTTCTCCGGCTTCTTCCGCAGATCCCGGCCTGATGTAAATGGTCGAAACCGAACCGTTCTCTTTTCTCCATTTGTATCCATGATACACGATAGTGGCGTCGAAACGAGGATCTCTGTTGGCATAGGGAGCATTTTCATTATATCCCGATCCTTCTTCATTAATGGATTTTCCGTTCTTCATTACATAGTCGTCTACCAATTCCTGAGTAGGAGCAAAACCGTTGATACGGCCCCCCGCAGTGAGAGGAATGGCATCGTAGTATTCCGACCATGTCCTTAATTCCAATGTATAACCGAGGTCAAGGATAACTTCGTTGTTATATTCGTTTTCCGGGAGAAAGAGCCCTTCATAGCTGGGGAATAATTCATATTTTCCAAATTCGCCATTTATAATTTTTTCGCAAATGGAAGCCACGTTTGTCCAATCGTTTTCGTATAGATACGTACGAGCCAACAAGGTCATAACCGCTCCTTGAGTAATTCTACCCTGGTCTTTTTCCTTATATTCCTGTTTTGTGGGGAGAATAGAAACGATAGCATTCAGTTCGTCCCGTACAAATTTTAGCACTTCCGATTTTGGCGTACGCTCTACATTATTTGCCTCCTGTAACGTTAAGCTTCGGTCAAACAAAGGTATATCGCCGTAATGAGAGGCCAACCGGTTGAACAGAAAAGCACGGATAAAACGAGCCTCCGCTTTCATCCTTTCCTTCAATGTTTCATCCATGGCGGGCACTCTGTCTACATTTTCCAGAAAGATGTGGCATGTTTTAATTCCTTCGTAACTATCTTTCCATTCATTCGCAAAACGCCCCAACGCTGCATCGGCTTGTCCGGAAGTAATGGTCTTTTCATCCGAACTACCCCGTCCTTCATAAAGATTGTCCGAAAGTTTTTCGTTTGCAAAAAAGTAATTGGCTCCAAACATCTGTTGGTATGCTTTATTTAATACTGCGGATGCTTTCTCTGTGGATGTCCAATAAGTAGGGTCGGTAAATTTATTTGTAGGAGCTAAATCCAGGTCGTTGCACGAAATAAATAGGGCAAGGACCATACATATACCTATAATAATTGAATATTTTTTTCTCATAATGTTGTACATTTATTAAAATTCAAGATCTATTCCGAATCCATAATATACTAAAGTAGGATAATTACGGGCGCTGTTTGCACCTACGCCGCCGATGCCTCCCATATTATTGCCGAATTCCGAAGATTCCGGATCGATAAACGAATTCTTAGAAAACGTCAGCGGATTTTGAGCATTGACGTTTAAACGCAATTTTTCTACTCCGAATCGTTTGGTTACATGTTTAGGCAACGTATATCCCAGTTGAATATTTTTTACTCGGAGGTAAGCGCCGCTTAAAAGATAAATATCGGAGCCTTTTTGTTTCCAGTTATTAGTACTCGATGGCGTGCTAGGAGCAACTAAACGGGGCCATCTGGCATCGGGATTGGTCGGTGTCCAAAAATCCAGTTGATGTTGGTAGATCGCATATGAATAGTTGGAGTGGAACGGTTCGATTAATTCTCCACGAACAAACATTTCCCGTTTTCCTGTTCCTTGAAGGAAAATCCGAAGATCGAAATCTTTCCAAGCGACATCATACGTAAAACCGAATGTATATCTTGGAAAAGCGTTTCCCAATACCACCCGATCTTTGTCATCGATGATGTCATCATTATTTTGATCTAAATATTTTACGTCTCCCGGTTGTGCCACAACTCCGATAGGAACGGCACTGTTGGCGATTTCTTCATAACTTTGGAAGAGGCCGTCGGTTTTTAACCCGTAGTACGAGCCTAATGCTTCACCCTCGCGAATCAATTTATACAATTCATCATTTGAATGAATATCCTCTTTTCCTCCGAAATCAACCACTTTGTTTTTTGAATCGGAAATGTTTAGATTAAAATTATGGCGGAATTCGCCCGAATTCAATTTATAATTCGCTGTTAATTCCCATCCGCGATTTCTCATTCTGCCGGCATTTTCGGTGGCTTGAGATCCTCCGAAGACAGAAGATACTACGGGTGCTAAAAGGATATCCCACGTCGTTTTATTAAAATAATCTAATGCGATGAACAGATTGTTATTGAGAAATGTACCATCGAGACCAATATTAAAGTTTGCGGCTTTTTCCCATGTCAATAGGGGATTCCCGTATTTATATTTTACTCCCGGAAGCGAAATATTATTGAAAACATACGAATTGGGATCTAATTCGTATGAGGTCAGATACGAATAATTGTCTACGTTCTGATTTCCCAATATACCATAAGAAGCTCGTAACTTTAAATCTCCTGCTTTTTCCTTGTATGCTTGCATGAAACTTTCTTCCGAAAGCCTCCATCCACCCGAAAATGAAGGGAAGAACCCCCATCGATGATTTTTATCGAATTTGGATGAGCCATCGTAACGGAACGAAACCTCGCCGTAATATTTATCCCGGTAATTATACCCTGCCCGCCCGAATAAGGAGGTGATACTCGTTTGGTCTGTGTCGCCGTTTGTATTCTTGTTATCTTTATTTTGTATCGCTTCATCCGTCGTCGGAAGTCCCAGGTCTTCATCGGTTCTTTCCCACGCGATCCGGCTTGCCTTAAATGTATAGGATTCGTTGGATACTCCTAATAATCCCGAGACATTATGCGCCGAATTAAAAGTGCGATTGAAATCTAATAGGAACTGCGTACTTAATGTATGTCTTTTACTATTGTAATCTTCAGTCATCCTATTGGGATGAATATATAGTTCTGTTGTTTCTTGCGATCCCGAGGCATAAAGAGGAACCCTTTTATCTCTACGAAAACGATGATGCTGAGTCAAGTCCAACCCGACTAATCCTTTTGCGGTTAATCCTTCGATGAGTTTTACTTCCAAGTTTAAACTACCGATAAAGTTGTCTTCATCTTTCTTTTCATACCCTCCGTCTTTCAGATAAGCCATCGTGTTATCGTCGCCGATAGCTTCGTTAACCAGCCATTTTCCGTTTTCTTCAAATTGATAATAATAGTAAGGTGGTATACGGGATGAATTGATAATCACATTTCCTGTTCCGCCGGCAACCGTACGCTCGTTTTTGCGGTTATAAGCCATGATGGAACTAAATTTAAAACGGCCGTATTCCGTACTAAGATTGCTGCGGAAGTTGTATCGTTCTATTCCGAAGTTTCCTACAAAATTACTTTCCTGATTTAAGTAGCCGGCGGAAACCATATAAGTAGAGTTTCCCGTTCCCCCGGAAACGTTGAGGTTATAATTCTGTTGGAGCCCTTTCTGCATGATTTTATCCAGATACCAATATTCTTCGCTCTGATGCTCATACAAGTCACGGATTTGTGCGGGGGTATATGCCGGAGACCCACCACTATTCATATTCGCCTGATTGCGGTACATGGCATTTTCCCATCCTTTTACCGGTTGGTATAAGATATCGGGATTTTCGTAGCCTAACATTCCGCTGAAAGTAACAATCGGTTTGTCTGATTTCGCACCCTTCTTTGTCGTAACCAGGATAACGCCGTTCGCTGACCGGGAACCATATATAGCCGCACTACCCGCATCTTTCAGTACGGAAATATTTTCAATATCATTCGGGTTTAAATTATTCAACGTTTCAGAACGGGAAATAAGTCCATCAATTACAATAAGCGGGTCATTGTTTCCCATTGTGCTAACGCCGCGAATATTTATGCTCATTGTATTGTCGTTCGGATTCATATTCCTTTGTTGAATGATAAGGTTCGCAGAAGCTCCTTGCAATGCTTGCACGGCGTTGGCGACAGGCCTGTTCTCGAAAACATCCGAATTCACTTGATCTATTGCACCTGTAATGCTCCTACGTTGACGAGTGCCATATCCGACAACAACTATCTCATCCAGTATTTTGGTGTCTTCCTGTAAGATAACGCTCACGTTATTCTTTTCTGAAACCGGAATATCTTGACTGAGATAACCTATATAGGATATTTTAAGGATGGCATCTTCTGCTACTTGTAACGAAAAGTACCCGTCGATATCGGTTATGGTGCCGTTAGAGGGCGCCCCTTCTTCTATGATGTTCGCTCCGATAACAGGCTGGTTATTTCCATCTAAAACCTGCCCGGTAACTGTTTTCCGATTTTGTTGCTGAACCGTAGAAGTCGATGACGAACGGTCTTTTTTCATCAATACGATGTTGCGGCCTTCGATGGCGGATACAATATCGGTTTGAGCAAAAAGGTCGTTCAAAACTTCTTTTACCGATTCGTTCTTTGCCCGGAGAGTCACCCGTTTATTCAAATCCACTTCGTTCTTGTCATATACAAATAAATAACCGGTTTGTTTTTCTATTTCCGTTAGAACTTGCTGGATGGTTTGATTATTTATTCTGATATCGACTTTTGCATTTTGAGAGTTTGCTGCTAATGAAAATGCAAAAAATGTAAAAACGCCCAAAATGGATATGCGCATTCTTACCTGATAACATGTGATTAGTCTTTTTAAAATATTCATATATTCAAATTTTTTTCATGAATGTTTTTCATTCTTTTCATTTAATTCATTTTTACTGTTTGTTTATCTTTGACTTCATTCTTTTCATTCTCTTCTCATTTGGTTATTTACATAGGCTTTTGTTGTTTAGTGGTGATTATTTTATAATCCGAAAATCCCGTTCTTTTGTA
>DHOU01000007.1 GCA_002409745.1 Bacteroidales bacterium UBA5382
TACTTTTTAAGGTCCGACTAAATAATTCATCCCTATTAAAAGCATATTCAATTATATTCCAATTACAATAAAAACCTTGATTAAAAATTTCATCTTCTTCTATCAACCATTTTTTTATTATTCCTAAATCTACTTTAGTGGGTGATATGATTAATATTTTCTCCATTTCCTTTATCTTGTTCCTAATATCTCATGGATTGGAATTTCGTGTATTTAAGCTTTATGATAATGAGTCGTTAAGTGCATTATATTTCATAAATGCGCCCTTTCTGAGGGTTTCCTAAAGACTTGTTTACAATAACCGGTCTAATCCAAATCAGTTTTTCATTAATCAACTTTTCTCCGAAACGCTGGTTTCTCCAATGCCCTCTACGCCAATGTGAAGACAATATTAAATTCGAATTATCGCCTACTTTGGAGCGCTTCTTAAAAGAGTTTCCTACATAGTGTATTTTTGAAAATCCTGTTTCGGCAATTTTTTTTTCAATCTTTTCTGTTTCTTTTTTGCTTTTTGAAAACCCCAGTTTTTTATTAAAATTAAAGGGTAAATCATCTGCATATTGAATTTGGATGTCTTTATCCTGTTTATACATAGATAAATAAAGCATACAATTTACGATAATCTTGTAGGTACTTGCTACCAATTCACGATAATAAGTGTATAAATCTAAATGATCGTCCGTAATCTCTTCTTTGTTTTCAGGAAACAAGGTATATTCTTCTACACTTTGCCAATCCTTTACAGCATCAGATATAGTAATAATATTTTCTTTTTCACTAAAATAGAAAGCGAAATCCCAAAAACTTCGTCCTCCACTACCATAATCATTCCAAACCTTATCATGGTATTTTATAATAAAATCCTCAAAGTCACCAACAAAATGAAAACTTATTGCATAATCATTCCAAAACTCATTCCCGTTGTTATCAACCATTTTTTCCATTGACATTCTATCAACCAGGATATATACCCCCTCAATTATTTTATCCGAGTCTTTTGTTATGGTTAATTCTAACGGCCGTAACGACAAGTAAAAGTTATCATATGGAAGATTAAATGATTCATAACTTACATCATCGACATCTGTATGACTTAACATTTCCAATAACTCTTTGGAGAATGAGAAAATGTTACGTCCATTTCCATACCACCCTTCCCAGTTTGAAAACAAATCAGAAATTATATAATCATTCAAACTACATTCCAATAAGGATAAATGGTCGCGATTCCTTCTATATCCATAGTTACCTTCATCTTTATAAAAATATTCATTTTTGCCTTCCATCTCATCAAAAAAAGCATTCCTGTTCTGTAGCTTATCTTTAAAATGATATTGTTTCTCAATTCTATAAGGGAAAAAGTATTTTAATTCAGTCTCTTTCATATTAATTGCTTTAGAATGTTTTCAATTTCATCCTTAGCATTTTCACCCTGATAGACAATGGAATGTTCTGTATTACAATACTGACCTTCTCTTTGTGCGCTAAACCAATTAAAAGAACCAATACACATTGTATCGTTATCCTTTATAACAATTTTGCTGTGTATGTTATTTTTTACTTTTACTTCAGCACCCAGTTTATTTAACTTATTCAAAGTTAAATTAAACTCTTCTTCTTTTTTCTTGTCAGGCTTATTTTGCGTATAGGTATTGAATTTTTCATCCGTGTATATGGTAATCTTTATATTTTTACCGGATAATAATTTATTATATCCGTTTTTCTCAATAGTAGAATAAATGATCCACGGAGAAATAATAATAATTCTATGGGTGGCCTCGCTGAAGACTTTTTTCAAAAACACATCATGTTCTTCATGATTTGCAAGAATTCTTGGAGGATATTCTTTGGACACGAGATCTTCTCTTACAAATACTTTTGAATATTGATATTCGTAGGATAGCTCGTTTTCTGCACTTTCAAAAATATATTTAGCCAAGATGCCTGTCGGGGATACAGATTGCCTGTTAAATAATGACATATCGCCAAAAACTAAAAAACTATCTTTTGCCCGTGATACAGCAACATTCAGCATACTTTTGTCACTATCAATGAAACTACCTTTATTGTGCTTGGAATAGGTCGGAGAAAACAATACTACTTTTCTTTCTGCACCTTGCAATGAATGAACTGTTCCTACAGTTATTTGAGAAAGTTCTTCTTTTATACTTTTATCCTTGGATTCCCTTAAATATTCAGCTATTTTTCGAGATTGTTCTCTAAAGGGAGTTACTACTGCAACAATGTCCTTAATTTCCTCTCCATTGTATGCTTCTCTTAATTTTTTATAATTGGTAATGATCCAGCCCGCTATTATTTTAGCCTCCAAATCATTTTGCTTACTTCCTAAAACATTCTGGCATTTACCTTCAATATTTAAATATCCCATTGAGGGTAAAAAGGCATCTTCTAGAGCTTCACCGCGCATAGGCTTCAAAACCCCTTTATAGCATAGTTCATTACAGAATGCTATGATGTTGTCGTAGCATCTTCTATGCTCATATAGGTATAATCCTCTTTCTAATTTCTTTTCTGGATAATATTTTGACCTGTTTTGTGAGATTTTCATGACACTACCTCCATCAGAAGCAATCCCTTTTGCTTGTAATTTTTTGTAGGCTTCGTCTATCTTATCTATCCCTTGATTTTTTGAAATCAAACTTGCCTTATGGAGATTTCCAATATCAATACTCTTAGTAAGTTTGCTTATCGGAGGAATTTGTTTGGTATCTCCAATAACCAATGCTTTTTTACCAAAAGAAAATCCGGCCCCTGCAACTTCGGAAGATACCTGTCCTGCTTCATCAACTATCAGCAAATCAATAAAATCATATAGATAATCTACCTTATTTAAATTATCATGAATTTTTCTTGAAAAAGAAAAGTAATTAGGCAGCATATAAGAGGTCATTACAGCACATGGGGTAATTTTCATTCTCCTGCGCCAATTATTTTCACATATATTTTTATACTTCCAGTGAGTATTATTCAGATGTACTTTCTCGATCAGTTTTTCCATTTCGAGTAGCCATTGCCCCTCCCAATAATGGGTCGCAATCAGGAACATTTCAAATCTGATTTTAATATCGGCTCTTTTGTCGATTTCTATAAATTCTGAATTGGGATCTGTATTCTTTTCCAGTTGATTGAGCACATCGACACAATCGCTCAGTGCTTTTTTGAATAAATCATATTTTTGAATGTTGTCAAAGACAATTTCATTTTTATTTTTTATGTCGGTGATAAACCTTTTGGCATCCAAATTTTCCAGATCAAAATATTTAGAGAAATTATTCTCTCTGGCACATACCTTTGCCTTGAGATTACGTTTATTTCTAACAAAAGGAAGAAATGAAAGAACTGACAAGAAAAAACTTTCCGATGCTAAATAACTTTCCCATTTGTCTTTGATATCCTCAATGTCTTTTTTGTGTTCGCAGAGTGTTTTGCCAAGCCCTATTATAGCGTCTTTACTTTTATAGTCGATGTCTAAAACCTCACCGATATGTTTTCCTGATTTGTGGTAATTTTTGTAAGTATTTTCAATATCTGCTAGTAAGGCCTTTTTTTCTACTAATAATTTATGCAATTTCCGAACCGATTCTTCAACTGTTATATTCTTGTTGTAAAAAGTTTCCCCGGATTTCTCTAAAAAGGATTCTTTTGCTCTAATATAAAAATCCTCCGTTTCCATCTCTTTTACAGCGTCCTCCGTGATATAACCTTTCTCTCTGGCTTCGGTTGCACGCATACTCGAGACAAAATAACAGCCGAAACTATTTACTCCGTCAATCCATCTACCAGCAAAATTCCCCTCTCCCTTTGAAAAATCTTTAGCAAATGCATCTATTATATTTGTAACAGCCTGATTATTTGTGGAATTAGCTATAATAACCGGAGGAACTGTTTCTTTTACAGCATTCTCTACCCATAAACAGGCTACGACTGAAAGCAGCATTGTTGTTTTTCCTGTCCCGGGAGGGCCGTTTACTGGCAATATTTCTCCTTGTTTCGCACCTAATAAGGCGGAGACAGCGATTCGCTGTGCATCGGCTAAAGGATGTATGTTATTGTTGTGTCCCAATCTTTTGGTGAAAAAGATATTAGAATTTATTCCTGGTGTTTCACTTTCTTCTTCAACAGTTGTGTAGTTTCGGTAAAGGCTTAGATCGGGATTTTCGTCACGCGTGTAAATATCTTCGTAAACAGCGGTGATCTTTGAAGAAATATCTAATTCCCCATTGGTGAAGTAAGTGGTATTTGTTTTTTCATAACCGTTGAATACTTCTTTGGATTCAATGACATTATTCAAAAGATTATCAATACATTTAAAATAATCATTCCATTTTGTAATATATAATTCGATAGTCTTCTTAAATTCCAGGTCATCCGTTAGTTTGTCTTCGATTATTTTACTCCATTCTTCATTATATTTATTTCGAGTATCAATAAATTTTCTTTTTATCGTCTTATTTCTGTTTAGGGACTTGATTAACTTCTTATAATCCTCACTTCCCTGTTCCTCGTTGATAATCGATTCTTCCAATAATTTTTTAATTAATCCTTTTTGGTATTGGAATTCAATATTTTTTGAATAATATTTTTCCCATTCGAAAGCTTCCGAAAATTCAAATGTGGGAACATCGTTTTTAGCTATAAACAAATCATAATCATCCATATTGCCAATAAAAAAATCTTCTTTGTCTAAAGGATGCAATAAGTCTCTTGGAATAACAGGTTTTTCGATAGGGTATATAAATCCATTTTCAGAAACTTGTACTTTAAAAATTATAGGAAAAAGTATTTCTGGTCGATAGTCTTTTTCGTGTTTGTTGTGATTGGTAATTTTCTTATATGAAAATGGAATATATGAGGTTTCAATATGGCTATCCTCTAATGAGAATAAACTTTGGATGATATTTTTACTATTTACTCTAAAGAATGCATTTTTGTCATTTAGTAGGAATATTTTTGCTAAATCGGATGATTTATATTTTCCCTGAGAAAATTGTTTATCGACAAGAGAATCTCTCCAGTATTTAGTAACTCTTTTGTGATGTTCCATCATGCTATAAACCGTATTCATATTGCAATCAATTCATAATTCGTGCTTCTACCTCCCTGCGCCTCTTTCTGCAAAATCCCTTTGTTTATGAGGTCTTGTATATCTCGGATAGCGGTATCTTGTGAGCACTTGGCTATTTTAGCCCATTTAGATGAAGTCGGTTTCCCTTCAAAACCATCTAGCAGTTTGTTCAGCATTAATCGTTGGCGATCATTCAGCGGAGTTTGGCTATGTTTTTCCCAGAAACGAGCTTTTTTCAAAACAGAATCTAATACATCTCCACTGTTGAGCAATGCATTTTCGAGGCAAGATAGAAACCATACTAACCACTCGGTTATATCGCTTGTTCCATGTTGAGACTTTTCCAGAATTTCATAGTATTTCTTTCGCTCAATAAGTATCTGGTTCGACATACTATAAAAACGCTGGGAACTTCCGTCGCTGCGAGCGAGCTGCAAATCTGTAATGGCACGGGCTATGCGCCCGTTACCATCATCAAAGGGGTGAATGGTAACAAACCAAAAGTGAGCAATTGCAGCTTTTAATACAGAATCAGTTTCTGATGTGCTATTGAACCACTCCAAAAACATATTCATTTCCGATTCGACCTGATCTGCTTGCGGTGCTTCATAATGAACTTTTTCTTTACCCATCGCTCCGGAAACGACTTGCATGTCACCGCTTCGATACTTGCCAACTTCTATTTTATACATGCCGCTAAAACCAGTAGGGAAAAGAGCGGCATGCCAACCAAACAGTCTTTCCGTGGCTATCGGTCGCATATAATTCTGCGTGGCATCAAGCATCATTTCTACGACGCCGTCCACATTTCGAGGGGAATCAACCAGCCCCGATACTTCTAAGCCTAATTTACGGGCAATAGACGAACGCACCTGATCTTTATTCAGAATTTCTCCTTCTATCTCAGTTGATTTCAATACATCCAAAGTCAATGTAGATAGTACGGCTTCTTCTTTCAGTTTGAAGCCTAAACTTTCCATTTGCCCCAGTAGGCGTCCTTGCAAATGCCTTACATTGGCCAATAATGTAAGCAACTTATCATTATCCCATGTGAAATTCGGCCACTCCTTTGTTTGATATACATACATAATTTTACGGCTTTATTCTACGCAATTCATGCGACAAATATACTACTTTTTCTCCGCATCCCAAATTTTCTCCGCATATTTCGCAAAGAAAAATCACTAAAAGGTTGGAGTTCTCGAAATTTTACATACCTTTGTATCGGATATCAGAGTGATATTCAAACTCTTTGAAATTATTGAAAAGCGCTGGAAATCAGTAAAGTTAGCACGTTGGATTAGACGTTGGACTTGATTTTTATGTTGTCGTAAAATATTGGTATACAGGATATTGACTTTTTCGTTCGACATCCGTCCATACCGCTATGTACCGAAGACAAGAGGTGCCAAAAGTAAGACAGGCCCCTCATATTCAGTGAATATGAGGGGCCTTTTCTATATATTCTGTCTTGTTCGAAAGTCAAGAAAAAAAGACAAAGCATCTAACCTAAACAGGGATCAACCCGGATTCTTATAGACTAAGCATAAATAAAATCTATCCACAACTTTTTGGGTTGATCCGGAAAAAACTTTCCGAAAAAATACGAAGATACAGTAAATAGGATATGCAGAAACCGTTACATCCCTCTTTTCATTTCCGCAACCCGATTTCAAAATGTATCTTTGCTGGCTGAAAAAATAAAACAAGATATGGTATTAGTGGACGGATTGGCCGTAGAGTTCGGAGGAGCGGCATTATTTTCGGATATCTCTTTCGTAATAAATCCCAAAGACCGTATTGCCCTGATGGGTAAAAACGGTGCGGGAAAATCGACCTTGTTGAAAATCCTGGCAGGTGTGAGGGAGCCGACCAAAGGACGGGTTTCCAAACCCAAAGACTTCTCCATTGCTTATCTGCCGCAACACCTGATGACCGAAGATGAACGTACCGTCTTCGAAGAAACGGCGCAGGCTTTCGCACACATCCACCGGTTGGAGGAGGAAATCGAGCGTATCAACAACGAACTGACCGTCCGTACCGATTATGAATCGGATGAATATATGCAACTCATCGAGCAGGTGGCCACGTTGAGCGAAAAATTTTATGGTATCGAGCAAATCAACTATAATGCTGCCGTGGAAAAAACGCTGTTCGGATTAGGATTTATACGAAGCGATTTCAACCGCATGACGTCGGAATTCAGCGGCGGCTGGCGCATGCGTATCGAACTGGCAAAAATACTTCTGCAAGACCCGGATCTGATTTTGCTTGACGAACCAACCAATCACCTCGATATCGATTCCGTAGAATGGTTCGAAGATTTTCTCATCAACAGCGCGAAGGCGGTGGTGGTCATTTCGCATGACCGTGCGTTTGTCGACAACATTACCAACCGCACCATCGAAGTGACCATGGGACGCATTTATGATTACAAGGCCACTTATTCGCATTATCTGGAATTGCGGAAAGAACGCCGCGAACAGCAGCAAAAACAGTACGACGAACAGCAGAAGATGATAGCCGAAACCAAAGAGTTTATCGAACGGTTTAAGGGCACGTATTCGAAAACGTTGCAGGTGCAGTCGCGTGTGAAAATGCTGGAAAAACTGGAGTTGGTGGAAGTCGACGAAGTGGATACCTCTGCGTTGAAACTGCGATTTCCTCCTGCGCCACGTTCCGGAAGTTACCCCATTATTGCTGAAAATGTAAGCAAATCGTATGATGAAAAGTTGATTTTCAAAGGAGTGAATTTCACCATCGAACGGGGAGAAAAAGTGGCCTTCATCGGCCGCAACGGCGAAGGGAAATCCACGCTCGTAAAATGTATCATGGGCGAAACCGATTTCGGCGGGAACTTGCAATTGGGACACAACGTGAAAATCGGCTATTTTGCACAAAACCAGGCATCGCTTCTCGACGGGGAATTGACCGTCTTTCAGACGATCGACGATATTGCCGTGGGCGATATCCGAACGAAAATCCGGGATATCCTGGGCGCGTTTATGTTCGGGCGGGAAGATATCGACAAGAAAGTAAAAGTCCTTTCGGGTGGCGAACGCACGCGCCTGGCCATGATAAAACTACTGCTCGAACCGGTAAACCTGCTCATCCTGGATGAACCGACCAATCACCTCGACCTGAAAACCAAAGATATCCTGAAACAGGCGTTGATAGATTTCGACGGAACGCTGATCGTGGTTTCTCACGACCGCGATTTCCTGAATGGATTGGTAAAGAAAGTGTACGAATTCGGCAGTCAAAAAGTTACCGAACATCTCGAAGACATCTACGGGTTCCTAGCGAAAAAAAAGATGGAGAACCTGCGGGAGATAGAGCGGAAATAAGTTGAATGAACGTCTCTTAAAGCCTATATTGATGTCGGAATATCGTATCTTTGTCCCATGAAAGCAGAAAATCCGAACAAAAGCGTATTGTCCAACCTGGGGATCGCGAATCTGAATGAGATGCAGATCGCGGCCCGGGATGTGATTATAAAAGAACAAAACATATTATTGTTATCTCCTACCGGCACGGGAAAAACCCTGGCATATCTGTTACCGGTTCTTCAATTATTGGATGAGCATATCCCTAAGGTGCAGTGCTTAATCGTCGTACCATCCAGGGAGTTGGCCCTTCAAATAGAACAGGTGTGGAAGAAGATGGGCACGGCATTCAAAGTAAACGTTTGTTACGGAGGACACGCCATTGAAACGGAACTGAAAAATTTAAGCACCCCTCCGGCTTTGCTGATCGGAACACCCGGACGGCTGACGGATCACCTGGCAAGAAAATCTTTCGCTACCGAATCGATTAAAACCTTAGTGCTGGACGAATTTGACAAATCCCTGCAATTGGGTTTTCAGGAGGATATGAATACCATCCTCAGCCAACTGCCGGCCCTCCGGAAAAGAATCTTGCTTTCGGCGACCTCCGATGTGGAAATTCCCGATTTTGTACAGATGGAATCGCCTGTAACGCTCGACTATACAGAGGAAGAGAAGAGCGACACGCTTTCCATGAAGCTGGTGTTGTCCCCCGAAAAGGATAAGATCGAATCGTTGTTTCATTTGATCTGCTCCCTTCATTCCGAACCGGCGCTGATCTTCTGCAATCACCGGCAGGTCACGGAGCGGATTTGTGATTTATTGAACAAGAAAGGGATATACGCGGCCTATTATCATGGCGGTATGGATCAGGACGACAGGGAGCGAACGCTAATTCGATTCAGAAACGGGAGCTTGCACTATCTGGTTACGACAGACTTGGCCGCCAGAGGATTGGATATCCCGGAAATGAATCATGTCATTCATTATCATCTGCCGGGCAAAGAAAGCGAATTTATCCACCGGAATGGGCGTACGGCGCGCATGGACGCTTCGGGAACCGCATATATCCTACAATTCAAGGAGGAGAAAATGCCGGATTACATTCCGAATGACATCGAGGTATTGTCCGTTTCGACAGGAAACCCTTTGCCCGATCGACCCAAATACCAGACAATCTATGTGAGCGGCGGCAAGAAGAATAAGTTAAATAAAAGCGATATCGTCGGCTTCTTCTTACAAAAAGGAAAACTGGATACCTCCGATTTGGGTCTGATTGAAGTGAAAGATTTTATTTCTTTTGTCGCGGTCCGTTCGCCTGTGGTAAAAACGCTTCTGGCGAATATCCGGGAGGAGAAAATGAAGGGTAAAAAGTATAAGATCGAAGTGGCCAGGAGTGATCGGAGGGACTGAGCCCGATAAAGCACAACATAGACCAGAAAAAAAGCGCTCCAAAATAACGGAGCGCTTTTTCGCCTATGAGAGAGCCATGAAAATTGTGTTTATCTATAATCTATATTATACCGCTTTGTGGGATTTATTCGTAAGCATGCGACTTTTGATAGGCGGCATGCCAAACCGCGACGTATAGGCGTTAACAAGGTGCGTCAGGTTTTTAAATCCGTATAATTCCGCAATTTCTTTCAGCGTTATATCGGAGTTTAAGACTAATGAACGAATTTCATCCATCTTCTTGTCCAGCATCCATTGATAAGGAGTTTCTCCGAAGAACTTTTTGAAATGACGGGTAAATGTCTTTTGAGAATTGTATCCACACCGGATACCTAATTCACTGGCGTTTCTACAGGCAGAATAATTGCGTAGCACATACTCATGAAAAACTTTCGTTTTGGTTGTATGAGGAATCAACTTCATCAAGATAATCTCCTGATCGGGCGAAGACGTCACACAACTCTCCCCGCCATTCGAAAAAGTAAAAGTGCAAGCGGATACATCCGACAATACATACTTCTCGATTTTCTTTTGAGAATTTTGTGGGTTTACGGTTGATCTATTCGCGTTAACGTCCATATTGCCTTTGCGTTAAAATTCCCACATACGTTTCCGAATCCAAAATAACCCGTAAAGTATACGTGCCGGCACGCAACGTCGCGATATTGATGACTTCAACAGCCTCTCCTTGTACATCAAAATTGACCCGGCGGAATGTCCTTCCTCCGCTGATCTCAACGGTGGCCGCCCCGGTGTAATTTTGAATGTGTAGAGTTAATTCTTCCCGGGTATTCTCGGCTTCTACAATGATAGGTGATCCCGAACGGGTTGTGCCACCTTGCCTACTAAAAGCTATTTTATCCTGATAATCCAATTTTACCTCATCTGACTTTTCTACGGTAAAAGCCGAAAATAGTAATGCACCGCATAACAATACACCCATTAAAAATACATTTCTTTTCATCATTCAATTTTTTAATATTACGTTGTTATTTCTGAAAATCAAAACGCCTTCCGGGCGTTATCAATTACAGACACAAAGTAATGAAGGAAAGACATAAAAAACAACCCCCTCTCCTTATTTTAACGGGTAAAACAGATCTAAATCACTAAATACAAGAAAATTAACATGGACAACTTTAACGCCTCCAAATCGACAAACCAGCTATATATTACGAAAAAAGCACAAAATCAAGCCGAAAAAATCGATATATCCATCCCGTTTTCCGTCATTTTTTTCTTCAATTGCGATTTTCGGGTACGAATGCTTTGGAGAGAGGCATTCATAAAAGTCGCGATTTGACGATTATCGGCATGACAAGCTACCAGCATCAATAGCAACTTATCCGTTTCATTCAAATGGGAATCCGCGTCCTGAATGCCCGTATATTGAAAGAAAGTTTCGGCATCCGGAAGCAACTCTTCCGGCAAATCACGCAGTTCCGTTTCCGTTGAACGCAAAAGCGTCCGCATCGATTCGTATATTTTAGGTTGCGAGGAAACATATCGTTGGGATAGTTGGTCGAACTGCTCCTGTAAGGAAGTCAGCCGTTCGGAAATATGACCGTATAACGCCATAAGCCATTTCCTCTTATTTGCTTCTTCCGTAAGGATTTGCGTTTGTAGCGTTTGCTTTTGCATTTCATGTTCGGAGACCATTAATCTCATTTTTGCTTTGCGCCGATGGCGCCAATTGATCATCATCACCAGAATGAGCACCATCAATAATAATAAAGAAAGTACGGCCGTACTGAGCATTGTTTGACGGGAACGTAATGCCCGGTTTTCCGCTTCAGATAAATCATATTTCTTTTCCAGTTCTATAATTTGTGTATCGAGCCGATTTTTGACCGATTCTTTATAGAGTTCCGATGCTATTTTGCGATAATTATTAGCAAGAATAAAATCTTGCTGTTTTTCCGCTATATTGGCAGTATTTTCATACACTATATAATTATACTTATCATATTTATACCCTAGTTTATCAATTGCAATCTGCGCATACAACATAGCACTATCTAATTGATTTATACTATTATATCTATCAGCAATAACAAAGTATAATCGAGACAAATCTATCTCTTCTTTTTGATCAAGAGCTAATTCTAGTTGAGCTTTTTCACACTCTAACGCTTTTTCATATTCTCCTTGCGCATCATAATAAGCAGATTGTGCATTTAAAATAAAGTACTCTTTTTCAGGCAATATGGAATTGAACGCAATCAATGAATCTAAATATTCTCTGCTTTTTCCTCGATTTTCCCGAATCATTTCATTCCAAAAAAGAGCTAAAAAAGCATCAAAAATATGAGTCGGTTCTTTTTCCAATCGCGCAAAATCGAGAGTTTCATTATAATAGTTGTTTGCAAGTTCAAAGTTTGCATTATTATAATGAATACTTCCCAAAAAGTAATTAATCATATACCCGATAGTCGGATTAGGATTAGGCTGTTTTTGAAATAACCGGTCGGCTTTTTTCAATGGCTCGTAAGCCGTACTATCATTCACCCCCATACGATTACGGACAATGCCCAAATAGATGAGAGAGCGAATGTAGTTTTCGCTTTTCGGATCGTGCTTCTCATAATAGTTGGCGACCTTTTGGATAAGCGAGTCGGAAGTAAAATCGACATATGTTTTATCTTCCGCAATCGTTACCAGCAAACGACGATAAGCCCTGTTTGCCCGCGAGAGCGTTTGCGGATCGAGAGTTTGTAAACTATCCGATATTTGCTCGGGAATGCTGTCAACCGCTTTATCCCATCGGGACAAACGATTATATATTTCTTTGTCTTGCCTATTATTACAAGATATAAGCAAGAACATACTTAACAGAAAAAGGACAAAATTAAATATCTTGCGCATTATTGAGATTAGATAGTTGTTCAGAACACAAACTTAACTAAAAATATCGAGATTCTATCTCGAACGGGGCAAATAAAAAATAATGGAAAGAATATTCCCGGGAAAAGAAAAATTTCAAGCCTGAGTTATCGGCTGCAACAACCATTTCCAAGCCGGCACAATATTGATCTGCTTGCTTTCCCGGGATATTATCCGCTCTTCATCCTTTGTGACGATAAAAAGGTTATCGCATCGGGTTGCACGTGCCGCCTCCAAAACACCCCGAATCTCTCTTTCGCAGGTAATTTCGTCCGTCATATCCCATGTGACAGGTATATGCATGGCATCCCGATTTTGACAGGAATAACCTTGCCCGTTGGGCTAAGAAAGGGTATCTTATCCGATTAAGACAAGGGTATTTCGCCTTTTCGGAATATAAGAACAAGCCGGATTATTCCCTTTATTTTGCTAATCGAATTTATCGTCCATCTTATATTAGCTTGCACACGGCATTGGCATTTTACGGAATAATACCGGAAGCGGTGGTGCAGGTTACCAGCGTGACATCTTTGAAAACGGCTTCATTTCGTAACGAATTTGGCGAATACTCTTATAAGAATGTTAAAGAAAACTTGATGTTCGGACACGAGTTGAAGCAAAAGATAAAAACAATCCGAAACTGACGGCATTCAGACGGAATATTTATTTTCCGGAACTGTTGTTCGATTTGGAATTAAGCGGCCATAAGCAAGAACGATAAATATCAAAGGTTGCGGATTTTTTTCCCGTTTCCTGTCCCTTCCGATGGCGTATTGTGCAGTATAAAAATAGCAGCCATGTTAGTACGCTCCAAGGGGCGTGACTTTTACGATTTGATGTTTTTATTGGCGCAAACGAAACCGGACTATGAATTTTTATCAAAGCGTTGTGGAATACATAACCTGCAGGAGTTTAAACATGCAACGGCCGAATTACTGAAAACGGTTGATTTGAAGAAAAAGCAAAAAGATTTTGAACATTTGCTATTCAATAAGCCCAATAGTGAAAAGATTTTGAGGTTTGGAGATTTCGTTGATTCGTTAACAGAATAAGAGGTCGACAAACATGAATGAAGTATTGTCAAGGATATCGAATGCACTGTCATCCATATCGATATTCAGAGACAAGTGGTCTTTATCAATAGAAGGGTTTAAATCATAAGCAGGAGATAACACCCACCCTTCTTCCGTCAAAATAAACCCATGTGTTCCAGCAAGGATTTGTGCTTCGGGAATATGACTTGCTTTCTCGTATTCATTCCTCCAATGTTTGTTATTCCGGACAATAATAATGATTGGAATAACAAACAAAAAAATAAGAATTGGCGTATAACGAGGAGATAAAAGGGCTGTGGTCGCTCCCCGAGAATTTGAAAATAGTGAAGATGCTCATTATTACGAAAAAGAAGGAAGAAACAATCGTGGAAAACAGAAAGAACAAATAGTTTACAGAAGGTTTAGATAAGACATCGACAACTCTAACAATAGAGAAATAAAAAACAGTAAAAAAATAGAGCTCAGCCAATACTGAGCTCTATTACAAAACATAATTTGTAATCCGTTTAGCTTTTTGGAATCACAAAAAAATAAAATAAATTCTTTTAGAAACCAATAAAATAACTAGTTTAAATACCCCTCATTTTGTTGGATAACCGCATTATTATCCTTTTCTTCACTCGGAATGGGTAGAATCAGTAAATACGAATAATCATTATTCCAACCGATTTCTTTCACATAAATATCGTTGTTAAGTGGAAAGGTGGGTGTTCCTGTTCTTTTCATGGTTTTTGTACCTAAATCCCTTGTAATATCAAAAAACCGATGTCCTTCGCCGAACAATTCTTTGCGTCTCTCGACCTTTACCAAATCGACCAAAACTCCACCGCTCACACTTTCCGGTGTAGGTACGAACGGACTTTCAGTAGTCGAAATCCTTCTTTCCTTACGAAGATCATCCAGATACTTCTTTGCATTTGCTTCATTTACATAAGCACCCGCTTCTGCAGCAATAAGATACACCTCGGACAAACGAATGATATGTGGATTATTGACATACAAATTACCTTCTCTACCAGGGTATTTATTAATAAAATATCTTATTTTTTTATCTTCGCCCTCTTTTTTAGTAACTAACTTTAATCGATAATCTTTCGGGTCTTCATTCAACAAATCAAATAGCTCTTGCGTAGAGCCACCGGCAGCATAACCGTCAGGACTTAAAACATATCCAATCGATTCTCGGTCGGCATTTTCCACATCGGAAGTATATAACTCAAAGATGGCTTCCGAGGAAAATGCTTCTCCCCATGATCTTACATAATCACTTCCGGCAATAAGAGAGTAAACTCCACCGTTTATTACATCTTCTGCCAAATCGTAGGATTTTTTATATTCTCCCATATAAAGATATATTTTTGCCAACAACGATTTGGCAGCCCATAGATTGATATAACCGTTTTTTTTGTCTTCAGACAAATTGGGCTTTTCAGTAGTTCCGATTGCATCTGTCAAATCCGAAACCATAAAAGAGTAAATATCTTTCACAGAGACTCGGGCAAGTTGCTCTTCTTTATTAATCACTCGATCAGCTTTTATGACGCCCCATGCATCTTTGTTCTTCAAGTAGGGCTCACCATAAATGCGCACCAAGTCGAAATGTAGTAATGCCCTCAACGTCAAAGCCTGCGCTTTTATATCATTCAATTGCGCTTTCTCTGCATCAGATGAAGTTTGAACAGCGCCCGCGTTAATTCTTTCTAATAGGCTGTTGCATCTACCTAACATCCGATATCCATATTCCCAAAAAGAACCAGCATTCGTAGATGTCAGGGACGTAGTATGCCCGTAAGTGTACTGAGAAGCAGTTCTGTCACCCGCCGCCATGGTGCCCATATCGTCGCCACGCACATCGCCGTAGGTTACCAGATCGCAACCGTAATAGCTTGCCGATTTCATGAGAGTATAAATGCCATTTAAAGCGGCACTCGCTTCCTTCACATTCGTTACGACTTCATCTTTAGGCAACTCATCGGATTGTGACACCTCCAAAAAGTCCGAACACGAAACCGTTGCAAAAAAAACCGTCAATAAAAATATTGTCTTATATAAATATGTATTCATTTTTCTTCCATTTAAAAATTAAAAACTGATTTCTATCCCGAAAGTTACGTCTTTCAAAGGAGGCAATGCAAAACCGACAATTCCATTATAAGCAGACTCTGGATCATAGTCATCTGTTTTTGAAATCGTAAAAAGATTCGTAGATGATACGATAAGTCGTGCGGAGCTCAAATCAATTTTATTGATTACCGTTGCAGGCAAAGAATAACTCAAAGAAAGATTCTTCAATCGTAGATAGCTGGCATCAAAAAGCCATTTAGAAGAGCCGTAATTTCCGTAAGCATACCCATACGAACGTCTTCCATACGCTTTATCCGAATCTCCCGGTTTTTGCCATCTGTCTAATTGTCCTTTAGAAGGCAAATAAGTGAAATCGAATCTTCCGTTAGACATTGCTGGCCACCCTGAGTTATCATAAAAATTACCACCCCAAGAAAATGCCATCTGAGCACTCAAACTGAATCCTTTAAAAGAGAAAGTATTCAACCATCCGCCGGTAAGTTTAGGATCGGCTTTGCCGACAATCACACGATTCGCTTGTCCCGGATTTTTTGTAATTTCCTTTTCAAACGAGCCATCTTCGAGTTGCTTATTTGTGTACCATTGCTCTTCCCCTGTCTCGGGATCATATCCCGCATATTCCCTCGAATAGAAACTATAATACGCTTCGCCTTCGCGGGTAATAAACGGCGATCGGGAGGTATTGTCTTTTCCGCCGTAAATTTTGTTCACCTTATTCACATTGTGGGCAAAATTGATCTGCGTATTCCAAAAGAAACCCGACGGTTCTTTGCTCTTAAATACATCATAACCGATTGAAAACTCGATTCCCCTGTTAGACATTTCAGCCTCATTGCTCAAATAACTTGAGAATCCAGTGGCTTGCGAAACGGGGATAGAAGCTATCAAATCTGATGTTTTTTTATCATATAAATCCATTTCAAAAGTGAATGCATCCCATAATCTTACATCCAATCCGAAATTTAGTGTCTTTGATTTTTCCCATGACAAGTCCGGATTTGGGATTCTAGCCGGATACATCACGGGGTTTTTAGAATAACTTCCGGAAAGCGCATAGGTATTTTGTGATCCATACCAACTAGATGGAAGAGTTCCGCTTTCTCCATAAGAGAGTCGTAACCTTAAGTTATCTATTGCAGAAAGATTATCCTTAATAAAGGATTCTTCCGACAATCGCCATGCGCCAGATAAAGACCAAAAATTACCCCATTTATTATTTTCTCCTAATCTGGAACTACCATCTCGACGAAAACTGGCAGAAGCATAATATTTATCCGCATAGGAGTAATTTAAACGAGAGAATAACGACAACATTCTATCCGGCTGCGTAATGGAATAAGCTCCTGTAGGGATGGCAGCGCTACTCAAATCCGATATTTTATCGGAAGCAAAACCCTGACCGACGGCCTGTAGTTCCTTGTAATCACGTCTTTCCACATCCCATCCGACCAGAATATCGAAATCATGTGAACCTATTACCTTGTCATAGGTGAGAAGTGACGATGAATACAAAATTTCATTTCCTGTACTATATTTTATAGTTAAACCATTCATACCTTCACCATTTCCTCCTGAAAAAGGCCAAACAGTAGTCGCATCGTTTGTTGTCCTTGAATAATTTAATGTCTGTTTGAATTTCAAGTTATCTACAATCAGATACTCACCCCATATAGAAGAGCGCGAATCGAATACACTTTGAGGGTATTTGTCTGTATTTGCACTTTGGACTAAATTTTCATATCCGCTCAGTAGTTCGCCATTATAATAAGATCCATCTTCATTATAAATAGGTATTGTCGGCCAGAGATAAGTACGAGTGGCATAATACGGATTGGCATAAGCTGTCCCTTCCATCACTCTCTCTTGCCCTACTTTAGATACAGACAGATTCGTACCTATCTTGAAGCGATCATTTACATCATGAGATAAGTTTACCCTCCCAGTATATTGTTGCGAATTGGATGTTTTGACCATTCCCTGCGTCTTGTTATAAGCAGCGGAAACAAAAAAATGGGTTTTATCATTACCTCCGGCCAAGTTAATCTCATATAACTGAGAAGAACCTTTTTTGAATAACGCTTTTTCCCAATCGGAATATTGTCCATTTTCAGGCTTTGCAGCATAATAATCAATGGTCCCATTCACTTCTTCCCAAATTTGTTCTTCTGTCCAGTTATCACCAACAGCGTCATTTATATAATTGTAATAACTTTCTGTCCATAATTCACGTAATTCATCTCCGCTTACGATTTCACGGCTTTTCACCGCCCAATCATTAAATCCGGCTTGCGCCTTGAAAGTAACACGAGTTTTACCTTTTTGCGCTATTCCCGATTTAGTCGCAATCAGAATCACACCATTGGCCGCTCTCGAGCCATAAAGCGAAGCGGCGGCCGCATCCTTCAATACGGTGATTGATGCAATATCGGAGGGATTTATAATACTGGATATACCTAAAGAACCCGGAGAGTCGGTAACACCCGAGATGGAAATATTTTCAGGAGACATAGGTATGCCGTCCACGACATAAAGAGGTTCTGTGCTTGCATTGATAGATCCTACTCCCCTGATGGATATTCGCTGTTGTGAACCGGGTTGTCCTGATGACGAAGATATTGTTACGCCTGATGCGGCTCCTTGCAACGCTTGTTCAAAAGATACAACCGGAATATCTTTGATGGTTTTATTATTAATAGTACTCGCAGATCCTGTGAAAGAAGATCGTTTTGTTGTTCCATAAGCAACAACCATAACCTCATCCAATAACTCAGAATCTTCCACCAATGTCACTCTCACATTTTCACTCACGCCAACTTCTTGCGGAACATACCCCACATACGAAACGACCAATGTTCCGTTTGCCGGAGCTGAAATTGTGAAATTCCCGTCAATATCGGTAACCGTCCCTTGCGAAGATCCTTTAACGGTCACCGTAGCCCCGATGACAGGTTCTCCTGCTTCATCCACCACCATACCCTGTACGCGTGTCTGAGCAGTCGCCAGCCCTATTCCCACAAAGAACAGGGTCAAAAACAATACTAGTTTTCTTTTCATAAACTCTACTTTTTAATTAAACTCTATTTTATAATCTTCAATTCAATCGTTACTCTACGATTTTACGTACGCTGTAGGGATTTTTCATATCCCCACGTGTGATTAACACACATACAACAATGACATTCTCCCTGCAAATATATATTAATTTTCAATAGCTATACAAATATAGAACTCTTATTTTGAAAAAACTTTCATTTTACCACAAAAATCAGGCAAAAAGATATACTTTACAGTCACCTTTTGGAAAATCGTTTATTTGTATTTCTTTTTTTAATAAAAGGACACGCAACAACCTTCAAAAAGCAAGATGTCAGGACGGTATTTTTTAACTTTTACACGTTCTAACCCAAAACGAATGCAAATATAACTCTTTCGCCTTTTACTATGCAAAAAATTAATGTTAAAAATCAATTTTTTGATGCAAATCCATGCAATATTCTTCTCAAAAAGTAACCAATAAACAAAAAGAAATGTGCTTTTGTTTTTTTCAAGCAGAAAAAAAGAAGTAAGCCAGGGTAAATATCCGGATTACTCCTTTCTTGCTCAATACTACTTATATTTCCGGCCTCATCTCCTCCTCATAAATTCGGATGGAGAGTCGTTTCTGATTCCGCTTCGGAATAACAACTGTCGGTTTTACTGTAAATACTTCTCCAACGCTTCGACAAGCTTATCTCCACGCAAATTCTTATCGATAATCTTTCCATCGGGATCCAGCAGGAAATTGGCGGGAATGCCCCTCACGCCATAGAGGGTAGAAGCGTCGTTTTTCCAGCCTTTCAAGTCGGAAACCTGCGTCCAGGCCAACTTATCATCGTGAATAGCCTTCAACCAATCCTCTTTCGACTCATCGAGGGAGACACCCAATATGGTAAAATTCTTATCCTTATATTTTTCGAAAGCCGACACGACAAACGGATTTTCATGACGACACGGTCCACACCAAGATGCCCAAAAATCCAATAAAACATATTTTCCCCTGAAATCCGACAGGCTCACAGCGGTTCCCACCGTGTCGTTTTGTGTAAAATCGGGAGCGATCTTTCCTACTTGCGTTGCCTTCAGCGTTTCGATACGTTTGGCATACGTACGCCCCAATATCGTATTCCTAACCTCGGGCGACAACAGGGAATAGACGGAATCGAACGTTTCCACCTGCGGATCATATCCGAGATAGACGGGGAGCGCTTTGGCCAAACTGATGAATGACTCTTTATGAGCCAACAAAAAGTCATAAGCGACCGCTTTTTCTTTCCCTTCAATCGCTTCCCAGCGTTCATTCAGTTGTTGCTGGAATGCTTCCGATTTCCGGTCCTCCTCCGAAGCGGAACGAAATTCGTTCTGCAATTCCGATTTTTGAGTCTGGAAGTCGGCCACCAACGAATCGTATTCCTGCGAGAGGGCATTCAGAGGGGAACCGGATATTTCGGCATTCTTTATGGAGTCGGGACTGGTTAAAGTAATCTTACCCTGTTCGACAAATAAATTCAACCGGTCTTCCAATTGGCGCGAGAAAGGTTGATTTCCATCATAATCAATGGCAATCGTTGCCGAGAAGGGCGCTTCATAAGCCCCCGAAAAGCGGAAACTGCCCTTTTCGATCAGAACCGAATCGATCACGTTTTCTCCCGAATCATTCTGGAACACTAAAAATGCCTTCGCCGGTTTTCCCGTATCGGCAATGGTAGCCTGTATTTCATACTTGGCTTCCTGCTTTTGACAAGCCACTAAAACGAGCGCGCTTAACAGCGCAAAAAAGAGATTTTTTTTCATACTTATTCATTCATTACTTCATTATTAATTAAAAAAGCCCCTCCGAATCGCTATCGGAAGGGCTTCTGCCTGTATGTTGTAAGTTTTATACGGTCGCTGTCACTTTTTTACATACTCCATCCGATATCCCCTTTAAAAAAGGGCATACACATACAACACATACTCACAGAGAATGATGTGTGGTAAGCGCCGGGAATTCGAATAGAAGTTGTAACCATTGTTTAATAACGTTCCATATAATTGGAAACGGTTGCAAATATAAAGGATGTTTTTTAATCCTGCAACCAAATCATTGAATAAAACAAACTATTACACGATTTTCCCCAACTTTTAACGCTTACGGTTTCTTTTTCACGCCTAAAATTAATTTGTACCCTAAAAACTCATCACATAAGCAATTTCAGCACTAAAGTTATTGCAACTTGTATTGTTAAAGTCTATGATTATGGACATTAAGCGGAGAAATAAATAGATTGAAATGAATCAAGTGGTGAAAAGATCGTAAATGCTATCTGTGAGGATCCTGTTAACGATATACCAAGGTTTTTATCGGATTATACAGATGATTCATTAGATGCTTCCGCAGCGTTTTCGACAACTTCGCACCGCCCGACAAGGACGAATACACAGCCCCGCCGACCAATACGCATCCGACAAGGACAAATACACCTCTCCGGAGGCTTCGAATCGCCCGACAAAGACAAATACATACCTCCCAAGCACTTCGAATCGCTCGACAGGGACAAATACGCATCCCCGGGGACTTTGCATCGGCCCCCAAAGACTTCGAATCACCTCCCGAAGACTTTGCATCGGCCCCCAAAGACTTCGAATCACCTCCCGAAGACTTCGAATCGGCCCCCAAAGACTTCGAATCATCTCCGAGGACTTCGAATCGGTCCCCACAGACTTCGAATCGCCCGACAAGGACAAATACGCACCTCCGGAGACTTTGCATCGCTCTCCGGGGACTTTGCATCAGCCCTCAAAGACTTCGAATCATCTCCGGGCACTTTGCATCGCTCCCGCATCACTTTGCACCGCCGCTCGGCTTATGCCACAAAAAAAGAGCAGCCTCCGCGACTGCTCTTCTCATCTTAAACCAGTTGACACTCTCTTTCTATTGAATAGAAAAAGAGATTTCGTTCGTATCATCGGCCGAATGCTGCGCCACCCACAGTTTCAACGCTCCGGCTTCGGCTTTCTTCTTCCCCTCGATTCCGTAAAACGCCAGGTCTTCGGGCGTCAACTCAAACGTTACCTGCTGCGTTTCGCCCGCCTTCAAGGCAATCTTACGGAAACCTTTCAATTCTTTCACCGGACGGGTCACACTCGCCGTCAACTGCCGCGTATAAAGCTGCACGACAATTTCACCGTCGGCCGTTCCGCTATTCCGCACATCGGCGGTCACCGTCAACTTATCGTCTTTCGTATTCAACACATTCTTATCGGATTTTACATTCCCGATTTCGAATGTCGTATAGCTCAGCCCATATCCGAAGGGGTAAAGCGGGGTGATGGAGCTGTCGAAATAACGCGAACGGTAGTCGACCGACTCATCTTTTAAATCCACCGGACGCCCGGTGCTTTTTTGATTATAATAGATAGGAATTTGTCCGACATTACGCGGGAAAGACATCACCAGCCGTCCCGAAGGGTTATAATCGCCGGCAATCACATCGGCGATGCCGTTACCGCCTTGTACGCCGGGAAACCAGGCCTGAAGGATCGCATCCATCGTTTCATCCTCCCACGACAAATCGAGCGGACGGCCGCTCAGGGTGACCAACACCACCGGCTTGCCGGTTGTTTTCAACGCCCGCAACAGTTCGATTTGCGCTTCGGGCAGGCGGATATCGGTGCGGACAGCCGCTTCGCCCGACCAATTGAAATCTTCTCCCACAGCGGCAATCACGACATCCGACCGGCGGGCGGCAGCCACGGCCTGGGCGATTTGTCCGGGGGGCGTTTCCGTAATCGACGAACCGGCTGCGTAAATGAGTTTCACCGACGAACCGGCATACTTATCGGTCAATCCTTTCAGGATCGCGATGCTTTTGTTGCGATCGCCCAAACCGGCCCACTCGCCGTTAAGATTGATGGAATCGTTCATCAGGGGGCCTACCAAAGCGAGGATTTTGCCGCTTTCCTTTTGAATGGGAAGGACATTTCCTTCGTTCTTCAGCAATACGACCGACGAAGCCACCGCCTCACGGGCGGTTTCCATAAACTCGGGCGTCATCGTATTCGCGCGCGCCCGGTCTTCATTTAAATAACGATACGGGTCGTCGAAAAGGCCGAGCAGGAATTTCATTTCCAAAATACTTCGCACGGCATTATCGATGGTACGTTCCGACACACGTCCTTCTTTCACCGATTCGGCAAGGTATTTAATATATGTAGCGCCGGTCATATCCATGTCGACACCCGCATTCACGGCCAGTTCGGCCGCCTGCTTTTCATCGGCCGCCACTCCGTGCGGAACGAGTTCGTTCACACCGGTATAATCACTCACCACAAATCCGTTAAAGCCCCATTCGTTGCGCAGGATATCCGTCATCAACCAACGGCTTCCGGTAGCCGGCACGCCGTTCACATCGTTAAACGAGGCCATAAACGTACCCACGCCGGCCTCCAATGCCGCCTGGTAAGGGGGGAGATAGACATTGCGCAGCGTGTGCTCCGAAAGCTCCGCCGTATTATAATCGCGTCCCGATTCGGCCGCGCCGTAAGCCGCAAAGTGCTTGCCGCAAGCCAACAGGGTATTAGCCTCGGCAAGCGATTTCCAGTCGCTTCCGCCTTGGAATCCCTGCACGCGCGCTTTAGCAATTTGGCTACCCAGGTAGGGATCTTCGCCGGCGCCCTCCATCACACGCCCCCAACGGGCATCTCGGGCGATATCCACCATCGGGGCGAAGGTCCAGTTAATACCGTCGGAGGCAGCCTCTACGGCAGCTATTTCCGCCGTCCTGCGCATCATTTCCAGATCCCATGAACACGCTTCCGCCAACGGGATGGGAAAGATGGTCTTATATCCGTGGATGACATCCTGCCCGAACAAAATGGGGATGCCTAATCGCGTCGAGTCGACGGCTATCTGTTGAAAAGCCCGTATTCCCTGCACCGATGTGGCATTAAAGATACTGCCGATCAATCCTTTTAAGAGATAGGGTTTGAAATTATCGGGCATGACGGGGCCGGTGATGGATTGATTGGCCGAGAACTGCGTCATCTGTCCGAGTTTCTCTTCGAGGGTCATCAGTTTCAAGACCGAATCGACCCGCTGCTCTATCCGTTTATCACCACTGAAACTCTGCCATTTCCGTTCCCCCGGAGAGGAGGGCGATTGGCACGACGTTATCAGCATCGCTATCACTACACCTATTACTAAAATATTCGTTTTCTTCATCTTAAATTTTAAATCTTGAATCATTGAATCATTGAATCTTAAATCCCAGTTTTTCCAGTCCCTCCTGTATCTCGGGGGCGCCCATAAACAGGTTCCACAGCAAGCCGGTACGGTAGTTTTCGATCATCGGGGCGATGGTCAACTGGTCGATAGCCAGATACCGTTGCGGAAACCAATCATCCTGAATACTGAATGCATCGTAAAATCCATATTCGCCCCACAACTGATCGCCCAGGTCATGATAAAAATACTTCAAGGCGCGCATCGACTGCTCGGGAGTGTAAGGGAAGCTCGACAAAGAAGCTGTCGGGGTAATGACCCCCGCATCGTTTGTGGGCATGTGCGCCGAGTAACCGTTGACCGAATAACTGGCCGTCAGTCCCCAGCACGAATCGCTATATCCTTTATAGCCATGGGGATTCTCCAAGCAATATTCGTAATTAATCAGCGCATGGCTGCGATTGAGTTGCCAATAGTCGGCATACTCATCTTTCAACCCTTTCGGATTTAAGCCGATAAACGAGTAATGCGCCCAGAAGAGCGGGCCGCCGTATTGTTCCGCCCCGTTATGCTTCAACACCAGCGGATGACCGTAGGTGACGACTTCGCTTTTGATGTTTCCGCCCCGGGCCCATCCGTTGTGATAGGCCGATGCAGGAATGGAATGTGTGGGCGATGCGGCCGCCAGAATGTAGGTGATAAGGCACTCGTTGTATCCTTCAATCGGGAACTTCATCTCCCATCCGTGGGTCGGACTCCAATGCCAGTACAGCACATCTTGTCCGTCGAGATACCAGGTCCAGTCCATCTCGCGCCAAAGCGTGTCGATCTTCTTCGCAAGCGATTGCTCCGCATCGTTGCCGTTTTTAAAATATTCCCGGGCGCACAGCAGTCCCTGCATCAGGAAAGCGCTTTCCACCAGGTCGCCGCCATCGTCTTTATGACTGAAGGCCTTCGCTTTGCCCGTGGGGCCGTGCATCCAATGCGGCCACACCCCGTGGAAACGATCGGCTTTGGCCAGATAGTCGGCGATTTTATGTAGCCGCTCCACTCCTTCTTCACGGCCGATAAATCCTCGGTCGATAGCCACGATAAGTCCCGCGATACCGAAACCGCTGCCGCCGGTGGTGACGACATCCGCATCGTTTTCGGGATACACCCCGTCGACATGAAAGCGTTCGCGGGCTAAACCGGAAGTCGGTTCCGCGCCGTCCCACATATAATTGAAATGCGCTTTTTGAATATACTCCAGCAACGCATCATCGGATGCGAAAGACGACGGGCGTTCGCCGGCCGGAAGCGCGGTTTGCTTTGTTTGCTTGTTGGTACAGGCCGTGAATATCGTTCCCGTTATAAGAACGGCAATGAATAACGATGTGAGAATGCGGTTGTTCTTTGTCATTTTATTATTGGATATGATTGATTTTCTTTATTCCTTTTTGTACATCGGGATGACTCATGAAAAGATCCCAGATAAGCCCGCTTCGATAATTCTCGATCATCACCGTAATGGGCGCCTGGTTTAACCCCATAAAGATGGTTGAGCACCAATTGTCCGAAAGATTAAACGCATCGCGGAATCCGTATTCGCCCCACAGGAAATGGCCGTAGTTGCGATAGTAATTCTTCAGTGCGGACATCGATTCTTCGGGCGTATACGGGAACGACGCGAGTGCGCCGGTAGGAGCAATGGTACCGTTATCCAATCGTTCTACGGGTTCCTGTGCGCGGTAACCCCACGCATGGTCGCTGGCGGTAAGTCCCCAGCAACCGGGGCCGTAACCGGTGTAGCTGCCGGGATTCTCCACACAATAGCGATAGTTAATGCGGGCAATCGTTTGATTATTGTGAAAGTAATTGGTGTACCGGTCGGTAAATCCGTGAGGGTTCAATCCCATATAGGAATAATGAGTGAAGAATAACGGTCCGCCGTTCGAAACACCGACATCGAGTTTCAAACCATAATAAGTATTTCCGTTGATGTATTGGGCGCCGTCATCGGTTTTGCCCCAGTCGACACGGTAGTCTTGCCCTGTTTTATGGCGATCCGCCCATCCCGTGTAATACATTTCCGGCTCCACGGCGTGGGTCGGCGACAGGATGGCCAACAGATACGTGATCATCGTTTCGTTCCAACCAATCAACCGGTGGTCGATGACCCATGCTTGGTCGGGCGACCAATGCCAATATAAGAAAGGACTGTCGGGATACCGTTTATACCATTTCCATTCGATTCCCTTCCAGAACGTATCGATCTTCCGGCGGATGTTTTTTTCTTTCTCGTTGTTCCCGTCGAAATACTGATGAGCCGCCAGCAATCCCTGTACGAAGAAAGATGTTTCCACCAAATCGCCGCCATTATCTTTATTCCCGAAAAAGGGAACGGTTTTGCCGTCGATAAAATGAGCCACGGCGCCGTGATAGGTGTCGGCTTTTTCCAGAAAGGCAGTAATAGCCGTAAATCGCGCCACGGCTTCCTCGCGCGAAATGAATCCTCTTTCCACCGCCACCAACGTGGCCATAATGCCGAAGCCCGATGCCCCGGTAGCAATCATATCGCTCCGTCCGGGAATATTTTCGCGTGCAAGGCCGCTCACCGGCTCGGCGCCTTCCCAATAATAGCGGAAGTGCGCTTCCTGCACCATATCCAGCAATTGTTCATCGGTCATCGCATACGTGGTAGCTTCCATCGCTTGCGAAGCCGGCGATTCGTTCAAGGCATCGTCGACCGCAGTCACTTTATACCATGCTTTGTAACCCGTTTCGCCGACAAAATCGGTAAAGCGGTTCATCCACGGGCGGCGGATACCGACCGCTTCATACGTCTTCCCGTCCTGTGAACGGTAGATGCGGTAATATTTTATCCGTCCGGACGTTTGAGGCGTCCACGACACATCGATATGCCGTTCGTATGCTTTTACGCCTTTCAATAGAGGCGCCTTTAAGGCCGTAGCAGCGGTCTGTGCGGCCGGAAGCAATTCTACGTCGTCTAGATAAACGGTATGTTGCTTTCCGTCTTTCGCTCCGGGATAAAACGCCACTGCCGTCAAGGTGTGAATATTCGCATCGTTCAAATCCGCTACTCCGAAATCCTTCAACGGAATACGCACCTGATGCCACGTATCCGGACGTTTATCTTTTAGATATTCCGATAGCTTCAACCGGTGCGTATAGGTTTTATCGCGATACCGAATCGACACGTGGGGTAAGGCATCCGCGGCCATGGGTTCCGTCAAGAAAAGTTGCAGGGAAAGCACATCCGGCGTGCGGAAGAAATCGTTTCCGCGTAAACGGTGATATTGGACCTCACTGTACCAGTCTCCTTCGGCGGAAGATACATAGGTCAGTTCGAGCGCATTTCCGGGACTAAAGGCGCGATCAACCACCGGTAATCGGCGACGGGCATTTTTCAGCCATGAAGGCGACGTATAATCAGCTTTCGTATAAAAATAATCGTCTTTCATCGGACTATTATCGAAGAAAATATAATCGTACCGATACTCCGAAGGGCTTTCGCAAAAAGCTCTTGTTACCATCGCAACAAAAAGGACAATGATTAAACTAAGTTTCCGGTTCTGTCGCATAATTCCTTTAGTTTCGGGTCTCAAACCCCAGTTTCTTTAATCCTGCCTGTATTTCCGTACTGCGCCCCAGCAAATTCCAAAGCAATCCGGTACGATAGTTTTCGATCATGACGATAATCGGCCCCTGGTCGATAGCCAGAAAGTCGGAGGCATACCATTTTTCCGTCAGATTGAAGGCATCGATAAAGCCATATTCTTTCCATAGCTTATCGCCCAACGTATAATAAAAGAAGCGAAGGGCCGCCATCGATTCTTCCGGCGTGTAGGGCATGGAAGAGAGGGCCGCAGTGGGAGCAATCACCCCTTTGTCGTTCGACGGTGAGTGCGCGCTATAGCCGTTGTTGCCGTCGCTGGCCGTCAAACCCCAGCAAACGTCGCTGTAACCCAGATAACCGCCGGGATTGCGCAGGGAATGTTCATAGTTAATCCGCGCGTGGTTTACATTTTGCTCTCCATAATCGGCATACGCGTCTTTGAGCCCATTGGGATTTAATCCGAGAAACGAATAATGGGCGAAAAACATCGGGCCGCCGTACGAAGGCCCTAACGGCAGTTTATATCCGTAATACGTCCCGTCGTTGCGCATAGCGCCGTTGCGCGCCCAACCATTATCGTACACTTCTTTCGGAATGGAATGCGTAGGAGACGCCGCGGCCAACACGTACGTAATCAGACTTTCGTTCCAGCCCGATATCTTCATGTTCATTTCCCATCCGTATACGGGACTCCAATGCCAGTAAAGGGTGTTTTGGCCGTTTTGACGAAACCAATTCCATTCCACCGCCTCCCACAATTCGGTAATCAGGCGGCGTAGTTCGGCTTCATTCGTATCTTCACCGTCAAAATATTCACGCGCCGTCAACAATCCCTGAAAAAGAAAAGAGGTCTCCACCAGATCGGCTCCATCGTCTTTCGTACTGAAAGGCTTCGTTTCGCCGGTACTGCCGTTAATCCAATGAGCGAAAGCGCCATGGTAAGACGTACACCGCTCTTTCAGAAAACGGGTAATCTTCAATACCCTTTCCGCAGCTTCTTGGCGAGACACAAACCGGCGTTCGGCGGCCACAATCATCGCCATGATATCGAATCCCGTCCCTCCTGTGGTGACGACATCGCCCGACGAACTGCGTTCGCGGGCCATACCGCTTACCGGATGTCCGAAATCCCAAAAGTACCGGAATGTCTGCTTCTGCACCAATGTCAACAGCTCTTCATCGGATATGCGGGGATACTTATCTGTGGAATCCAATGCGGTTGATAAAACATACACATTTTCCTCCGAAAGATATTTTCCGGTTACCGATTTCAAACCTTTACCGACAATCAACCGGAAGGAAGTATAGGACGCTAACACCTCTGTCGGCTTAATGGTAGCCGATAAACCGTCAACCCTATACGAAAGGTCAACTCTATCACCGTTCAGAACCCGTAAACGAATATTGTTCTGTAAAGTACCTTCATCGACTTGTTCCGAAAAAGTAAGTTTCACAGACAGATGAGGATCCACACCGGTATAAGAAGAGGCATTATATTCCCCTTCGATTTCAATACCTTCTATTTGAAAGGTGGCGGAAATGGATTCTTCGTCGCTCTTTCCGCAAGACCACAGAAAGCCGATATACGTCGTGAGGATGAGAATGCATAACGGGTACTTCATACTTTTTCAATCTAAAATAAAAGAGGGAGGTTTACTCCCTCTTTTACTATTTACAATCTAAATCAATCCATCGGGTCAAGCATCAAATCAGGAAGATCGTCAAGCTGCGAGGATGGTATAGGCCAGTAGGTTTTGGCTTCTGTCCACTTTGGACCAAGTACGGTAGCGGCTTCTCCTGTACGCACCAAGTCGACATACCGGTTACCCCATTCACCGCAAAGTTCCATACGGCGTTCGTCCAATACATCATTCAGGGTTACACCTGTTTTAGTAGGCATTTTCGCCCGTTCGCGGACTAAATTATAGCCGCTATCGCCGTTCTTTCCCAATCGAATTTTAGCTTCGGAATTCATCAGTAATACTTCAGCATAGCGCAGGATACGCACGTTGTTGTTTTGACCATAAGTGGTACGGCCCGGTGTGAGTTGATCATACGGAAGATAATCCTTGCCATTCCAGCAATCGGTCGAAGTCCCCCGTGCGTCGCTTACGACCCAACCTTCGCGGGTAGTGCTTCCCGCTTTCAGGAAAGAAGTTTCGGCACGTACGGTTTCGCCTCTATTTTCCGCCCATGTCACAAAACGTGATTCATAACCCACAAATCCCCATCCGCCGAATGAAGTTCCGGTTTTGGGATTTGTCAAAGAAAACGGGCCGGCAAAATTAAACCACTGGTCAACTCCGACGTACTCTCCCGAACCATTGCCGAAGTCTGTAACTTGACATTCAAACAAAGATTCATTACTCAGTTTTCCCGGAATCTTGAACAAGTCATAGTATTCGGTATACAGAGAGAAATTTCCGTCATTAATGATATCGTCCGTCAATGTTTCAACTTGATCATATTCCCCTTTCAGAAGATACACTTTGGCCGCTATCATCTCGGCAGTAAATGCACTTACAGCCCCATTGTGTGCCATTTGGTTCGGACGCAAACGAGGCAATTTATCGATGGCATAATTCAAGTCTTCCAGCATGTAGTTATATACGGACGCTATTTTAGAACGACGAAAGTCTGTTTGCGTGTTGTCTTTATAGAGTACAATCGGACCGAAATTGGTCACTAATTGATAGTAAGCCCATGCACGGATAGTACGTACTTCACCGCAATAGCTTTCATAGTTCTCATAGGCATCTGTTCCCTCGGTCAGATAGGCGGCATAGCCGTCAAGCGATTCCAAAGCCGAGTTTGCCGTACGGATAATTTCATAAAATGTAACCCAAACGTTATTAAGTGCCCAGAACGAATTCGTGTAGTTGAAGTTGCGTCCGAAATCAACAGCCGCTCCCTGGTCGTCAGTACGTCCGGACCACACATCTCCATCACGAGTAAACATCAGTAGTTTGTTAGCCCAATGCATCGCGGAAGTACGTAGCTTTGCGTAAACACCAATAACCGGTTGGTACATGTTTTCTGTTTTTGTAAAATCCACACTCTCTTCCGGCACTTTGTTTTCCGGTTCGATATCGAGGAAATCCGAACAGGCGGTGATGCCTCCCAAGGCCAAAATTGCCGGGAGAATAATATATGCGAATGTTTTCTTTAGAAATTTCATTGCTTTCAATTTTAAATGTTTTTTGATCGTTTAAAAATCAATTTGAACACCGAATGTATAGGTAGCAGTCAAAGGATAAACTTGCGTATCCCATCCTTCAGCATCCGACAATTCAGGTGTGAAGCTGTTGGCCTTGAACCATGTCAATGGGCGGTCGGCCGTCAACGAGAGACGAACACCGGGTAGAGTATAGCCCCCCATTCTAATATCCCGGAATGAATAACCGAGAGTAACGTTTTGGATGCGGAAATAATCCGATTTTTCAACAAAATAAGATGCACTATTACTGTCGGACACGTTCCATGTCTTCAACAATGCTTTCGACGAGGGATTTTCGTTGGTGGAACCGGCCCCTGTCCAACGATTGTTGTATTGGTTTTTGTCGAAGTTATAATTGGATGCGGCATAACGCAGTGCCCGTTTCCTGTTCCAAAGTTCGCCTCCGAGTTGTCCATAAGTGGTCAATCCGAAGTCCAGATTTTTGTAGGCAAATCCTACATTAAATCCATACGTGAGATCAGGAATATAAGAACCGAGGATTTGTTTGTCACTTCCGTCAATGACATTGTCATTATTCACATCTTCGTATTTGAAGTCTCCGGGTTCAAGTCCGTTTGCTACAGCAATCGGATCAGCTTGTACTTCCTCTGCCGTTTGATAGACTCCTACGACCTTGAATCCGTAATAGGAATTCATTTTCTCACCCACTTTATTTACCGTTTTACCACCCTTGATAATCGTCATATTATCTTTCAAGCTTTTAACTTCATTGTGCAAGAACGAAAGATTGGCTCCGACGTTATAGGCAAAATCTTTTCCGATATTATCGTTCCAGTTTAAAGATAAGTCGACGCCGGTGTTTAAAATCTCGCCGTAATTTCCTGCCAGCGTAGTGCCTTGCATGGGAATTTTAGGAGAAATAACAGCGTTTTCCGTGATTCGGTAATACCAGTCGATATCGGCATTCAACCGGTTTCTTAAAGTCGAGAAGCTCGCGCCGATGTTTGTTTCGTTCACGACTTCCCAACCAAGCCAACTAAAATTGGATGAATTGGTATAACCATCAAGGGCATTGTTGGGGCCAAACACTGCTTGTACATTTTCAATGCTTGCAAAACCGGCACTTGCGGCAATTTTATCATTTCCTAACTTACCCCAACTTGTACGAAGTTTTAAGTAATCGAATACCTTTTGGTCTTTCATGAAAGGTTCTTGTGAAACCACCCATGCAGCGCCTATCGACGGGAAATATCCCCATTGGTCGTTGTACTTTGAAGATCCATCGGCACGGTAGGTGAGCATCAACATATACTTATCATCGTAATTGTAGTTTAAGCGGGTGAAGTACGACAAACCGCGGTAACGCCAACCATCGTCGGTCACTGTTGCACCCTCTTTATTACCTAAGGCAATATATTTCCATACATCACTGCCTTCGGGCACATTAGTTGCTGTTCCTTCCAACTTTTTGTACTGTTCTTGCCGCATGGAGACACCTGCCATACCCGTAAATGCGTGCCTTCCCCATTTATCCGTATAAGTTGCCGTATTGTCCCAAATTCCTTTATAATAGTTCTCGTCTTTTTTGGTCAAACTCGTAACGTTCGCCTGTTCTTTGGAACCTACATAATAAGTCGGCGTAAAATTTGTACCGCGAATCTGAGAGTAATCATAACTGTAACTCGAACGCACATTCAATTTATCGGGAAGAATGTTAAACTGAGCATAAAAATTGCTCAGCACTTGATAAGTCTCATTCCGGTTATCATAGTAAGTAGCCGTCGCTACCGGATTGTAGAAGTTGTTCGAAAAACCGACTTGTTCGGGAGATGCAAATTTATGCGGAAATATAGATGAGTCGCGGGATTCATCATAAACAGGGATGATAGAGGGTGTATTAAAGGCATGCTGCCATGCATCCTGTTTTGGCATCTGCTGTTGCGAGTTGCTGAATACGCCGTTAAACCCTATTTTAAGCCAGCTTCTTGCATCGAAGTCCAGTGCAGCCCGGAAATTCAGGCGGCGGTAGTAGTTTTCAATATCCATTACCCCATCTTGAGACAAATAGCTTAAACCGGTTGAATACGTTGCTTTATCCGTACCGCCGGATACATTCAAGCTGTGGTTTGTCATCATAGCAGTGCGCAACAATTCATTATACCAATCCGTATCGGCATTGAATCTCAATGCACTGAGGTCTCCCCCAAATGCATCGACGGATCCCTCAAACAGGTATCTGTAAGTATCGGGAGCGGCTTCCATCAGCATGGTGGCATACTCATGGGAATTGGCCATCTGCAATAAATTGGTCGCTTGCTGAATACCGACATATCCATTGTAAGTCACTCGGGCTTCTTGATTACGTACACCTTTCTTTGTGGTGATGATCACGACTCCGTTGGCTGCCCGTACACCATAAATAGCCGCAGCAGATGCATCTTTCAGAACCGTCATTTCCTGAACATCAGAATTGTTCAGAAAGTTGATGTTGTCATAAAACATCCCGTCCACTACATATAAAGGGGAAGTATCTCCAAAAGATCCCATACCGCGAATAGTCACCTTAGGACCATCACCGGGAGTTCCCGAATTAATGATATTGACTCCGGGTACCTTCCCTTGTAGTGCCGCCATGGGGGATGAAGTAGGCACATTTACAAAATCCTTCTCCTTAATCACATCAATCGGAGCAGTCAAGTCCTTTGATTTTGCAGATCCATAGCCGATCACCACCACTTCTTCCAACGCTTGCACATCTTCGGCAAGGTTTACATTGACGGTACTACGTCCGCCTACATTTACTTCTTGCGTTAGCATTCCGATATAACTGAATACTAACGTCGCATTATCCGGCACATTCGTTAAGGTATAATTACCGTCGATATCGGTAACCGTTCCATTCGAAGAGCCTTTTACAAGAACGCTGACTCCGATGGCCGGTTGGCCGGAGGCGCTCTCTGTCACCACTCCCTTCACCGTTATTTGCTCTTGGGCAAATAGAAAGAAGGGTACGCAATACAAAACAAATAATAAAAACTTCTTTACTTTCATGGGTCAGTTTTCTTTAATAATATGTATTTTTAAAAATCACTTTTGTTACAAAAACATTACAAAGGAAAGCGGATTTCACCCGGAAACTAAATAAAGCACCCCTCTAAAAGTACGATATGTTTTATAACATGTTTTCAAAGGGTACGTTTTCTCTACTTCATCCGATAGTATATCGCTGACAAATAGAATACTTATAAAAATGAAAGGAGAATGAAAAACGAAGAGATTAATGGAAATCGATCATGAACTCTACCAAATTCTGATCTTCTTGAAGGGCTAATTTTTTACG
Organism: Bacteroidales bacterium UBA5382; assembly: GCA_002409745.1. GTDB lineage: Bacteria > Bacteroidota > Bacteroidia > Bacteroidales > Dysgonomonadaceae > Limibacterium > Limibacterium fermenti. Next base: position 34,264 of record DHOU01000007.1, read on the forward strand.
CAAACGATAACGGGCAGCTTCCACTCCGCGTAAAGTTAGGTTAAGCATATTGGCAATATCTTTGGAAGAATAATTAAGCCGTAACAAGGCGCACAATCGCAAATCGGACGAGGTGAGCGAGGGATAACGCTCTTTCAGTTTTCGGAAAAAGTTTTCGTGAATTAAATCGAAGTTTTCCTGAAATTGCCCCCACGTATCCTCGCCTGACGTATGCGATCCGATGAGTTTCATCAGTTCGGCGCCTTCGCTCCTTTGTATTTTCCCCGATTTCAACGCCTCCTGAATACTCTTCTTCAGTGCATTCAGGAACTCTTCATGCTTGATAATAAGCATGGAGGCATTCGCCAACTCTTTACTTTTATAAACCAACTCATTTCCCAATTGCTCGTTCTTTAATTGTGTAATGAGTTTTTCCTGCCGTTCCAACTGCACCAAACGTTCTTTCTCCTGTTGCATAAACAGCTTGTTTTTCCGGCGGACGATCATCTGGATATACACTTTCACTAACGAAAACAGAACAATCATGCCTAAGAGAAAATAGAAGAACAACGCCCACGACGTTTTATACCAGGGATTCTTAATGACAAAAGGATATGTCAGCGTTGCCAACTCTTCTCCGGATTCATTCACAACACGGGCATTCAGCACATAGTCATTCGCCGGCAAATTGGTATACGAAATCGTTAAATCCGATGCAACGGGAATCCATCGATTATCGTAATCGCCCAAAAAACATTCTACGGAAAAACCGTTTTTAGAGAAATCGGTATACCGCAACTCGAAGGTTATATTATTATCGGTATAATCAATTATATTCTTACCTTGTAAAGAAAGACGTTGAGTAATGCCATCTTTCCGGTTATAACTGGAAGCCGAAGCGATTTCGAAATGCCGGATAGGTTGTTGCGTGGAACGGGAAAAATTGTATTTGCCTATTCCTCCGTTCAAACAAAAATACGAGTCTCCGTTTTTATCGACGTATACATTTCCCCTGCTGTAATTAGGTGGATTATTCAAGATACTGAACGGGATCTTCTCGTGAACGGTGTAATGGTTTTCCGAATTATATTTTACAACGGTATATTCTTTGTTTCGAACAAACCAGAATAGACTATCATTAACAGGAACGATATTGCGCGTATCCGAAAGATTCGGCAACTCTTCCGTAAGCTGTTCAAAAGGAATAATTTTTCGTTGCAAATCATCATACGTATAAAACCGGAAGCCATCGGAAAAAACGATACGCCCTTTCAACTTCGAAATCTTTACCGGATTAACCGACTCCAACGCACTGTCGAGTTTCAGATAAAAATCTTGTTCTACGATACGTTGCAAGCCATTGTCCAGCCGTAAGCGATACAATCCTTTATACATATGGCTCGCCCAAATATTTCCGGTATGATCGATTTCCAGTTGATTAATCAAATCGGAAAAGCCTTCCACCCGGTGACTGAAATACCATTCGCCTTTCGCATCCTTCAAATAAACAAGCAAATCGTTGTAGGTAGACTCCAACAAGAATTCCGTTCCGGATATCGTCATTCCTTTAATATCCATTCCGCCTGTACTTACTTTGGGAATGGGAATCGCCCTGTCATTGCGAATTAACGAAGTTCCTTTGTTGTTCCCGGTAATAATATGCTCTCCGAAAGCCCGGATAAACCACGATTGTACATTCAGGGAAGGAATCGATTGAAAATTCCCCTTCGACTCGGAATATTTATAGACTCCCTGGTTTGAAGCGATGTATAACTGATTGTCTTGGACCAGAATCTCCTCCACTAAACCGATTTGGATATCTTTCGGTTCGAAGAACGATAAAGGAGAATTGGTTTGAATGTACGACACGCCGTTATCGAGAGCCGTCCAAAGATTATTTTCATTATCAATAAACAGTCCTAAGCACGTATTATTATTCAGGCCGTTGGAACGATTCAGATGCCAAAGTTCCTCGCCGCGCGCATTAAGGGCAAAGAGCCCCTCATTGAGCGTGCCTATTATTAAAACAGAATCCGGCAATAAGGCCGTCCGGTTGACGATAGCCGTATTCAGTTTCGAGTCGATGGCCGTCGGGAAGCGCGATAACTGAGACGTCCGCGAATCGAAAGAGTAGATACCGCTTTTGGAAGTAACAAGCAGCAACTTTCCCTGAAAAGGCAAAGCCGAAACGATAAAATCGTCATTCATCCGCTCTCGCGTCAAGAGTAACTTGAAATCCCGTCCATCGTATTTATAGAAATTCTCATCGATAAATTGGGCATATAGCGTGCCCCCGACATTAAAAAAATAAAGAGGAGCCGGATACGGTTTGTAAGAGTCGATGGATTGGGTTTTCTCATTATACACGAAATAAGAAGAAAACGATTGAAAAAACAACTTATCGTTCAATTGATGAATCGTCCATATTTCATCATTGCGAAAAGTATAATCCTTGACCAACCCTTTCAAGGAATGATAACACAATTTGTTCGTCTCATCGCGCTCAAAATAGCCGAACTCTTCGAAAGAACCTACATAAATACGCTCAGTGCCGGAGGAGTGATTGACCAGAATCGATTTAACAGCCAAATTATTAGGCAAAGGGTGCAAATTCCAATTGACGGCATCGAAAGATAACAATCCATAATTATTACCTATATAAATAACTCCGTTCTGTCCCTGCGCAACCGCCCAGTTTTGGTTGTCCGCTCCATAATCTTTAATTCCATAGTTAAAAGAAGGAGGCACAAAAGGAATATTCTGCGCCGAAACAGGTTGCGGCACCGGTAACAAGAGTAAAAAAAACAGTACACTGTATATTATTCTAAATACCATAAAGAATCAGCGATTGTTCAACACATTTTGAATTTCCTCCTCGCTTAATATCTTCACATTCGTAAACAAGAACTTGGCATCTAAAAAATTGCCATATTGGTTGCACTCGGTAACGGCGGCATTCAAACTCGATTTCACATCGGTGTCGAAAGAGAATAACAGGAGGATTGTAAAGTAATCCTCGCGAATATCGAACTTCTCGACAACCACATCCGCTTGCTGTAGCTGAAAACGGAACTCCCGCTCTATGATCTCCCGCTGTAAAGCGGTAAAAGGCAGCCGATCTTTAGCTGCAAACAAGGCAAAAAAGCGCAACTTCTTATCCTGTCCTCCCAAACCCGAAGATATATATATTTGCTGTTGACCCGAAAGATCGGAATTCAATACAATGCGGCTACTGACCAGTGCCATAGACGACCAATTTTGCAATTCGGGCTCCAAAGGCGAACTATGATAGGTTTCGATGGAACGATAAGCCCCCACGTCGGGGATCGATGCCAACAGCAGCAAACTCTTCTTTTTGCGCGCAACCGGCTCATCCGGTGAAAACAATATCGCCACCTCTTCATCGCGGACAAAAGGCGTATTCTCCTTCCGCAACTCTTCGAAGTATTTGAAATACTCCAATTGCTCTTCTAAAGGCACAAGTTCCTCAAGGATATGAAAAGACTCAATACCTTGTTCTTTCAATGTTTGGCGAAGTTTCGCCAATAAATCATCCCCTTGTTCACTCATAGTTGCAAAGGTATGGATTTTTTCGGCAGAAAAAGATCTTCCGGAAAATAATCTTAAAGCGAAAGACGGATAATTTGCTTAAAATTCATCAAATTGCCCGATAATTGCAAGGAAATGTATAAATTCGCACCATAAAAAAAGACAGACAACGGAATGAAGATCAAAATAGTCAATTCTTCGCATCATTCTTTACCGGAATATGCCACTCCTTATTCGGCAGGAATGGATCTGCGGGCGAATATTGAAGCGCCGATAGTATTGAAACCGCTCGAAAGACGCCTGGTCCCGACCGGGATATCCATCGAGCTTCCCGAAGGATACGAAGCGCAGATACGTCCCCGCAGCGGATTGGCCATCAAGCACGGCATATCCCTCGTCAATACTCCCGGCACCATCGATGCCGATTACCGGGGAGAGATACGCGTCATTCTGGTCAACTTGTCCAACGAAGATTTCCTGATCAATGATGGCGAACGTATTTGCCAAATGGTTATCGCCCGACACGAGCATGTGCAATGGGAAGCGGTCGATAAACTCAACGAAAGCGAGCGGGGCAGCGGAGGATTCGGACATACGGGAAGTAAGTGATGGGAGATTGATAAAAGATTGAATGGTGAACAGAAATAGGATAACAAAAATAAAGAATAAATCAGCTATCGAACGGATAATGCTTTATAAACAGATAAGGGGTAAATCCCGTCATTGGATCGTTTTCGGACTTCTCTCCTTACTCATTTTGGCGCCTGCGTTTGTAAGAGCGCAACAGCCCGATGCAAAAGAACCCGCATCGGAGGATCAGACACGCCGTAAATTCGATTATTATTTTTACGAAGCGCTTAACGCAAAAACGCAAGGCAATTATGCCGAAGCGTTAGACTTGTTCCTCCACTGCCAGGCATTGGATTCGACAAACGCAAATGTGCTCATCGAGTTAGGCACCTTTTATAATGCGCTCTCGGAAAAAAACAAAGCTCTTGATTATTTCCGGAAGGCCGTGCAGTATGATCCGTCGAACTATTATTATACGATGACGTTGGCGGGCTTGAGCAAAGAGCTCGGATTGAAGAAAGAAGTCATCGGTATTTATAATTCGCTATTAAAGCAATATCCGGATAAAATAAATCTCTATTTCGAATTGGCGAATGCTTATGCCGATGACGGCGAACTGGAAAAAGCGATGGAGGCCTTGAATGCGTTCGAAAAAGGCAGCGGCTTCTCGGAGATGGTGGCGTTAAACAAGTTCCGCTTGTACTCGATGATGAATCAGAAGGAGAAGGCCTTTCGCGAGATAAAGAACATCATCGATAAAGCGCCTAACGATCCCCGATACCTGCTGTTGATGGGCGATTTATATTTACAGGATAATCAAAACGACAAGGCGCTCGAGTATTACGAGCAAGTCCGGGCCGTCGACCCCGACTATCCGGCGCTGATCCTGTCGATGGTTAATTATTACGAGACGACCGAAAACAAAGAGGCCGCCCAAGCCGAACTGCAAAAAGCCATTACCGGATCGTCTCTCGAAGTAGAGGTGAAAATAGAGCTTCTTACTCGGTATATCTCTCTACTGCAACAAAACAAGCAAGACATCAAACAGACAAAACCTCTCTTCAAAACGCTTTTCGAACAATATCCCAACAATTCGCAACTGAATTTAATCTACGGGAATGTCTTGATGATGCAAGAAGATAAAAAAGGGGCGACGAAGCAATTCGAGATTTACATCAAAGATAATCCCGATGATCCGGCGGGATACGAACAGTTATTGCGGATATATCTCTCGGATAACGATATGGACAAAGTCATTAAGATCACCACAGAGGCCATCAGGCAGGTTCCCCAACACCCGCAATTCCACTTCTATCTGGGTGGGGCTTACTATCAACAGAAAAAATACCGCGAAGCATTAGCGGTATTTGAAAAAGGACTGGAAACCGCGACTTTCGAAAACCCGCTGCTGGAATCTGACTTTCTCGCTCAAGTGGGAGATTTGAATCACCTGCTGGGCAATACGGAAGCTGCTTTCGAGAATTACGAAAAGGCATTGAAGCTGAATCCGCAGAACCTGCCGGTATTGAACAACTACAGTTACTATCTTTCGCTGCAAAAGCGCGACTTGGACAAAGCAGAGCAAATGAGCGGCATCACCATCAAAGGGGAGCCCACCAATGCAACTTATCTCGACACGTACGGATGGATCCTGTTTGAGCAAGGCTCGTATGTGGCGGCAAAGATTTATATTGAAAAAGCCATCGAGTATGGATCGAAAGAACCTTCGGCAGAAGTATACGAACATTACGGAGATGTGCTTTATATGACGGGGGACGCCTTAAAAGCCGTCGAACAATGGAAAACCGCCAAAAAGTTGGGGAGTGACTCAAAAACACTCGACCAGAAAATAAAAACAGGTAAATACATCGAAAAAGATCCGCAAAAAAAATGAAGACGCTTCGATTTCAAAACATCCTTTTGTTTATTTGCGTATTAGCAACCGCTTTGACTTGTTGCAAACCCAAACAAAAAATCATTTCCTCCACTACGCCGGTCGAGGAAAAGGAGAATAACGAGCTGTTCAGCGACATTCTGGAGCAATCTTTCGATTACGGGACGCTGGCTTCGAAGGTAACGATGAATGTAGAAATGGGCACCCGATCGCTGAGTTCTAAAGCACAGGTAAGAATCGTACGCGACAAAGCCCTGCAAGTCTCGATACAACCGTTGTTCGGCGTGGAAATGTTCCGTTTCCATATCGATCCCGACTCGCTGGTGGTATTGGACCGGATGAACAAACGATACGTGAAGGAATCCCTGACCACTCTTAAAGAAATTTATCCGGTAGGTTTCGACTATTACACCCTGCAATCGTTGTTTACCAACTCTTTATTCGTTTCATCCAAAGAATCGGCGGAAACAACCGACTACCGTCAGTTCGAAATTTCGGAAACACCCGATGCGCATTATCAATTGCAGGGGCGAGACAAAAATTCGGGAATCACCTATTCATTCATCGTAAACGGAGACGACCGAATCACATCCACGCACTTACTTTCTCCGAATAAAACCCATTCGGTAGAATGGAACTATAGCAACTTCTCGATAGTATCCACACAGGTTTTTCCCTATAAAATGGATATCTCGGCATTGGTTTCCGATAAAACAATGAATGTTGCCTTTATCTTTTCGGATATTTCGTTGAATGCTCCGATGGAACTGTCGGTCAGCGTGCCGGCAAGTTATACGAAAACCACTGTGGCAGAACTCTTAAAGATTCTAAAGGCAAAATAACAATGAAACGGCTTCTTTCCCTCTATTGGCTGTTGTTCCTTTCCGTTGCTTTGTTTTCTCAAACGAAGCAGATTGAGAATTTGCAAAAACAACAGTTGATACTGAAAGAAGAAATCCGAAATACCAACAAGCTCTTTTTAGATGTCAAAAAACATACAACAACCATTTTAGACCGGATCAATCTCATCAATAAACAAATCGAATCGCGGAAGAAACTTATTTCCACCCAAGAGCAGGAATTGTCGGCGTTGGAAAAAGAAGAAGCCCGTTTGACAGCAGAAATCGAAGAACTTAATAAAGATCTCGAAGGGCGTCAAAAGCAATATGCAAAGACTATCAAAGGCCTTCTAAACAATAAATACCGCCAGAACAAGTTGCTCTTCATCCTTTCCGGCAAATCATTGGGCGAATCCCTCCGCCGCGCGCAGTACCTGAGAGAGTATTCGCAACAGCAGAAACAACAAGCGGAAGAAATAAAAAAAAAGAATGCCGAACTGAATCTTAAAAAAGAAAAGCTGGAGCAAGCGAAGGTCGAAAAACAACGGGCTTTGACGGCTCTGGAATCGGAGCAGAACAAGTTGCAAAGCGAAGAAAAGACTCATCAGTCGGAGATGGCCGAGGCACGTCAACAACAATCGAAACTGCAAAAGACCTTACAGGACAAACAGCGGCAAGTGAACCAACTGAACGCTCAAATCGAAAAATTAATCGCCGAAGAAGTAGCCCGCCAGGAACGGGAAGCGGCGGCTCGCCGGCGCGCGGCCGAGGAGGCTGCCCGGGCACGCAAGGAAGAAGAACGGCGCCGCGAGGAAGCCCGGCGCAAATCGGGCGATAAAAGAGAAAGCGAAACATCACGGCGCGACGAGGCCCGCCCCAAAACGGAGCCGAAGATCGAGAGCAATACGGCTACGGCATCGGCCGAAACATTCAACTTATCTAAAAACTTCGCGGCGAACAAAGGACGGTTACCGATGCCGGTTACAGGCACCTCGACGATCGTCGGTAAATTCGGTATGAACAAACATAGCGAATGGAATATTTCCACCAATAGCAACGGCATCGACATCCAAGCCCAACAGGGAGCCGACATCCGGTCGGTATACGACGGAGAAGTATCGAAAGTATTCTCTTTCCCCAGCGCCAACACGTGCGTGATTGTTCGTCACGGCGACTATTATACCTTCTACGCGAATATCTATGATTTGTATGTCAAACAAGGCGACAAGGTGAAAGCCGGACAGGCCCTCGGACGCATTTACACGGATCCCGACACCGGCATCTCCACGATGCACTTCCAACTCTGGCAAAAGACCCACAAACTCGATCCGGCTCCGTGGCTGAGAAGATAAAGACAGAGGGGCGGGGAGACAAGGAGACAGAGAGACAAAGGGACAGAGAGACAAGGGGACAGAGGGACAAGGAGACAAGGAGACGGGGAGACAAAGGGACAGAGAGACAAGGGGACAGAGGGACAAGGAGACAAGGAGACGGGGAGACAAAGGGACAGGGGATTCCGAATATTCTGCAACGTTTTGACCGCACAAAACATCATATCCTAAACAGGGAAATTTTTCATGTCGGAACATCAGTTAATAACCGCTTGTAAACAAGGAAAGTTATGGGCAAGGAAGACCGTATACGAACAATACGCTCCTACCATGATGGCTTTGTGCTGCCGCTATGTTTCCGACTACGACGATGCGCAAGATGTGCTTCAGGAAGGTTTTCTGACCGTATTCACTCAAATCGGGCAATATTCGGGCAAAGGGCCTTTCGGCGCATGGATACGGAAGATATTCGTGAACACCGCACTCGAATTTATCCGAAAGCGGAAACGATTGAAGGAAAAGGAAGTGCGACTGGATTATATAGAAGATCAACCGGCCAAACAGTCGGTGCTGGATGATATTTCGGCCGATGAACTGATGCAATGCATCGCCGAACTGCCGGATACCTATCGAATGGTTTTCAACCTGTTTGCCATCGAGGGGTATAAACATCAGGAAATTGCCGGCATGCTGGGCATACCCGAAAGTACATCCCGCTCGCATTTTTTCCGGGCGCGCCAATTATTACAGCAAAAAATAACAACTTTCACGCAGAAAAAAGATGCTATCTGATCAAAGAAATAAAGACATACCCGATGATTTTTCGCTGCAAGCCAGGGAAAAACTTCACAATCATCGCGTTCCTGTGCGGCCGGAAGTCTGGAATGAGTTGGAGAACAAGCTGTATTCCAAACGGAAGATCAGGCGCGCCTATTTCCTATGGGGAGCGGTAGCGGCCGCCATATTGACAGGCATTCTTTTTGTGCTGAATCCGTTTATAACCGGGCGCCCCGATCAACTCGTGACGGAGACGGCTCCTTTGCATGCTACGGAAGCGATCGACACGCATTCGCAACAGCCTGAAAAGAAACCTGCTCAGATCATGCAAAGGACAGAACGTCTCTTGTTGGCGAAGCATTCCGCTACCCGTACCGAACGCATTCCGGAAACGGCAACGAGATCGGTTATTGCCGATTATTTACAACGGCAGCGGGATACGCATCGAAAAGCACCCCCTTTACACATGACGACGGCAGAAAAAAACGAACCGCCACACGAAGAGGGTAATTCGTTCGGACAGGCCGGAGAATCAACAGAACAAGCTTCTACGCAAGCGCTTCCGCCAAGCGCCCCTTTGCAAACGGCCGGTAACGAGAGAAAACATTCTCTGACCGCACGCCTCGGTGGCGGGGGCCAAACACTCGGAAAAGAAACGGCTGGGAGTTATTTATATATGAACGACCTGCCATTGGGCGGAAGAACGGATTATTTAGCCTCGGACGGAGAAGCCATCGGGCAGGAAACACTCAAGCCGTCCGATTTTACGCAGATACGCCATTTGCCTCCCCTATCGCTCAGCCTCACCGCCGACATCCCTTTAAACCGCCGGTGGAGCATCGAAACCGGACTGAAATACACTTACTTGTCATCGCTTTTCGATAAACCGGGCACGGTGGTTTACCGGGGCTCGCTGTCGCTGCACTACCTCGGCATTCCGGTCAATTTAAAGGCGATGGTATATGAAAAGGATGCGTGGAACGTCTATGCATTGGCAGGCGGCACCCTGGAGAAAGGCGTGCTTTCGATTTATAAGCAAGAAATCGAAGATAGCAAAGGCGATGTGGAACGCATCACGGTGCGATCGGGTATCGACGGCATACAGCTTTCGGCAAACGTGGCTGCCGGATTTGAATACCGGTTGACAAAACGGATACGTATTTTCGGCGAGCCGCAAGTGATTTATTATTTCAATAACAATCAACCGATGAGCGCCCGCACACAGGATCCGCTGGTTTTCGGATTAAACGCGGGAGTGCGCGTACGGTTCTGAGTGCCGCAATACCGCCGCAAACGACGGATACGCCTAAAACTGTTGAGTAATGTTACCGATTGGTAAAAGTTCCCTGTTCTACTCAATTGTCTGCCGTTGGAGAAATCCGGCGGCAGTTTTTTATTTTTGAGACGGCTTCTATCGCGAAGCAGGGAAGGGATGGTGAATGATGAGCGGAGAAGAAATATCTCCTCCACCCGTTCCTTGCCCGTCCCCTCAGAGTTGGATTCTTTATTCTTTGCTCTTTTTAAAAAAAATCGTATCTTTCGGCAGTTTTAGTAATTACAAAGATGAAAACAATGTTTAAAGCCGGACTATTCTCCCTTATATGGATAACTTCGACACTTTTTTCTATGGCACAAAACAGTCAACAAATACAGGAAATACGGCGATCGGTTCAGCAACAATATGCCCCCGACAAACGAACGGAAGTTTTCGACATCCGGGTCGAAGAAAATGCTCAATCGTTGGTGCTGAAAGGCGAAACGAGCAGTCACGAGGCGTACCGGACGCTTATACAACGCCTGCAAGCGCTTCCTTACTCCTTGCAAGACAGCATCCGCCTGTTGCCCGACGTCGGCCTGCAAGATAAAACAAGGGGCGTGATTTACAACTCGGTCGGCACCTTGCATTCAGCGCCCTCTTATAGTTCCGAAACAGTATCGCAGGTGCTCCTCGGCATGCCGGTGAAAATCCTTGACGAACAAGGCGGATGGCGGCGTATTCAAACGCCCGAAAAATACATCGGCTGGATCAATCGTTCCGTGCAACCGATGACCGAAAGCGAGCTCGATAGCTACCGCCGTCAGCCGAAGATTGTGATTACACGCTTATACACGTCTTCTTATGAAAAAGCAAATGCCCGGTCGCAGCAAGTATCCGATCTGGTGACCGGAAACACGTTGGCCGTCACAGGCACGAAAGGGAAATATTATAGGGTGGTTTATCCCGACGGACGGAAGGCTTTTGTGCCCAAAGCCGATGCCGAAAACGAACAGGACTGGTTCAGCCATATCCAACAAACACCCGAGGCCGTTACCCACACCGCCCTGAAATTTATGGGTATCCCTTATGTATGGGGCGGCACATCGGCAAAGGGACTCGACTGTAGCGGTTTTACCAAAACAGTCTATTTGCATCACGGGATTTTGCTGGCTCGCGATGCCTCGCAACAGGTCTTATACGGAAAGCTGACCGACGACACGGCCGATTTTACCGAAGCGCAACCCGGCGACCTGGTGTTTTTCGGTACGCCCGCAAGCAACGACCAACCGCGCGAACGCGTCGTACATGTAGGTATTTACTTGGGAGATAAAAAATTCATCCACGCCTCCGACCATATCCGCATCAGCAGCTTCGACCCCGCTGATCCGTTGTACGATGCCTATAACAGCGGACGTTATCTGCGCACAAAGCGTATGCTCGGCGAGGTGGGCACACCCGGTATCGAAGAAATCAGGGGAAACGACTTTTACCGTCCCGCACCATAAGACCGTATCTTCGGCCTATCGCTTTAAACAAACCGTATTCATTCCTAAAAACAACGAACAATGAAACAAAACAGGCGCCAATTCATTCAAACATCCGCATCGGCAGCAGCTGTTATAGCGGCCGCTCCCTTGATTTCAGCCGTAAAACCCACGCGTAAACCGACTAACGTATCCGTCAATATGAAACTTTCCTGGACTCCCTACGACTTGCAATTGAGACATGTATTCACCATCTCCGGTTTTTCCCGCAAAACCACCCCCGTCGTCCTCACGCGCATCGAATACGACGGACTGACGGGTTACGGTGAAGCTTCCCTGCCGCCTTATCTGGGCGAAACGCAAGCATCCGTCATCGAATTCCTGAAAAAAGTCGATCTGTCGGGCTTTCGCAATCCGGCAAACCTCGAAGAGATTCTCGAATATGTCGACAGCATCGCCGAAAACAATACCGCGGCCAAAGCCTCCGTCGACATCGCCCTGCACGACTTGGCCGGAAAAATGATCGGCGCGCCATGGTATAAAATGTACGGCCTCGACAAATATCAAGCGCCCGATACCACCTTCACCATCGGCATCGACAGCGACGAAGTGGTGCGCGAAAAGACGCGCGAGGCGCTCGGCCCGTTCCGCGTACTGAAGGTAAAAGTCGGCGGCCCCGATGATAAACGCATGATCGAAGCCATCCGGTCGGTGACCGACCTGCCGCTTACGGTCGATGCGAATCAGGGATGGAAAGACCGCCGGCAGGCTGTCGAGATGATTCATTGGTTGAAGGAAAAGGGCGTGGTGATGGTCGAGCAACCCATGTCGAAGCATGCGCTCGACGACATCGCCCGCATCACCGAAGAAAGTCCCTTGCCCATCTTTGCCGATGAATCGGTGCAACGGCTGCATGACGTGGAGCGGCTGAAAGGCGCTTTTTCGGGAATCAACATCAAGCTGATGAAATGCACCGGCCTGCGCGAGGCATGGAAGATGCGCAACCTGGCCGAAGCCTTGGGAATGAAAGTGATGATCGGGTGCATGACCGAAACGTCCTGTGCCATTTCGGCCGCGGCACAGCTATCGCCGGGTCTCGATTTTGCCGATCTCGACGGCGCATTGCTCATCGGAAACGATTGCTTCGACGGGGCGCAACTCGAAAACGCAAAGATCATTGCTTCCGATCGTCCCGGCATCGGGGTCGTTCCCAAGCAGAAAATCCTTTTCGGAAATTAGAAACTGTTTTGAGAAACTGTTTAAATTTCTTACGAAGACTGTAATTAAACTATTCTTCGCCTTCAAAAAGTTTCTTTTTTGTATTCTTCTTCCTCTTATTTGGCTCAAATAGCCCGCTATTATCGCCAAAACGAGAAAGAACACTGCTAAAAAATAATTCTTTTTGAATCGCGAAAGAAATTTAAACAGATTCTTGAATTTTTTGATGCGGCATTTTTTAGTCCTTTTTTGATGGATTTGGGCTTTCCGATCTTACCCTTTCAACCTTTTTAAACGGCCCTCCTCGCAGGACCCTTTACGGTGAGGGGGGGGTGCCGTTTATTCCCGCCTGTTTCAAAAAAAAAGAATCAAAAATTTTGCGGAATCATAAAAATAGTGTAATATTGCCGTCATAAATCAAAAACAAATGGGGTAATCGAAAAATACATCGGTTATATCCTCTTGAGAAATACTTTCCCATCTCGATATTTTTGGAGCAATAATTTACCCCACCTGCTTTCTTTCGCTCGAATTGAGCGCATCTATCACTCCGCCACTTCCGCCTCCCGTGAAGCAATGCTATCGCGCGTTCCGCCATCCGCGGCAGTCGCTTCGGGAGGGACGCCGGGCCTGCCGACCGCGTCGATAGCTCCACGGAAGAGAAGTTGCGCGTATTTACCCGGTCAATCGATCCGAGGAAAAGAGAAAGTATCCATTGCGCCGGTCGACAGCCTCACGGAAGAGAAGACGGGCCTATCGCCCCCGTCGCCCGCACCGCGGAAGAAAAAAACGACTCATCGCACGCGGAACTTGGCATTTATTTTATTTATTTCCTATCCTATAAAAACAAAAAATCATGTTAGTAAAAACGACAAAATTATCAAAAGTGTTTTTGATGGAATTTTTCCATCTGATGAAAGTGATTGCAGACTATCTTCATAAAGAAGATATGGAAGTGTTGAAATTGACGGCGGTTGCCACGTCGTTCTTTTTGGCGTTCGACAAACTGGACGTGGCGGTGAAGCAAGCCGATAAATCGAAGTTCACCGCTCCCAAAAAGGAGAGCGACGATTTGCGCGACAACACGCTGGTAGGGCTCAGCAGCACGATACGCGCCGCCATGCGGTACCCCGACGCGGACATATCGGAATCCTCCCGGCTGTTGTTGATCGTGGTGGAAAAATACGGGAAGGACATCCAGAACATGTCCCGCGAACGGGAAACATCCATCCTCTATAATTTGGTCGCCGACATGCGCTTGCCCGAAAACACGGCACGGATGGCCAAGATTACGCCGCTGGCGTGGATCGACAAACTCGATGAGGAGAATAAGGGTTATGAGGCCAACCATATCCTGGGGACGGAGGAAAAAACGGAATATGTGACGGGGTTGACCACCCAAGCGCGCACGGAAATGCAAGCGGCCTTCGAAAAATTGTGCGAAGCCATCAACAGTTACGCTTTTGTGGACGGTGTGGAGCCGTACAAAACCTTGGCCGACAAAATCAACGTGGAGGTGGCCGAAGCGCAACAACAAGCCAAGTTCCACAAGACGCTCTTGGAGAACAAGGCGAAGGGAAAAGACAAAAAGCAATAACGCAAAGGAAGTATCGAGAGAATCATCGGGATTGCAGGAGCAAGAATAAGAATCTCGGCACTTTTAGTTCGGTATTGCAATCGATGTTCGAGAGGGAATCGGCCGGATGAGTTCAACATCGTTTCAGGATTATTCCGGTATTTCCGCTGCGGAAACGAGCGCGACGCCCCGGTTGCGCATTTCCTCCAATGCCCGGATATCATCACCCGGACGGGCATTGACGGCCGCAACGGCATCGGTAATGACGACCGTACGAAAACCGAGGCTCAGCGCATCGAGCGCCGATGCTTTCACGCAATAATCGGTCGCCAGCCCGCACACATAAAGCTCCTCCACCTTGCGTTCCCGCAGATAATCGGCTAACGATAGGTTCGTGGCCTCAAAAGCCGAATAACCGTCGTCTTTATTATCCGTCCCTTTCCGGAAAACCTGCCCGATATTCCCCGTTTGCAGCAGCGGATGGAAATCGGCGCCGGCCATGTCTGCCACACAATGCACCGGCCATTTATCGAAATGCACCGACTGCGCCGGATGCCAATCTTTAGAGGCGACCACCACCTCGAACTGCGGTATCAACCGGTTGATCACCTCCACCGCTTTATCGCCGTCTTTTACCGCCAAGGCGCCGCCGGGACAGAAATCGTTCTGCACATCGACGATCAATAATGCTCTTTTCATTTGCTGTTTGTTTTTTAATTGTTCTTTTGGAACCTATTCTCCGGGAGAAATTGGGTCTTTTTCATAACAATCGAAAGAAGGCTCTGTTCAAACCCGTCAACAGACTTATTCCGGTAGGAAAGAAAAAGAGGCCGTCTCAAAATAGAAAATAAGCTAAACGGAAAGAGCCCGGTGCAATACCGAGCTCTCATACAGAAAACATCATTTATTAATCTGTCCGACTTTTGGGGGTCACGGCAATTGTGATATCCCCTCTTTGTAAAGAAACCGACCGCTCGAATCCGATCAACCGTTTTCCGGACGCAGTTTGCGTACGACCGCGCCGGTCTGCCACATTTCGCTTTCGCGAAGCGCTTTGAGTTCGACTTCGAGCTTCTCGCGATAGTCGGGTTGAGAATTGGAATCGATAGAACGTTGCGCTTCGTTTCCGCTGGCTACCTCTTTGTAGAGTTTTTGGAACACCGGTTTGGTCGCATCGTGGAACGGGCCCATCCAATCGAGAGCGCCGCGTTGCGCGGTCGTAGAGCAGTTGGCATACATCCAATCCATCCCTTTTTCGGCAAACAACGGCATCAGCGACTGAGTCAGTTCTTCCACCGTTTCGTTGAACGCTTCGGACGGCGTATGCCCGTTTTCACGCAACGTTTCGTATTGCGCCAACAGCAGGCCCTGAATAGCGCCCATCAACGTTCCGCGTTCGCCGGTAAGATCGGAATACACTTCGCGTTGGAAAGTCGTTTCGAACAGATAGCCCGACCCCACGCCGATACCTAAGGCAATCACCCGGTCGTAGGCCTTGCCGGTCGCATCCTGGAAAATCGCGTAACTCGAATTCAACCCGCGTCCTTCGAGGAACATCGTGCGCAGGCTGGTACCCGAACCTTTCGGGGCGACCAGAATCACATCGACATCGGCCGGAGGAATAATGCCCGTACGGTCTTTATACGTGATGCCGAAACCGTGGGAAAAGTACAGCGCCTTGCCGGCCGTCAGATGCTTTTTCACCGTAGGCCACAGCTTGATTTGCGCCGCATCCGACAGCAAATACTCGATGATGGTTCCGCGCTTACACGCCTCTTCGATTTCGAAAAGCGTTTCGCCCGGCACCCATCCGTCGGCAACGGCCTTGTCCCATGTTTTACTATCCTTCCGTTGACCCACAATCACCTTAAACCCGTTGTCACGCAGGTTCATCGACTGTCCCGGGCCTTGCACGCCATATCCGATGACGGCAATCGTTTCGTTTTTCAATACCTCCTGAGCCTTGCTCAAAGGAAATTCGTCGCGGGTAACGACATTTTCTACCACCCCGCCAAAATTCAATTTTGCCATAATTCTTTTATTGATTATTATTTGTTACTTACCATATCGTGTTATTCTAATGTCTCCGGTCTCCGGTCTCCAGTCGTCGGTCTCCAGTCTCCAGTCTCCAGTCTCCAGTCTTTCGACCGTCGACCTCATTTGCTAATCTACTCATTTACTCATTCTCCCATCTGCTCATTTGCTAATCTGCTCATTTACTCATTGTCCCATCTGCCCATTTGCTAATCTGCTCATTTACTCATTTGCTAATTGTTCCATTTGCTAATCTGCTCATTTGCTAATCTGCTCATTTGCTCATTTGCTAATCTGCTCATTTGCTAATTTGCTCATTCTCCCCCTTAGCTTCGCGTTTGGCCAGCATATCGCTCAACCGTTCCACTTTGGACTTCGTGATCGCCACGCGCCCCGAACGGATAAATTGCAACACCCCGATACTCTCCGCCAGTTCGTCGAACAACGCTTGCGTATCTTTGTAATGCCCGGTTTTCTGAATCACCGTACTATGCTCGTTCACATCCAGAATATGGGCATTATGTTTCCGGACGAGCTTTTCGACCTGACTGGTAGCGAGCAGTTTCGCCGTTTCTATTTTATAGAGCGCTATTTCCTGATGCACCAAATCCTCATTGGTGTTGAAATAAGCTTTCAGAATATCGACCCGTTTATCGATTTGCTTCACCAACTTCTTCATTGTCTCGTCGGAGTCGGCATACGACGTAATGGTGAACTTGTGAATGCCTTTGATGGCCGAGGGTGAAACCGACAGCGTCTCGATATTTAACTGGCGCCGTGTAAAAATGGTGGCAATCTGATTGAGTACGCCCACCGTATTTTCGGAGAATATCGTAATCGTATATAATGTTTTATCTTCCATCTTATATTCCGTTTTGAATTAATAAAGCGAATGTCCGTTTCCCAATAAGATATCACTCACGCATCCTCCGGCAGGAATCATAGGATACACCATTCCTTTGGTTTCCACCACGACTTCCAACAGATAAGCGCCTTTGTGAGCCAACATTTCCTCGATGGCTCCGTCGAGCTCTTCCCGATCGATCACCTTGCGCCCTTTGATGCCGTAAGCGTCGGCAATCTTGATGAAATCGGGATTCTTCATGCGCGTTTCGGAATAGCGTTCGTCGAAAAACAACTCCTGCCATTGACGCACCATGCCGAGGAAGTTATTGTTCAGAAGAATGATCTTCACATCGATATCATACTCCATAATGGTGCCGAACTCCTGCATGGTCATCTGCAAGCCTCCGTCGCCCACGAATATGCACACCGTCCGGCCGGGCGCACCCACTTTGGCGCCGATGCCGGCAGGCAGGCCGAAGCCCATCGTTCCGAGTCCTCCCGAAGTAATCATGCTGCGCGTTTGGGTGAACTTGAAGTAGCGGGTTCCCATCATTTGGTTTTGTCCGACATCGGTTGCGCAGACCGCCTTGTTTCCGGTAGCTTCCGTCACTTTGTGAACCACCTCCCCCATTTTTATCGGCCCCGCTCCGGGATGGATTTCCTCTTTGATAACGCACTCAAATTCTTTTTGTTCGTAGGGCTTGAATTCCTCAATCCATTCGGCGTGCGATTGCTTCTCGAGCAGTCCGGTTACCATCGGCAAGGTCTGCTTGGCATTTCCCAAGACTTTTACGGTCGCCTTCACGTTCTTATTCAGTTCCGCTTCATCGATATCGAAATGAATGATTTTCGCCTGCCGGGCGTATGTATTCAAATTGCCGGTGACGCGGTCGTCAAAACGCATTCCGATGGCGATGAGCACATCGCATTCGTTCGTTTTGATATTGGGCGACAGATTGCCGTGCATGCCTAACATACCGCAATTGAGCGGATGCGACGAAGCAATGGCCGACAGCCCCAGAATAGTCGATCCGAAAGGGATATCGGCTTTTTCGAGAAACGCCTTGAGTTCTTCTTCGGCGTTTGCCAATATGACCCCCTGCCCTACCAATGCCAACGGCTTCTTGGCGGAACGGATAAGGGCTGCTGCGGCACGGATATCATCCTCTTCCACATCCGGAAACGGATCATAGCTGCGGAGAAAATCGGTTTTCTTATACGAGAAAGGATGACGGTTCAGTTGCGCGTCTTTGGCAATATCGAGCACCACCGGACCGGGACGGCCGCTGGCGGCGATATAAAAGGCTCGCGATACCGCCCAGGGAATATCTTCCACCCGGCGTATCTGATACGCCCATTTGGTAACCGGCATGGTCAGCCCGATAACATCCGCTTCCTGAAAAGCATCCGACCCGAGCAGGCCCGACGCCACTTGTCCCGAAATAACGACGAGCGGCGTACTGTCCATCATGGCATCCGTCACTCCCGTAATGACATTGGTGGCTCCCGGCCCGGAAGTAACCAACGCGACTCCCGTTTTCCTCGATACACGCGCATACCCTTGCGCGGCATGAATGGCAGCCTGTTCATGGCGGACAAGAATATGCTTTATCTCGTCCCGATGATCGTACAAAGCATCGAAGACCGGCATAATCGCCCCGCCCGGATATCCGAAGATCGTCTCTACCTCTTCGGCAAGAAGCGAACGGATCAACGCCTCGCTCCCCGATATTGTGGATTGTTCTGAATATTCTTCTTTCATATTATATGGTTGTTGTCAAAAGTCTAATGTCTAATGTCGTCGGTCTCCAGTCGCCAGTCGCCAGTCGCCAGTCCCCGGTCTTCGGTCGGCGGTCGCCGGTCGTCTGCCTTTCGGCCGTTGGCCTCATTTGCTCATTTACGAATCGTCCCATTTGCTCATCTACTCATTTGCTAATTTGCTCATTTACACATTGTCCCATCTGCTCATTTGCTCATTTGCTAATCTGCTCATTCGCTAATTTGCTCATTTGCTCATTTGCTAATCAATCAATCGTACCGCCCCTAAATCAGCCGAGCTCACTAAGGCCGCGTATGCCTTGAGCGCTTTCGATACTTTCCGGTCGCGGACGGGCGTGAAAGCCGCCTTACCCCGCGCCTCCTCCTGTTTTCTACGAAGCGCGAGTTCACTATCCGTCACCTGTAAATGGATGCGGCGCGCAGGAATATCTATTTCAATACGATCCCCGTCCTTCACCAGACCGATAGCCCCTCCGGCAGCCGCCTCGGGCGAAATGTGGCCGATAGACAATCCCGACGTGCCCCCCGAGAAACGTCCGTCGGTAATGAGTGCGCACGCCTTGCCCAGATGCTTGGCCTTGATGTACGAAGTGGGATACAGCATTTCCTGCATGCCCGGCCCGCCTTTGGGACCTTCATAGAGAATCACCACCACATCGCCGGCCTCCACGTCGCCGTTCAGGATACCCGAACAAGCATCGTCTTGCGAATGAAACACCTTCGCCTTGCCCGAAAACTTCCAGATACTTTCATCGACTCCGGCGGTTTTCACCACGCAACCGTTTTCGGCGATGTTGCCTTTCAGAATGGCCAGTCCGCCGTCCTGAGTATAGGCATGGGCGATATCGCGGATGCATCCCCCGGCGCGATCGGCATCCAATGACGTGTAAGCAGCGTTTTGCGAACCCATCACGATATTATAGCGGTTGCCGGGAGCGGAAGAATAAATCTCCTTCGCCTCTTCGCTGACGGTTGCGCCGGTAATGCGGTACTTGTCGATAGCTTCGGCCAGCGTATAACCGTCGGCGCGAGGCACGGACGTATCCACAAGCCCCCCCTCGGCGAGTTGCTCCATAATGCCCATGATTCCTCCCGCACGGTTGACGTCCTGAAT
Source organism: Bacteroidales bacterium UBA5382 (assembly GCA_002409745.1). Classification (GTDB taxonomy): domain Bacteria; phylum Bacteroidota; class Bacteroidia; order Bacteroidales; family Dysgonomonadaceae; genus Limibacterium; species Limibacterium fermenti. The sequence continues at coordinate 54,512 of DHOU01000007.1, forward strand.
ATGATACTTTTTAGTGTTCGGCGCCACCTTGCAAATGCAGGGAACCCGCCGCGACAGACGATCGATATCATCCATCGTGAAATCCACGCCGGCTTCGTTGGCGACAGCCAGCAAATGCAGAATGGTGTTTGTCGAGCCGCCCATGGCGATATCGAGCGTCATGGCGTTGAGGAAAGCCTCGCGGGTGGCGATGCTTCGGGGCAACACGCTTTTATCGCCTTCGGAATAATACCGATAGGCATTTTCCACGATTTGTTTCGCGGCCTTTTTAAAGAGTTCGATGCGGTTGGCATGGGTGGCGACAATCGTTCCGTTGCCGGGCAAAGCCAAGCCGATCGCCTCATTCAGGCAGTTCATCGAGTTGGCGGTAAACATGCCCGAGCACGATCCGCAGGTAGGGCAAGCCAGCCTTTCCAAGTCCGTTACCCGTTGGTCGGATATGGTATTGTCGGCCGATTCGATCATTGCATCGATCAAATCGATTTGCTCGTCTCCTATTTTCCCGGCTTCCATCGGCCCTCCCGAAACGAAGATCGAAGGAATGTTGAGCCGCATGGCCGCCATCAGCATTCCGGGGGTTATCTTGTCACAATTGCTGATGCAGATCATCGCATCCACTTTATGCGCATTCACCATATATTCCACCGAGTCGGCGATAAGGTCGCGCGAGGGAAGCGAATACAGCATGCCGTCATGCCCCATCGCAATGCCGTCGTCTACGGCAATGGTATTGAATTCGGCGGCAAAACAACCGAGTTTCTCTATTTCGGCTTTCACGAGCTGCCCGATCACATGCAAATGCGTATGTCCCGGAACGAATTGCGTGAAGGAATTGACCACCGCAATGATCGGTTTCCCCATCTGCTCTTCCGTCATTCCATTCGCCCGCCAAAGCGCACGCGCCCCCGCCATGCGCCGCCCCGCCGTACTTGTCTGGCTATTTAATGTATATTTCATCTCCCGTTTTTAATTTTTAGTCTTTAGTCGCCGGTCGCCGGCAGTCCGTCATTCCGCACTTGATCCGGAATGACGATCGCTTTGACCTTTGTCTTCATTCACTCATTCGCTCATTCACTAATTTGCTAATTTGCTAATTTGCTAATTCTCTAATTTGCTAATTTGCCAATTTGCTAATTTGCCAATTGTCTCCCCCTGTCTATTTATTCCGTATATATTCCACGATCCACGCCCCCACTTCCGAGAGCTTATACGCTTTTCCGCCTTCGGCAATATCTTCCGTCACAATACCGGCTTCCATACTGGCGTTGACCGCTTCGCGAATCAGGGCGCCCTCATCTTTCAACTCGAAAGCATATTCGAACATCAGGGCAACCGAAAGAATCATCGCCAGCGGATTGGCGATATCTTTCCCCGCCGCTTGCGGATACGACCCGTGTATCGGCTCGAAGAGCGACGTATGCAGGCCGATGGAAGCCGACGGCAACATGCCGAGCGATCCGGTAATCACCGAAGCTTCGTCGGTCAGAATGTCGCCGAAAAGATTTTCCGTGACCAGTACATCGAAACTGCGCGGCCACTGAATAAGACGCATCGCGGCATTATCGACGAACAGATAGTCGGTCTCCACGTCGGGGTATTGCGGGGCGATTTCCTGCGCAATTTGCCGCCACAAACGCGAGGTGGCAATCACGTTCGCCTTGTCGACGACCGTGACTTTCTTGCGCCGCTGCCGGGCGAATTTATAGGCCAAGTGCAGGATACGTTCTATCTCTTCGCGGGTATAGATGCACGTGTCATAGGCCGTATTGCCGTCCTCGCTACGGCCTTGCGGGCGACCGAAATACATCCCGCCGGTCAGTTCGCGGATGCACATCAAATCGACTCCTTCCACCAGTTCGGCACGAAGCGGCGATTGGTGTATCAGCGACGGAAACGTATTCACGGGGCGGATATTGGCAAACAGCCCGAGACTCTTGCGCATCTTCAGCAATCCTTGTTCGGGACGTACTTTCGCGTTCGGATCGTTATCGTATTTCGGCGATCCGATGGCGCCGAAAAGCACGGCGTCCGATTTTAGGCAAAGCGCATGCGTAGCCGCCGGATACGGGTCGCCCGTCTCATCGATAGCGACAGCTCCTACAACCGCTTCCTGATACGATAACTCATGATGGAATTTATCACTTACGGTTTGCGTTACATTCAACGCTTGTTTCATGATTTCCGGGCCGATCCCGTCGCCCGGTAGTACTGCAATGTTCAGTTTCATTTTTTTATTTTGTTCTTATAAAGTCGTTCTGTATGCCCGAGGCCGAACTCTAAGTTATAATCCGTTCCTGTCATTCTTTTAATAACAATTCTTGATATAGCCTCCGAGTAGCCTTACGGTAATTGTACATGTTTATGAAAGGTGGGGATATTCCCGCTTTCAATCATGTTCAGCATTTTCATTGTCGCCTGAATGGCGGCTGCGGTCTGATCGACATCCAATCCTCTTGTCTTAAACGTCTTTCCTTCGAATCGCCAGGTGATGATCGTCTGCACGTAAGCATTGGTTTTTCCTCCGGGAGGAATCACCACCACATAATCGAGCAATTCGGGAATGGGTTTGTGCAGCGAACGGTATATTTTATACATCGCTTTCGAAAAGGCATGATATTGCCCTTCGCCGGCGGCGGTTTGTTGATAAACTTCCCCTTTGATGGATATCTTTACGGTAGCGGTCGGACGCAGCCCGTCGGTCAGCATCAACGAATAATTGAGCATCCGGATATCTTGATGGTCCACGCCGTTCTTCAGGATGTCCGAAACGATATAGGGCAGCTCTTCGGGATTGACGACTTCTTTTTTATCCCCCAACTCGATGATGCGTTGAGTGACTTTCTTCGCCGTTTCATCATCCAGTTCGATGCCCAATGATTCCAGATTCTTCAGGATGCTGGCCTTTCCGGCATTCTTTCCCAACGCATATTGACGCAGGCGGCCGAAGCGTTCCGGCAATAAATCATTAAAGTAAAGATTCTTCTTTTTATCGCCGTCGGCATGGATACCGGCAACTTGTGTAAAGACATTATCGCCGATAAGCGGTTTATTGTCCGGAATGCGGATGCCCGAATAACTCTCGACCACCTTACTGACTCCGTAAAGTTTGTTTTCGTCGATATGAGTGGAGAGTTTCAATTGATCATGAATAAGCGCGATCACACTCGCCAGCGGAGCATTTCCGGCACGTTCTCCCAGTCCGTTGACCGTCACGTGAACGCCGTGAACACCGGCCTTAATGGCTTCGAAGACATTCGCCACCGCCAAATCATAATCGTTATGGGCATGAAAGTCGAAATGCAACGACGGGTACCGGTCCGTCATCTTCCGGCAGAACAGTTCCGTTTCGTCGGGATTCAAGATACCCAGCGTATCGGGCAGCATGTATCGCTCGATGGGCATTTCACAGAGAGAATCCATCATTTCGAACACATACTCCTGCGAATGGCGCATCCCGTTCGACCAATCCTCCAGATAAATATTCACCTTGATGCCCCGGCTTCTCGCTTCGTCGATCACCGAACGGATATCGCGCAAATGCTCCTGAGCCGTTTTCCGCAATTGATGGGTGCAATGGTTTTCCGATCCTTTACACAGCAGATTCATCACTTGACATCCCGATCGCTCGATCCAATCGACAGATGCCGTTCCATCCACGAACCCCAGCACCTCGATCTTATCCAGATGGCTGTTGTTTTTCGCCCATTGCGTAACTTTTTGTACGGCCTTGAATTCGCCATCCGACACCCGGGCAGAAGCAATCTCCACCCGATCGACATGCAGCTCCTCAATCAACAGCCTCGCCACACTGACTTTTTCTTCCGCCGCAAAAGACACTCCGGAGGTTTGTTCGCCATCACGAAGCGTGGTATCCATTATTTCAATCGTTCTTTTTTCCACTATTCAATAAACAAATTAATCGTCCACTCCGAAAATTCGGAATGAAAATGACACCGAGTTACACGGAAGTTTTACTGAGAGCGCAGAGAAAAAACGCAGAGGACTCCGTGCCGCCTCTGTTTCTCCGTGTAACAATCCTTTTATCAATACACAAAAGCGCGGTTTTGCTCGTATGCGATGATTTTATCTTTGTTGGAAAGCAGGAAATCGATATCGTCCAATCCTTTCAGCAGACATTCCTTTTTATAGGGATTGATTTCGAAAGATTCCGTTTTCCCGTTTTCATTGTTGCGGATCGTTTGCTCTTCGAGATTGACCGTCAATGTCGCTTTCGGATTTGCCTGCACGCTGTTAAAGAGTGCCGTCAGGAAAGTCTCGCTGACGACAATCGGCAGCAATCCGTTATTAAGGGCATTGTTGCGGAAGATATCGGCAAAGAAACTCGACACGACGACTTTAAATCCGTATCCGGCGATCGCCCAGGCGGCATGTTCGCGGCTCGACCCGCTGCCGAAGTTCTTGCCCGCCACCAATATCTCGCCCGAATAGGTAGGGTCGTTGAGTACAAAATCGGCCTTCGGCTCGCCGGACTTCTCATAGCGCCAATCGGCGAATAGATTATCTCCGAATCCTTCACGGGTGGTCGCTTTCAGGAAGCGGGCGGGAATAATTTGGTCGGTGTCCACATTCTCTATCGGAAGGGGGACATACGTGGATGTTAGGGTTTGAAATTTTTCCATTATTATCTAAAAATTTAATGTGTAAATTAGCTAATTAGCAGATGAGCAGATGAGCAAATGAGCAGATGAGCAAATGAGCAGATGAGCGAATTAGGGAGTTTGGGATTTTGATGTTCCGATAATTTTATTCAATATTTTTTGGATGACATTTACCTCGTCTAATAATTCGGCTTTACAAGGATAAGACGCCGAAGACTTACATAATAATAGCCAATATTCCGTCTCGTCCGCTTCTTTCGCCGCTATCTTTATTTTATGAATAAAATCCGTTTTGCTTTCCGCATTTTGCGCTTCCCTCACATTTGCCCCGATAGACGTCGCGCTCTTTAAAAATTGCCGTCCTATTACGAATTTTCGTTCCTGTTCAAGCATTTCGGCAAAATCAATCGCATCCAAAGCGAATTTAAAAGATAAATCAACTATAACATTTCCACTTTTATCCATTTTCTCATCCATTTACTCATTTGCTAATTTGCTAATTTGCTAATTTGCTTATCTACTCATCTGCTAATTTGCTAATTTGCTAATCTGCTAATTTGCTAATTGAATCTCCGGCTGTGAAATTTTACCGGCGACGGCAGCAGCAGCCGCAACCAAAGGGCCGGCCAGAATAGTGCGTGCACCGGGTCCTTGCCGGCCTTGAAAATTCCGATTGGACGTAGAAACCGCATACTTACCGGCGGGAATTTTATCATCATTCATCGCCAGACAAGCCGAGCATCCCGGTTGACGCAACTCAAAACCCGCCTCCTGCAAGATCTTATCCAATCCTTCTTCTTCAATCTGCTTCCGTACCTGCCAACTACCGGGCACGAGCCAGGCGATAACATGATCGGCCTTCTTCTTGCCTTTTACATATTCAGCGAACAGACGAAAATCCTCGATACGCCCGTTCGTGCAACTTCCCAGAAAAATATAATCGATCGGTTTTCCTTCGAGTTTCTCACCGGGTTTGAAACCCATATAGTTCAGTGACTTTTCGAACGATATTTTACCCGCATCATCGACATCCTCCAATTCCGGGATAGAGCCGTCAATAGGTATTCCCATTCCCGGGTTGGTCCCATACGTAATCATCGGCTTAATAGAGGAAGCATCGAAAATGATCTCCTTATCAAAGGTTGCACCCTCGTCGGTCTTCAACGTCTTCCAATAAGCCAACGCCTTTTCCCAACGATCGCCTTTCGGGGCGAACTCCCGTCCTTTTAAATACGCGAACGTCGTTTCATCGGGAGCAATCAATCCACCCCGGGCGCCCATTTCGATGCTTAAGTTACACAACGTCATGCGGGCCTCCATCGAAAGCGCCCGTATCGCTTCTCCGGTGTACTCTACAAAATAACCCGTAGCCCCGCCGGTAGTCAACTGAGAAATCGTATACAAAGCGACATCTTTCGCAAAAACGCCGTCGTTGAGTTTTCCTTCAAAATGGATCCGCATGGTTTTCGGACGCGTCTGCAAAATACATTGCGAAGCCAATACCATTTCCACTTCGCTCGTTCCGATACCGAAAGCGATAGCGCCGAATGCACCGTGCGTGGAAGTATGGCTGTCGCCGCAGACGATGGTCATTCCGGGTTGGGTATATCCGTTTTCGGGGCCAACCACGTGCACAATTCCGTTCTTCGGATTTCCCAAGCCATAATAAGTCAGTCCGAAATCACGGGCGTTCCGAGCTAAGGTGTCTACCTGAAAGCGCGATATCTCGTCTCGAATAGGCCGGTCCTGCCCCATCGTAGGAATATTATGGTCGGCCGTCAACGTGGTTTGTTGGGGGCGGAAGACCTGCAATCCTCTTTTTCTCAATCCCGCAAACGCCTGGGGACTGGTAACCTCATGACATAAATGCCTGTCGATATACAATTGTGTGGGGCCGTCTTTCACTGTCGCTACGACGTGTGCATCCCAAATTTTGTCGAATAATGTTTTCATCTATAATTTTATAATTTATTCTACCGACGATGTCGCCCGGAGCGGCACCCCGATAAAGCTATACAAATTTATTGACCGCATCGATAAATGCCTCTACGGAAGCGGCTACGATATCGGTGTTCGCCGAAAAACCATAATAAATCATTCCGTTATGTTCCACCTGCATGTGTACTTTTCCCACATCATCGCTTCCGCGATTGATCGCCTGGATAAGAAACTCCTGAATGACGGTTTCCCGATTAATGATATTCTTTACCGCCTTGATAGCCGCATCGACAGGGCCGTTACCCGTCGCAGCCGCTTCGAAATGTTCGCCGGCAATATCGAGCCCGAGGCTTGCCACGGGGCGCAATCCCACTCCACACGATACCTGCAAATAATCGATCTTGATACGGTGCAAATGAGCTCCCCGGCCTACTAAAATAAGGATATCATCGTCATTGATATCTTTTTTCCGATCAGCCAGATCAAGAAACTTCGGATAAACTTCATCCAATTTGTCATTTTCCAACTGCACCCCTAACAATGTCAGCCGATTTTTAAGGGCTGCCCGCCCGCTTCGAGCCGTTAAGACAATAGCATTGTCATCAATGCCGACATCTTTTGGATTGATGATTTCGTATGTCGCGACATTCTTCAATACGCCATCCTGATGAATGCCCGATGAATGAGCGAAGGCATTCCGTCCCACAATGGCTTTGTTGGGCTGCACCGGCATATTCATCAACGCCGACACCAAGCGGCTGGTATCATATATTTTCTGCGTATTGATATTGGTGTCAAAACCCCTTTCCTTATGACTTTTCAACGCCATCGCCACTTCTTCCAGCGAAGTGTTTCCGGCCCGCTCGCCGATACCGTTTATGGTAACTTCCACCTGGCGGGCACCGTTGATCACCCCCGATAAGGTATTAGCCGTAGCCATTCCCAGATCCTGATGACAATGGGTAGACAGGATGGCGCTTTTCATGTCTACATGGTCAATTAAATATTTTATTTTCGCACCATATTCATCCGGAAAGCAATATCCCGTCGTGTCGGGGATATTCACCACCGTTGCGCCGGCATCGACCACCGCTTGTACGACACGCGCCAAATACTCGTTGTCGGTTCGTCCGGCATCTTCGGCATAAAATTCCACATCGTCCACAAAGCGACGGGCAAAGCGCGTGGCTTTGACGGCTCGTTCGATGATTTCTTCGCGATTGGAATTGAATTTATACTTGATATGAGCATCGGAAGTCCCGATGCCGGTATGGATACGTTTACGCTTGGCATATTTCAACGCCTCGGCAGCCACTTCGATATCTTTTTCCACCGCACGGGTCAAGGCACAAATAACAGGCCAAGTGACCGCTTTCGATATTTCGACGACCGAATTAAAATCTCCGGGACTCGATACCGGAAACCCAGCTTCAATCACATCCACACCTAATAACTCAAGCGCTTTCGCCACTTGAATCTTTTCGATTGTATTTAATTGACAACCCGGAACCTGTTCTCCGTCTCGTAACGTGGTGTCAAAAACATAAATTCGTTCCATTATCTTTCAAATCATTTATATTTATACTAAAAAACCTTTCCCACACTGTGAGAAAGGTCATCTTTTCGTTTATTGTTCAAATTCATCAACTACATGCCATCCTCACCCGCTGAAGTTATCCAGAAGTAGAATAGAAATGACTAGAATATGAATAATAGGATGGTTCATATAATAACTGAAAACACTATCGTTTTATTTAATGGTTACAAAGTAAAAGCAAAAATACGGAACGACAAAATATTTCGCCATATTTATTCCTAAAATCTTACATATTGATATGTTTTCCCCCGGATTATCTATGATGTATCATTTGATAATCGATTGATATCTGTTGATTTATTCGATTATCGCTATTTTTTGTAAAAAGAAGGACTTCCGGAGTTTTCCCGGAAGTCCTTCTTATCGATACCTATAATCTTATAAATTAGGATTAATAGAACTCCATTGACTGATTGCAGGAATAACCCCCATGGCAATCACTTGATCACGAAGGTCGCATAAGTGAGCGTAACTTTCTTTTAATTCAGCTATTTCACTATCCGTTCCCTTTACTTCGGCATAAGCCACGCCTTTTTTCGTTATCGACGTTTCCATCGCCATCATGATGTGGTCGAATCCCTGGCTATGTACATAACAACCGGCCGGCCAACGGAAAGCGTCACCGCCCATTGCCGCACGGATCATTTCGACCGATACATAAGCGGGGCTTTGGAAAGAAGAGCGTCCACGCAATTTGATAATATTTGCGCCCCCCTTGGTAACGCGTTGTTTGAGCTCGGCCCAATCTTCGTCGGTCAATTTAGAGGTGCCGATCAAATCGAGGAGCGGTTGTCCGTTAACTTTTGCCGTAGATGCAAATACAGCCATTTGTTCACCGTGTCCTCCGTACGTACGGGTATTGGTCACTTCGCTTTGTTTCAAACCGAAATGTTTTGCCAATTCGCTTTGCAAGCGAGTACTGTCGAGACCGGCTAAAGTGGTCACCTGAGTAGGTTTCAGTCCGGAATGAATCAAAGCCACCAATCCGGTAATATCCGCCGGATTGAAAATGATGGTCAGATGTTTGAGATCAGGGCAATACGCTTTGATATCTTTTCCTAATTGGGCCGCAATTTCTGCATTTCCTTTCAAAAGATCTTCGCGCGTCATACCCTCTTTGCGGGGCGCCCCACCCGAAGAAATCATATACTTGGTATCGGTAAAAGCTTCTTTGATGTCGGTTGTGAAAGAAAAGTTGATACCATCGAATCCACAATGACGCATCTCTTCATACACGCCCTCTAAGCCTTTGGCAAAAGGATCGTAAAGACAAATGTCGGACGTTAAATGCATCATGGCAGCGGTTTGGGCCATATTGGAACCAATCATACCGGCTGCTCCTACAATAGTTAATTTCTCGTTCGTTAAAAAGTTCATAATCAAATTATTTATAGTTATAGTAGTACCTACGTTTTAGAACTTCAAAAGTACATGTTTTTCTCCTATTTAAAGAAATAATTCCGCAAATAAAACTTAGAAACTGTTTAAATTTCTTACGAAAGGCGGAAATGAAAGTATTCTTCGCCTTCAAAAAGTTTCTTTTTTGTATTCTTCTTCCTCTTGTTTGGCTCAAATAGCCCGTGAGGAATGTGTCATTGCGGTCTTGATCCGCCATCTCCTGATAAAAGGAGGATGTATACGATGGATGACGAAGAGATTCGATAAGGAAAAAAGAGCCGGTTCTATCAATATATAGAAGAGGGAAGACTATTATATTAAAAAAGTTTACTATTTTTGCACGACATGCATAGTAGATTTATTTATCTCTTCACACTTATTTAAAGAAAAGAGACGATCACGACACAATATGCCTGTAATCAGAGGAATGTTTTTTTAGCAAACAGCTATCTTTCCTATCATTAACGAAGCAACAGGAATGTCTGCCGATAAAACAGGCAGAAAACCGCTATTCATAAAACGATTTATATTCTACGACAAAATACTGTTATGGTAAAGAATTTTTTTTCATCGAAAGATAAAAGTCCGAAGAATATCCAAATAAAGAAGGATATAATCAATCATTTTATCACAACGGGTAATGATACGATTGCCGAATTATCAAAAGAACTGGATCTTAGCGTACCGACCGTCACAAAATTCATCGGGGAACTCACAGAAGACGGCTACATTTCGGAGTTTGGAAAAGTCCAAACGGCTGGCGGCAGACACCCGAGTGTATACGGCTTAAACCCCTCCTCTATTTATTTTGTAGGTGTCGACATGACAAGGCATCACCTGAGCATGGCCTTAATGGATTTTAAAGGCAATATTGTAGACCAGCAAATAGGGGTTCATTATATTTGTGAAAATACGACTGAATCCTTTGACGCATTATGCCATCACATCCAAAAGTTCATTGACCGGACAGGGAAGTTAAAAGATAAAATCTACAACATCAATCTGAACATATCCGGGCGTGTCAACCCCGAATCGGGACATAGTTACAGCAGCTTCTACTTTAGCGAACAGCCGATTACGGAAATTCTATCTAAACGGTTACAATACAAGGTCGGCATCGATAATGATACGCGCGCCATGGCGTACGGGGAGTATATGAAAGGCGCAATCGAAGGCGAAAAGAATGTCATTTTTGTCAATATAAGCTGGGGATTGGGTATCGGAATTATCATCGACGGAAAACTCTATTACGGAAAGTCGGGGTTTTCGGGTGAGTTCGGCCATTTTCCGGCATTCGACAACGAGATTATTTGCCACTGCGGAAAAAAAGGATGTCTTGAAACCGAAGCCTCCGGACTCGCCATTCACCGCATGGTGCTCGAACGAATCGCCAGAGGGGAAAGCACCATCCTTACGGAGCATGTGAAAAACGTCCAAGATATCACGTTGACGGATATCATTCGGGCAACGAACATGGAGGATACCATGTGTATTGAAATCCTTGAAGAAGTGGGGTATAAACTGGGAAAGTATATCGCGGGACTGATTAACATCTTTAATCCTGAATTGCTCGTTATCGGAGGACAAGTAGCCGAAACGGACGGATTTATTTTACTTCCGATACGAAGCGCGGTGCGAAAGTATTCTTTGAGCCTGGTGAATAAAGACTCTCATATCGTGCTCTCGAAATTGAAGAACCGGGCAGGTATCATCGGAGCATGCATGGTGGCAAGAAGCCGGCTGTTCAATGACTAACGAAACTTACCCGAGGGCATCGCCCGAAGCGACGCCCTCGAGGTAATATTAATCAAACATCTTCTTGAATTTATTAAACACGCTTTTCTTCGCTGTTTTAGAGGGTGCAAAATTGGGAGATTTATCCATCTCCTCCATAAGTTTGCGTTCTTTGTCGCTTAATTCCTCCGGCACGTATACATTGACATTGACCAACTCGTCCCCTCTGCCGAAACCGTTCACCGAAGGCAATCCCTTATTGCGCAAACGAAGCACCTTGCCCGGTTGGGTTCCGGGCTCGATTTTCACTTTCGCCACCCCGTCAATGGTCGGTACCTCCACCGTTCCGCCTAAAGCGGCCGCGGGAAAACTCAGGAAAAGATTATAAATCACATCATTCTCATCGCGAATCAAGTCCGGATCCTCCTCCTCTTCAATCACAATCAAGAGATCGCCATTCACGCCTCCACGCCGTGCGGCATTTCCTTTTCCCTGTAACGATAACTGCATTCCTTCGGCAACACCCGCAGGAATCTTAATCGGTATGACCTCCTCATCCCGCAGAATACCTTCGCCGGCACAAAACGTACATTTTTTCGTAATGATTTTGCCTTCACCATTGCAGGTCGGACACGTGGTCGTCGTTTGCATTTGACCGATAATCGTATTCGTCACCTTCGTAACGACACCCGAACCATGACAAGTGTGACACGTAGAATAAGAATTTCCGTTTTCGGAGCCATTCCCGTTACAATGCGAGCACGCAACGTATTTTTTTACTTTTATCTTTTTCTCGACACCATTCAGTATTTCTTTCAGATTCAGTTTTACTTTTACGCGAAGATCCGACCCGCGGTTGGTACGACGGGAGCTTCCGCCCCATGAGGAACCGCCGAAGCCGCCAAAGCCGCCGAAACTGCCGAAGATGTCTCCGAATTGAGAAAAGATGTCTTCCATCGACATTCCTCCGCCGCCAAAGCCGCCGCCCGCAGCGCCTCCGACACCGGCATGCCCGAACTGATCGTAGCGCGCCCGTTTATTCGCATCGCTTAAAACCTCGTACGCTTCGGCAGCCTCTTTAAATTTTTCTTCGGCTTCCTTATCGCCGGGGTTTTTATCCGGATGATATTGAATGGCTTTTTTCCGATACGCTTTTTTAATTTCTTCGACCGTTGCCGTCTTGCCGACCTCCAGTATTTCGTAATAATCTCTTTTTTCCGCCATTTTAGTCGCCTACAATTACTTTGGGATAACGAATAATTTTGTCATTCAATTGATATCCCTTTTGAATGCAATCCACCACTATTCCTTTTTTCGTTTTATCCTCCACGGGAATAGTCGTAACCGCTTCGTACCGATCGGGATCGAAAGGCAGCCCGACCGCCTCGATTTCTTCCACGCCATGCTGTTGAAGGAATTTGACGAATTTGGAATAAATCAAATCCAACCCATCCAATAAAGCGTCTTTTTCCTCGGCTTTGTGAAGCGATTCCAACGCACGTTCGAAATCATCGATCAGAGGAATAATGTCGGCGAGCACTTTTTCTCCCCCGCTTTTAATGATATCGATTTTCTCTTTGGTGGTCCGTTTCCGATAATTGTCAAAATCGGCATGCAGACGAAGATAACTATCGTTTAAATCAGCATATTTCTCTTGCCATTCATTTTGTTCCTGATCGGAAGAACATTCACCGTCTGCCAAATTGTCGTTTTCGCCTTCTTGGTCGGCTATATGACGATCGTCTCCGCCCTCAGTGCCGGGCTTCGTCTCATCGTTCTGAATATCCGTATCGTTTTTTTTCTGTTGCTCCATTCTGTTTTATTATTTTGTAACTGATTACTAATTGATCGCTTTATAAAAAGGAAGCATCGCTTTGCACCCTACGCATAAGTCCTACAAATAGCTTGCCAAAAAAGAAAACGCCTCTGTTTTTTTAATACCGGCTCAAGAGAATCATCTTTTGAGTGAAGAAATCTCTTTATAATTCAATTTTGATTTTAGCCATGTAACGAGGTTCTCATATTGTCCCGACGGCAGTTCTTCTTTCTTAAGAACAAAAGCATTGATAAAAGAATCGTTTATCAACAAGAGGAGATAGCCATCATAAATAGTCGTCCCTTAAGAAGT
>DHOU01000006.1 GCA_002409745.1 Bacteroidales bacterium UBA5382
TGCTTTTCCTACAATGGGTTGATCAGAAAATTTATTCATTTTCCCGGCTGTAATTAGGGGCTTCTCGTGTGATCATTACACCATGTGGATGACTTTCTGCATATCCTGCGGCTGTAATTTTTGTAAATTTTGCATCGTGAAGTTTCTCTATGTTTTCTGCTCCGCAATATCCCATTCCCGCTCTAAGTCCACCTACCATTTGATAAATCACTTCTTGTAAAGTTCCTTTAAATGGTACACGGGCCTCGATACCCTCGGGTACAAGTTTTTTGATGTCGTCTTCTACATCTTGGAAATAGCGGTCGCTGGAACCTTGCTGCATAGCTGAAAGCGATCCCATACCCCGGTAAGTTTTAAACTTACGACCGTTAAAAATAATTGTCTCTCCCGGTGATTCTTCAGTCCCTGCTAATAGAGAGCCCATCATCACGGATGTGCCGCCCGCAGCAAGAGCTTTTACAATATCGCCTGAATAGCGAAGTCCTCCATCGGCGATAATAGGAACGCCGGTACCTTTCAAAGCTTCTGCCACATCGTAAATAGCCGAGATCTGTGGCATTCCTACCCCTGCAATAACCCGAGTTGTGCAAATCGAGCCTGGCCCGATTCCTACTTTTACGGCATCAGCTCCCGCTTCTACCAAGTATTTTGCTCCTTCTCCGGTAGCGATATTTCCTACGACAATATCAATGTGGGGAAATGTTTTCTTAATCAGTTTGAGCATGTCCCCGACTCCTTTAGAATGACCATGCGCCGTATCGATGACAATTGCATCTACACCGGCTTCAATAAGAGCTTGTGCACGCTCTATGGAATCGGAGGTTACTCCTATACCGGCCGCTACCCTTAATCGCCCTTGATCATCTTTACAAGCAAACGGTTTATCCTTTGCTTTCGTAATATCTTTATAAGTAATAAGCCCTATTAATTTGTTTTCTGTATCGACAACAGGGAGTTTCTCTATTTTATGCTGTTGGAGAATTTCAGCGGCTGCCTCCAGATCGGTCGATTGGCGTGTTGAGACCAGATTTTCTTTGGTCATTACTTCTTCAATGTGTTTATTCATCGATTTTTCGAAACGCAAATCACGATTGGTGACGATTCCTACTAAACGATTCTGGTCATCCACTACAGGAATACCGCCAATTTTGAATTCACTCATCATGTGTAATGCATCGGCAACCGTTTTCTCAGCAGTGATACTAATCGGATTAATAATCATCCCGTTTTCGGCTCTTTTCACAGCCCTGACTTGTTTTGCCTGGGCTTCAATGCTCATGTTTTTGTGAATAACTCCGATGCCACCTTCCCGTGCGATAGCAATAGCCATTGTTGTTTCGGTCACCGTATCCATAGCGGCAGAAACCATCGGGATATTTAACGATATATTACGGGAGAATCGTGTGGTAAGATCAACATTTCTAGGGAGAACCTGAGAATATGCGGGAACTAACAAAAGATCATCAAAAGTAAGACCTTCTGTAACAATTTTGTTTGCAATAAATGACATAAGTATACCTTTCTATTTTTATTGCGTGCAAATGTACTCGTTTTTTGTGAATTCCGGTCATAAATGCGTGTTAATTTTTATGATATCCATTTCTTGACAGTCGAAGGCATTCGGTACGCACGTAAAAAACCTCCGGATGGGACGATTGTCCTACCGGAGGCGGGTATAAATTATTGTCGCAGCTTATAAGATGCCGACCTTTTTAAATATTTTGTAGATTCGTTCAATAGCATAATCGACTTGCTCAATCGAATGAGTAGCCATCAAGGCGAATCGTATCAATGTATCTTCGGGTGCCACGCCGGGAGATACCACGGGATTGACGAAAATACCTTCTTCGAATATTAATTTGGTAATGTAAAATGTTTTGTCATTATCCCGAACATATAGAGGCATGATGGGGGTTTCGGTAGGGCCTAATTCAAAACCCAAATCCTTGAATCTTTTTATCGTATAATGTGTTAATTCCCATAAATGCTTCACCCTTTCCGGTTCGGCTTTCAGAATGTCCAGTGCGGCGGATGCGGCGGCAGTAGCGCCGGGAGTGATACTGGCACTGAAAATATTGGTTCGGGCATTGTGCCTCAAATAATTGATTACGGGATAGTCTCCGGCCACAAATCCGCCGATGGAGGCCAGCGATTTGCTGAAAGTGCCCATCACCAAATCCACGTCGTTTAATAAGCCAAAATGGTCACACACTCCTTTTCCGTTATATTTTCTTCCCAATACGCCCAGGCTATGGGCTTCGTCGACCATGATATTGGCATTGTATTTTTTAGCCAATTTCATGATTTCCGGAAGATTCGCTAAATCGCCTTCCATACTGAAAACGCCATCCACCACAATAAGCTTTACTTTATGGCTGTTGCATCTCTGCAGCTGCTTTTCCAAAGAAGCCATATCATTATGACGAAACTTATACTTGGTCGAAAACGAAGTTCTTAGCCCTTCTATAATGGAAGCATGATCTCTTTCGTCCCAAAGAATATAGTCGTCACGTCCAGTAAGGCATCCGAGGACTCCTTCATTAACCATGAATCCGGTAGGAAACACAATCGCTTCCTCCTTGTCCATAAAGTTGGCCAATTTACGTTCAAGTTCAAGATGAATGTCTAAAGTTCCATTCAGAAAACGTGAGCCAGCCATTCCCGTACCATACTTTTTGGTGGCCGCTATGGAAGCTTCTATTACTTTCGGATGGTTGGTTAATCCCAAATAGGCATTCGAACCAAACATCAGGACTTTCTTTCCATTAATAATAACCTCTGTATCCTGATCACTTTCTATAGCTCGAAAATAAGGATAGATGCCTGCCGCCTTAGCGCGTTGAGGGGCATCGTATCGCATTGTTTTTTCTCTTAACAGGTCCATTTTCAAAATTAAGATAATCGGTTTCTGTTACTTTATTTTTAAAACAATCTGTTTTTATTTGAAACCGAGTTACAAAGATAACAATTAATTTATTTATTATTTTACGGATATTCTATTTATTTCTTTGTCGCAAGTTAAAAGTCTTACTATCAAATTGAAGTTCTTATTTTCGCTTTAGTTGAAAGAAGAGGGCGGTTAATTAAAAATAATGAATAAACATTTTTATGTCTGACGACGTTTTATTATCTGCCATTTAATACGATACTGGAATTGTATGGTTTGCTAAGAATAAAAGAGCTTGCCTGATGAATGGTTTTATAGATAGACGCCCTGTTTTTAGAATATTGGGAATATAATAAAAATTGCAATGGATAATAAGTACAAAAAACTTTTGAAATGTATCGCATTAGATGCGATCGGCATGAGTACGCTGGCGATACCGGGTATAGGGGCGTTCTTAGATGCTGTTTGGGCCCCTATAGCAGCTTCTATCAGTTATAAGATGTTTGGGAATAAGCGGGGAAAATACACCTCTCTTATTACATTTATCGAAGAACTTTTGCCGGGAACAGATGTCGTTCCTTCCTTTACGATCTTCTGCATTCTCTTTGATTTTATAGGATTGGGAAAAGACGATAAAGTACGTAATGCCGTCACAGATGTCGACTATACGGAAACGCGATGACCTGAATATACAATGGGTGCTTCCTATTTCTTTTGCAAGAGGACTACATTTTCAACATGATGAGTATGTGGAAACATATCTACCGGTTGTACCCGAGCTACTCGATAAAGACTATCGAGTAAGCTGAGATCGCGGGCTTGTGTGGCCGGATTGCAGCTGACGTATACGATCCGTTCGGGCTGAGCCGATAAAATTGTTTGAATCACGTTATCGTGCATTCCGGCACGGGGCGGGTCCGTAATAAGGATATCCGGCCGTCCATGCTCTTCGATAAAACTTTCGGTGAGGATATCCTTCATATCCCCTGCAAAAAACAACGTATTCTCGATCCTGTTACGGTGCGAATTATCCATGGCATCCTCAATCGCTTCTTCCACATATTCTATACCAATGACTTTTTTTGCTTGTCGTGCTATAAAATTTGCAATCGTTCCGGTACCTGTATATAGGTCATAAACCAATTCTTTGCCGGAAAGAGACGCGAAGTCCCGTACGACTTTATACAATCGGTAGGCTTGTTTACTATTGGTCTGAAAAAATGATTTTGGGCCGATTTTGAATTTCAGACCTTCCATTTCCTCATAGATGAAGTCGTTTCCTTTCCATGTAATAACCTCTTGATCCGTAATCGTGTCGTTGGCTTTTTCATTGACGATGTAAAGCAACGAAGTTATTTCAGGAAATTCGGAAGCCAGAAAGTTCATCAATCGGGTTCTTTTTTCTTCATCTTCTTTGAAAAAAACGACGATAACCATGACCTCTCCGGTGGAAGTCGTGCGAATAATCAGCGTACGCATCAATCCTTCTTGATTCCGGAGGTCAAAAAACGGATACCGGTTGTTGAGGCAAAATGCACGGACAGCATTTCGGATACGGTTTGAAATGTCATCCTGCAACCAGCATTTATGGATATCCAACACCTTATCGAACATTCCCGGAATATGAAATCCCAAGGCGTTCATGTCAGACAAATCTTTGTCGGTATTTATCTCCTTTTCAGTAAGCCATCGCTTATTGGAAAACGTAAATTCCAGTTTGTTGCGGTAAAAAGTTGTATCGGGAGCAGGTAGAATGGACGATATTTCGGGTAATTCCACTTTACCGATGCGGGTAAGATTATCGACAACCTGTTTCTGCTTATATCGAAGCTGTTCGTCATAAGGCAGTATTTGCCATTTACATCCCCCACAAATACCGAAATGGTCACAAAAAGCATCGGTGCGTGTGTCCGAATAAGATTCGAAACGTACAACCCGCCCTTCGGCATAACTGCTTTTTTTACGGGTAAGCTGTATGTCGACCACATCGCCGGGGATTGCATAGGGAATAAAAACGGTCAGCCCGTCGATTTTCGCAATCGCTTTTCCTTCGGCAGCCACATCGCTTATCATTACCGATTCCAATAAAGGAAGTTGTTTTTTCTTTCTCGCCATTCGGTCTGTTTCTGTTTTAGGATGCAAAGATAATCAATAAAAAGAGAAGTGTCGATAGCGTTAAAAAAATGCCATCGTATGGAGTTTCGTAATTGGATTCATTGTAAATCTCCTTTCAATAAAAAATAATACTTGTTCATTTTAATGGACAAGCAAATGTAAGGAACATTTTTGTAATGATAAAAAAATCGCGGTAAAACAACGTCTTACCACGATTTTATAATTATCTATTATTCTGTGTGATAGTTTCTTTATTTCACTTCCTCAAAATCCACATCGGTTACATTGTCGCCGGATTGGGTTCCACCATTCTGGGAAGAACCGGTGGTATTCGGACCTTCATTCGGATTTTGTGGCCCCTGTTGTTGGTTGGAGGCATTATACATATCCTGCGAAGCTGCCTGAAATGCGGTGTTCAGTTCTGCAATAGCTCCATCGATAGCCGCTACATCTTGCGCTTTATGCGCTTCTTTCAGTTTATTCAACGCTGCTTCGATAGGTGCCTTTTTATCGGCAGGTATCTTGTCTCCCAACTCGGAGAGTTGTTTTTCCGTTTGGAAGATGGTCGAGTCCGCCTGATTCAACTTGTCGATACGATCTTTTTCTCTCTTATCGGCTTCGGCATTCGCGGCTGCCTCTTCTTTCATCCGTTTGATTTCGTCGTCACTTAAACCGGAAGAGGCTTCGATACGGATCTTTTGTTCTTTGCCGGTCGCTTTGTCTTTAGCCGACACATTGAGGATACCATTGGCATCGATATCGAAAGTCACTTCGATCTGAGGAATGCCCCGAGGAGAAGGCGGAATGCCATCGAGATTGAACACTCCGATTTGTTTGTTATCGCGTGCCAGCGAACGTTCCCCTTGCAATACATTGATTTGCACCGAAGGTTGGTTGTCGGCCGCTGTAGAGAAGACTTCGCTTTTCTTTGTAGGAATCGTCGTGTTGGCGTCGATCAGTTTGGTCATTACACCCCCTAATGTTTCGATACCCAAAGACAGAGGAGTTACATCCAACAACAAAACATCTTTCACTTCACCTGTCAGTACGGCTCCTTGTATTGCGGCTCCGACAGCAACAACTTCGTCCGGGTTTACCCCTTTGTGCGGGGCTTTACCGAAAAGTTTTTCCACTAATTGCTGTACGGCGGGTATACGGGTAGAACCACCCACTAAAATCACTTCGTCAATCTCCGAGTTGGTAAGTCCGGCATCTTTCATCGACGTTTGGCAGGGCAGTATACATTTCTGTAGCAAGTCATCGATTAACTGCTCGAATTTAGCGCGGGTCAATGTTTTCACCAAGTGTTTGGGTATTCCGTTTACCGGCATAATATAGGGCAGATTGATTTCGGTAGACGTCGCGCTTGAAAGTTCTATTTTTGCTTTTTCAGCAGCCTCTTTTAGGCGTTGTAATGCCATTGGGTCTTTACGCAAGTCGAGCCCTTCCTCTTTCATAAATTCGTCGGCCAGCCAATCGATAATTCGATGGTCGAAGTCGTCCCCTCCGAGGTGAGTGTCACCGTTTGTAGACTTCACTTCAAAAACGCCGTCGCCTAATTCGAGGATAGAGATATCGAACGTCCCTCCTCCCAAGTCAAAAACGGCAATTTTCAGATCGCTTTTTTTCTTATCGAGACCATAAGCCAATGCTGCGGCTGTAGGTTCATTCACGATACGGCGTACGGTAAGTCCTGCAATTTCCCCGGCTTCTTTTGTAGCCTGGCGTTGTGCGTCGCTAAAGTATGCCGGTACGGTAATCACCGCCTCCGTGACTTGTTGTCCAAGATAATCTTCGGCCGTTTTTTTCATTTTTTGCAAAACGATGGCCGATATTTCTTGCGGAGAATATAAATGTCCGTTTATATCTACACGAGGTGTATTATTATCGCCGTGTACCACTTTATAGGGTACCCTGGCAATTTCTTTTTGCACCTGATCGAATGTTTCGCCCATAAATGTCTTGATGGAGTATACGGTGTTGCTCGGGTTTGTAATAGCCTGACGTTTGGCAGGATCACCCACTTTGCGTTCTCCATTGTCTACAAAGGCGACCACCGAAGGCGTCGTCCGTTTACCTTCATTATTAGGGATTACCACCGGTTCGTTACCTTCCATTACGGCAACGCAAGAGTTTGTGGTTCCTAAGTCAATTCCAATAATTTTTCCCATAGTTATATGTTGTTTTACTTTTTAATTTTTCTTTTTACTTACATTTTTCAGTATGCACACTATTTTGTTTTCAAATGTTGTGCCAAAAATCAGTTGGCAGAAAATATGACAATATGTCGTATTCTTTTTTTTGGATAATTTAGGAATAATCGTCAGGTAGATCTTGTATCTCCATGATAAAGCCCATCCTTTTATTTAAAAAGATGGGCTATTAAGTTTTATTCTCCGTTGAAGGATTGTGTCCTTTCTACCTAAGGTAATTTCCCAATCAATTCGATAAATTGTTTACGATATCCGTTCGGATCGAATGAGAAGGATGACCCGGCAAGATTTTTGACCATTTTTTGATCCAAAGTGCCTTTATACTCCGACTCGCGCATTAATAATCCGAATCCGGCAACCGAAACGGCAAATCGGGTATCTTCGGAAGCTGCGTTGATCGATAACGGTGTTTGGCGGATGGATAGACTTAAGGGCCGGCTGCTGTCGCTGTCCGGAAGTTTGTATCGGAAATCAAATTTAGCGTATTCAGCCGAGGCATCGTTCTTTTTCAATATCACTTCATACAATGCCGTAATCGTTTGTGAAGAGCCTATTTCACCCGCATCCTTTTCATCGTCTTCAAAATCCTCATCTTTCATTTTACGGTTTTCATAACCGATGAGACGATACGACTCTACCCTGTCCGGATTAAAGGTGATTTGTATTTTGGCATCCTTGGCTACCGTGTGGAACTTGGATTTTTCGTGAACGAAGACCTTTTGAATCTGATCGGCATTATCGATATATTCATAATTGCCGTTTCCTTTGTTGGCTATTTGTTCCATCATGTGGTCGTTGAGGTTTCCGGTACCTACGCCCAATACCGTAAGGTAAATACCGCCTTTCCGCTTTTCTTCAATCAATTCGACCAAGGCGTCGGTGGAGGATATTCCGACATTGAAATCCCCGTCGGAGCCCAATATAATACGGTTGTTTCCTCCGTCTATGAAGTTTTCCCGTGCAATTTCATAAGCCGTTGTAATACCTGCGGCTCCGGCGGTCGATCCGCCGGCTCCCAACCGATCGATCGCCGCTTTTATATGATCGGCTTCCGACGCAGGTGTAGAAGGAAGTAACACACCTACTTCACCGGCATATACTACAATGGCGACTCTGTCTTCCGGTTCGAGTTCATCGACAAGTTGTTTGAATCCGGTTTTCAGGACGCCGAGTTTTTCGGGCGGGGTCATGGAGCCGGATACATCGATCAGGAATACATAGTTGGAGTTGGGTAACTCCTCTTCAGAAATGGTTTTTCCTTTAATTCCCAAACGCATAATATGGTGCTCTTCATTCCATGGACAGGTAACCAGCTCGGAACTCAACGATATGTTTTCGCCGGCTTCCGGCTCGGGATAGTTGTAGGTGAAATAATTGACATATTCTTCCGTACGTACCGATTCTTTAGGCGGTTTCTGCCCGAGATTCACATATCGGCGCATGTTGGCGTATGAAGCTCCATCGGCATCAATTGAAAAAGTGGATAGGGGATAGTCCTTTACTTTCAGAAACGGATTTTCTTCATACTCTTTGTACTTTTCGTTATAGGCAATCTCTCCGAATCCGTTTTCATACGAATAAGAAGGGGAGTCATCACTCACTTTCGTGCACGATAGAAAGAATATCATGCAAACGGCTAATACTTTTGTAATTGTTTTCATCAGATAGCATATTTTAAATTGTTCTTATTGTTAGTTGGGAATGTATCCGCTTCGTGCAATTATGCTTTTACCCGCTTTTGTTTGAAGTAAATCATAGAGTTTGTAGGCATAGGAAGATTTATCCAAATCCGAACGGATGACGGCATATACATCCGCCATATACGGGTAAGTTTGCTTTGACAGGCTACTCTTATCGGGATAAATTCCATTTACCGACAAGGTTTTTACACGCTCGGCATCCCTTACAATTTGTTCCTTATAATAATATACCGTGTAGCAAATGGCATTTTCTTCTGAACGAACCTGAGAGAAAGCCAGCATCATGCTTGAGAGTTCGCGTTCTTCACTCCATTCCGGCATGTGTAATCCTTTCATCACAATGGATTCCATGAGTTCCTGACTGCCTGAGTTTTGATTGCGCACATACGGTTTAATCGGCAAGTCATTGCCGCCAACCTGTTTCCAATTGGTTATTTTTCCCATATAAATATCCTGAATCTGCTTATGGGTAAGTGTTTGAACAGGATTTTTCTCATTAATAATAAAGATAAAAGCATCGTGCGCTATCGGAGTTTCGGTTAATGTAACCCCAGCCTTGATGGCATACTCTTTCTCGTCGTCCGATATTCGCCTATGGGTAAGAATAAAATCAGCCTTTTTATCGATTAAATTGATGAAAGACTGGTGCGTTTGCGAAGTCTTTATCCGTTCTTCAAAAAAACTACGGGGAACATCGTCGTAGTTCGGTTTTATTTCCCAGGTGAAATAGACATATAACAAATGTTGCCACTCATAACGGCAATTCAACAGTTCGCAGGCAATAATCGTTTGCAGAGGCGCCGTCGAAGTGGAGCCATCGACACGGGGATAATTTTCCGTCGTAATTCCTTCAATAGTGACTGAGGGTTTATTGGTTTCTTTTTCGCAGGAAAAAACAAATAAAGGCACAAGCAAGAGAAATAACTTTAGAATCGTTTTCATAACCCTTTTTTTATAGATAGAAATTAGTAAGTTGTTGAACGCCTACATCTATAGAGATGTTTTTTTTGAAAAAACGCTGCATCATTTCTTCTCTTTAACAGGTACTGAAAATAAAACGGGGCAACCGGATAAACCGGCAGCCCCGCAAAAATTAAAATTATGAATGGAAAAAATTACTTTTCAGGCATGAGTTTATAATAACCCATATCTTCAATGCGTGATTTTGTGACCGAATTATAGTTTTTAATCACCTCAACTTGTCCGTAATGAATATATACTTCGGCGGAACGGCGAAATAACTCGGGATTCCGGTTGGCATCCTGCAACAACAGATGCCCCATGATGATATGTCCTGCACATTCCACCAAACGGCGTGCGTGGAAATCGAGATAATCTTCATCTTTGGGAGTTGTAACCAATTCCACCAACTTCTCATACATTTGCGCCATCTTCGAAAGGGCCCTTTTTAACGGCTCCAGTTCGGGTACAACCACTTCCTTTTCGTATTCCCTGATTTGTTGCAAATACGTTCCGGTGGTGACGTGGCGGATGGCTGCAACAACCTGCAATTGGGTCGTTCCTTCGTAGATATTCGTGATACGCGCGTCGCGATAGAGCCGTTCGCACTTGTAATCTTTCATATATCCCGATCCGCCGTGCACCTGGATGGCGTCGTACGCATTCTGATTGGCATACTCGCTCGTCATTCCTTTTCCGAGCGGTGTGAAGGCGTCGGCCAAGCGCGAATAATGTTTCATTTCGGTGCGCTCTTCGGGAGTGAGTTTGCGTTCCTTCGAGATGTCCTCGAGCGTTTTGTACATATCCACAAAGCGAGCGGTTTCGTAGAGCATGGTTCGGGAAGCATCGGTCTTGGCACGTATATTCGCAATCATTTCATATACAGCAGGAAACTCGATGATCGGTTTACCGAACTGCCGGCGTTCGATGGCGTAGTTGTATGCTTCTCGGTAAGCAGCGTCGGAGAGCCCGACGGATTGCGCCATGATACCCAAACGAGCGCCGTTCATGAGCGACATCACATAGCGAATCAGTCCCATGCGGCGGGTGCCGATCAGCTCGGCTTTGGCATTCTTAAATACCAATTCGCAAGTGGGAGCGCCCTTGATACCCATTTTATTTTCGATGCGGCGTACGGTAACGCCTCCCTGTTTTTTATCATAAACGAACATCGATAATCCGCGCGCATCTTTAGTGCCTTCTTCCGAACGCGCCAACACGAGATGGATATCGGCATCGCCATTTGTGATGAAGCGTTTTACCCCGTTGAGATACCATTGCCCTTCTGTTTCATTGTAAGAAGCCTTGAGCATGACGGCCTGCAAGTCCGATCCTGCATCGGGCTCGGTGAGATCCATCGACATGGTTTCGCCTTTCACGATGCGAGGCAGATATTTATTTTTCTGCTGTTCTTCGGCAAATTCATAGATGGTTTCGCCGCAATCCTGCAACATCCAGATGTTTTGGAAGCTGGCGTCGGCGCGGCTCACCATGTCGGCCGACATCATATAAGGAACCATCGAAAAATTGAGTCCGCCGTATTTGCGATGCAGTCCCATACCCATCAGTTCAGCCTTGTTCAAGGCTTCGAGATTGCGACGAGTAGGTTCGGCGTATGTTACGCGGCCATCGTGGATGGTAGGGCCGCTTTGGTCGACTGCTTCGGCATTGGGTTCGATGATTTCGGCACAGATTTCGCCGACCACTTCGAGTACTTTATCGTAACTGTCCATGGTGTCTTCAAAGTCTATGGGCGCATACTCATAGTTGTCTTTGTCTGTATAATTTCTTTCCTTCAGTTCGACAATACGCTTCATCAGCGGGTGCTGAAGATGATGCCTGAACTGCGGGGTGTCAATATAATAATTCATACTTTTTTACTTGCTATTCTTTTTATAATACTTAATCATTTTAGGAATCACCGTTTCCACTTCGCCGGTAATGACATAATCGGCCATCGTATTGATGGGCGCATTGGCATCGTTATTAATGGAAATAATGATGGAGCTGTCCTGCATTCCGGCAACATGCTGTATTTGTCCGGAGATACCGCAGGCGATGTACAGTTTGGGACGCACGGTGACCCCCGTTTGCCCTATTTGGCGCTCGTGCTCGGCAAATCCCGCATCGACAGCGGCGCGCGAAGCTCCCACTTCGCCACCCAGCACATCGGCCAAGTCGTAAAGCAAGTCGAAGTTCTCTTTCGAGCCCACTCCATAGCCTCCGGCAATGATGATGGGCGCATTTTTAATATTGACTTTCGATTTTTCGATATGCCGTTCAATGACGGCCACCGCAAAATCGTCGGCATTCACATAGTCATTTACGTCATGCTCCACAATTTCGCCTTTGTAAAGCGGGTCGAGCACTTCTTTTTTCATCACACCCTCGCGCACGGTCGCCATTTGAGGACGATGGTCGGGGTTGATGATCCATGCCACGATGTTGCCTCCGAAAGCGGGGCGGATTTGATAAAGCAGATTCTTATAGGTCTTTCCCGCCTTTCTATCTTCATGATCGCCTATCTCCAGCGAAGTACAGTCGGCGGTGAGGCCGCTACCCAGCGAGGAGGATACTCGGGGCCCGAGGTCGCGTCCGATGATCGTCGCGCCCATCAGGCATATCTGAGGCTTGATTTGCTTAAAGAGATTAACCAATATGGACGTGTGCGGCAGGGTGGTGTAGGGCGACAGGCGCGCATCGTTGAAAATATGCAGCACGTCGACGCCGTAAGGGAAAACCTGTTTGCCTACTTCGCCCAGATGGTTTCCGATAGCGACGGCTTCGAGTTTACAACCGAGCTGATCGGCCAGCGAGCGTCCTTTGGTCAGCAGTTCGAGACTCACGTCGGCTACGGCGCCCTCATCCGTTTCTATATATACGATAATATTGTTCATAATTCTGTTATCCGATTGTGTGATTAGCGATTAGTTCTATCATGAGCTGTTCGATTTCATCATCGGAACCGCTCAGGTGCTTGCTTTCTTTGGTTTGGAAGACGACATTTTCGATTTTCTTCACCTTTGTAGGCGAGCCCGACAACCCGCAAAGCTCGATGTCTGCATCCACGTCGGCGACCCCCCATTCTGTGAGATTCAGATAAGGACGGGTGCTGTAAATGTCGATGTAATCGATGTTTTCGGCTTGGCGCTCCGTGACCGTTTTGGCATGTTTGAACTTTAGCAGCAGTTTCGCATTTCGTGGGCGGCAGGTACGCGCCGAACCGTTTACCGTAACAAGCAGAGGTAACGGACTTTCTACCGTTTCCACCCCATTTTCGAGACGTCGTTTCACCCGCGCCTTACCGTTATTGATTTCTTCTATTTCCTCGGCATAGGTAACTTGAGGGATGTTCAGCTTTTCCGCGACTTGCGGCCCTACTTGTGCCGTATCGCCATCAATAGCCTGGCGGCCGCAGATAATCAGATCGTATTTACCTATTTTCCGTACAGCCGTCGATAAAGCGTATGAAGTGGCCAGCGTATCGGCACCAGCAAAAGCTCGGTCGGTGAGCAATACACCGTCGTCCGCTCCCCTGAAGAGACCTTCGCGCAGAATGTCAGCCGCGCGACCGGGCCCCATGGTGAGCATGGTGATCGTGGAACCGGGATACCGGTCTTTTATGCCTAATGCCTGTTCGAGCGCATTGAGGTCTTCAGGATTAAAAATAGCGGGCAAGGCCCCTCTATTGACAGTTCCGTCGGCTTTCATCGCATCCTTCCCGATATTTCGCGTATCAGGCACTTGCTTCGCCAACACAATAATGTTAAAAGCCATGTTTTCTTATATGTTTTTATACGTATTTTTTGAGTGCAGCAAATATACGCAAAATTTTTAACGACTGTATTGTTTTTGCTAAGATTTGTTGGTTGAGGGGAGGTCTTTAGATTGATGAAACCGAGGGTGCCGCTATGAGCGACACCCTCGGTAAATGGCTGATTCTTGCATAGGCAGAAACGAAAAGACGGATTCGTTTACCCTTGGCAGTTGCTACCAGCCGGGGTTCTGTACCAATCCGGGTGTCCGTCTTAATTCATCTTGCATAATGGGGAATAGATACTGTTGAGGTGTTTTGAAAACACGTTCGTCCGGCACTTCAAAACGAACCATCTTATATTTCTTGCCGTTTACTTCTATTTTCCCATCGGGATCCTCCACCGGTTTCATCCCGTGAGACCAACGCTGCGTTTTGGGATAGGGCCAACTATCGGCATCTTTATAAGATTTTTCTTTTGCTAATTCGGTGGCATCGTCAGCCTCTAAATATAAGCGGGTATGCCAGAAACGATGGTTTTCATAAAACAATTCCACCCGGCGTTCCCGTTGGATATAATCGTTCATCAAATTTTTGTCGGTTTTAGCCGCCGGAGGAATCGGGGCCATAAAGGCACGGGCGCGTACATTGTTTATCAAGTCGTAAATTTCCTGATTAGGGCCGGACGTTTCATTTACGGCTTCGCAATACATATAGATAAATTCGGGTAACCGCCAAATTGCCGGCCCGTTAATAGTATGGCCTCCACTTGATCTTACCCATCCGTCCTTGTAAAATTTACGTAAATAATATCCTGTGTGTGAAGAAGCACTCAAATAGTTCGCTCCTACGGCATCTTTTCCGGAAGCCGTATTCAATACGGTATTTCCATAAACAGAACCATGGTAACGGATATCGCGATAAAAACGCGGATCTCTTTTTACACTTTCATAAGGATTTTCATCATCATATCCGTCCGAAACAGCTCGGCTACCATATATCGGATATCCGTAACCGTCCGGAGCGATATATTCATATTCATCGACCTGTTCCTGCAATGGGCGCTGGCGGGCATGTCCGTCTTGTGTGGGAGGCAATACATCGCCTGACCATCCTGTGTCTTTGCCTCGTGTTACAAACCAAACCCATTCTTGTTGAATCGATTGCATATCATAAAACATATCCCATAAACGTTTGTATACTTTGCTGTTATTTGTATTTTTACCGTTTATATCCCCAAAATCATCCGCTCCGTAAGCCGTATAAAGCCGATACCGTAAGTTGCCGCTGTTGTCTTTTGCATCCAACACCGCTTTTGCCGCTTTTTTGACAGCCTCCCACCGCGAAGCATCATACGTATATTGATCTTTGAAGACACGGGTATCATTTGGAAATTTTCCGCCGTTCCACATAGGAGTGGCCGCAATCCACAGGGCCATCGCCTTCAACCCCAGACAGGCGCCTTTATCGACCCTTCCGAAGTGATTCCCTCCATAAGAAGCATCGACCCTTTCATAAGCCGCTTCGGCATCCGCAATAATTCTTGCAACGGCATCATGAACGGATAATTTTTCAAAAACCATTTCATCATCAGGATTTACGACATAATCAACATAAGGGATCTCCCCGTAAGACCTCAATAACAGAAAATGCAGATATCCTCTCAGAAAATAGGTTTCCCCCACTCGGCGGGTAATATCCCCCTCGCCTCCCGCTTGAGGATTATCGGGAGTATTATATTTTTCCACACCTGCTAAAATAATATTGGCTCTTCGAACTTTACCCCACAAATCCCACCAATATTGGCCGCAACTGCTTCGGTCGGGCATTCCCTGCGATGGCCCGTAATTTCCGATATGAAACTGATGGGGAATGGCAGCCTCATGACTACTGGCACTACACTCGTCAGTGACGGCAGCCGAAGAAAAATGGTTAAAGTAAATCAACGGATGATTCGCCCATTTACAATTATCATATAAATCGGTTACTAATTGATTCACATAATCGTAGCGCGTGAAAACATCTTTTTCATTTTTCTTATCATCGGGAGTTCTATCTAAATAATCATCATTGCATGAAACGATAAACAATGTGCAGATGATAAAGGTAATTAAACTTTTTATTTTATTCATTTCTTCTATTTTTAATCGGTTAATACGTTATGTCGACACCAAAATTGAAAACTCGCTGTACCGGATACCAATCTCCGCTGCCTTCTCTGATTTCAGGGTCCACATCTAAATCGTTTAATCTATCGAAAGTGAGTACATTTAGTCCTTGAACATAAAACCGTACATTTTGAAAACCGGCAAAACGAATCATTTTTTGTGGAAGGGAATATCCGATTTCTACGTTCTTGACCCGCATGTAAGAGCCATCCCATAACGCCAAACTGCTATTCCCATTTTTGTTATTTGAATTTGCACCATAGGTCAATCTGGGATAAGTTGCTACGTCTTTTGTGGCTTCCGTCCATCGATTCAAATGCCATTTTTTTACTTTACCCACTTGATCCTGATAATAATCGGGGAAGTCATATACGGCGGCTCCATTTAATAGAATACTACTATTTGTGGCTCCCTGCAACAAGATGGAAAAATCCAATCCTTTATAGGATATTCCTAATGGAATACCGAACTGGATTTCGGGATTTCTCGGATATCCATAGAACGTACGGTCATGCTCATTATCAATGGCGCCGTCTCCGTTCAAATCTTTGTAAACCACATCGCCTGGATACAATTTCCCCCACGGTTGAAATCCTTTGCCTTCATTCATTGTATTTAATTTATCGGCTTCCGCCTGATCATACACAAAATGATCTACTTCGTATACAAAATGTTC
This sequence comes from Bacteroidales bacterium UBA5382, assembly GCA_002409745.1. GTDB lineage: Bacteria > Bacteroidota > Bacteroidia > Bacteroidales > Dysgonomonadaceae > Limibacterium > Limibacterium fermenti. The sequence continues at coordinate 16,474 of DHOU01000006.1, forward strand.
GCCTACTCTTTTTCCGGTATTTCTCCTCCATTCGTTATCATAAGAAATTTCGTTCATGAATTTGATTTTATTGCGGGCAAAGGTAAAGTTCGGCTTAATGTAATAGCGAAAATGTTTCCCTATCTTACCGGTCCATCCGATCTCAAAATCAATACCCCTGTTATCGACAATACCCGAATTAATAAAAGGAGCGTCTTTCCCCACAATATCCGGAAACCCGAGTTTATCTCCGCCCCCTAAGTTGGTGATGATGTCATAACGATGTTCAAAGAAAGCATCAATGGCAAAGGACAATTGATTTTTAAACAAGGCGCCGTCCAAGCCGATATTCAGTTTCCGAGCCTTTTCCCAAGTCAGGTTCGGATTGGCAAAATTACCTTCTGTTAACCCGTTATTTCCATTTCCAAATTGATCCACGCCAAAATTATACCCGTTTCCACCGGTGTAAAATTGCAAGTAGGCGAAACGGTCGCCATCATTATCGGAGATTTTATCGCTACCTACTAATCCATAAGATCCTCTTAATTTTAAGTGATTCAACCAACTATTTGTCCGTTCCATAAATTTTTCTTCCGTGACAACCCATCCGATGGATCCCGCAGGGAAAAAGCCGAAGCGCTTACCGGGTGCAAAATTTTCCGATCCATTGTATCCCATATTGAATTCGGCTAAATATTTATTTGCATACGCATAAGTCGCACGCCCTGTAACACCTTGATAACGATATTCCACTCGATTGTCATACGTGCGGCTGGATCGATTAAATAAAACAAGCCCCGAAACATCATGCAATCCGAATGAACGGGCATAATCCAATTTCAGTTGATAGTATGTTTTACTTTGAGCCGCATTATGCGAGAATCCGTTTCCAATGGTTTCATCAATATCATACCATGGATTTCCTTTTATGTAAGCGCCGTCATAATTAGCATTGGTAATATAATATTCCCCGTAATTCCCTACCGCAGGCTGAAAAGTGGCGTAACGCCCATACGTGGCATATCCGTCGGCTCTTGTGGAAAGCACGCGATTGATCCAGCGCCCCTCTTCTGCATCGTACGAAAAAACGCCTTCTATTTTTAAGCCTTTCGTAATAAAATCCAGTTTATGCCCTAATGTGAAAGATCCGTTTAAATACGTGTTCTTTTCATTGAGCCAGCCTGTGCGGGATAATTCCCCGAGTATATTGAAACGATGAAGCGGATCTCCGTATAATAAACCATACGGATTATTTAAAACATAATTCTCATTCTCCGCATTGCCATTCTCCGGAAGGGTAATCGGCAAATAAGGAGGTTGTGTATTCGCAATATAAACAATCCGTCCTGCCGTAGTACCCGGCGCATTACGATCGGTAATTCGCGCTCCCAAATCGACTTTCGTATAAAAATTATCCGTGATATCCACATCCACATTCGCACGGAAGTTATACCGTTGAAAAATTGCTTGCGTGTCGTACTGTGTCAGGTTTGTATGTTTGTAATTTCCCGTTTGGTTATAATAATTTGCCATCACATAATATCGCGCTCTGTTGGACCCGCCTCTGACGGATAAGCTATAATCTTGTTGCGTACCGGGTTTAAAAGCATAATCAAAATAATCCCAATCATACCCCAATCCATCAGAATTATCTCCTTTTGCTTTGCGATAATTCGCAATAGCTTCGTCACTGAATAGCGTTAATGTAGAAGGGTTGACGCCGGGATTGCTATTGATCATCGCTTCATTATAAAGCGTGGCATAATCGGCAGAACCTAAATAATTCGATAAATTGATCGGTTTGTTGATACCATAGGATGCTTTAAAACTGACGGTAGCTTTTTCCTGTGCCTGTCCTCGTTTTGTGGTAATAATAATTACCCCGTTGGCCCCTCGGACACCATACGGAGCCGTTGCGGAAGCATCTTTCAAAATAGTGAACGTTTCGATTTCCTCCGGTGCGAGATAACGCATATCTCGTTCCACACCGTCCACAATAACAATAGGCGAACTATCGCCATAAGTGCCGAATCCCCTGATTTTGATATCGGAAATATCGACTCCCGGTTCTCCTCCACTGTATTGGTTTACCATCAGGCCGGGCATTCTTCCTGCTAATGCATTATTCAGATTAGCCGTAGGGCTTTGTTTTAAATCTTTCGTGGTGATGGTTGCCACCGATCCCGTAATGGTCGCCAATTTCTGGGTGGTATAACCCACGACAACCAATTCTTCCAATGCCTTGCTGTCTTCCACTAAAGTTACGTTTATTAAGGGACGTTCCTCAATCTTAATTTCCTGAGGTTGGAATCCTACATAAGAAAAATACAAGGTAGCTTGTGCATAAGGAACCGTAATGCTGTAATTTCCATCGATATCGGTAATCGTTCCTACTTTATTCTCTCCTTTCAGGATGATATTTACACCGGGAAGAGGATCTCCTAGATTATCAATAACTTTTCCTTTTACGGTATGCTGTTGTGCAAACAAGCATAGGGATAATGCCCACATACAGAGAAATATTCCCCCTTTAAATAAACTTGATTTTTTACTTTTCATTCTTTCATTTGTTTAGATCAATTAATTTTTATGTAACGATGCAAAAATAGCTGGTTAAATGCGTGTATTTCACTATATATAGTTGTATAACTTCAAATATTTGAGCGTAAAATACTCCGGATGCTTTTTTTTTGTACTTTTGTGGATTAAGGATATATCGGATAATAACCTATACTTATCCTAAGAATTTATTTTGCATCAACATATAGCATAAAAACAATTATGGGAGTTACTTATGAGGTTAACAGAGCACATTTAGGATACAATGTAAAGCGCTTGCGTGAAATCCTGGGAGTAAAACAAGAGGATTTGGCAGAAAGGATGCAACTATCGCAACAGTCGATATCGAAACTGGAGAACAAAGAAGAATTAGATAACGATACATTGGAAAAAGTAGCCGATGCGCTGAACATCCCTTCGGAAACTATAAAGAAGTTTACAGATGAAGGAGCTATTCATATTATATCCAATACCTTTTCGGACAATGCTTCGATCAATAATTATCCAATCAATAATCCGATCGAGCGAATTGTGCAGTTGTACGATGATAAGGTGAAACTGTATGAAGAGAAAGTCGCGCTTTACGAACGGATGTTGAAATCGGAGCAGGAAAAAACGGCTTTGCTGGAAGAACTCGTCAGGAACAAACCCGATGCCGGAACAAAAAAGATTGTATAAATAGAAGTTACTATAATAACATTGTATCCATACGGCAGCCTTAAATATTGTACGAAACTATTGAATGTATCGGGAATATTTTATACATTTGCGCTATCTCTTGTAATAAAAAAGAAATAAAGCCATTTTTAGATGTCATTATTTAACAACATAACGTTCAATGAAGAAAAGACGCTGAATGCAGTGCTTTATATCGTGGGCAAGTTAAGGCGAAAGGATTTTCATAAAATATTTAAAATCCTCTATTTTTCCGACAGGGAACATTTAAATGAATATGGGAGATCCATTACGGGAGATACGTATATTGCCATGACTGACGGCCCTGTTCCTTCCAACCTTTACGATATATTCAAATCCGTGAGAGGGGACGGTTATTTTAAATCATATGGAAAAGGGTTTGAAGATTATTTTTCAGTCATGGACTGGGATTTTATTAAGGCAAATAAAGCGCCGGACTTACGCAAGCTCTCCAAAACAGATTTAAAACATATCGATCAATCGCTTGCAATGTATGGCGAATTATCATGGGATGAAATAAAAGAGAAATCTCACGATTATGCTTGGCGCAATACGGCCGCGAACAGAGAAATTAAATTTGAAGATATTATTCGGGAAAGTGGCGGAGATGATGATTTTATTCATTATGTAAAAGAACAAAATGATCTTGTCGCATTATGTAAATAATGAAAATTAAGAATGATTTAGACAAAAAAGTAAGAGAAGAACTTTTCAGGTTAACTTTATCAAGGGGCGCAGTATTTTTAAACAAGTTTGCTGAAATCGACCATCCTAAATTCTTTGTCGTTGCAGGATTAAGTCAAGATAAAATATATACTTGTTCTTTTTACATTAATTCAAACATTCATCCGGCGCTAACGAAAAAACAAGAGCTTCTAAATTTACAAGTTCCAATTAAAGGAGATAAGTATAGTTTTCTAACTCATACTTCTTTTGTTTGCTGTTCAACTGTGTTGCCTGTCAAAACGACCAATATTCACTCTTGGATTATCAATAATACTTGTTCGTACAAAGGCCAATTAGACAAAGATGATTTAGCAAATGTAACGTCGGCTATTATTAACTCCGGTTTATTAACCGACGAAGAAATAGAACTTTATTTTAATGAAGAATAAACAATTATGGAAACAACTTATAAAGTCAGCGGGAAACATATCGGTTATAACGTAAAGCGCTTGCGTGAAATTCTGGGAGTGAAACAGGAGGATTTGGCGGAAAGGCTGCAACTGTCGCAACAGTCGGTATCCAACCTGGAGAATAAAGACGACTTGGATGATGACACGTTGGAAAAAGTGGCGAATGCGTTGAACATCCCGGCGGAAGCAATTAAAAACTTTACCGATGAAAACGCGATTCATGTTATTTCAAATAATTTTGCTGATAGTTCAATTGCATCTGTTATCAATAATTATCCAATCAATAATCCGATTGAACGGATTGTACAATTATATGAAGAAAAGGTGGCCCTCTATGAACGGATGCTGAAATCGGAGCAGGAAAAAGTCTCTTTGCTGGAAGAACTTCTCAGAAACAAATCAATGCCGGAATAAAAAGGCTGTGTGAATGGTAATCCGTTAAGGATATAGAAAATCGTAAGATGTTGAAGAGTAGTATGAATGGAGGGGATTAATTGCTATAACATTGTATCGAACGAAAATTCAAATATTGCACAAAAATATCAGTTCTATCGGGAATATTGCATATATTTGTCCTGTCAATAGTAGGAAAAAAGATATAACGCTATTTTTCAATTGTCATTATTTAACAACATAATTATGGATACGACTTATAAAGTTACGGGAAAACATTTAGGATACAATGTGAAGCGCCTACGTGAGATACTAGGAGTAAAACAGGAAGACTTGGCAGAGAGAATGCAACTATCTCAACAATCAGTATCCAAATTGGAGAATAAAGACGATTTGGATGATGAAACATTGGAGAAAGTAGCGAATGCTTTGAACATTCCGGCGGACACCATAAAAAAATTCACAGATGAAGGGGCTATTCATTTTATATCAAACACATTTGCCGATAATTCATCGGCTTCATATAATAATTTCACAATCAATAATCCGATAGAACGAATTGTGCAGTTGTACGATGATAAAGCGAAATTATACGAAGAGAAAGTAGCTCTCTATGAACGGATGCTGAAATCGGAGCAGGAAAAAGTCTCTTTGCTGGAAGAACTTCTCAGAAACAAATCAAATACCGAATCGAAAGAGGCTTAAAAAACGAATGGAACAGATTTAGGGTAAGCTTATTGATAATGCCGGACTTTATAGGGGTTGTATCGAAACTATCTTTTACCGTTGCGTTCATCTCTAAAGTTCCTTCTTTCTCCTATTTTATTCTTCGGCTTAAGGACTATCCCCCAAACTTCAAGGTGAAAATACCTCGCTTTAGGCTTTCAGCCTGAAACGAGAAGTAAAAAGACTGAATTTTCCACCGCGGAGTCTGAATCTTCCACCTCTAAGACTGAATTTCGGATGATAAAGGCCGAAAATTGCACCTCATCGCCAGAAAGTCGGGTCTTCAAGCCTAATCGTTGGATGTGACAGCCTGAAAGCCGGAAGAAAGAGCCTGAATTTTCAGGTTTGAAACGTGAAATTTCAGCTTCGGAACGTCGAAACTGTTTAAAATTCTTACGAAAGGCTGTAATTAAACGATTCTTCGCCCTCAAAAAGTTTCTTTTTTGTATTCTTCTTCCTCTTATTTGGCTCAAATAGCCCGCTCTTATCGCCAAAACGAGAAAGAAGACTGCTAAAAAATAATTCTTTCTGAATCGCGAAATAAATTTAAACAGATTCTTAAAACTTGCGATGGATATTGGGAATAAAGGGGAACATAAGCTGATCGGGCGATGGAAACGCTCCGGTGAAAAGTTTTAAAGAACCCCGCGAGAAATAGATTCTGTATTTCGGGCGGGGCAACACTCATTTCTTTCAAGTACCGGCTTATTTTGCAGCCGTTTTACCGGATCGCGCGAAGAACTGGCTCACCTCGGCCCTTTTTTCTTCAAATCCCGGCGTGCCGGTTCCGGCTTTGTACGAGGTATAAGCGTGATCCACCAACGACGACTGAAGGTTGTCGTAGTCATGAAGCGTTTTGGCGTTGATGAGCCCTCGCGTCAAGCTTTGAAGGCGGTTGATGATGTTTTCAAGGAAGGCGCGACTCTTGTAATCTTTCTCAAATTCGATCCAATCGACATCGGGAGAATCCAATTCCGGTTGATTGACGTGATAATCATACGTTTTGTTCACCACCAGTTTATTATTCTCGTTAATGCTCCCATACTTCAATCGTTCTTTTGGTTCGAGGTTCACAACTATCGGCGAAAGCGACGTTTCTAATCCTATTAAAGCGGTGTCGACGGCAGTACTTTGTTCTGCGTCGAGATGTTTGTTGTTTAAATTTGTTATCGTTCCCATAATGATGAAAATTTAAAATGGTTGGTACTATGAAAAGGCGGCTCTTTTCTCTTTTTGGGCCGTCGATAAAAACGGGATCATAAATATAATGATCGCATATAAAACAAATCATCTCGAAAAAAGTTAGGGTAGAAAATGCGACTTTTATAAACTTTAATATTGTCGTGGACGAATATCCCATCGTTCATCAGATCGATAATCTTTCTTAACATTGTTGTGCGATTTAGGACTGTTTGGTGAGTGGTACATAGAGAGCATGGAAATCATTACTTATCACGATTGTATCACATAATTACAAGTTCTGATTTTGTATTTTCAAAATAAAAATCGTATCAAAATTCGTATAAATAGAAAAGATAGACTTCTCGATTTTTGGTTTACCTTTGTAGTTGTTGTACTTATAATAAAACGAAAGAATGAATATCCAAAAAAATAATGTGTGGAAGACGTTAGCTTCCTTTTTTATGGTTTTGTTTGCCATGCCGTTGGGGCATGCGCTCATGATTATGATGGAAAATTGGATGACCCCTACGGCCATGCATTATGCGGCATTTACTATGGGAGCGGTAGGACTCGTGATGGTTATCATCGGTGTGTTTGCCCAAGGCGATACGCGCCAAACGCTATGGGGACTTTTTGGCGGATTGTTGTTCTGGACGGGATGGATCGAGTTTATATTGATGTATTATGCCCGCCGTTACGGAGTGCAGCCCGAAATGGTTAACGGCGAAGTGGTTACCAAGCCGGAGTATTTGTTGTTCCCGGCGACATTCGGCTTTTGGGCGATGTTTATGCTATTATATTTGTTTAGTGCAAAAACGGGCTGCAATTTCTTCAACTGGTGCCAGAAAGTGTTCTTCGGAAATAAAAAGAATGCGATTGTGGTACGTCCCATGACACGCCATACCTCGATCGTTACGTTTATGGAACTGAACATGATTCTGTGGACCAGTTATCTGTTGCTTATGTTTTGTTATGACAGTCATTTTCTAGGCGATCATCATCCGGTGACGTTTTTGGTGGGGCTCGGCTGTTTCATCGGCGCGATCTTTATGTTTATCCGACAGTTGAAAATCAGTTCCTGGGGAGCCAATATTCGTTTTTCCATCGCCACCGTTATTGTTTTCTGGGTTCCTGTGGAGATATTGGGACGGGTGAATTTCTTCAAAGAAATATGGACCGAGCCGGCAGAGCATCAAACCGAAATGATCATTCTTCTTGTGGCTTTTATCCTCTTGGCCGCCGGCATAGGATATGCCTCATACAAAAAGAAAACCGATCGTAAGAAATCCGGGCCTGATAATGCTCCGACCGTCTAATCGCCCCGGGCGGTTTGACGGATAATCATTTTAATAAATCATTCGCAAACAGATAATTCTACTCGTTTCTTTAATTTCAGATTCATTTCTTGAAAACCGGCTAACGTGTTTCTCTCAATCATCGTTTTCATAAAAGGTACAAGTATCCCGGAAAAGATTTCTCCTTGAATGAAACGCGTTGTGTCGCCTTCTTTCACCAATTTGAAATAATGTTCCCCATCGAATAATCCTTTTATGAATAACCTCCCTATCCACCGGATCTCCTTGCCTTCATCGACCGTAATAATTGTTGGCCTGAATTTCATCGGTTTGGCGTTAGGAGGTTTTATTTCGACTTCCATTTTTGCCGATTTTGCCAAGCTTCCGCTTATCGACAAAATGAAGGGATTCCACTCTTTATATTTCTCAAAATTAATGAGATGTTCCCACACTATCTTAGGTGTAGCGTGAATAATTACTTCAGATTTTATTTCTTTTCTTATCATAATGGACAGCTATTTTTGTATTACGCAACAAAGATCGTTCATTTTGATAAGAGAGTTCTTGACATTTATCAAGAATTCTTCTTCCTTATCCGGCTGAACGTTTCAGCGGTCATTCCCAGCATGGATGCCAAGTATTTCAAAGGCACTTGATTGAACAGGCGCTTGTTGTTGTGAAAAAAACGGAGATAACGTTCTTCCGAATTGAGTGAAAGAAATTGAAAAATTCGATTCTCCATGGTTGTAAAGCAATTCACGAGAAAGATTTTTTCCAATTCAGGCCAATTGGGGATCACCGTACCGATCGTATCGTAGTCGCTTTTGGATATAAAGTATAAGGTCGCGTCGGTGATTACTTCAATATTCCATCTTGCCGGCTGATTCAGCATGAAACTATTTAAATCCGTACCGAACTGGCCTTCTGTCGCAATCCATTGAGTAATATCTTTGCCGTCGTTTAGTGTCGATACTCGAAGAATGCCGCTTTCTATAAAAAACATTTTTTTACAATATTGTCCTGTTCTTAAAATAAGCTCGCCTCTTTTAAGAACTACTCTTTCAAAGTGTGCCGCAACAGAAGATAGCTTATCCTCTTGAATAGTAAAATAGGTGTTGAGATATTTTTCTAGTTGATTCATATCGATGGATTTTTACACAAAAATAGCCATTACTTTAATAAAAGAAAGCAGTACCTTTGTCTTCTGGAAACTGGCGGCATCCTGATTGCCGTTGTAAGTTCTCGTTTGTAAGATTGTTTTAGGAAAAGAAAGAATATGAATAACAAGATAGCGAAAGCTCATCTCGCCCTTTTTGCGGCAGGTTGTTTATGGGGGCTTATGTCTCCTGTGGGTAAATTAGCGATGGATGCTGGTATTAGCGGTATATCGTTGGCTGCTATGCGGATGATAGGGGGAGCTGTTTGTTTTTGGACCGCTTCCTTATTCGCGCCTAAAGAAAAAGTGGCTAAACGCGATTTTGCGAAATTGTTTTTTGCAGCTCTGCTGGCTATCGTTTTTAATCAAGGATTATTCATTTTAGGCTTGTCGCTTACTTCGCCGGTAGATGCGACGATTATTACCACGTCTCTGCCTATTATCACGCTGATATTGGCCGCTCTGTTCCTTAAAGAGCCGGCCACGCCGATGAAGATTGCCGGTGTTGTGATCGGCGCTGCCGGTGCCTTAATCCTCATAATAAGCAATCACACCGGCTCCGGGATTTACGGAAACGTCCTTGGTGATCTTTTTTGCTTATTTGCCCAGATCAGTTTTGCCTGTTATTTGACCATTTTCCGTGGTTTTATCGGTCGTTATCATATTCTTACTCTGATGAAATGGATGTTTACCTATGCCGCGCTGTGTTTCATTCCGCTTTCATGGAAGAGCCTTTCGGAGATGATGAAGAGTTCGTTTCCCACGGCTGTTTGGCTGGAAATCGGATATGTCGTTCTATTCGGAACTTTTTTTGCCTATCTGCTGATAATGGTCGGTCAAAAAACCCTTCGGCCGACCCTCGTCAGCATGTATAATTATGTTCAACCAATTGTCGGGACGGTAGTTTCCGTATGGTTGGGAGTAGGCTCCTTCGGATGGATGAAGGCTTTCGCTTCTGTATTAATATTTATCGGAGTCTATATTGTGACGCAAAGTAAATCGCGCGAGCAATATCAAATGCAATCATGATCTTCCGACGTGGAGCATTATTCTGAACAACATCGCCATTAATTACGGGGATGGCCGTGAACTATGTCAGCTATTCTTTTTTCGGCTTAATGAAGAGTAATAATACCACGATGGCTGCAAGCACAATCAGGGCCAGTTTACTGAAGTCTGCACCGAGATTCCCGGCATCGGTCGAACTGCCCAGTACACGGGTGACGGCATATCCTCCGAAAACGCCGCACATATTCATAATCCCGTAAGCGGTACCTCTGTATTTCGACGAAATGATTTGACAGAGAATCGGCATATTGTTGGCATCGAACATTCCGAAACCGATACCGAATAACATGGCTGCAATAATCAGGCCGGCATAACTATGGCTGAATCCCAATAGGATGAGGGAAGGAATAGTCAACCCTAATCCGATGACACTCGTATATACGCGGCCACGGATATTTTTCTGAACCCATCGGTCTGATAACGGTCCGCCGATCATCACACCGATAAACGATGCGATAGCAATTGATATTGTGGCTATCGGGCCGGCTTGTGCCATTGGTACTCCTAAGTTTTCGGAGAACAGGGTCGGCAACCAGTTCTTGGTCGCCCATCCGGGTAGGCTCGGAGCCATGAAATAAAATAACATCACCCAAAAGGATGCGGTGGCAAATAGTACCGCAAAGCTTTTCCAAAAAGGTTCTTTTTTCACTTGTCCGGTCATTGTCTTGTGGTTAAGGAATATCACTTTTCCATGATCTTTCTTTTCATGCAGGAAGAAAATTAATATAAAGGCATAAATGATCCCCACGATACCAAACCAATGGAAAACGGTATGCCAACTGTAACTTGCCGCGATGGTAGCGCCGAATCCTCCCAATGCTTGTCCCGCATAAAGCCCGGTCATGTGTATTCCCACAGCCAGTGAGCGGGTTTTATCGGAATGGTAATCGGCGATCATAGCCAGTCCGGCGGGAATATATAAAGCTTCGCTCACGCCCATGAACGCTCGTAACCAGTATACTTGTTCGAATGTTTGGGCCAATCCCATTCCGTAGGTTACAGCCGACCAAGTGAAAAGGCTCCCTACAATCAGCCATTTGCGGTTGATCCGATCGGCAACGGCCCCGGCAAAAGGGCTCACCAAGCCGTATATCAACAAGAAGATACCCATCAGCCGGCCGAAATTTTCGGCTTCGGCCAATTCGTGTATATCCATTTGCATCGACGATTGCAATGTCGACAGCATTTGCCGGTCGAGATAGTTTAGTAACGCAACTACAGCCAATAGTCCTACAACAACCCACGGATAGTATTTACTATTTTTCATCATTTTTTGTTCTCTGATTACCAATTATCTGTTCTGAACGAAGAAGCCGGGAGGCCGGCATTATTGTATAAATTGCCTTTGATAAAATTACGCCATCCGTAGCGTACGGCAACGGGGGCGGCGACCGAATCGGAAACCACGATGAGGTTCTTTCCTTTTATGACTGCTTCGGCCGGATAAAACTTCCGGTCGTTGCCGGCTACCGTGAATCCTTCCATGGGCTTTCCGAGTGACGTTAGCCCGTTGAGCGCAAAATCGAAGGAAACAATAGCTTTAGTTCCATCAATTTGTATCGATTTGTAGATGGGCCCGCAATATTCGATTCCTTCCATTCCGTAGGTCTTAGCGAGCGCCCAATAGGCCAGCCTTTTTGCTACGGCTGTTTTGTTGCCGGGATGAATCGTTCCGTATTCCCCCACATCCATCGTAACAGCCATGCCCGTATTAGGTGTGTGCAACAACGTGTGCAGTTGTGCTTCCCGTAGCTCTGCGGAATTTTTTTTATCATCGTATTTATAAGGAGCGATTTGGACAAAATAGAACGGAAATTCCCCGAAGCCCCATTTTTGCCTCCAGTTGGTAATCATTGCCGGGAACAGGCGAGCGTATTGAGCCGGTTCCATCCGGTTGCCTTCTCCCTGATACCATATAACACCGCGAATAGAGTAAGGAACGAGGGGGTGAATCATCGCATTGTATAAGACGGTAGGGGAACGGTGGATATTTTTTTCGATTATCCGGATGGGAATATCTTTAAAAGAGTTTTCCAGCGTTTCCTTATCCGTCCAGGCTTCTGCGGGCGTACCTCCCCAACTGCTGTGAATCAGCCCGACGGGAACGTTCAATATCTTTTGCAGATAGGCGCCGTAAATATAGGCGACAGCACTGAACCCGGCGGTCTCTTTCGGAGAGGAACGCTTCCATGACCCTTCGCAATCATCCAAAGGGTTCGGACTAGTATTCCTTTGTACTGTAAATAGCCGTATGTTAGGATTATCACTTTGCGCAATAATATCATTACTGCCATAAACCGGTTGCGAAGCGAAGCCTTTGAGGGGCATTTCCATGTTAGATTGCCCACTGCATAACCATACCTCTCCAATCAATACGCCTTGAATAGTTTTATAATCGTTTGCGGACTGAAAAGATAATTCGTACGGGCCGCCCGCATCGGGTGTTGTTATGGAAACCTCCCACTTACCGTCTTCCGAAGGATTTACCGTATAAACCGCATCCGGATTCCAGCCGGTATGTACGGAAATACGTTCACCTGTATCAGCCCATCCCCATAATTTCACCGTCGCGTTTCGCTGCAAAACCATGTGGTCTCCGATAACAGAGGGAAAACGGATGGATGCTCCGACAGAGCTCGATCCCGTAAAGAGAATACATAGAAAAAGAATTAATCGGTTTAGTTTGTCATTCGTACTCATTATTAAATCATTGAATTTGGAATCTTAAATTTGGAATCAGAACATCATTCAATCTTATCCTTCTCAAGGATATCACTCAATGGAATTTGTTGAAAGACCATATCGGCTTGGCTGCTTTCATAGAAGATCCCGATCGTTTGTTCATCGACCGATGTGATGCATGAGTATCCCTTGCCGCTATATTCGTCCAATAGAATCCAGTATTTTTCGGGCCATGTTTGTCCGTCATCGAAACTGGCCTTTAGCGTGATATGATCCCTTTTGGACGTGGAGCTGGGATTGACAAAGAGTAATACGCTTTTTTCCGTTCCATTTTCTTGATAGATATGTTTATGAATGCTCGCCATGCAAGTCGGTTCGATCAGTGCTTTACGGGAAGTGGGGTGTTCGGCCCATGTTTCTCCCAAATCGGTTGTTACAGCAATGGTTCGTCCGTTGATCTGGTCGTTGCCGCGGTTACGGTTGTCGCGCATATTCAGCATCACAGAACCGTCAGACAGTTCCACCGCCATGCATTCGGTTGTACCGCTCGCCGCCGGTTGGGAAACAGTCCATGACTTGCCTCCGTCTTTACTGTAGGTGATGTTGGAGAAAGGCTTTCCCGTTTCATCGCGGCCTTGAGTCGGAAATACCAATGTGCCGTCTTTGAGCGTGATGCCATGTCCCGGTGCGGGAGCGAACAACCACCACTCTTTTTTCTTAAGAGGAGTGATGTTGATGGGCTCGCTCCATGTCTCGCCATCATCCGTACTTTTCGTAATCAGGAATTGTGACGTTTCCTTTACTCCGAATCCCTGCTGAGAGCCTTTTGCCTGCCATTGATGCTGTGATCGGGTGCTGTCCGCTGTAAGCCCTTCAACCCATTTCCCTGTTTCTTTATCCAGAATACCGTACATCCAAAGCCCTCCGACATAGATATCGCCAGTATGGTCGTCTACCAAGATGCCGGCATCGCTTACACCGTTATATCGTTGAGGCAATCCGCCCCATTCGCCCATATCCAATATTACCTGCAAGGGTTCCCATGTATGTCCGCCGTCAAAACTTCTATTTAAAGCGATATCGATATCTCCCTGTAAGTCCTTCGATCTTTCCCGCCGGGCGTCATAGATGGCTAATAACGTTCCTTCCTTCGAGGTGGCGATTCCCGGAATGCGCGAGGTATGTACTCCATCCTGCCCTTGCTGGCGAACAGCCACGCCGAGGCGTAATTTTTCTTCGGATGTCTTTTTCGCAAGTCGAATGCGTCCCTGACTCGTATTAATTCCTGTAAGTTTCAGTTGTAACCGGTTTTGAAGAGACCCCTGTTCTTTTAACTTCACAGAAACCCATAACGAAAACGTATCCGTATCGATTGTCAAAGCATCTTTAAAGGAAATCTTGTTTGACGCGGCTACAGGTTTACAGAGTAATTTATCCGGAGCGATCATTCCATTTTTTTTAGCGCCATAAATGCTGATTGAGTCTACGTCATTGCCTTCTAAGATTAAATCGATTTGCTGTAATTCGTACCCTTCGGATCCTTGGTTGATAAGGTCTACACGAATAACCGGATTCACGGCCTTTTGGGTTAGTACCGGAAGAACCGGATATTGTATATCCGCTTCTATATTCTGAGTATACGATTGGCAGGAGACAAGCAGAGTGAGCCCTGTTAGTAAGCTTAATAATATCTTTTTCATATTTATGTGTCTATGTTATATATTGCTTTTCATTTGATTGACTTTTTTTGAATTTTTAAAAATGGAAAATAGAAATGCCATTAATATGGATCGCTCTTCTATTTTCCATCTAGGGCCCCCTTAGTATGTATAAAGTTCTCCTATTTCTTTTGCAGACAAAGCTCTTTTGTAAATAATCAAATCGTCCATACTTCCGGTATAGTTGTTAATATATTTTCCAACACCCGATTCCTGAAATCCTACTTTGAAGTTTCCTTCGTTTGAGACATCTTTGATTCCTTTTGATGAAGATACCGATCTGATTTGTACTCCATCAATATAGATGGTCGTTTTTAATCCTTCTCTCACACAAACCACATGTCGCCATTCCCCGTTAGCAATGTTATACACACTACTATTACTGGCTGTTAAATGTAGGGTAGAACCTCCGTCCGAATCTTCAGTTGCAAACGAAAGTTGATTTGTAGCCGTACTGTATAACCTCAGCCATGTTTGATTATCACCACTACCGCCGGCACCACTCTCCTGCCATGGAACCATTCTAACGGCATTATTTTCTTTTGATACTTTTAGCCAGATTGCAATCGTATAATTGTCTTTTTCGAAATTGAACGCATCATCATCTTTAATAATGAAGCCGCCTGTTCCATCGAAATAAGCCACATTTCCGGTTATGTCTTTCCTGTCTTTATTTTCGAATGTAATTGTACCCATTTGTTCGATTTTTGGAGTAATATTGGGATTTCTTTCATCTTGGATCACTCCGTCAAAAGTGAAAAGTACGGAAAGTGCATCAGATGAAATAACACTGATATATTGCTCTTTGACAATCGTGTTCTCAACTTCTCCGTTCGAAGCGGTCAGCGTAATTTTATGACGTCCTGATTTTGTAAACTTTATGGAAGGATTTTGATCTATAGAAGTAGAGACGTCAGCACCTTCAAATTTCCACAACCATGAAATAATTCTTCCAATGGATTTATCTGTAAAAGAAATAGTCCCGCCTTCATAAGTGAATTGCTTATCAGTGGTGAAATCTGCAATAACACTTTGGGCATCAATCACTGTTAAATAATTTTCAACTATTTTCGTATCTGAATAATCTTCATTGGAAATTTCTAATTTAACTGAATATGTGTCCGGATGAGAAAATATTATTTCAGGATTTTGTTCGTTAGAGATAATGGGTTCCCCGCTTATTGGAGTAAACGTCCATTTCCATTCGGATACAGATCCGGAAGACAAGTCCGTAAATATAACAGGAGTATCATTCATCGTATTTACTGTATTGGATGTAAAATCGGCTTTAACTTTTGAATTACCAACTGTTATAAATTTTTCTTTTGTCAAAGTATAAGATCCGTCGGTATTCCGTACTTCCAGAGTAACAGAGAATTGCCCTGCTTGATTGTAAATAATTTCGGGTTGAGATAATTGAGATGTGGCTGGAGTCCCTCCTTCGAAACTCCAGTTCCATGCTGAAACATTTCCCGAAGATAAGTCATTAAAAGTCACTTTCTCTCCGGCGGTTACTTTTATTTGCGAAACTTCAAAATCTATTTGTATAGCATTATTTTCTTTTTCGCAAGAATAAAAAAATCCTACACAAAAAAGCAACAAGGAATATAAAAACGATATTTTTTTCATTACATTAAATCTTTTAATTTAGAAACTACTAATAGAGATTTTTCGGTAGGCTATTCCTTCATTATAATTTCCGGATCCGGCTTCATACAGAAGCCCCAGATATTCATTGGATAGATATACCAGATCTGAATAACCTGCTTTTCCCGTATATACACTATATGTTTTAGACCATGTGGTACCATCGTCCAAACTCATTTTTACCATCATATTTTCACGTTCTACACTTGATGGATTGGAAAAGAAAACGACCCAACGTCCATCCGCAAGAGTCCCGGATACCATACTCCCCTGACAGACAGGATCAACAAGTAGTGTATTTGTCGGGCTTGTCCATGTTAAACCTGAGTCGCTACTGGTAGAAACTACTCGAAAATTGTTATTGTTGCTGATGCGAATATTCAAAAGCAAATTTCCATCTGAAAGTTCTGCTACTGTCGATTCATTTCCTTTTGTTGTTTTTCCGCCTAATTTCCAAGTCGCACCGTTGTCATCGGAATAAATAATATGCGCTCCACCTGTTCCTCCTGCATTCTTTAAAGAGATATAATCACACGGAATAACCAACCGGCCTTTATTGGGCCCTTTTGTTAGTTGTATACCATGACAAGGTCCTGTGGCATACCATCCCCAAGTTGTTTCTTTTGTTGTAGAGGTTATTTCTTGCGGGTTACTCCACGTTAATCCGTCATCAGTAGATTCGCATACAAAGACTCTTCTCGTATCAATACCGGTACCTGCGTTTATTTCACTAATGCCATCTACACTACTCCCCAGTTGTAGG
>DHOU01000044.1:0-29348 GCA_002409745.1 Bacteroidales bacterium UBA5382
CCTAATTTTGGGGAGTATTATAATCTGCTCCATTGTTCCATGTCATTAGCAAAATTATTTTGCCGGTCTCTTCAACTACGACAGGAGCAGGATTTCCACAAGTGTTTTCACCGTCATCCCATACCATAACCATTTCACCCCAAGTGGCTCCGTCGTTTGAAGAACGTCGTAAGACAAGATCTATATTCCCGGTGTCACTACAGGAGTTTTTTCTCGCCTCCGCGAAGGCTAATAAAGTTCCTTTGGTCGTTTTAACGATGGCCGGTATGCGGTAACAACTATAGCCCTTTTCTCCTTTTTCGAAGATATGGCTGTATGTATTGGTGAGTTCATCAGGCCCCCCTCCGACTATTGAGTCAGTAGCTCCGTTTCCATCCTCTTTATATCCTACAACACTGGGAGATGTATCTTCCATGCAGGAAAAAAGGGCCGATAATAATATACAATATATCGAAACTATTATGGAAAAATGGACTGTTTTATATCTGAATCTATTTGTCATTATGGTTGATTTATCTTGTGACATAAATTTATTTTTTGTTGATAATTAATACCCTTTCGTTTGTTCTAAATTTGGATTAAGTGACATATCATCCCTATTGATTGGGAAGAATAAAGGAACGCTTTTACCCGATAAATTAGGGACTTCTTGGTAAGCATCGATTGTGCCTCCATAATGAAATCGAACAATATCCGGCCAACGTTTAAATTCAAACCATAATTCCCTAAAACGTTCATTAAAAATTTCTTTTTCCACCGATTCTTTGTCTTGTGGGCCGGAATAGACACCTGTATTGGCACGGTTCCTTATTTTATTAAGTTCTGTGATTGCTTTATTGATATTTTCCGTCCCTCCCATAGCTGCATAAATTTCTGCCCGGAACAAAATAATTTCTCCTAACCTGTAAATGACATGATCGTTTTCCCAATATCGGTCATCTTCATACGAAGTGCCTCGGAATTTATTATCAAAAGTTCCAATCACATCTCCTTTTGAACTTTTTGCAATAATATAAGAAGCATCTTTTCTTATATCATTCGGATCGGTAAAACTAGTTATAAATTTTTGACTGGGCGCATATACACTGCGCGCTCCTGATTTAGCATAGGGAATATCTGCTACATTAGCCGCCGAAGATACAAATATATCGCGCGGTTTTAATCGGCTTCCATAATGGTCTGACTTTTCATCTCTCAAATAATAGAGAGAAAAAATGATCTCCGAATTCTTTTTATTCGATGTGTCATGAATCTTAACAAAATCGACCAAAGAAACGCCGGATGCCAGTACGGAGTCTGTTGCAGCCAAAGCATTTGATAATTCATTGGTGTTTCTGTCAATGACCTTTGCCTTCCAAAGAAGAATATCCGCTAAGGCGCTAAATACAGCAGGTTTTGAAACACGGTTTTTATTTCTGAAGCCCTTTTCGGGAAACAGATTTAATGACTTTTCTATATCTTTCAGGATAACCTCTGACATTACTGTTGACGCAGGTGAACGAGCAGGTAATGGTGACTGATCACTTTCCGTAGGTTCTAAAACGATTGGTACATCTCCCCAAGAACGTATTAATATAAAGTAGGTATATGCCCGAAAAAAATAAGCTTCAGCCAATACCCGGTTTATATTTGTCGTGTTGGGAGATATCCCCGGAGCATATTTAATAACCAGGTTACAATGATGAATAATATTATAATAATTGCGCCAAAGAGGGGCATTTCCGTCTGTTAGTACTTGTGACCAGGCATCTGAAACGGATCCTTCTAATCCGGGTTCAAATGCATCCCCCCGATCTTCAAAATGATAGGAAGAATTCATTACATCCCGAAAATTATTATATATTCCGGTCATATACCCGGTAACATCTCCCTCTGTTTTCCAATAATTATTATTGGTAATACTATTATATATTCCAACATCCAAAAGGTCATTGCAATTTGAGAAACCGACACCTAGTCCGATCAAGCAAATAAAAAATATTTTTTTCATTATATAATTCATAGTCGATTATTTATTAGAATGTTAATTGAATGCCAATGTTAAACTGTTGTGGACGGGCGTAAGAACCTTGATCGTTTCCGGTATAAATTTCCGGCATTAATCCGTCATACTCGGTTAGATAACCTATATTATAAATTCCACCGTTCAACTCTAATCCGCTCATGAAAAATTTTTTGGCTATTTTTTGAGGAAACGTATACGTAAATGATATCTCTCTTAAAGCCAGAAAATCTCCTTTTTTATAGTATAATGAATTATTTGTTTTATATCCACTACCTCCTCCTGAAAGCTCTGTAGAAGATCTTAAATGGTTCCTTATTTTGTAATCCGCATCACTACGAACGCTATATTTAGGTATGGAAGCTATATCTCCTTGTTCTTTCCAGATATTATCACTGATTACGTCTGTCAGAGTCATATTATTATTTCTTGCACTACCTATCGAGCGGCCTCTGAAAGAATTGTCGATTACATGTCCTAATGCATAGTCCATCACGATGCGGAACCCAAAGTTTTTATATTTGAATGAGTTCACAAAACCGCCTAACCGATCCGGCCGGATATATCCCATAAAAATGAGATCCTTTTCATCAATTATTCCGTTTTCATCCACGTCTTCCCATATAGCATCTCCTCCTTCTTTTGTGCGTCCTCCGGCATCAACATCATAAGGAGCATCTTTTGCCTCTTCGTCGGTAGCATAAACCCCAATCATGTGGTAAGCCCATCGTCCTCCAAATCTCTCGCCCTCAGCAGTTCCTCCGACCATGACATAGGCCTGGGCTTCTTTATCCCAAATAACGGCGCCTCCAATTCGATTTTTATCGTTCCCGTTGTCCGGTAAGTTTTTAGCAATAGATCGATAGAAAGAAAAAGTGAGATTAATGTCCCATGTGAAATCTTTATTCTTTATAGGTGTTGCGGCTAATTCCAGATCGAATCCTCGGGTCATAATTGAACCATAATTACTTTTTATCGAAGAGAATCCGGTTGTCCCGTCTAAAGATTGAGAAAACAATCGGTCGCTTGTAATTTTTTGATATACATCAAGGCCTAAATTTAAACGATTCTTGAAAAATCCCATATCTGCTCCAATATCGAACGAGGTTGTCGTCTCCCATTTAAGGGTGCTATTCGCCAATATATTATTCAGAATACCAACCTCTCCTGCATAGGGGTAGCTTGGAGAGTAGCTTCCCTCAGTATCAGAAATGCTTAATTCGTTGTTTCCGGCCTGCCCCCAACTCGTCCGTAATTTAAATGTCGAAATATGCTGTTTCAGAGAATTCCAGAATGGTTCAGAATGGATATTCCATCCTGCTGAAACGCCGGGGAATAGTCCCCACCGATTATCTCTTGCATATTTGGAAGAACCATCTTGACGTAAACTTGCTGAAAAAAGGTATTTCATTTTATAATCATAGTTAATTCTTCCGAAAAAACTAAGCATAGCATCCTCAGACTTGGCACTTGTTGTTTCTTGAGATTCCTTTGTTGTTGCAGCTAATGTTTTAATATTATCTGTAGGGGCACCATAGCCGGATCCGTTTAAACTAAAATTTCGGTTAAAAAGATAACTTGTACCAAACATAGCATCGATATTATGTTTTGATAGAAAATTCTTTTTATAGTTAAGAATCCCATCGTATTGAGTTTCTGTTGCTCTGGACATGGACGCCGATGCATTTCTATTTTTTTGTACTTCATTATACGCTTCAAAAGAACTATCTGTTGTTTCTCTTATATAGTGATATACGGCCGGTTTAAAACTTAATCCCGGAAGAATATACCATGTGAAACCGCCTCGGAGTGTAGTGTTATACCTTTTTGCTTCTTTATACTGATCTCTATAATACCATTCATGGTTTCTATTTCTAAAAGAATTTACGCCTTCTCCGGGAGCAGGTAGTCCATCTTCGTATGTTAATCTATAGGTAAAAGGCATTGTTACCGAACGACTTAAAACATTTTGATAACTTCCCACAGAATTATAATCTCTTGATTGATAGTTTGCACTTGCATCGAGGATAAAGGAATCCGATATCTTGTAGGCGGTGTTTAAGAGAAAAGTTAGATTCTTTGTATAAGTACCTGTTACGATTCCTTCCTGGTCTAAATATCCTATTCCACTGTAATACGTGAGCCGATCGCTTCCTCCACTTACATTAACGTCTATATCATGTTTCACAGCTTGTTGAAAAGTGACGTCTTGATAATTAGTTTCTTTGAAAATTAGCCTTTTTCCTGTCACCGGGTCAATCATTGTTTCCCAGCCTTCATTATCTAATAAATTTTGAACATATCCCTGGCCATAGTCCTGTATATACTTATCTAAGAATTCCAATGTATTCTTACTGTTTCGAGGGTTACCAGTGGACATTCCATAAGTACCTCCTTCTAAAAAAGTATTCGGATTTTGAGTATTATAAAGCATTGTATTTCTACGGCTGACTTCAATGTATTCTCTGGCTGTTGTAAAATTATATTTTTTCCCTAACGTTTCTCGACCTAAGTTGTATTTGACATTTACTTGAGGTTTTGCATTATATTTACCGGATTTCGTGGTGACTATTATGATTCCGTAAGCGGCTCTTGCTCCATAAATTGCTGTAGAAGCCGCATCTTTCAGAACCTGCATTGACTCTATGTCTTCAGGATTTAATTGTCCGATATTATTGACTCCTCCTACAATTCCGTCTACAATAATTAATGGAGAATCTCCTTCCGGACTGGTTGACGTTCCTCCCCGTATGAAAAGTTGAGGATTTGCTCCGGGCTGTCCATCGGATATTTGAAGAGATAATCCTGCTACTTTCCCTTGAAGTTGGGTTAGAGGGTTTGCACTTGGAGCATTTTTGAATTCTTCCGAAGTTACCTTAGAAATTGCAGTTGTTAATGTTTCTCTGGATTGGCTACCATATCCAATGGCAACTATTTCTCCCAACTCTACCGTAGAAACTTTTAATACCACATTGAGATGCTGAGCTTTGTTAATTTTGATATCTTGGGTCTCGAAACCCACATAAGAAAATGTCAGTATTGTTTCTTGTGGTACATTTATTTTAAAATACCCATCTACGTCGGTAACGGTTCCGAGTGTTGTTCCTTTGGCTACCACAGAAACGCCGGGTAAGGTCTCCCCTTCATTATCAGTCACCACGCCGGTAACTACAACTTCTTGCCCTATTAGAAGCGATAATGAAGCAAATAAAAAAATAAAAAGGGCTGAAAATCGATAAAATTTGCTCATCTTTGTAATGATTTTAAGATATTTGTGTTTTAAAATTATGGCTGAGAGGGGGTATATTTGTAGGATATCCCCCTTTCTTATTTTCCCAAAAACCTGATTGACTCCAAGTCTTTCCGGAGAGAATCGTACTCTTCTTTTGCGAATGGGGCAAGGGGTAAACGACAAGTTCCACATTCGACTCCGATCAAATTCATAATGGCCTTTCCTCCTCGAACACCTCCTCCGTATTTGATGATAATTTTTACAATTTCTATAGATTGCATTTGAAAGGCTCTTGCTCTTTCGAGATTGCTTTCCCGCATAGCTTTCATGATGCTTAAGTAAACGGAAGGCAAATAGTTATAGGTGCTTCCGACACCGGCAACCGCTCCTAATGCTAACCCGCATATAAGCGTCTCGTCGTATCCGTGCAATACTTCGAAAGATCCATTATTAAGATGGATGCAGTCACCCATTTCCATTAGATTATTATGCGTGTACTTGACACCCGCAAGATTGGGAATTTCTTTTTTTCCTTCTTGTAAAAAGTCAGCGACAGAAAGATTTACTCCTGTCATCGACGGCATGTTGTAATAATAGAACGGTAATTCCGGAGCGGCACCTGCTATCGGTTTGAAGAAAGCAATCAAATCCTGCACTGTGGAGGGTTTGAAAAACGAAGGTGCAATCGATCCGATGCCCCATGCTCCGGATTCCGCTGCACGGCGGGCGAGTTCAATGGCGTCCTGTTGACTATCGCTTCCTACGTGTGCAATTACCTTGAATTGTCCTTGGGCTGCTTTCACCCATTGTTCCAAAATGTGTTCTCTTTCTGTTGTTGTTAAAGAAGTAAATTCTCCAGTAGTGCCGCATACAAATACTCCCGATATTCTTGAATCGACAATGTGTTTTGCATAAACGTCGATAACAGGATAATTCACATCCCCGTTCGTTTTGAAAGGGGTAAAAGTCGCAGCAATCAAGCCTTCTAACCGTTGATAATTTTTCATTGTAAAATACATCTAATTTATTGTTGTTATATAAATAATAGTCCGGTATGGTTACTCCCCGAAAGGAATAATTTCTCCCTCGAAAATAAGGGGTGTTCTTATTCCTGGTTTGATTTCCCCGCTGGTGATATAAAATCGATTTTCTTTTATTGCGATATTCGTTGTGACGGGTACTGAAAAAGGCAATTCTTCCTGATGGATAAATTCCTTTTTTTCCACATCGTATATTCTCATTGTATTACTAAAGCCGGGGTGAGCGTCGGAGCTGGGAATTATGTCCGTGACTCCTCCAAAAAATACGATGGCATTTTGCATGGTGATAGCTGTTCCGGCCATTACCGGAAATGAGTTCGGTAGGATCGTCCATGTTCCTGTGTTGCAGTCATACACGAAGCCATCCGTCATCATTTTTACATATCCGGTAGCGTTGTAATTCCTTCCACTGAACAGATAAAAGCGGTTTTCGGCTCCTTTTTCGAAAGCGGCGCTCACGGCATATCCCCGGGGAGCGCCCGGCCATGATGGCAGAGATTGCCACCCGCGCTCTTTGTCCTTTATGTCTAATACGAAAAAATGAACCGTAGCTGTTTCTTCCCTCATGCTTTCCTGTCCGCCGGCAATGTATATTTTGTTTCCCAATAATTTGCCGGTAGCATTTGCTAATGGCACCGGCAAAGATGGCCAATCGGATGATATTTTATAAACTCCTTCTTCTTTACAGATAAGGAATACGTCGTTGAAGCATTGTTTTGCGTTGCATCCCCCAATGCATAATACCCCTTCGGGTAGTTGGATCGATACCCCGTAAGCAAGACCCTGTGGTAAAAAATTAACCGTCGTTTTCCAATCTGAAGTGGGTTGGTTAACGCGAGCCTGATAAAGCGTTTCCGTCCAATGTTTCTTTCCTCCGTCCCAGGGTGTTTTATCCGGGAAATAAGCTCCGCCGGCAACAATTAGTTCGTTATCGATATATCCCGAAAAAGCTCCCGCAACTCCTTTATTTTTACTGTTATTCTCATAAGGAGGCAAAGAATAAATCGTATTCCATTTAATCCGCCATGGTGTTTCAGAACAAATAGGCGTTTGCCCGGTAATATGATAGATATGAGGTGTGATCATCATACAAATAATTAAAAATAATCTTATTCTATAGCGCATTTTTTAGCATTTGTCATCTCATTTTTCTCATGTATAAAAATCTTATAGACTTCAAAATGTTCTTCTAAAGCTTGACGGTATCCTTCTTTATCATTTTCTTTTAAATAATTCAATAAGTCCTGGTGAGTTACAATGCGACCTTCTTCTTTGAGCCTTCTGTTAATAGGTGCCAGATATTCCTGGAATTTATCTTTTACGAAAGTCATTACAGGATGAACAATGCTTTGGAATTCAGCAATAGTCTTGTTTCCAGTTACCTGATATAGCTTTGTGTGAAAGGAGAATTCGCTGAACGGAGCATATTCGTTGTTCTCATACATGATTCCTACTTTTACGATTTCCTCAAGCTCTTCGATGTCTTTAGGGGTGATGTTCTTGAATATGTCGCTACATATCCCAATCTCCAACGCTATTCTGAACCCGAGAATATCAAACAGGGAATCTTCACTTAAGATACGCGGGTCGACGACACGTTTCATCCCCATAAGAATGGATGGTTCCGAAAGTACCATTCCCCGCCGGGTACGCGTTTCAATCATCCCCATCATTTTTAACCGGCTCAGGGCTTCTCTCAATACACTTCGCGCCACTCCTAAAGAAGCCGATAGTTTTTGCTCGTTGGGGATGGTATCGCCCACTCTTAAATCATTTTCTTTAAAATAAGTAAGCAACCGGTCTTCCACTTGATCCACCAAGGTTGTCGTGTTATTTTGAAGTACTAACTTTTCCATATTTCTTTATTCTCCCTTTAAAGACATCAGATTAATCATATTTGTCTGACAAATTAAGTGGATTTGTTTTTATTCTCCAAATGATTTGGTGTATTATTAATATTTTTTATGCTTAAGGGACCGTTAATTAACATGTAAGGCGCATTTTTCGGAAAAAATAGATTGTCCGTCTTTAATAAAAGACAGAATCTTTTCCCGATTCTCTTCTTTTGCATAGATTTTTATTTATTTTGCAAAGTATTTAATTTGGTCGAGTATGCAATTTACAACTTCTCCTTCTGTCGTGCAGTCGCATGACATACGCCGCTTCCGGTTTCGGGATACGCCTTTCGTCAATCTGATGAATAAGCGTATATATAATGTGTTGATCGTTGCGTCGAAATACGATATGTTTATGTTGGAAGATGACGGCCGTGTGGACGAACAGATTTTCAACGAATATACGTCGCTCAACTTACGTTATCCGCCTCGTTTTACGCAGGTAAGCACCAACAAAGAGGCGATTCGGGAACTTCGATCGAACCGTTACGAATTGGTTATTTGTATGCCGAATATGGATAATAGCGATGCTTACGAGTTGGCGAAGGAGGTGAAGAGGGATTATCCTGAAATAGCGACCGTGTTGCTGACGCCTTTTTCGAAAGCGGTTACGCGGGCCTTGGAAAAAGAGGATTTGAGCGGAATCGATTATGTGTTCAGTTGGTTGGGAAATACCGAATTACTGGTGGCTATTATCAAACTGATTGAAGACCGGATGAATGTGGAGCATGATGTGAAAACCGTAGGTGTTCAGACCATCATGTTGGTGGAAGACTCGGTACGCTTTTATTCTGCGGAGCTACCCCTACTTTTCAATTACGTGCTTTCGGCTTCGAAAGAGTTCTCGAAAGAGGCGCTAAACGCCCACTTGCAGATGTTGCGTATGCGTGGCCGCCCTAAAATATTGTTGGCGCGCGACTATGAAGAGGCAATCGACTTGTATAAGAAGTACGGTGATAACATGCTCGGGGTGTTGTCCGATATGAGTTTCAATCGGGAGGGAAAGAAGGACAAACTTGCCGGAAAAAAGCTGGGCGAATGGATCCGCGAACAGGATGAATATATTCCGATTATTTATTCCTCTTCCGAAAGTCAGAACCGGGAATATGCCGTCCGGATAGACGCTTCGTTTATCGATAAGAACTCGAAGACGTTTCCGCAGGATTTGGAGAAAACCGTTAAGGATAATTTCGGGTTCGGCGATTTTATCATTGTCGCTCCGCATACCAAGCAGGAGATTTTCCGGATTAAAAACCTGAAAGAATTGCAACTCAATATCAAGCGTATTCCGAAAGATTCGCTATACTATCATTTGTCGCGCAATCATTTTTCGAGGTTCTTTTATACTCGGGCAATGTTTCCCGTAGCCGAAATGCTGAAAAAGATTCCCGTGACGGCCTATGCTTCCATGGACGATGCTCTCGAGTTGATTTACGAAGCCATTGTCGAATACCGCAAGATGAAAAATACGGGAGTTATTGCGGTGTTTGAAAAAGACCGTTTCGACCAATATTCCAATTTCGCACGCATCGGTGAAGATTCTTTGGGAGGCAAAGGGCGCGGACTGGCTTTTATCGGGCAGATTGTGAAAACGCATCTCGAACTGAATAACGACGATAATTTTCCGGTCATTACACCCAAAACGGTGGTGTTGTGTACCGATATTTTCGATGAGTTCATGCAAGCCAACCGGCTTTACGACATTGCCCTCTCGAACCTGCCGGATGAGGATATCCTGAAGCATTTCCTCTCGGCCAAATTGCCCAAGCGGTTGGCGGGCGATTTTCTGGTCTTTTTCGAGGCTATTTCGGCGCCGATAGCCATCCGCTCGTCGAGCTTGCTCGAAGATTCGCACTATCAGCCTTTCGCCGGAGTGTATTCTACGTATATGATACCGAATGTGACGGACAAGTACGAGATGTTGCACTTGTTGAGCGATGCCGTCAAAGCGGTCTATGCGTCGGTGTTTTACAAAGACAGTAAGGCGTATATGGCTGCTACGCAGAATCTGATCGAGCAGGAGAAAATGGCGATCGTCCTGCAGGAAGTCGTCGGGTCGCAATACGGCAACTATTATTATCCGGCCATATCGGGTGTTGCGCGTTCCATTAACTATTATCCCATCGGTAACGAACAACCGGGCGACGGCATCGTCAATATGGCGATGGGGCTGGGCAAATATATTGTCGACGGAAATACCGGACTCCGGTTTTCACCGTTGCATCCGTCGAATATCTTGCAATTGAGTACGCTCGATTTTGCACTGAGGGATACGCAAACCCTTTTTTACGCGTTGGACATGGAATCTTTTTCCAAGGAGTTCAGGGTCGATGACGGATTCAATCTGGCGAAAATCCGTTTAAAGGAAGCAGATAAGAACGGCCCGCTGCGTTTTCTGTCGTCGACCTACGATCCGCAGGATCAGATTATCCGTGAGGGCTATTATGAAGGCGGGCGGAAGATCGTTTCGTTTGCGAATATTCTTCAACACGGTATGTTCCCGTTGGCGGACACGATCGATAAAATACTGAAGATCGGGCAGGAGGAGATGGGACGCCCCGTCGAAATCGAGTTTGCCGCCGATATTATCGATCAACAGCACGGGGCCTTTTATGTGTTGCAGATAAGGCCCATTGTCGATAACCGGGAGGTTGTGCAGGAAAACCTCGAAGAAACGGATGTGAACGATACGGTGCTGTTTTCGAACAATGCATTGGGTAATGGTATTTCGTCCGATGTATACGATGTGGTGTATGTGAAAACGGCTGCATTTCAAGCCGCGAATAACTCGCTCATCGCCCGAGAAATCGAAAAACTGAACAGGCAGTTCACCGAACGCGATGCATATTATGTATTGGTAGGTCCCGGTCGTTGGGGATCTTCCGACCCGTGGCTGGGCATTCCCGTCAAATGGACACACATCAGCCGGGCAAAAGTCATTGCCGAATCGGCCTTGAAAGACTACCGTATCGAACCGAGCCAAGGGACTCACTTTTTTCAAAACCTTACTTCGTTTGGCGTCGGTTATTTTACGATCACTCCTTTTGTCGAAGGCGGCGGTTTTTTCGACGAAGCCTATTTGAATGCTCAACCGGCAATCTTCGAAACCGATTTTATACGGCATGTCCGTTTCGAGCATCCGTTAGTCATCAAAATTAACGGGAAAAAGAAACTGGGAGTCGTGATGAAGCCGTGATAGGAAACAGCGAGACAGGGAGACAAGGGGACAGAGAGACAAAGGGACGGGGGGACAGAGAGACAAGGGGACGGGGGGGACAGAGGGACAGGGAGAATCCCCCCGTACACCGAAATTTCGTTTGTCGGTAGAACAAATCATCCAATGTATTTAAAAAAAAAGTTAAAACATCTACTTATTGCAGCAATTAGAAGGTTTGTGGCATCAATATATCCGTAAGCGTCGTATTTTTTATGTGATCTCGAAAATCGCGCTTCGACATAAACCAATTATTAATTTAAAGAATACGTAGATTTATGAAAAAATTAAGTTATTTGTTGAGTGTAATGCTCGTATGTTTGTTCGTTGCGTCTTGTGAAAAAGAAGATGATAAGAAAAATCTGACTCTTAATCCAAGTTCTGTAGAAGTAGAAATAGCCAAAACCGTCGATGTAGCCGTTAGCGGAGGAACTTCTCCCTACACAGTAACCCCGACGGATAAAACAACCGCCGAATTAACGGTGAGCGGAAGTAAAATTAGCGTAAAAGGAGTAAAAGCCGGAAAAGCTACTTTCACAGTGAAAGATAAGGATAATAACAGCGCAACACTTTCGGTAACGGTGAAAGATGCTGCCGTACTGAAATTTACTCCTGCCAAAGTAGAGAAATTGGAGGAGGGTAAGACCGTTGAAGTTACGGTTGCCGGAGGCGAAGCTCCTTATGCTGCCGAACCGAAAGATAAGACGGTAGCCACCGCAACGGTTACGGATGCCAAGATTACCGTAACCGGCGTGAAAGCCGGAACAACCGAAATTACGGTAACCGATAAAGATAAGAAGAACAGCGCCACTTTCGCGGTAGAGGTTGTGGCTCCTGCGGCCGGATAGGTTTTTTTGAACGAAAACAGTAAAAGAGATCAAACCGGAAGCCGGCTCGGAGAGTTTTCGAACCGGCTTTTCATTTTATTTTTTTTTCAACTAATTGGCCTGTGATTTGTTTATCAGAAGATAATGCACCAACAGTTTAAAACAGCATACGACATGAGAAGATGTTTTTTCCTTTGCATAGTGTTTGCATACGCTTTTAGTATTTCTGCACAAATGAAACAGACGACAAAAAATTATGAAACCCAATGGCAGGCGGTAGCTGCATACGAAAAAAAATCGCTACCCCAATCCGCTTCCGCCGAAGTTAATAAGATATTACGTCAGGCGATTGCCGACAAAAACAGCCCGCAAGTCATCAAGGCCCTTATTCATCAGGGGAAATACGACAGTGTATTGGATAGCCAAAAAGATACGCTGGTCTTCGTTCATTTGAACGAAATGCTTTCGAAAAGTTCCGATCCGATAGAGCAATCCGTCCTGCATTCCATGTTAGGTGAATTGTATCTCCAATATTATCAGAACGATCGCTGGAACATTGATCAGCGTACGCAACTATCGGGCTTTGTTCCCGGGGATATGAATGAATGGACGAAAAATATCTTTTACGATAAGGCTGTAGAGCATGTGGCGAAGTCGGTCGCCCCGGCAGACGAGTTGCTGAAAGTGAAAGTCGAAGACTATGCCGCCGTCATAGAATTGGGAAAGGATTCCCGCCGTTTCTTCCCGACGATGTATGACTTTTTGGCAAAGCGCGCCATCGAGTTGTTCCCGCAAGTGGAGGAGGATGACGATTTAAGCCGGTCGTTAGCGCGGAAACACATCACACAGGAATCGTTGTTCGCGCCCTTGGAAGAGTTTGTCGAGCTGCCTTTTAACCCCCAACCGGAGGAATATAACCTGTGGGCGTTGGAAATGTACCGCAGATTGCTCTCGTCGTTGTTTGCAAGGGGATTGGAGCAGTCGACCGTCCTCATCGAATTGGAGAAAACGGATTATCTGAGAAAATTGTATTCTGCTTACGAAAACTATGCGCTTCTTTCGCTCGAAAAGATGGTCCGGAAATGGGAGCATCAGGATTTCAGCGTGGAAATTGTCGATAAGATGGCGGATATCTATCAGGCGAAGTTATTCTCTGCCGATATTCCGGGAGCGGAGGTCGATAATATCCGGAGAGAAAAGGATGCCCGGAAAAAACTCTATGAATTGTTGCGAAAATACATTGACGCCTTTCCCCGATATGAGCGTATCACTTTATTAAAAAGTAAATTATCGGCTCTTACCCAACCCTCTTTCTCGCTTGCCGGGGAGAATACCTATACGCCTGAAAGCGAAAAAAAATTAAACTTGACCTATCAAAATCTGTCCTCGTTAAAAGCCATGCTCTATCGGGTGGAAATGCCTGTTTTTGACCGGTATAATGAGAATTTGAAGAAAAACGGGAAGAAAACGTTTGTAAAGGAAATATCTGTTCCATTGCCTCCCGAAGAGGTCTATTTAACAGGTAAAACGGCATTTTCCATCGATATAAAGGAACCGGGAGCCTATAAATTGGAATTCGAGGCGGCGAATAAACAAGTCGATAATCGTTCTAACGGGCATGATTTCTATTTTTCCGTTTCCGATTTAGCCGCTTTCGGCCGATCTTTAAAAAAAGATCGTTACGAGTTCTTCGTCGTTAACCGATCGACCGGCAAACCTGTGAAAAATGCGAAAATCAATATTTATAAACTGCCTGGAAACTGGAACAATTCATCGTTGACTCTTGTCAAAACCATTCTTGCTGATGAGGAAGGTTTGGCCGTTTATCAAAAAGATATTCCCAATTACGATGTCTTTTATCAAGCTGTTGTCGACGGAGATCGCGGGTCTCAATTGAGCCGCCTGCCGTCTGCCGGTTATTATTTTTCGGAAGACATAGCGGAAACCACGCCGCAAACCATTATCGATATTTTCACCGATAGAAGCATTTATCGTCCCGGACAAACAGTCCATTTCAAGGCGATTGCCCGTTCATCCGGAGATAAAGAGGCGAAACTCGTATCCGGCAAACCGTATGATTTCATCTTATACGATACGAACCGTCAGGAACAGGGCAAACAAACATTGACTACGAATGAATACGGCTCCGTGGCTGGCGAGTTTGTGTTACCTCAGGGGGTGTTAACGGGCTCGTTCTTTATCGAAACGGACCATGGGCGCGTTCCTTTCAGAGTCGAAGAGTATAAACGTCCTACCTTTGAAGTTACGTTCGATAAAATCGATAAGACGTATAAGTTCAATGAACAAGTGACGTTGAAAGGTGCTGCGCAGAACTTCTCAGGCATAAAATTACAACGTGCCGAGGTGGCGTATCACGTTTCCCGCCAACAATTATGGTGGGGAAATTGGGGACGTCCTGCCGATCACTTTGCCGAAGGAGTGACGCAGACAGATGATAACGGCGCCTTTGAAATAACGTTTACTCCGCAAAAGACCGATGCCGGCAATACGCTTTTGCGCCCTGCCTATTCGTTCCGCGTAGAGGCCTCCGTAACGGATGTGAATGGAGAAACGCAAACAGGAACGTATACCGTGGCGGTAGGCGATGTTTCGATGATATTGCAAGCCGATATTTCCGATAAAGTAGAAAAAAACAGCGACAACAAGTTGAATATTTCCGCCAAAAACCTGGATGGAAACGATATTTCGGCGGAAGGAACCTATCAATTGTTTTCCTTGCAAGAGAACGATTCTATTGATACGCAAATAGGGGAAGGCCGTTTCGTTACGGGTGAACAAAAAGAGTTGAAGAATAAACTCAAGGATATTCCTTCCGGAAAATATAAACTCGTTCTCAAATCGAAAGATGATCGGGGCAATGAAGTGAATGCGGAGAACAGCTTCGTGCTGTATTCCTATGCGGACGCCCGCCCGCCTATCCAAACGAATGACTGGTTTATTGTAAAAAACGGTACGTTCGGAGCGGATGAAAAGGCCGAAGTCATCTTAGGCGTTTCCGATGAGAACGTCCATGTCCTCTACGAATTGTGGAAGGAAAATACGCTTCTCGAGCGCAAGTGGATCGTTTTAAATAATGAAAACCGGTTGTTTTCATTGCCTTATAAAGCATCGTACGGCAAGCAAGCGACGCTGATACTTTCGTATGTGAAAAAAGAAAAGTTTTATACGCATCGGACGGAAATAGAGTCGCGGCAAGAGAAAAAAGAGTTGAAAGTGTCTTTGGATGTCTTTCGCGATAAAATCCGTCCCGGGTCGCAGGAAGAATGGCGCCTTACGGTGAAAGACAATGCCGGGAATCCCGCCGTCGCGGAGGTGCTGGCTTCGATGTATGACTTTTCGCTGGATAAAATTTTTCCTTCCGTCAACTGGAACTTATCAACGTTCCCGTCCAATCTTTCTGTGCCCGCTCCTGCCGTCTATCGAAACGCTTCTTTCGGACAAGAAACGGCTCAGTGGAATTCGACGGTAGACTCTAATCCTATAAAAGCGTTCGAGTTCGATGTTTTTAATTGGTTTGGGTTGTTGATGAGAGGTGGTTATAATATTGCAATGCTTCGTAGCGCCAAGTCTGTTACCTTTTCTGCTATGGAGGAAAGTTCACTTGCCGGAGAGACTCCGAGTCTGCAATCTCATAATCAAATAGCGGTTTCGGTGGCGGATGTAGCGGCATTTAGCACGCAAGAGACCGTTCAAGACGGTGCTGCCGGCCTACAGGACGAAAACGCGGCTGTTCAAATACGCCGCCGGTTCGATGAAACGGCGTTCTTCTATCCGCAGTTGCGAACCAATGAAAAAGGAGAGACGCAAATCGCGTTCACGGTTCCCGAAAGCAATACCCGCTGGCGCTTCCGGGTGCTGGCGCATGACAAGAACCTGAATACGGGCAGCGCCGAAGCTTTCGCCGTATCGCAGAAAGAACTGATGGTTACACCCAATATGCCGCGTTTCCTTCGTCATGGCGACCGGACAAGTATCTCAACGAAGATTTCGAACCTGTCCAGTGAAACGATAAACGGTACGGTAACATTAGAATTTTTCGACCCGGTAACCGATGAAGTGATAAAGGACAAAGGTGTGGAAAATCAGTCCCAGCCGTTCTCTTTGGCCAAGGATGTTTCGTCCGATGCGGCGTGGACATTCGATGTTCCGTCGGATATTGATATCATCGGCGTGCGGATTGTCGCCCGGAGCGATGCATTCAGCGACGGCGAGCAACATGCGCTGCCGGTGCTTCCGAACCGTATGATGGTCACGGAAAGCCTGCGTTTGGATGTGAATGGCAATGAGACGAAAGAATTTTCGATGGATCAATTGGTCCATAAGACTTCCGGCAGCGCCGAAGAGTATCGCCTGACACTGGAGTTCGCTTCTAATCCTGCTTGGTATGCCGTGCAGGCGTTGCCGGTGCTCAGTAATCCGCAAAGCGATAATGCCGTGAGCTGGTTCGCCTCGTATTACGCCAACACGTTGGGATATCATATTTCCCAAGCCTATCCCAATGTGGCAAGGATGATTGATGCGTGGAAGAAACAGGGTGGCGATGCGGATACTTTTTTATCGAATCTCGAAAAAAACGAGGAGTTGAAAAACGTGTTGCTGGAAGAAACGCCATGGGTATTGGAGGCGAAAAACGAATCGGAGCAGAAGCAGAAATTGTCGTTGTTGTTCGATCTCAACCGCTCGACGATGCTTACGAACGCCGCCATCGACAAACTTAAAGATTTACAGGCCTCGCAAGGCGGGTGGAGTTGGTTTAAAGGGTTCCGGCCGGATGTAACCATCACTCATTATATTCTATATGGCTTCGATCAGTTAAAAAAATTGGAAGCAGGAACGATTACCGACGACATTCGCTCTATGCAGGCAAAAGCGGTGTCGTACATCGATTCCGAAGCGCTCAGCCGCTTTGAAGAATTGAAGAAAGGAAACCGCGATTGGCGCAAAATACAAACCATACCGGTATATGATTTGGAATATTTGTACGTGCGTTCGGCTTATCCCCAGTATCCCGTAAGCGATGCTTTGACGCAAATGACAGATTTCTATACCTCTGTTCTCGAAAAAAATTGGACCCGCTACGGACTGTATGAACGGGCTATCATCGCACAAATTATGCATCGGAAAGGGAACGCATCCGTGGTGAACGATATCCTCCGGTCGTATCGGGAGCATGCGACGACAGATGTGGAGCAAGGCATGTTTTGGGCGAATAATCGCAGTCGTGTGTTTATGTCCCAATCGACCGTATCCGTACACACTTTTATTATGGAGGCTTTTCAATTGGGCGGCGCAAAACCGTCCGAAATGGATGGAATGAAGCGATGGCTGCTCAAGCAGAAACAGACGCAGCAGTGGGAATCGACGCATGCCACGATGGACGCCGTGTATGCCTTGTTAAGTACCGGAAACGACTGGTTTTCTTCCGATGCAGGGACGGCCGCCACGGTGGTTTTAGGGGGAGAGGTCGTAGAGCCGGACAGCAAAGAGGCGGGTACGGGCTATTTTAAGAAGGTTTGGAATCGGTCGGAAATACGTCCGGAAATGGGGCAGGCCAAAGTCATCCATCAAGGCAATCAGCCGGTTTGGGGCGCCTTATACCGCCAATATTTCGAAGAGTTGGATAAGATTGTAACGACGGACGCTTCGCTCGACGTGGAAAAGCGTTTGTTCACGGAGCAAACGGACGCTTCGGGTACGAAACTGGTCGAGGTGAATGAAAGCCGTCCGTTAAAGATCGGCGACAAAGTGGTCGTCCGGTTGACCGTGCGTACCGACAGGGATATCGAGTTTGTGCATCTGAAAGATATGCGGGGCGCTTTCCTCGAACCTGTCGAGCAAATTTCGGGAGTACGTTGGCAAGGCGCAACGATCTATTATCAGGCAACAAAGGATGCTTCCACGAATTTCTATTTCGATCATCTTTCCCGGGGTGTTTATGTGTTGGAATATGCCGCTTATGTGACGCGTACGGGAGATTATTCAAATGGCATTGCAACGATACAATGTCTCTATGCGCCGGAATTTACCGCTCATACGGCAGGAATGCGTGTCCGGGTTGAGAAATAGAAGAAGAGAATTTTATAGAGTTTCAATTTTCGGCATTCGACTAAAAAATTTATCTTTGCATACCCATTCTTCATAATATGCGTAGAACAAATTATGATCAGGGACCCTTTATGGGATAACGAATATAAAAGAATGGAGCATTTGGAACATAAAACTATAAAAGTCGCTTTTTTTGCCGATATCTTGATCCGGGATTTTGACGGGGCGATAAAAACAATGTATCAACTGATTGATCGAATTCCCCCGGAAGGGTTTGAATATCTGTTTTTTTGCGGCACTCCCCCCAAGCATTCTTTTCCCCATAAGGTCGTAAAAGTACCTGCTATTACGATTCCTTTAAATATAAGCTATAAAGCCGCTTTACCGAGACTGGCCAAGATCAGGCTCTGGTTTGCGCTTTCGAAGTTCGAGCCGGACGTCATTCATATTTCCACTCCTTCTCCTCTTGGTTTTTTTGCGTTGGATTATGCCAAGAAAAGAGGAATTCCCGTTTTATCGGTTTATCATACCCATTTCATATCTTACATGAGGTATTATTTCAAATATGTTCCTTTTCTCATTCGTCCGGCAGAGTCATTGATCAAAAAATGGTATTTGAAATTTTACAATGCCTGTACCCTTGTATATGTTCCTACCCGGCAGATTATAGACGAATTAGTTTCTTTCGGCATTGAAAAAAAACGGTTGAAATTGTGGCAACGCGGATTGGATACGGCGTTGTTTAATCCGTCAAAACGAGACAGGAGTTTTATGAAAAAACTTACGGGGAACGATTATCCGTGCATTCTTTTTGCTTCGCGCCTCGTATGGGAAAAGAATCTGGAAACGTTGTTCGATATTTATGATCTGGTCCGAGCGAAAGGATGGAAAGTGAATTTTGTCATCGCCGGTAACGGCGTTGCGGAGGCGGAAGCCCGGGAACGTATGAAAGATGCTGTTTTTACGGGCTTTATAGATCATCGGAAGTTGGCGACGTTATATGCCTCCTGCGATGTTTTTATCTTTCCTTCCATATCCGAAACGTATGGGAATGTGGTGGTCGAAGCGATGGCTTGCGGGTGTGTGCCGGTGATTGCGCGTGGCGGAGGATCACAATCGCTGGTGGATAACGGACAGAACGGTTTCTTATGTGAACCGAATCAGGCTGAGGATTATATTATTCACATTCAACGATTGTTAGAGGATGAAGAACTTAGGCGAAAAATGCAATCGGCCGGATATCGATCTGTGGGCGATTTAAGCTGGGAGAGCCTGGCGAATGTATATTTCAACGACTTGAAATCTTTGTCGCGATTCGATCCCCCGAAAATTACGGATAGAGAGGAACGTCTTTTCTCATCTGATTTTAGTAAAGCGGAAATAACGTTAAAATAAAAACCCTCCTTAAACTAAATTGTTATATTAACATCGTAAACAACATATAAGAAAAGAAACAAAATAGGTATATATAATATGAAGAAGATTTGTTTAGCAGTGCTCTTTGGTATAATAGGATTAAGCATTGGTTTTGCGCAATCGGCGCCCGAAGTTAAATTTAAAAATATTGTTCATGATTTCGGTTCGATTAAAGAAGAAATAGGAGCGGTCACTACGCGGTTTGCATTTACCAATACGGGTAAAAGTCCTTTAATTATTCAACGTGTATCGGCCTCTTGCGGATGTACGACACCCGGATATACGAAAGAGCCGGTTTTACCCGGAAAAGACGGAGAAATAACAGCCAAATATTCCACTACCGCGCGTCCCGGAACATTTAATAAAACCATTACGGTATATACCAATGTACCCGATACGGTATATGTACTCACGATCAAAGGAAATGTAATCCCTAAAAGGCGATAAAATAAATGGCCCATCATCATCCTGAAAATGATTCAAAATATTTAGGGCTGAATGTAAATAAAGGCATAACCCGCCCTCCGAGTATCAATCCTTATCTGCGACAAGTCCGGAAAGATTATCGTAAGATTTACACGGCACAAGAATATGCCGAGGGTATTCTTAAAGGAGATATTGCCGTGTTGAGCCAGGCGGTGACTCTTGTGGAAAGTTCCAAGCCCGAACATCAGGTTGTCGCTCAGGCAATCATTGAGAAGTGTCTGCCTGCTTCCGGCAAGTCTATCCGTGTGGGAATTACCGGCGTGCCCGGTTCCGGAAAAAGTACCTCCATCGATGCTTTCGGAATGCATCTTATCGAACAGGGACATAGATTAGCCGTCCTTGCCATAGATCCCTCAAGCGAGCGGTCCAAAGGGAGCATTTTGGGTGATAAAACCCGGATGGAAAAGTTATCGGTAGATAAAAATGCATTTATCCGCCCTTCTCCCTCTGCCGGTTCGTTAGGCGGCGTAGCGCGTAAAACCCGTGAAACCATTATTCTTTGTGAAGCGGCCGGATTCGATTATATTTTTGTAGAGACGGTAGGTGTAGGCCAATCCGAAACGGCCGTTCATTCCATGGTCGATTTCTTCCTGCTCATTCAATTAGCGGGTACGGGAGACGAATTGCAGGGCATAAAACGGGGTATTATGGAGATGGCCGATGGCATTATTATCAATAAAGCGGATGGAGATAATATCGACAAGGCTAAAATGGCCGCCCGCCACTTCAAAAATGCGTTGCACTTATATCCTCTTTCCGAGTCGGGATGGAGTCCTGAGGTCTTGACTTATTCAGGGTATTACAAGATAGGAATAAAAGAGGTGTGGAATATGGTTCATCGTTTTATCGATTTCGTAAAGGAAAGCGGCTATTTCGACCGGAAGCGTAATGAACAATCCAAATATTGGATGTATGAAACGATCAACGAGCGGCTTAAAAACGATTTTTATCGTAATCCTTTTATTGAAAGCTTGATGCCGAAATTGGAAGCCGATGTTCTTTCTGCACGGAAAAGTTCTTTTGTTGCCGCAAAAGAAGCTTTGGATGCGTATTATGACCAAGACAATTGAAAAAAACGGTTCTTTCGGATAACAACGTACCGAAAGAATCCGTATCTTTGCGATCTGATTATAAAGAGGCGCACTCTTCTAACGGTTAGGAATCCTGCTTCTCACGCAGGCAATAGCAGTTCGATTCTGCTGTGCGCTACTTTTCAATCTTCTATCAATCTTTATTCAATCTCTCATCAATCCTCCGTCTCTTCCATGTTGTGGAATACGTTCTGTACATCGTCATCATCTTCGAATTTCTCGATCAATTTCTCTATTTGCGCCCGTTGCTCATCATTTAACGGTTTCGTGTCATGCGGAATGCGTTCGAACTCCGCCGAATGGATGTCAAAGCCGTTCTCTTCCAGATAAGATTGGATGTCGGAATATGATTTAAATTCTCCGTAAATAACAATCTCGTCCTCATCGGGATGTACTTCGTCCACACCATAATCGATGAGTTCCAATTCCATATCTTCCAGAGAAATGTCGTCTTTTTCAGCCACCCGGAAAACACATTTGTGATCGAACATAAATTCGAGGCTTCCGGTAGTGCCGAGAGATCCTCCATGTTTGTTAAAATAACTGCGAACGTTTGCCACTGTACGAGTAGGGTTATCGGTTGCCGTTTCTACTACAATAGCGATTCCATAAGGACCGTATCCCTCGTAAATCATTTCCTTGTAATCGGAAGCATCTTTGTCGGTTGCCTTTTTGATAGCCCTTTCGATGTTCTCTTTAGGCATATTCTCTTTTTTAGCCTGCTGAATGAGCATGCGTAGACGTGGATTTGTTTCCGCTTCCGGGCCTCCTGATTTTACGGCGATGGTAATTTCTTTCCCTATTTTCGTGAACACGCGGGCCATGTTTCCCCAGCGTTTCATTTTTCTTGCTTTACGATATTCAAATGCTCTGCCCATATTGTTTGTTTGAGTTGTACTTATTTCTAATCTCTAATCTCCAACCTCTAATCTCTAATTTTATCACCTCAATGCCGCCCCGACCTCTTTCTCCAGATTCAATTGTATTTTCTTCATCACGGCATCGATTTGCTTGTCGTTTAATGTCTTCTCGTTGTCTTGCAATACAAAGTTGACGGCATACGATTTTTTGTCGGCCGGAAGGTTTTTACCTTCATATACGTCGAAAAGCGAAATCTCTTTCAACAGTTTTTTCTCCGATTTACGAGCGATATTTTCGATTTGTGCGAAAGTCACGTCTTTGTCCACCAGTAAGGCCAAATCGCGGCTTACGGCAGGATAGCGGGGAATCTCGGTAAATTGAACTTCGTGATTAGCCGTTTCTTTAAGAATCGCGTTCCAGTTTAATTCGGCATAATATACCTCGCTGTCGATATCGAAGTCCTTTCGCAACTTGCGCGTCACAATACCGAATTGACCGATGTTTCGGGCATGGGTGGAAATACGTATTCCCGAAGAAAAGATATCGGAATGGAACGGTTCGAAAACAAGGCGTTGGTGCGACAGTCCCAATCTTTTCAAACTGTTTTCGACGTATGCTTTCAGTTCGTAGGCCGAACCGTCCTCTTCTGCTGCCTCCCAATTTTTACGGGTTCGTTTTCCGCATATCCATAAACCGAGATGCGTTTCTTCTTCATATTCTGCCAGTGTTAGTTTATCGCCATTTCTTTTGCCGGTATCGAAACGATAACAATTCCCGAACTCATACAAGCGCAGGTCATTATTCTTCCGGTTCCGGTTATAAG
Organism: Bacteroidales bacterium UBA5382; assembly: GCA_002409745.1. Taxonomy (GTDB): domain Bacteria; phylum Bacteroidota; class Bacteroidia; order Bacteroidales; family Dysgonomonadaceae; genus Limibacterium; species Limibacterium fermenti. The sequence goes on from DHOU01000044.1 coordinate 22,954, forward strand.
CGATATTTTCCAACCCTCCGTACAGCAATGTCCGGCGCATGACACTGAGATCGTTGCTGAGCGGATTGATTAATGCGACGCATTCCTGCAAAGGATATAATGCATTGTTTTCGTAGTAGGCTCTTTTAGTCAGTGAGTTATTCATGACTTCGTGGAACCCGTTCGCGGTAAGTTGCTCCGAAATCAATGCCTGTAAAGCGTTTGCCCGGTCGGTAGGCGTTTCGAAGGAAAGATTTCCTTTGAGAGATGTTCCTATTTCTATATTATTATATCCGTAGATACGCAAAATGTCTTCCACCACATCCACATCGCGTAAGACGTCCACCCGATAAGTCGGAATGCGAAGAGTCAGCGCATCGCCGGTCTCTTCTTCAATCTCTATTTCGAGACTGTTCAGAATACTTTTTATCGTTTCTTTCGGTATTTCTTTTCCGATGAGCGAACAGGTCTTTTGATAGCTGAGAGCCACCTTCGGCTTTTCTATGACGGAGGGATACGCGTCCCTTATGTCGCCTTCAATAGTTCCGCCGGCAAGTTCTTTAATCAGCAAGGCTGCCCGTTTTAATACGAAGATGGTATTATTGGGGTCGGCGCCGCGTTCGAAACGGAACGACGAGTCGGTGCTCAGTCCGTGCCGGCGGGCGGTTTTCCGTACCCAGGTCGGATGGAAATAAGCCGATTCCAGAAAAACATCTTTCGTCGCTTCCGTCACTCCCGAGCGCAGGCCTCCGAAAACGCCGGCAATACATAAGCCTTCCGTTTCGTTGCAAATCATCAGGTCCTGATCGCTTAATTCGAGTTGTTGCCCGTCGAGCGTAACGAACGGCGTTTTGTCGGGTAAGGTGCGTACCGACACTTTACCGGACGGGATGTAAGCCGCATCGAAAGCATGCATGGGATGTCCCGTTTCATGGAGGACAAAGTTTGTAATATCCACCACATTGTTGATAGGGCGCAAACCGATAACGGTCAACTTATCTTTCAGCCAATCGGGACTTTCTTTCACTTCCACGCCGCGAATGGTCAGGGCGGAGTAGCGGGGACAGGCTTCCGTATTCTCAACGGTTACGTCGATACCTCCTTCTTTCCGGTCGATCTGAAAAGCCTCGACAGAGGGCGGAGTAAGCGTATAGGGTTTTCCCGCTTGTCTGAGCCAGGCCGCCAGGTCGCGCGCCACGCCGTAATGCGATGCGGCATCGACACGGTTGGGCGTAATATCTACTTCCAGTACAAAATCGCTTTTAACGTTATAATATTCTTTGGCCGGCATTCCGACGGGTGCGTCCCCGGGAAGAACGATGATGCCGTCGTGGGAGTTGCCGATACCGATTTCATCTTCAGCGCAAATCATGCCGAACGATTCTTCGCCACGTATTTTGGAACGTTTAATAGTGAACGATTCATCGCCGGAATACAAAACCGTACCAATGGTTGCCACTACGACTTTTTGTCCGGCGGCTACGTTAGGCGCTCCGCAGACGATGCGTAGCGGTTCGTCACCGCCCACCTCGACGGTGGTCAAATGCAAATGGTCGGAGTTGGGGTGTGGCGTGCAGGTCAGCACCTCGCCGATAACCAACCCTTCCAGGCCTCCTTTAATGATTTGTATTTCCTCTACGCTTCCTGTTTCCAAGCCGATGGAAGTAAGCGCATCGGCTGTTTCTTGCGGGGACAGGCTAAACTGTAGATAATCTTTCAGCCAATTGTATGAAATGTTCATTCTATGAAATATTTAATCGCTTCGGAAAGGTTGTTTCCCGAAAAATTGTTCAAAAGTACAAAAAAATGAGGGTATAAAAAATTACTGAGGCACAAAAGTGTTGAACCTTTTGCATATCTCACCTAAAAGTTATTACTTTGTGAGAACAATAAAATAAAGGATATGGATATTTCCGTGATAAAAATAGGTAATTCAAAAGGAATTCGGCTTCCTAAAATGGTTTTGGATAAGTATGCTATTGGAGATAAGCTTGAGTTAATCCTTGAGGATAGTCATATCGTATTGAAACCGAAAAATAAGCCCCGTCGAGATTGGGAGAAATCATTTAAAGCGATGCATGAAAACGGAGATGACGACTTGCTCATAGAGGATTTTTTTGATGATGAAACTTTTGAAGAATGGAAATAAATCAATATGATATTGTGCTTGTCAACTTAGATCCGACAATTGGAAGTGAAATGAAAAAGACCCGCCCGTGTGTGGTCGTTTCGCCGAATGAAATGAATAAACACTTGCGCACGATTGTTATTGCCCCGATAACGAGTTCTTCAAAATCTTATCCGACCAGAGTAATGATAAAGCATATTGATACAAAAGGATGGGTCGCATTGGATCAGATACGAACTATAGACAAGGAGAGGATAATCAAAATTTTCACGGCTTTGAAAAACTCCGAAATCGGAAAACTAAAAGCGGTACTGAGGGAAACGTATGTCGATTAAGAAACGAATGATTCCAAACGATCATCCGTTGCAATCCCTTTCCAGCAAAACGGCTGCTTGTCGTTTGGGATGGAATGGCATAACTTTCTGGATTCCAATAGCCGATCACGTAGAGGGCAAGATTGTCCCATTGCCGTTGTCCGTAAAGGACGTTGTAGAAATGGCGTTGTTTTGAAAGCGGGAATACGTTATAAAAGCAGGTTGTATTTTGACGGAAAGACGTATCTTTGGCGATTAGAAAATCCAATAGTAAACTTTTTGAGTTCCTGCCCGATGCAGAAGGGAAAAAAGAATCTGAAATATTGGAAACAACAGAAAAAAATTTTAACAGCAAAATGCAAAAGCGAAAATTAATTCTTTTGTTGAGCATCGTGGGCGTATTGGTTGCAACGATCTTTATTTTCAGTTGCAGCACGGCGCTTTCCGAAAGATATATGCAGACGGTTTATCCGGTTGTCGCCTCCATGCTGTCGTTTGTTTCAGGCCTTTTACCTTTTTCTTTGTATGACGTGTTTTTAATCGTGGCATCGCTGCTGCTGATAAAGCTGATCGTTTTTGCCGTCATCCGTAAAATCACATTTTCAGCCTTTCTTTTTTCTTTTATCCGTTTTGTAGCCATTATTGTCGCGTGGTTTTATCTTTCCTGGGGAATCGCTTATTTCCGGAAAGATTTCTACAACCGGTGCCATGTGCAGGAGATAAAGTTCGAAGAGGAAAGTCTTAAAACCTTTGCCGTCCGGTTCATTGATGATGCCAACCGCCAGTATGTGGATTGCAGCAATATGGATAAGGAGGATATCCGCCGTGAGATTGAACAGTCGTACCGGTTGTTGCATCCGGCGCTAAAAACGCCTTATCCAAACGGCAAAAGAAGAGTGAAGCCGATGATGTTCGAGCCGGTATATTCGAAAACAGGCGTTTCGGGATATTTTGGCCCGTTTTTCAATGAAATTCATGTGAATAACTATAGCCTGAATTTTACGTATCCGTTTACGTTGGCACATGAAATGGCGCATCAGTTTGGCATCGCACCCGAATCGGAAGCAAACTTATATGCTTTTATCGTTTGTGCCGGCAGCAATAACGATAAAATCCGGTACAGCGCTTACGCATCGGCGCTTCGGTATGTGTTGGGCGATGTGCGCAGGTTCCTTCCCGATGACTATCAATCGATGGTTTCGTCCATCCGCCCTGAAATTATGGCCGATATGGAGCGGAATAGGGAGCATTGGCTTGCGGTGCGGGACGAGTCGCTGTCCGGTGCTCAAGATAAAATGTATGACGCATATCTGAAAACCAATAAGATCCGTTCGGGGCAAGGCAACTATTCCGAAGTGGTAGGCCTATTAATTTCCAGTTACGGTATCATTCAGTAATAGCGATTTACTTGTTTCGTAATTTTGAATCGTCGCATATTTCCAGTATTTTTGTTTTTCTTCTTCCGATATCCATAGAAGAGGTCGGCAAAATTTTGTATCAATGGACAATAATCAAATAGCGTTCGATTTTGCGCTTCATACCAATCGTAATTTATTTATCACGGGAAAAGCCGGGACAGGGAAAACAACGTTCCTGCACCGGCTGAAAGAGGCTTCCGGCAAACAAATGGCGGTGGTCGCTCCCACAGGCGTCGCGGCGATCAATGCCGGGGGAACGACTATTCATTCTTTCTTCCAACTGCCTTTGTCGCCATTCTTTCCTACCCCGGAAGGAAAAAAAGACCTCATCGCCAAAGCGCGCATGCGTTCGCAACGGCGGCGGATTCTGCAAGAGTTGGAGTTGTTGGTGATTGATGAGATCAGTATGGTGCGCGCCGACCTGCTCGACGCCATCGACCATACCCTGCGCTATTACCGTTATCGCCCGAACGAACCTTTCGGGGGCGTACAGGTGATTTTTATCGGCGACATGTTCCAGCTCTCACCCGTAGTGAAAGACGACGAATGGGAACTATTGTCGCAATTCTATCCAAGCCCTTATTTTTTTCATAGTTTGGTTATCGCCCAACGGCCACCGGTATATATCGAGTTTGAGAAGATTTACCGTCAAACGAACGCAGATTTTATCCGTATCCTGAATGAGGTGCGCAACGATAGCTTGTGCGCCGAAAGCCTTCAGGCGCTGGAGCGTCGCTATGATCCGTCGTTTGTGCCGCCGGAAGAGGACAATTATATTACCCTGACGACGCATAATTATAAAGCCGATCTTATTAATTCGGAAGAACTGGCAAAAATCAAAGGGAAGACGTATATTTTCGACGCCGAAATAGAGGGCGCGTATCCCGAAAAGAGTTTTCCGACGGAGCAACGGCTCGAATTGAAAATCGGAGCGAAAGTGATGTTTCTGAAAAACGATACCGAAATGCCCCGGCGCTTTTTCAACGGGAAGATCGGGGTCGTGGATACGATTGACGACGACCGTATTACGGTGCGTTGCGGGGAAGACGAACTTATTGACGTCGAGCCTGCCGTGTGGGAAGATATACGCTATACGGCCGACCCGTCGACAAAGCAAATCGAAGAGAAGGTGGCCGGGCGTTTCAAACAGTATCCGTTGCGGTTGGCATGGGCGATTACGATACACAAAAGCCAGGGCCTGACCTTCGATAAAGCGGTTATCGATGCCGGACAGGCGTTCGCCCCCGGACAGGTTTATGTGGCCTTAAGCCGATGCCGTTCGTTGGAGGGCGTTGTATTACTGAGTAAAATCCATCCGGAGAGTATTCATACGAATCGCCGGATTGTCGAATACGGAAATCTGAAGCAATCGGGCGGCTTATTGGAAAAACAGCTCGACGAATCACGGAAAAACTACCGCCTCGACCTGCTGCTTTCCGTCTTTGATTTTTCATTTGTCCTTTCGTTAAGCGACCGGTTGGTGACGAAGATCCGCGAGGCGCAGAAGTCGTTTAACGAAGAAACGGGTACTTATGTCGAAAGCCTGCGGAAAGAGTTGGGGGAGATACAGGCGGTGGCGGTAAAGTTCCAGACGCAATTGCGTTTTATCTTCCGGCAAGAACCTGTCGACGAAGCGTATTTGCTTGCCCGGCTGGAGGCATCCGAGGCATTCTTTTCGCCGAAACTGCGGCATTTGGAGGACGCGTTGCGCCACTCGCCCGCCGTGACCGACAGTCGAGCACATGCCGAAGAATATAATGAAGCGGTTCAAGATATTTTTTCGGAGCTGATGTTGAAGAAGCATTTGCTCGCCCGTTTGAAGGAGGATGCGAGTATCGATGCGTATTTTGATGCGAAAAACCGGTTCAAGCTTCCCGATTTCAAGGTGAATGCATATGCTGCCGCGAAGACGACAAAATCCGATTTGTCGTTCCCCGAACTGTATTATCTGTTGGCGGAAGAGCGGAACAAGATTTGCGAGCCGCTCGATTTGCCCATTTACATGGTGGCCGCGAGCAAGACCCTGTACGAGATGGCGGAATATTTGCCGCAAAATGAAGACGAGTTGCTTCAAATCAGTGGCTTCGGGCCGGCCAAAGTGGAGAAGTACGGCTCTGCGTTTTTGTCTGTTATCGGGCAATATTGCGAAAAGCATCATCTTGAATCGCGTATGGCGAAGAAAGAGTCTTCGTCGAAGAAGAAAAAAACGGAAAAGACGAAAAAGCCTAAAGGGGGGAGCGGGCGTATTACGTTGGAAATGTATCTGTCGGGGCGTACGATACAGGAAATCGCCACCGAGCGCAAGTTAGCGGTTTCGACCGTCGGGACGCATCTTGCCAAGTTTGTGGAGACGGGAGAGTTACGTGCTTCCGATCTGGTGCCGGAGGAGCGGCTGGAACTCGCGGAAAAAAGATTGGCGTCGCTCCGTCCGGGCGACTCGCTATATCATGCGTTGAAAGATGACTTTTCCACGATCGAAATCATGATGATCGTCGCTTCCAGAAAAACAAATTAGCAAATTAGCAAATTAGCAAATTAGCAGATTAGCAAATTAGC